>NZ_FMDF01000098.1 GCF_900091955.1 Streptomyces sp. Ncost-T10-10d
CTCGGCGGGCTCGCGGGCGGCGACCGCCGCCCGGTACGGCAGGACCCGGCGGCCCGCGGCCAGGGTGTAGGCGACATCGGCCAGGTGCAGGCCGGGGCCGGCGGTCTCCAGATGCCCGGCCAGCCGCCGGCAGGCCTCGGAGAGCGCCGCCGGGGAATGCGCGGAGAGCGGCAGCAGCTGCCAGCCGGCCGCCGGTGCCGGAGCGGACCGGGCGGCCTGTTCCACCACCACGTGTGCGTTACTGCCGCCCAGCCCGAACGAGCTCACCCCGGCCAGCCGGCTGCCGCCGTGCGGCCAGGGCCGCAGCGTCCGCGGCACGGTGAACGGCCCGGCCCCGAAACCGAGTTCCGGGTGGGGCTCGCGGAACTGCACATGGGCGGGGACGCTGCCCTCGCCGACGGCGCGTACGGCGGCCACCAGTCCGGCGATGCCCGCCGCCGCGTCCAGGTTGCCGATGTTGGCCTTGACGGTGCCGAGCGCGCAGGACCCGGCGGGTGACGCGCCGGCCGCCCGCCAGACCTGGTGCAGGGCGGCGAGCTCGATGGCGTCGCCGAGAACCGTGGCGCTGCCGTGCGCCTCCAGATAGCCGAGCTCGTGCGGGCTCACCTCAGCGCGGGCGAGTGCCTCGGCGACCACTGCGGCCTGCCCGTCCGCCCCCGGCGCCGCGAAACCGGCGCGGTGGGCGCCGTCGTTGTTCACCGCCCAGCCGCGCAGCACGGCGTGTACGCGGTCGCGGTCCGGGTCGACATCGGCGTAGCGCTTGAGGACCACCGCGGCGGCACCGGTGCCGTACCCGGTACCGGCGGCCGCCGCGTCGAAGGCCCGGCACCGCCCGTCCGGTGAGACCAGCCCCTCGGGCGTGTGCCGGTGGCGCGGCAACGAGACGCTCGCACCGCCGGCGACCGCGAGGTCGCAGCCGTAGTCGAGGAGGCTCTGCGCGGCGACGCAGACGGCCGTGAGCGAGCTGGAGCACGCGGTCTGGACGGCCATCGCCGGTCCGCGCAGGCCGAGCCGGTACGCGACCTGCGCGGGCAGGTAGTCGGCGCCGGGCCGGGTGGCGAGCTGCGCCTCCCAGTCGACGGGGCCGCCACCCGAGGCCGCGGGGTTGCCGAGCAGGTGGAAGAGGAAGTACCGGTTGGTGGAGATGCCGGTGAAGACCCCGACATCGCCGTCGTGCCGCCGCGGATCGCAGCCGGCGTCCTCCAGCGCCGCCCAGGCCGACTCGAGGAACAACCGGTGCTGCGGGTCGAGCAGCGCGGCGTCACGGGCGTCGAAGCCGAACAGTTCCGCGTCGAACCCGGCGATGCCGTCGAGCGTCCCACCGGGCAGCACCCCGCCGGACCGCACCAGCGCCGGATCGTCCAGCAGCCCCGGGCCGATGCCGAGTTGCCGCAGCTCCGCCTCGGTGTAGTCGTGGACGGCGTCGACGCCGTCGCGCAGCAGCCGCCAGAGTTCCGGCACGCTGTCCGCGCCGGGGAACCGGCCGGCGAGGCCGACGACGGCGACGCGGTCGTCGTACTCGCTCACCGCCGCCCCTTCCCTTCGCGGCGGGCCCGGCGCGCGGCCCGTTCGGTGACCCGGCGCAGGCCGGGCGCAGCGGTGGGAGCGGCGTCGCCGTCGAGATGGCGGGCCAGCGCGGCGACGGTCGGATGCCGGTACATGTCCAGCAGCGGCACCGGTACACCGAGGCTGTCCCGCAGCAACCGCTGCACATCGGCCAGCAGGAGCGAATTGCCGCCCAGGTCGAAGAAGTTGGCGTCGGTGACGACAGCCGGTGCCTTGAGGGCCGTGCACCAGGCCCGGGCTATCGCCTCTTCGGTGGCGGTACGCGGCCCCGGGCCCTGTCCCGCGGGCAGGGGCGCCGGCGGAGCGGGCAGCGCCCCGATGTCCACCTTGCCCGTGCTGGTCAGCGGCAGAGCGTCGAGGACGGTCAGCAGGCGCGGCACCAGATGCTCCGGCACCTGGGCCGACAGCCGGCGGCGCAGCTCCTCGGGATCGAGCCGGGTGCCCGCGACGGGCTGCACATGACCCAGCAGTTCCGTGCGGCCGGTGTCGTCGGTCCGGGCGACCGCCACCGCCCGCAGCACTCCGGGGAGTGCGGCGAGGTGGTACTCGACCTCGCCGAGTTCGACGCGGATGCCGCGGATCTTCACCTGGCGGTCCAGCCTGCCCAGATACGCCAGCCTGCCGTCCGGCAGCCGGCGCCCCAGATCGCCGGTGCGGTAGCTCGACATGCCGCGTCCGGTGCCGCCGTCGCGGCCGAACCGGTCGGCGGTCAGCTCGGGCGCCTGCCAGTAGCCCGGTGCGACGTACGGGCTGTGGATGACGATCTCCCCCTCGTCGGCCGACGGGTCGCCCCCGGGGCCGAGGAGCGAGACGGCGTACCCGGCCAGCGGGTAGCCGATGGGCAGGACGTCGTGCTCCAGCGCGGCGTCCGGCGGCAGGTGGTCCTGAACGGCGAAGCTGGCCTCGGTGGCCCCGTACCCGTTGACGAACACGCAGTCCGGCGCGAAGTGCGCGCGGCAGCGCAACGCGTCGTGCCGGGTCACGGTCTCGCCGCCGAGCACCACCGCGCGGACCGTGTCCAGGCGCCGCTCCCCGAGCACGTCGACCAGGTAGCGGTACACCGTCGGTGTGGAGTGGAGGACCGTCGCCCCCCGGTCGGCCAGGGCCTGTGCGAGGTGGGCGGGGCCGTGCCGCCGCACGTCCACGACGACGGTGGCCGCCCCGGCGAGCAGTGCCGCGAAGGTGTCGGTCACCGCCATGTCGAAACTGAAGGAGGACACCACGCTCAGCCGGTCCGCGGCCGTGATGCGGAAGTTCTCGATGTGGTTGGCGACTCCGTGCAGCACGTTGCGGTGCGTCTGCGGCACGCCCTTCGGCCGGCCCGTGGAACCGGAGGTGCAGAGCAGATAGGCCAGGTCGTCGGGGCGGGCGGGCTGCTCGTCGGGGCGGTTGTCCGGCCCGCCGGGACCGGCCGGCCCCGGTGGCGGCACCACGCGCAGCGGTTCGGCCCGCAGCCGGTCCACCGGGCCGGCCCCGTCGGCGATCACGATGTCGATGCCGGCGAGCGCGACGAGCTGTGCCAGGCGCGGTACGGGATGGGCCGGGTCCAGCGGTACGTAGCAGCCGCCGGCGAACAGGACGCCCAGAATCGCGGCCACGGTCTCCGGCGAGTGCTCCAGCAGGATGCCGACACGATCACCGTGCTGGATGCCGGCGGCCCGGAGTGCGGCCGCCGTCCGGTTCGCCGCGTCCGCCAGCATGCGGTACGTCCACGGCTCGCCCTCACCGAGCACCGCCACGGCGTCGGGCCGCCGGGCGGCCTGTGCCGCGAATGCGGCCGGGATCGTCCCATGGCCGGCGAGCGGCCGGTACCCGGTCTGCCGCCGGTGCCGGTCGGCGAAGGGCACGGGCGGTGCCCCGTCCGGTTCCGGAGGGAACGGCCGGTCGTGCGGAGTCGTTGCGGTCACCTGGCTCCCCCGTTCCCTTCCGGTACGGCGGACGGCCCCGCCGGTGTGCGGCGCAGGCGTTCGCGCAGCGCGAGCAGCCGGCGGCAGACGTCCGGGGTCAGCTCGGCCGGGAACTCCTCCGGCTCCCAGCCCGGTTCGGCGTCCGCCAGCGCCGCTGCCGCGGCCGGGGCGAACCTGACCCGCCCGCCCTCGACGACGATCCCGTCGGCCTGCGACCACCGCTGGTTGGCGGCCACCGCCTCGGCCCGGCCCAGTCCGGCCGGCAGACGCAGGGCAAGGCGGCCGCCGCTGATCCTCACCGGGTAGCCGCCGGGCAGCCCGGCCACGCCCGGCAGGCTGGTGTCCAGCTCCGAGCCGCTCGCCAGCGCGTCGATCAGCATCGCCCCCGCCTGTCCGGTCACGTGGTTGAGGGCCGACCGGTCGCAGGCACGCTGACCGGCCAGTGCCGCGGTGACCCCGTCCAGCGGCTCGTCGTCCAGCCAGCCGAGGGCCTCGCCCGCCGGGCCCGGCGGGTTCAGGTGCACATGGTGGCCGACCACCCGCAGCCGGCGCTGGTCGGGCAGGCCGAGCCGGGCCTGCAGACTCGCGGCCAGCAGCGCGACGTTGCCGATGCCGCACAGCACCGGCACCCGCAGCGCGGCCAGCACCGGGTTGACCGCGTCCGGAAAACAGGCGTTGACGAACCAGGAGCCGCACTCGGCCGCCGCCCGGCCGGCCACCACGGCGAGATCCGCCTGCAGCGGGAGGGTCAGGCCGAAGCCACCGCGCCCGAGGAGGGCGGTCCAGGCCGAGGGCGCCCCGCGGCGCTCCCACGGCGACTGGTGGGAAGCGCACAGCAGCACACCGTCCGGCGCCTCCTGACGGATCACCTCGGGCAGCGCGGCCCGCATGTCCGGCCCGGTCGTCCGCGGCCGGAAGCGCACGGCGCGACCGGCCAGCGCCCCGCGCGTACCGGCCAGTTCGCACAGTTGGCCGACGCTCTCCCCGCGGGCTGCCACGACCACCTGCAGCGGCGGGCCGGCCGCTGTCGCCAGGGCGGCGCAGACGGAGGCGGCCAGAGAACCGCTGCCGATCACCATGACCGTGGGCACCGCCGTCATCGCACCGGGGCCCGTCCGTGCGGTCTCGCGGTCGCGAAAGTGATCTTCGGTATCGGCACCGCTGGATAGTAACGCCTCACCGGCCGCGCCGGAGGGCTCCGCGGCAAGGTATTCGAACACTTCCCAAGCACCGACGGCGTGGTTAGCATGCCCACTCAGTGCGAGATCAACTAAGCCCTGTCCGGCCGGTGTTCCTGGCGGCGGTGCGGTGTCGGCGGCGAACCACCGGACACCTGTGGGCGTTTTTCCGGGGGGAGCTTGGGTTGAGGGTGTCGCCGATGTCCGCGCCGGCCGTGTACGGCACCGGCCAGGAGCCGGTCGGGCTGACCGACCTGCCCGGGACCCGCTGGCAGGTGTGGCGCGACGCCGTCCTGCGCTCCACCGGGTTCCCGGCGGAGGGCCTGCGCGTGTTCGCCTCGGCCGCCGCCGCCTCGGCCGCCGAGGCCCGTCTCGCCGGAGACATCGACGAGGCCGGCTATCGCGCAGCCTTCGGGGAGGCCGCCGCGGTCATCGGCGCCCGGTTGTACGAGATAGCCGGCGACCCGCTCTTCCGCGAGGCGATCACCTGGCAGAACCCCGGCGTGCTGGCGTCCCTGGACGGGCTGCGCGCGGCCGGCCCCGACGCCCCGCCGGATCGCAAGACCCGCCGCCGGCAGGCGGTGGTGGCCCGCTACTGGCAGCGCTACTGCGCCAAGAACGACACCATCGGATTCTTCGGCCCGGTGTGCTGGGTCCGGCTGACCGACGACGACGCCGTGGTGACCGCCCGTCCGGGACCCGGCCTGGTGACCGGGCGTCAGGTGTACTTCGAGTGGTGGGCCCTGGCGGCGTTCGCGGACCGGCTGGCCTCCGATCCGCGCTTCCGGCCGCACCTGCCCGTGGCACTGCAGCCCCAACTCTCCGTACGGGGAGGGATGTTGCATCGCCCCGTGGCCCCGCCCGTGGAACTCACCCCCGCCGAGGCGGCTCTGCTCGGCCTGCTGACCGGGCCGCGCCCGGCCGCCGGGCTGGTGGCCGAGCTCGTCGCGGACAGCGGCAACCCCGTCCGCCGCAGCGCGGACGGGTTCATGATGCTGGAGCGCCTCACCGAGCGCGGCGTGCTGCGCTGGGGCATCGACCTGCCGCTGAACCTGACCGCCGAACCGACCCTGCACGCGGCCGTCGACGCGATCGGCGATCCGGCCGCCCGCGAGGCCGCCCGCGAGGAGTTCGGCCGACTGGACGCCGCCCGCTCCGCGGTGGCCGCCGCGGCCGGCGACCCGGCCGCCCTGCACGCCGCGACGGTCCGGCTGGACGAGGTGTTCAACGAGCTGACCGGGCTCGACAGCCGTCGCAGGGCGGGGCAGACGTACGCCGGACGCACGCTGTGCCACGAGGACTCCGTGCGCGACCTGGAGCTGTCGTTCGGCCGGCCGCTGCTCGAGGAGCTGGCGCCCGCACTCGACGTGCTGCTCACGGCCGCGCGCTGGCTCAGCCACACCCTGGCGTCGGCGTACCGGCAGGCGCTGCGGGAGGTCTACGCCGACCTGTGCGCCGACCTCGGCACCCGGGAGGTGCCGCTGGGCGATCTGCGCTATCTCGCCCACGGCTTGTTCTTCGGCGCCGCCCGACGGCCGGTCGACGACGTCGTGGCCGCCTTCGCCGACCGGTGGGCCGAGCTGACGGGCGGGACGGAACCGGCACCGGGCACCCGCCGGGTGCGGCTGCGCTCCGCGGAGCTGTCCACCCGGGCCGCCGAGCTGTTCGACGCGCCGGGTCCCGGCTGGTCCACCGCCCGTATCCACAGCCCGGACCTGCAGATCGCCGCGCCCAGTCCGGAGAAGCTGGCCACCGGCGACTACACGGTGGTGCTCGGTGAGCTGCACGCGGCGTATCTGACGCTGTGCACCGGCGTGTTCAGCCGGGCCCACCCCCGACCGGGCGCCCTGCGGTCCGCGATCGACCGGGATCTCGGGAAGGACCGGGTGCAGCTGCTGCTGCCGGAGGACTTCCCCCGGATGACCGCCCGGGTCGCCGATCTGCTGTGGTCGCCGGACAACTGGCAGCTCGGCTTCGTACCGGCGCCCGGCGCCGAGCACTCCCGGCTGCTCCCGGTCACCGCGCTGACGGTGACCGAGCGGGACGGCGACCTGGTGGCGCAGCACGCCGACGGGCAGGAGTGGCCGCTGCTGGAGCTGTTCGCCGACTTCCTGTCCATGCACACGGCGGACGCGTTCAAGCTGGTCGCGGCCGGTCCGCACACCCCCCGGGTGGCGATCGACCGGCTCGTCGTGGAGCGCGAGACCTGGCGCTGCACGGTCGGGGCGACCGGCCTGGCCACGGCCAAGGGCTATGCCGAGCGGTATCTCGCGGCCCGGCGCTGGGCGTCGGAACTCGGTCTGCCGGACCGGGTGTTCATCCGCCTCGGCACCGAACTCAAGCCCACATACGCGGACCTGACCAGCCCGCCGCTGGTGTACTCGCTCGCGTCCATGGTGCGCCGTGCCTGTCTGGACGCAGGGCCCGACGTCGAGGTGGTGGTCACGGAGGTGCTGCCGCTCCCCCGAGGACACCTGGGTGCCGGATGCCGCCGGCCGCACCTATTACTCCGAGCTGCGCGTGCAGGTCCGCGATCCGCTCGTGCCGCCGCACGCCGCGGGGAGTGCCGATGACTGAGGCCGTGCCCGAGCGCTGGGGCAGGGGAGAGTTGCTCGCGGCGACCGCGCCGACCGTGCCACAGGCCGTCCTGGCGGCGGCGCGGCGACGCCCCGGTGCCATCGCCGTGCGGCAGGGCCGCCGTGCGATGACCTACGCCGAACTGGTCGCCTCGGCCGGCGGACTCGCCCGGACGCTGCGTGACCTCGGTGTCGGACCCGAGGTCACGGTCGGTGTGTGCGGCCGGCGCCGGCCGCACACGATCGCGGCGATGCTGGGCGTCATGCTCGCGGGCGGTGCCTATGTGCCGCTGGACCCGACGCACCCCCGCGACCGGCTGCTGGCCGTTCTCGACGACGCCGGTGCGGAGCTCGCGGTCGTCGACGCGGAGGGCCGCGCACTGCTCGCCGACGCGGCGCCGGACCGGCTGTTCGTGACCGCACCGGCCGACGGCCCGGCCTCCCCGGACCGCCCGTCCCCGGACCACCCGGTCCTGGAGGCCCTGTCCCCGGACAACCCGGCGTACGTGATGTACACCTCCGGCTCGACCGGCGCCCCGAAGGGCGTGGTCGTCACCCATCGCAGCGTGACGGCGTTCCTGACGGCCTCCGCACACCGATTCGGGATCGGTACGGACACGATCGCCCTGGCCACCGCGTCGTTCGGCTTCGACGTGAGCGTCCTGGAGGTCTTCACCACGCTGGCCGCCGGCGGCACCGTCGGCCTGGTGCCGGAGGCCGACCGCCGTTCACCGGAGCGGCTCGGCCGCTTCGCCGCCGCCCACCACGTCACCTGGGCCACCCCGCCGGTGTCGATGCTGCCGCTGCTGGACCCGGCCGATTTCGCCGCGCTGCGGGTGCTCGTGGCCACCGCCGAACCGGTGGCGCCCGATCAGGTGCGGCGCTGGGCGGGCACCGCCGAGGCGCCGAGGCTGCGCTTCGTCAACGCCTACGGCCCGACGGAGACCACGGTCGAGGCCACCGCCCACGACGCCACCGGCGACTGGACCCGGCCGGTGCCGATGGGCCGCCCGCTGCCGAACCTGCGCGTGTACGTGGTGGACGCGGCGCTGCGCCCGGTGCCCGTCGGCACGGCGGGCGAGCTGTTGGTCGGGGGCACGGGGCCGGCCCGCGGATACCTCGGACGTCCGGGCCTGACCGCGCAGTGGTTCGTCGCCGACCCCTTCTCCGGGTCGGGAGGGCGGCTCTACCGCACCGGCGACCTGGCGGCCTGGGAACCGGACGGAGCCCTGCGCTACCTCGGCCGCGCCGACCGGCAGCTCAAGGTTCGCGGTCACCGCGTCGAGCCGGGGGAAGTGGAAGCCGCTCTGGCCGGCCACCCCGAGGTCCGTCAGGCGGTCGTCGACCTGGTCCCGACCGCGGCGGGACCCCTGCTGACGGCGTTCCTGACGCCCGCGCGGGCACCGTCGGACGCGGCCCTGCGCGAGCACTGCGCCCGGCTGCTGCCGGCGGCCATGGTGCCCGCGCGTTTCGTCCGGCTCGACGCGCTGCCGCGCAACGCGTCCGGCAAGACCGACCGGGCGGCGCTGCACGAGCTGGCGTCACCGGCCATCGCGGAACCCGGCGCCGGCTGGCAGCCGGACAGCGAGGAGGCGGCCGTGGTCGCCCGGGCCTGGGCCGACGTGCTGGGCGTGCCGGTGCGCTCCGGCGACGACACCTTCTTCGACGCCGGCGGCCACTCCCTCGGCGCGATGCGGCTGGTCGCCCGGCTGCGGGCCGACCTGGACCGGGACGTACGGATCGAGGACGTCCTGCGCGGCCGTACGGTCGACGGCCTCGTCGCCGCCCTGGCCACTGCCGCGCCGGCCGGCCCGGAGCTGACGAGCGGCAACCCGCCGACGCTGTCGCCGGCGCAACGGCGGCTGTGGTTCCTCGACCAGCTCACGGCGGAGAGCGGCGCCTACAACATCGCGCTGGCGCAGCGGCTGCACGGCCCGCTGGACACGGCGGCGCTCCGGTCCGCCCTGGCCGAGGTCGCCCGGCGGCACGAGGTGCTGCGCTGGCGGATACCGACCGTCGACGGCGCGCCGGCCGTGGTGATCGACCCACCCGGCGACATCCCCCTGCCGGTCACCGATCTGACGACGCTTCCTCCGGCGGAACGAGCCGGCACCCTGGCCGCGCAGCTCACGCAGGCCGCCGGGGCCCGCTTCGACCTGGCCGCCGACCGGCTCTGGCGGGCCCGCCTGCTCCGGGTCGGCGAGGACGAGCACGTGCTGGCGGTCACCGCCCACCACGCCGTCTTCGACGGCTGGTCGCAGGGACTGTTCCTGCACGACCTGGGCACGGCGTACGCGCGCCGGGCGGCACCGCTGCCACCCGCGGCGGCCTCGTTCGCCGACTACGTGGCCTGGCGGGCGGACCGGGCGGACCGCCGCGCCGACACCGATCTGCGCTGGTGGCTGGAGCACCTCGACGGCGTGCCGCCCGTGCTGGAACTGCCCGGCGACCACCCCCGCCCGGCCGAGCAGACCTTCCGGGGCGGGCGCGTGGAGACGCTCCTCGGGGCGGGGACCACCGCGGCGGTGCACGCGCTGGCCCGTGACTGCGGGGCGACGCCGTCGGCGGTGCTGCTGGCCGTGCTCGGCCAGCTCGCCGGACGGCTCGCCGGACGCGACGACCTGGTCATCGGCACGCCCGCGGTGGACCGCCGGCACCCCGCGTTCCTGGATCTCGTGGGCTTCTTCATCGAGGTGGTGCCGCTGCGGCTGCGCCCGGCCGCCGGCCGGAGCTTCCGGGCGCAGGTGCGGGACACCCGGGACGAGCTGCTCGACGCCCTGGCCCACCCCGAGGCACCCGTCGAGCGCCTGGTGGAGGCGCTGCGGCTGCCCCGCGACGCGTCCCGCCAGCCGCTGGTCCAGGTGCTGTTCAACGCCTACAACTTCCCGCAGCCGCAGCTCGAACTGCCCGGACTGGACGTCACGGCGGAACCCGTACCCGTACCCGGGGCCCCGTTCGACCTGACCGTGTACGCCGCCGAGGCCGACGGACGCTACCGGATCGAACTCGTCCACAACACCGATCGCTTCACGACCGCCCGCGCGGAGCGGCTCCTCGCCGCCTACGTACACCTGCTGGACGGTTTCCTCGACGCGCCGGACCGCCCGGCCGGGGAGATCGGCCTCGATCCGTACGCCGATCTGTTCGAGGGCACGACCGCCGGCCCCGCGCCGGTCGTGCCGTCGGCCCTCCCGGCGCTCCCCGTCCCCGGCGGCGGCACCGAGGCGGCCGTCCTGGCCGTCTGGCGGCAGGTCCTGGAGCGCGACGACATCAAGACCACCGACAACTTCTTCGATGTCGGTGGAACGTCACTGCTGCTCGTCACCGTGCGGCAGCGACTCGAGGACGTGCTCGGCCGGCACCTGAGGGTCGTGGACCTGTTCCACCACCCGAACGTCCGCGCGCTCGCCGCCCATCTCGACGGTGCCGCACCGGCAGCCGGTGCGGACCGCGGCACCGACCGAGGCCGGGCACGCCGCCGCCGCGCCCCGGCCCGCGCCGCACGGCGGCGTGGGCCGAACTGAACAGCACCGCCCGGCTTCCGGACTCGGAGAGGCAAAAATGACGACCCCGCAGGACATCCCCGGCGGCGACGACGACGTCGAACCGATCGCGATCGTGGGAATGGCGTGCCGCCTGCCCGGCGCGGCCGACGTCGACGCCCTGTGGCGCAACCTGGTCGACGGTGTGGTGTCGACCCGCACCGTGCCGCGCACCGAGCTGCTCGCCGCGGGAGTATCCCCCGCGGTGGCCGACGACCCGTCGTACGTGCCGGTGGTGTCCACCCTGGACCACCCCGAGTCGTTCGACTACGGCTACTTCGGCATGACCCGCCGTGAGGCGGAGCTGGCCGATCCGCAGATCCGGCTCTTCCTCGAGCTGGCGAACACCGCGCTGCAGCACGGCGGTTACGACGCGACGCGCTTCGACGGGGACATCGGCGTCTACGGCGGGGTCGGGCCCACCCGGTACTACTGGCGGCACCTCGGCGCCAACCGCGCCGTGCTCGACGCCCTGGACGGCTCGATGGCCCTGTCCAACGCCAACCTGGCCGACTACGTCACGACCACCACCTCGTACCACCTCGACCTGCGCGGACCGAGCGTCAGCGTGCACACGGCCTGCTCCACCTCGCTGGTCGCCGTGCACACCGCCTGCGAGGCGCTGCGCGGCGGCGAATGCGATCTGGCCCTGGCCGGCGGCGCGTCCATCGAGCTGCCGCTCAACCACGGCTACCTGCACACCGAGGGCGGGGTGGAGTCCGCCGACGGCCGCTGCCGCCCGTTCGACGCCGGCGCGACGGGCACCGTATGGGCCTCCGGAGGCGCCATGGTGCTGCTCAAGCGGCTGTCCGACGCCCTGGCCGACGGCGATCACGTGCACGCGGTGATCCGGGGCAGCGCGGTCAACAATGACGGCGCCGGGAAGGTGGGCTTCACCGCGCCCAGCGTGGAAGGGCAGGCCGCCGTGGTGTCGACGGCCCTGTCCGTGGCCGGGGTCGACCCCCGGACGGTGAGCTATGTCGAGGCGCACGGCACGGCCACCCGCCTCGGCGACCCGATCGAGGTGCGGGCGCTGTCGCAGGCGTACGGCCGGCAGACCGGCGACCGGGGCTGGTGCGGTCTGAGCTCGCTCAAGTCCAACATGGGCCACCTGAGCCAGGCCGCCGGGGCCGCCGGACTGATCAAGGCGGCGCTGTCCCTGCGCCACCGGATGATCCCGCCCAGCGTCGGCTACGAATCGCCCAACCCCGCCATCGACTTCCGCACCGGCCCGTTCTACGTCAACGCCACGCTGGCCAAATGGGACACCGACGGCACGCCGCGCCGGGCCGGGGTCAGCTCGTTCGGTATCGGCGGCACCAACGCGCACGTCATCCTCGAGGAGGCGCCGAGCCCGGCGGGCACCCCGTCGGAGCGGTCCGCGCACCTGCTGCAACTGTCCGCGCGCACCCCCGAGGCCCTGGCCACCGCCGTGGACGAACTCGCCGCGCACCTGGCCGACCGGTCCGAACCGGCCATCGCCGACGTGGCGCACACGCTGCGGGTCGGCCGGCGCGAGCACCGGC
>NZ_FMDF01000176.1 GCF_900091955.1 Streptomyces sp. Ncost-T10-10d
ATCTTGCGTTTCCGACTCTACCAGACTCTTTCGTGTCCGATTCCCGGCCGAAGCGGGCCCCCTGCTAAGCAGGAGATTTTTACTGCGCTTTCCAGTTCTTCGCTTTCGCGTTTCCCTTTCCGGCGGTTCCAACCTTACCAGACTCTTTTTCGTTCCGTTTCCGGTCCGAATTTGAATTCCGGTGGCCTTTGGAGTGGCCTTGCCTTTCGGCGGATCCGACTTTATCAGAAGTTCTGAGTCGGAATTCCCGCTCCGTTCGGGGTGCCCCTGCACATGAGTGTGCGCGGTGCTTCCCGGTCAGGCGGAGCCGTAAACGTACTGGAGCGGGGCGCCCCGATGCAAATCGGGGGCCCCGCTCCGGAGTTCGCGCCTGTCGGGGTCAGACCTCGACGACGACGGGAAGGATCATCGGTCGCCGACGGTAGGTGTCGGAGACCCACTTGCCCAGCGTGCGGCGGACCAACTGCTGGAGCTGGTGGGGCTCCAGCACACCGTCCTGGGCGGACCTGTTGATCGCTTCCTCGATCTTCGGCACGACGGCGCTGAACGCCGAGTCGTCGATGCCGGAGCCACGGGCATGGATGTCCGGGCCGCCAGTGATCTTGCCGGAGGAGCTGTCGACCACGATGAAGACGGAGACGATGCCCTCCTCACCGAGGATCCGACGGTCCTTGAGGGAGGTCTCGGTGACATCGCCGACCGAGAGGCCGTCGACGTATACGTAACCTGCCTGGACCTTGCCGACGATCTTGGCCTTGCCGTCGACGAGGTCGACGACGACGCCGTCCTCGGCGATGACGATGTGGTCCTTGGGTACACCGGTGAGGGCGCCCAGTTCGGCATTGGCCCTCAGGTGGCGCCATTCGCCGTGGACCGGCATCAGGTTCTTCGGCTTGCAGATGTTGTAGAAGTACAGCAGCTCGCCGGCCGAGGCATGGCCCGAGACATGGACCTTGGCGTTGCCCTTGTGGACGACATTGGCGCCCCAGCGGGTCAGGCCGTTGATCACGCGGTAGACCGCGTTCTCGTTGCCCGGGATCAGGGACGACGCGAGGATCACCGTGTCGCCCTGCACGATCCGGATCTGGTGATCGCGGTTGGCCATGCGGGACAGTGCGGCCATCGGCTCACCCTGGGAACCCGTGCAGACCAGCACGACCTCGTCGTCCGGCAGGTCGTCGAGGGTCTTGACGTCGACCACCAGGCCCGCGGGGACCTTCAGATAACCCAGATCACGGGCGATGCCCATGTTGCGGACCATCGAACGGCCGACGAAGGCGACCCGACGGCCGTATTCGTGGGCCGCGTCGAGGATCTGCTGGATGCGGTGCACGTGGCTGGCGAAGCTCGCCACGATGATGCGCTTCTGGGCGTTGGCGAAAACCGTACGCAGGACGTTGGAGATGTCCCGCTCGGGCGGCACGAAGCCGGGGACCTCCGCGTTGGTCGAGTCGGAGAGGAGGAGGTCGATGCCTTCCTCGCTCAGCCGGGCGAACGCGTGGAGGTCGGTGAGCCGGCCGTCCAGCGGGAGCTGGTCCATCTTGAAGTCGCCGGTCGCGACGGCCATGCCCGCAGGTGTGCGGATGGCGACCGCGAGCGCGTCCGGGATGGAGTGGTTGACCGCGATGAACTCGCAGTCGAAGACGCCGATGCGCTCGCGCTGGCCCTCCGCGACTTCGAGGGTGTACGGGCGGATGCGGTGCTCCTGGAGCTTCGCCTCGATCAGCGCGAGGGTCAGCTTGGAGCCGATGAGGGGGATGTCCGGCTTCAGTCGCAGCAGGTACGGGACACCACCGATGTGGTCCTCGTGGCCGTGCGTGAGGACGATGCCTTCGATGTCGTCGAGACGGTCCCGGATCGTGGTGAAGTCCGGAAGGATCAGGTCGATTCCGGGCTGCTCTTCCTCCGGGAAGAGAACTCCGCAGTCGACGATGAGCAGGCGGCCGCCGTACTCGAAGACTGTCATGTTGCGGCCGATTTCACCGAGGCCGCCGAGCGGGGTGACCCGGAGGCCGCCCTTCGGGAGCTTCGGCGGGGTGCCGAGTTCGGGATGCGGATGACTCAAAAGACTCTCCTTACCACGCGCGCCACGTACCGCTTGGGCACGTGGCGCGCATGTCATTCGTGCACTTGCTGTTGTCTGTGTTGTCGCTCTTGCGAGTGTTCTTCGCTTATTCAGTTGTGAAGTCTGTGGTTACAGCTCTACCCCACCGGCGGCGAGATCGATCTTGAGCTGCGCCGTTTCCTGTGCGGTGAGTTCCACCAGGGGAAGGCGCAGGGGGCCTGCGGGGAGGCCCTGGAGCGCCAGCGCGGCCTTGGTGGTGATGACGCCCTGGGTGCGGAACATGCCGGTGAAGACCGGCAGGAGCTTCTGGTGGATCTCCGTGGCCTTCTGGACGTCGCCGCCGAGGTACGCCTCGATGAGGGCGCGGAGGTCGGGGGTGACGACATGGCCGACGACGGAGACGAATCCGATGGCCCCGACCGAGAGGAGCGGCAGGTTCAGCATGTCGTCGCCGGAGTACCAGGCGAGGCTGGACCGGGCGATGGCCCAGCTGGCGCGGCCGAGGTCGCCCTTGGCGTCCTTGTTGGCGACGATGCGCGGGTGCTCGGCGAGCCGCACCAGCGTCTCTGTGTCGATCGGTACACCGCTGCGACCCGGAATGTCGTAGAGCATCACCGGCAGACCGGTGGCATCGGCGATTGCCGTGAAGTGGCGGAAGATGCCTTCCTGCGGCGGCTTGTTGTAGTACGGCGTCACCGCGAGGAGGCCGTGAGCACCGGAGCGTTCGGCCGTGCGGGCGAGCTCGGTGCTGTGGCGGGTGTCGTTGGTGCCGATGCCGGCGACGACGTGGGCCCTGTCTCCCACCGCTTCCAGTACGGCCCTCACCAGCTGGTCTTTCTCCGCGTCGCTGGTGGTCGGGGACTCGCCGGTGGTGCCGTTGACGATCAGGCCGTCATTGCCTGCGTCCACCAGGTGGGCAGCGAGCCGCTGGGCGCCGTCGAGGTCGAGTGCGCCGTCCGCCGTGAAGGGCGTGACCATAGCGGTGAGGACCCGCCCGAAGGGGGTCTGCGGAGTGGAGATCGGAGCCATGGGTAACACGCTACTCGTTGCTCAGCGCCCAATGCCCCCTCGGGGGGACACCCAGTAGGAGCCCGGCACTGCCTGCTCGGGGGTTCAAGCAGTGCCGGGTCCGTTTGATCAGCCTAGATGAACTTCACGAAACGCCGCAATACGGACACCGCTTACGGGGCTACGCGTCCGTTCTTGTTGAAGGCTGCATGGGTGAGCGGCATGAGCCGAGCCCAGTGCTCCTCCATCTGCTGGCCGACCATTTCGATTTCCCGCTGCGGGAAGGACGGCACCTTCGCCAGCTCGTGCTGAGTGCGCAGGCCGAGGAAGTGCATCAGCGAGCGGGCATTGCATGTGGCGTACATCGAGGAGAACAGGCCGACGGGGAGCACCGCGCGGGCGACCTCACGGGCCACTCCTGCGGCGAGCATCTCCTGATACGCCTCGTACGCCTGGCGGTAGGAGTCCTCCATGATGCGGCCGGTGAGCTCCTGCTGGGCCTGGGTGCCCTCGACGAATTCGTACTTGCCGGGGCGGCCCTGCTGGACGAGCTTGCGGGACTCCCCCGGAACGTAGAAGACCGGTTCCAGCTCCCTGTAGCGGCCCGATTCCTCGTTGTACGACCAGCCGACGCGGTGGCGCATGAACTCGCGGAACACGAAGATCGGGGCGCTGATGAAGAAGGTCATCGAGTTGTGCTCGAACGGGCTGCCGTGCCGGTCACGCATCAGGAAGTTGATGAGCCCCTTGGAGCGCTCAGGGTCCTTGGTGACCTCCTCCAGCGACTGCTCACCGGCCGTGGAGACACGGGCCGCGAACAGGACGTCGGAGTCGCCTGCGGAGTGTTTCACCAGGTCAACGGTGACATCACTGCGGAAACTGGGCTTTGCGGGCTCGGGGGTCTCGGTCACCGGCGGGGTCCTTCCAATTGCGTCGCTCGGGCGGCGCCCACTCTACGGGCCGCCACTGACAACGAGGGCCGGAAGGGTCGTGCAGGGATTTCTTCGACGAATTCGGCGATTCGGGGCACCGAACAGGTCTGCCGTACGTCTGACTCGGTAGCAGCATCCGTAACAGAGTTCAAGGAGAGCTTCCTCATGTTCCGCCGGCGTGAATCCGTCCCGTTCTCGTTCGTAGCCGAGGCCGACCGATTCCGCAGTAACGTCACCCCGCCCCCGCGGGAGCGCACCACCGTCTCCCAGCTGGCCGGCCGTTCTCTTGTCGGGCTGACGGTCGTCGCAGGTCTCGTCGGGTCGCTGATCCTCGGCCTGCCCGCCCTGAGCCCCGCCCAGGGGCCGTCGCACACCCAGCAGACCGAGGCTGGCCACGGGCGCTGACTCCTACGGGCCCCCTGGGGTGGTCTGGTCGGCGGCCTCCTCGGTAGCCTCACCGGGCACAGCAATCGAGCGTGCTTGTGAGTGAGGATCAGTCGTGCCCCTGCCCTTCCTGACGGCCGACCGCGCGTTTGACGCGAGCGCTGAGGACATCGCGCTGCCGTTCGACGACCACGACAGCTGGCGGCGTCCGTACCGCCCAGGACCCTGGCGGGTCGCGGCTGCGGCCTCCCTGCTGCTGCTCGCGTCGTTCATCCTGCTCGCGGGGATGATCACCCTGTTCGCCGGGGCGGTACCGGGAGCCGCAGCATGTCTGGCACTCGCCGTCGTGGTCATCGGCTGCGCCCTGCGGCTGCTGCGGGTCGGCGCCTGGGTGAGCCGTCACGGCGTGCGCCGGGTCGGCTTCTTCACGACGACGACCGTGCCGTGGAACCGCGTCGCGGGCGTCCATACGGTGCAGCAGCCGGTGAAGTGGCTCGGGTTTCCGCGCACGGTGCAGGGGCAGGCGTTGATCGTCGTACGCCAGGGGGGCGAGGCGATGCCGCCCCTGCTCACCGACAGCAATGCGGACTTCCTGACGCGGAGCGAGGCGTTCGACCGTGCGGCCGACACGGTCGAGGCGTGGGGGGACGAGTATCGGCGGGGCTGAGACGTTCGGCCACCGGGACCTTCCGGTGGCCGTTCTGTCGTCAGGTGCCGGACCAGCTCGATCCGGCCGGACGGGCTCGATCCGGCCGGACGGGCTCGATCCGGCCGGACGGGCTCGATCCGGCCGGACGGGCTCGATCCGGCCGGACGGGCTCGATGATTCGGTCGGACAGCCCGTCGGCCCGCGTCAGGGCGTGCTGGGCCGGGTGAGCTTCGTATGCAGGGCGATGGCGCGCTGCATGGCCTTTCGGGCGCGTGGGGTGTCCCTGGCGTCCTGATAGGCGACGGCCAGGCGGAACCAGCAGCGCCAGTCGTCCGGCGAGTCCTCGGTCTCCTCACGGCGGCGTGCGAACACGGCGTCGGCCGAGGCGCGGTCGATGCGGCCGGACGGGGTGCGGACCAGCTCGTCGACCGGCAGGCCGCCCTCCGCGTCCAGTTCCGCGGCCAGCGCGTTGGCCCGCGCCACGAACTGGGTGTTCTTCCAGAGGAACCAGATACCGATCAACGGCAGGATCAGCACCGCGACCCCGAAGGTGACCGTCAGCAGCGTGCCGTGCTGGATGAGCAGGACGCCACGGCTGCCGACCAGGGCGAAGTAGAAGACCAGGACGGCAGCGGTGACGAAGTAAGTGATCTTTGCGCGCATGGCAGGGCTCAGTCAGTTCAGGTCGAGGAAGTGTTCCAGGCCGAACGTGAGGCCGGGAGAGGTCACCACGCGGCGTGTGCCGAGCAGGATGCCCGGCATGAAGCTGCTGTGGTGCAGGGAGTCGTGCCGGATGGTGAGCGTCTCGCCCTCGCCGCCGAGCAGCACTTCCTGGTGGGCCAGGAGACCCCGGAGCCGGATCGCGTGGACAGGGACTCCGTCCACGTCGGCACCGCGGGCGCCGTCCAGGGCTGTGGTGGTGGCGTCCGGCTGCGGGGCGCAGCCGGCCTTCCTCCGGGCCTCTGCGATCAGCTGGGCAGTGCGGGTGGCGGTGCCCGAGGGGGCGTCGGCCTTGTTGGGGTGGTGCAGTTCGACGACCTCGACGGACTCGAAGTAGCGGGCCGCCTGCTCCGCGAACTTCATGGTGAGGACGGCGCCGATGGAGAAGTTCGGCGCGATGAGCACACCGGTCTCCGGGGAGCCGGAGAGCCAGGTGTTCAGCTGCGCGAGCCGTTCGTCGGACCAGCCCGTCGTACCGACAACGGCGTGGATGCCGTGCCGGATGCAGAAGTCGAGGTTGGCCATCACCGACGCGGGGGTGGTGAGCTCGACGACGACCTGGGTGCCGGATTCCGCGAGGGTCTCCAGCTTGTCGCCACGCCCCAGGGCGGCCACCAGCTCCATGTCGTCGGCGGCCTCGACGGCTCGCACCGCCTCGGATCCGATACGGCCCTTGGCGCCGAGAACGGCCACGCGCAGCTTGCTCATTGCTCTGCTTCCTTACGGGGGAGTTAGGAGACCGCTTCGTCGAGGCGGTCGGCCTGCTTGTCCTTGAGCGGGCCGATGACGGAGAGCGAGGGGCGGTGTCCGAGGACCTCGCCCGCCACCGCGCGGACGTCATCGGGGGTGACCTGCGCTATCCGGGCCAGCATGTCGTCGACCGACATCTGGTCGCCCCAGCACAGTTCGCTCTTGCCGATACGGTTCATCAGCGCGCCGGTGTCCTCCAGGCCGAGGACCGTCGAGCCGGAGAGTTGCCCGATGGCACGGCCGATCTCCTCGTCGCTCAGCCCTTCGGACGCTACCCGGTCGAGTTCGTCCCGGCAGATCTTGAGGACGTCGTGGACCTGGCTGGGCCGACAGCCCGCGTACACGCCGAAGAGTCCGCAGTCGGCGAAGCCCGAGGTGTACGAGTAGACGCTGTACGCAAGGCCGCGCTTCTCCCGTACCTCCTGGAACAGGCGTGAGCTCATGCCGCCGCCGAGAGCGGTGTTGAGTACGCCGAGCGCCCAGCGACGGTCGTCGGTGCGGGCCAGGCCGGGCACACCGAGAACGACATGGGCCTGCTCGGTCCTGCGGTTCAGCAGCTCGACGCGGCCCGCGGTGCGCAGCGTGCGGGAGCCGTGGCGCGGGGCAACCGGGACGGCTTCGGTGCGGGACAGGGCGCCGGCACGCTCGAAGGCCTTGCGGACCTGGCGTACGACCGTGGCGTGGTCGATGTTGCCGGCGGCGGCGACGACCAGGTGCGTGGGGTCGTAGTGCTTCTTGTAGAAGCGGGCGATCCGGCCGCGGTCGAGCGCGTTGATGGTGTCGACGGTGCCGAGGACCGGGCGGCCGAGGGGGGTGTCGCCGAGCAACGTGTGCGCGAACAGGTCGTGCACGCAGTCGCCCGGGTCGTCCTCGGTCATCGCGATCTCTTCGAGGATGACGCCGCGCTCGGCGTCGACGTCCTCGGCGGTGATCAGCGAGCCGGTCAGCATGTCGCAGACGACATCGATGGCCAGCGGCAGGTCGGTGTCGAGGACCCGCGCGTAGTAGCAGGTGTACTCCTTCGCCGTGAAGGCGTTCATCTCGCCGCCGACCGCGTCGATGGCGGCTGAGATGTCGAGGGCACTGCGCTTGGCGGTGCCCTTGAAGAGGAGGTGTTCGAGGTAGTGCGTCGCACCGTTCAGGGTGGGGGTCTCGTCGCGTGATCCGACGTTGGCCCAGATCCCGAAGGTGGCGGAGCGGACGGAGGGCAGCGTCTCGGTGACGACCCGGAGACCGCCGGGGAGGACGGTGCGGCGGACCGTACCGATGCCGTTGGTGCCCTTGAGAAGCGTTTGGGTACGGGCGACGGCCCGCGCCTTCGAGGAGGCGCGGGCCGTCGTCACGGAACTACGGGACGTCACTTGGCGGCGTCGTCCTTCTTCTCGTCCTCTTCACCCTCGATGACGGGGATCAGGGAGAGCTTGCCCCGGGAGTCGATCTCGGCGATCTCGACCTGGACCTTGGCTCCGACGCCGACCACGTCCTCGACGTTCTCCACGCGCTTGCCACCGGCGAGCTTGCGGATCTGCGAGATGTGCAGCAGGCCGTCCTTGCCCGGCATGAGGGACACGAACGCACCGAAGGTGGTGGTCTTGACGACCGTACCCAGGTAGCGCTCGCCGACCTCCGGCATGGTCGGGTTGGCGATCGAGTTGATCGTGGCGCGGGCGGCCTCGGCGGCCGGTCCGTCGGCGGCACCGATGTAGATGGTGCCGTCGTCCTCGATCGTGATGTCGGCGCCGGTGTCCTCCTGGATCTGGTTGATCATCTTGCCCTTGGGGCCGATGACCTCACCGATCTTGTCCACCGGGATCTTGACGGTGATGATCCGCGGGGCGTTCGGGGACATCTCGTCCGGGACGTCGATGGCCTCGTTCATCACATCGAGGATGTGGAGGCGGGCGTCGCGGGCCTGCTTCAGCGCGGCGGCCAGGACCGAGGCGGGGATGCCGTCGAGCTTGGTGTCGAGCTGGAGCGCGGTGACGAACTGCTTCGTACCGGCGACCTTGAAGTCCATGTCGCCGAAGGCGTCCTCCGCACCGAGGATGTCGGTGAGGGCGACGTAGTGGGTCTTGCCGTCGATCTCCTGGGAGATCAGGCCCATGGCGATACCGGCGACAGCGGCCTTGAGCGGCACACCGGCGTTCAGCAGCGACATGGTGGAGGCGCAGACCGAGCCCATGGACGTCGAGCCGTTGGAGCCCAGCGCCTCGGAGACCTGGCGGATCGCGTAGGGGAACTCCTCGCGCGTCGGCAGCACCGGCACGATGGCGCGCTCGGCGAGCGCGCCGTGGCCGATCTCGCGGCGCTTGGGCGAGCCCACGCGGCCGGTCTCACCGACGGAGTACGGCGGGAAGTTGTAGTTGTGCATGTAGCGCTTGCGGGTCACCGGGGAGAGGGTGTCCAGCTGCTGCTCCATGCGGAGCATGTTGAGGGTGGTGACGCCCAGGATCTGGGTCTCGCCACGCTCGAACAGCGCCGAGCCGTGCACGCGCGGGATGGCCTCGACCTCGGCTGCGAGCGTACGGATGTCCGTGACGCCACGGCCGTCGATGCGGACCTTGTCCTTGATGACGCGCTCGCGGACCAGCTTCTTGGTCAGCGACCGGTACGCGGCGGAGATCTCCTTCTCGCGGCCTTCGAAGGCCGGGAGAAGCTTCTCGGCGGCGATCTCCTTGACGCGGTCCAGCTCGGCCTCGCGGTCCTGCTTGCCGGCGATGGTGAGTGCCTGAGCCAGCTCGGACGTGACGGCGGCGGCGAGAGCCTCGAAGACGTCGTCCTGGTAGTCCAGGAAGACCGGGAAGTCGCCGGTGGGCTTGGCAGCCTTGGCGGCGAGGTCCGACTGGGCCTTGCAGAGGACCTTGATGAAGGGCTTGGCGGCCTCGAGGCCGGCGGCGACGACCTCTTCGGTCGGGGCCTCGGCGCCGTCCTTGACGAGCTGGATGGTCTTCTCGGTGGCCTCGGCCTCGACCATCATGATCGCGACGTCGCCGTCCTCCAGGACGCGACCGGCGACGACCATGTCGAAGACGGCGTCCTCGAGCTCGGTGTGCGTCGGGAAGGCGACCCACTGGCCCTTGATCAGGGCGACACGGGTGCCGCCGACCGGGCCGGAGAAGGGCAGGCCGGCCAGCTGCGTGGAGCAGGAGGCGGCGTTGATCGCGACCACGTCGTACAGGTGGTCGGGGTTGAGCGCCATGATCGTCTCGACGATCTGGATCTCGTTGCGCAGGCCCTTCTTGAAGGAGGGGCGCAGCGGGCGGTCGATCAGGCGGCAGGTGAGGATCGCGTCCTCGGAGGGCCGGCCCTCACGACGGAAGAAGGAGCCGGGGATCTTGCCTGCGGCGTACTGCCGCTCCTCGACGTCCACCGTGAGGGGGAAGAAGTCGAGCTGGTCCTTGGGCTTCTTGGAAGCCGTGGTGGCCGACAGCACCATGGTGTCGTCGTCCAGGTACGCGACGGCGGAGCCGGCGGCCTGCTTGGCCAGGCGGCCCGTCTCGAAGCGGATGGTGCGGGTGCCGAAGGTTCCGTTGTCGATAACGGCCTCGGCGTAGTGGGTCTCGTTCTCCACTAGCGTTTTCTCCGATACATATCGTCTTCTCGCCCCCACGCCCGTGTGGCGGGGGACGGTTGCGGAGAAGCCCTCCATCGGCGGGCCGGTCTTCGATCGAAGCACCCGGGTTGCTGTGCCGGGGGCCACTACCGAGGACCGGCGGCGGGGAGTCTTCTTCTCGCTCGTCTGTGGGATGTTCTGCGACCAGGTTACTGAGATTCGGCTCAGCTTGGCATTCCGGTCGTACGGGCGGACCCGTCGCATCCCGTACATGCATACGTACACACAACTGTACGTACACCAAAGGGAGCGGCCCCCTCAGTCGTGGGAACCGCTCCCTTCACGGCGTATTACTTGGCGCCGCCGGCCGCACCGCGGCGGATGCCGAGGCGGTCGACCAGGGCGCGGAAGCGCTGGATGTCCTTCTTGGCCAGGTACTGAAGGAGGCGGCGACGCTGGCCGACCAGGATCAGCAGACCACGACGGGAGTGGTGGTCGTGCTTGTGCGTCTTGAGGTGCTCCGTCAGGTCCGAGATCCGGCGGGAGAGCATGGCGACCTGGACCTCGGGAGATCCGGTGTCACCCTCCTTCTGGGCGAACTCGGACATGATCTGCTTCTTCGTAGCGGCGTCGAGCGGCACGCGTACTCCTCTTGATGTTCGATGCGCCCACGAGTGCCCCTGGTCTTGATCGCAGGGGAGCTTCCATGACTCGGAGGCGAAGGTCCGATGAGCGCAGCCCCCAGGATGATCCGGGAGCGCGTACACAAACGGCCGTCACACAGCGTACCAGTCCCTGTGGGGCGGGCCGCGTGGGGGCGGTGCGGTCCCCCGGGGCGCCCGGTTGCCGCTCTGCCCTCGATCGCCGGGCGTGCTCGACTCTGCCCGACTGGGCTCGGTTCCGCCCGGCTGGGCCCGATCGGTGTCAGCTGGTCAAGCCCCTGGCCCGCGCGAAGACGTCCAGTACTGCCAGGCACAGCGGGACCAGGGAGAGGAGGACGGTGCTCTCGGCCAGGTCGAGGAGGCGGCCCCAGAACGGGGAGAGGCCCTTGCGGGGGATGATCAGGCCGATCGCGGTGAGCAGGGCGGCCCCGGCGGCGACGGCTGCGGAGAGCCAGATCGTACGGATGTCCAGGGAGCTGCGGTCGCCGTACCGGATCAGATCGAACAGCAGGTCGGTCGGCGGATTCAGGGAGAGGCCGAGGATCAGCAGGGCGACCGCACCGATGCCCGCCACCAGTACGCAGGCGACCTGCGAGGTGTAGCGGAAGAGGCGG
Source organism: Streptomyces sp. Ncost-T10-10d (assembly GCF_900091955.1). Classification (GTDB taxonomy): domain Bacteria; phylum Actinomycetota; class Actinomycetes; order Streptomycetales; family Streptomycetaceae; genus Streptomyces. The sequence continues at coordinate 11,338 of NZ_FMDF01000176.1, forward strand.
GCGCGCAGCAGCATCGCGAGCCCTGCGGCCAGCGCCAGGAACTGTCCCCAGATGTTGTCCGAGAAGCCGAGGACGGCCGCGCAGCCGACGACGACGGCCGCGCAGCCCCCGACCAGGCCGAGCAGCATCTCGTGGCCGCGGCGGGCCTGGGCCGCGATGCGGTCGGCGTCGACGGGGGTGCCCGTGGGTCCGGGGCTCCGCGTTCGGCTCGGCGAAATTGTCGTCGTAGCCGCCGGGGGCGGTGCGCGGCGAGGCGTAGCCGATGGGCAGCCGGGCGAAACGGGCGGAGAGGCCGGGCAGGAAGGCGACGAGGCCGAGGGCGACCGGGGCGCAGACGGCGGCGGTCTCGGTGGCGGATGCCTCGGTGAGGATCGCGACGAAGGTCGCCAGGGTGCCGACGGTGGCGAGGAAGGTCGCCGCGACGAACGGGGCGTCGCCGCTCGGGGTGAGGGCGACCAGCGCGACCGAGGAGACCAGTACGGCGACGCAGCCCAGCAGGAATTGCAGTCGGCCGGGGCCCTGGCCGGTGTCCGGGCCGATGATGCCGGAGCCCGCGATGAGTACGAGGGGCAGTGCGCCGAGGCCGAGGGCGACGGCGGTGGCCCGGTCCGCGTAGACCCGGGCGCGTACCCCCGCGAACGCGGTCAGCAGAAGTCCGGCCGAACCGGCGATGATGCCGGGGAGGCTGTGCATGTCGTGCCGTACCGGGTCGGCGAACCAGAGCACGAAGCCCATCAGGACGAGCAGCAGCACGCCGCCCACCAGGCCCGCGCCGCGCAGTAGTTCGTCGCTCCACAGATGGCGGTCGCGGGTGACGGCCGAGGCGACGGCGTCCGAGACGTCGTCGAAGACGGCGGGCGGCAGCGACTGGGCGAAGGGGCGCAGGCTGAGGAGTTCGCCGTCGAGGACCTGCTGGGCGGCGAGGGTGCGCGCGCCGTCCAGGACCGTGCCGTCGCGGCGTACGAGGTGGTACCCGGTGGGAGTTCCGGCCGCCTGGGTCTGGCCGGTGAGGCGGAGGATCTCCGGGTAGACGTCGGCGACGGCGATGTCCTCCGGCAGGGCCACATCGATCCGGCTGTCGGGCGCCACGACGGTGACGCGGCAGAAGCCCGTCGCTGCAGTCGAACTCACGTGTCTGGTCCCCCTGATTCGCGGTTGCGCACGGTGCGCGCGCCACCCTACCGGGAGGGGGGCAGGTCATCTGCAAGTAGGATCGCCATCGCGCGGAGGGACGTCCGCAAGCAAAGGCAGCCACGGGGGCTTCGGTGCACGTTCGGCCGGCCTTCCGCCCGTCCGTACCGAGGGATTGATGTTTCGGTGAGCCAGATCGTCGTGAAACGACCTCCGCGGGCCCTGCCGCCGGAAGTCCCCATGGACGAGTTGACGTTGGAGTCCCCTCCCGAACTGCCCCGCGGGCAGCAGGAGGGCATGCTGATGCAGATCCTGCCGGTGCTCGGCATGGGTTCGTCGGTGGTCTTCTTCTTCTCTCCCCAGGCCCATCCGTTCATGCGGATCATGGGTGTTCTGATGCTCGTCTCGACCGTCGGAATGGTGGTCGCGCAGCTTGTCCGCCATCGTCGCGGTACGCAGGGGCAAATGGCAGATGTCCGACGTGACTACCTCAAATACCTGGCACAGACGCGGCGTACGGTGCGCCGCACGGCGCGCAAGCAGCGGGACGTGCAGCTGTATCTGCAGCCTGCTCCCGAGCAGTTGTGGTCGGTGGTCGCCGAGGGCAGCCGGGTGTGGGAACGACGCGTCGGCGACAAGGACTTCGGGCAGGTGCGGGTCGGGCTGGGGGCGCAGCAGCTGGCCACCCCGCTGATCGCCCCCGACACCGCTCCGGTGGATGAGCTGGAGCCGATGTGCGCAGGTGCGATGCAGCGGTTCCTCGCCGTGCACGGGTCGTTGGACGGGCTGCCGATGGCCGTGTCGATGCGGGCGTTCTACCACGTGACGGTCTCCGGTCAGCCGGAGGCGGCACAGTCGGCGGCGCGGGCGCTGGTCGCCCAGTTGGTGACGCTGCACTCCCCCGAGGATCTCGTGGTCGCCGTCGTGACGGCGCGGGGCGCGGTGTCGCGCTGGGAATGGACGAAGTGGCTTCCGCATCTCCAGGTACCGGGGCAGGTCGACGGGGCCGGTACGAAGCGGCTGTTCGGGGATGATCTGGGTGAGCTGGAGCAGCTGCTGGCGAGCCGGCTCGACGGGCGGCCGCGGTTCGGCCGGGAGAGTCAGCCGCTGCTGGACCAGCCGCACATCGTGGTGGTTCTCGACGGTGGGATGGTGCCGCCGGACTCGCTGTTCGCGGCGGCCGAGGGCCTGCAGGGTGTGACGATCGTCGAGGTGGTGCCGGGCGAGCTCGACGAGCCGCGCGGTGGTCTCTCCGTGGTGGTGCGGCCGGGGCTGCTGCGGCTGGAGTCGGGTGCGGGGCTGGCGTACGAGGGTGTGCCGGACGGGATGTCGCTGCCCGCGGCCGAGGCGCTGGCCCGGCAGCTGGCGCCGCTCAGGATGGGCGGGGGCGATGGCGACGAACCCCTGCTGGCCAACCTGGACTTCACGGATCTGCTGAATCTGGGCGATGCGGGTTCGGTCGATGTGGCGCGCACCTGGCGGCCGCGGTCGGTCTCCGAACGGCTCCGGGTGCCGATCGGGGTCGGCGAGGACGGCCAGCCGGTGATGCTGGACCTGAAGGAGGCCGCGCAGGAGGGCATGGGGCCGCACGGGCTGTGTGTCGGCGCCACGGGTTCCGGCAAATCGGAGCTGCTGCGGACGCTGGTGCTGGGGCTCGCGGTCACGCACTCCTCGGAGACGCTGAACTTCGTACTCGCGGACTTCAAGGGTGGCGCGACGTTCGCCGGGATGTCGCAGATGCCGCATGTGGCGGCCGTCATCACGAACCTCGCGGACGACCTGACGCTGGTCGACCGCATGGGGGACGCGATCCGCGGTGAGCTGCAGCGCCGGCAGGAGCTGCTGCGATCGGCCGGCAATTACGCCAACATCCACGACTACGAGAAGGCGCGGGCGGCGGGTGCGGCGCTGGAGCCGCTTGCCTCGCTCGTCCTGGTCATCGACGAGTTCTCCGAACTCCTCACCGCCAAGCCCGACTTCATCGACATGTTCATCCAGATCGGCCGGATCGGGCGTTCGCTGGGTGTGCATCTGCTGCTCGCGTCGCAGCGCCTGGAGGAGGGCAAGCTGCGCGGGCTCGACACGTATCTCTCGTACCGGATCGGGTTGCGGACCTTCTCCGCCGCCGAATCGCGTACGGCGCTGGGTGTGCCCGATGCGTACCACCTGCCGTCGGTCCCCGGTTCCGGCTACCTGAAGTTCGGTACGGAGGAGATGACGCGGTTCAAGGCGGCGTATGTGTCGGGGACGTACCGCACCGGCGGTCCCGATCTGTCGGTGGGGGCGCTGCCGATCGACCGGCGGCCCGCGGTGTTCAGCGCGCTTCCGGTGCCGGTGGTGTACGCGGCGCCCGATCCGGCGCATCTGGTGGCGTCGCGGACGAGCGCGGAGGACGATGCGCTCGCCGACACGGTGCTCGATGTGATCGTGCGTCGCCTGGAGGGGCAGGGGGTGCCCGCCCATCAGGTGTGGCTGCCGCCGCTGGACCGGGCGCCGACGCTGGACCAGCTGCTGCCGGGGCTCGCGCCGACCGCCGACCGCGGGTTCACGGCGACGGAGTACACCCGTCCGGGCGGGTTGACGGTGCCGCTCGGGCTGATCGACAAGCCCTTCGAGCAGCGGCGCGAGGTTCTTTACCGGGACTTCTCGGGTGCGGCGGGCCACATGATGATCGTCGGCGGGCCGCAGTCCGGCAAGTCGACGCTGGTACGGACGCTCATCTCGTCGTTCACCCTCACCCACACCCCGCACGAAGTGCAGTTCTACGGACTGGACTTCGGTGGTGGCGGTCTGGTCTCGCTGGCGGAGCTGCCGCATGTCGGCGGGATGGCCTCCCGGCTGGACCCGGAACGGGTGCGGCGTACGGTCGCCGAGGTCGCCGGTGTGCTGAACCGGCGTGAGGAGTTCTTCCGCGCCCACTCGATCGACTCCATCGCCACCTACCGGCGCAAGCGCGCCCTGGGTGAACTGCCCGGCGAGGCGTGGGGCGATGTCTTCCTGGTGGTGGACGGCTGGGGCGGCTTCCGTTCCGAGTACGAGATGCTGGAGCAGGTCGTCACCGACATCGCCGCGCGCGGGCTCGGCTACGGCATCCATGTGGTCATCACGGCCGCCCGCTACATGGAGGTGCGGGCCGCGCTGAAGGACCAGATCCTCGGCCGGCTGGAGCTGCGGCTCGGCGACGTCATGGACTCCGAGTTCGACCGCAAGGTCGCGGCCAATGTTCCCGCGGGTGTCCCTGGCCGGGGTCAGGTGCCGCAGAAGCTGCACTTCATGGGGGCGCTGCCGCGTATCGACTCCTCCAGCAGCGCCACGGATCTCTCCGACGGTACGGCCGCGTTCGTCGGATCGGTGAAGGCGAACTGGGCGGGTCCCGCGGCACCGGCCGTACGGTTGCTGCCGCGCAAGCTGCCGGCCGATCATCTGCCGAAGGGCTTCGAGTTCCCGCAGCGGGGCATCGCGATCGGTATCGACGAGACCGATCTGGAGCCGGTGTTCGTCGACTTCGAGACCGATCCGTTCTTCCTGGTCTTCGGGGAGAGCGAATCTGGCAAGACCAATCTGCTGCGACTGATCGCGAAGCAGATCGCAGAGCGCTACTCCCCCGACGAGGCGAAGCTCGTCGTCGGTGACTACCGACGGGGGCTCCTGGGTGCGCTGCCGGAGGGGCATCTGCTGGAGTACGCGCCGATGGCGAGCTCGATGCAGATGCACATGGAGGCGCTGGCCGGGGTGTTCGCACGACGGCAGCCGCCGACGGATGTCACGCCGCAGCAGTTGCGCGACCGCAGTTGGTGGACCGGCCCGCAGATCTTCATCATCGTCGACGACTACGACCTGGTGGCGACGAACGCGGGCAACCCGCTGGCCCCGCTGGCGGAGTATCTGCCGTTCGCCCGGGACACCGGCGTCCGCTTCATCATCGCGCGCAACTCCGCCGGGGCCTCGCGGTCGATGTACGAGGCGTTCATGCAGCGGATCAAGGAGCTGGGGGCACAGGGTGTGGTGCTGTCCGGCGACCCGTCCGAGGGCGATCTGATCGGTTCGGTGCGCGGGCATGCGATGCCGCCGGGACGCGGGTACTTCGCCTCGCGGCGCCGGGGGAACCCGCTGGTGCAGATCGGGCGGTTGCCGGAGCAGAACTGAGTGGGCGCTGCCGGGAATCGTTCGTGAAACGGCTGTCGGGCAGAGTTGCGTCCGGATGCGGGGTGGGCGGTCTCTACCACCGTGGTACGGAAGCTGCAAACACCGGGACTGCGGGGCGCGGGAGCGGGGATAGTCTGCACGCGGGCGACGAACACGTTCCGCCGCAGGAGAGGAAAGGCACCTGATGGGCACGCAAGCGGAGAAGGACGAGCTGTACGCACTCGACATCTCGGGGGTGGAGTGGCTGAGTGCGCCCGGTACCGAAGAGGCCGAGGAGCGCGTCGAGATCGCGCATCTGCCGGGCGGTGCGGTGGCGATGCGGTCCTCGCTGGATCCGGAGACCGTGCTGCGGTACACCGAGGCCGAGTGGCGGGCCTTCGTCCTGGGGGCGCGGGACGGCGAGTTCGACCTGAAGTAGTCGTTGTGGCACACCGGAAGAGGGGCACGCTCCGACGAGCGTGCCCCTCTTCCGGTGTGCTTGCGGGCGGTCAGTACGCCTCGGTGAACGCGCGCGAGGACTTGAGGTCCGTGGCGCGGTAGCTGTCCTTGCCGGATTCGATGATCTTCGCGACCTGCTCCAGCCGGTTCTTCATGTGATCCGCCTTCTCCTTGTACTTGCGCTGGAGGTTCACGTACTCCCGGTGGGCCTCACCGTCCCAGGTGTCGGTGACCACCTTGAGCGCGGTGTCCATCTCCGCGAGGTCGTTGACGATCTTCTGCGACACCGTACGGATACGGTTCGCGATCTCCTGGACGCTCTCGTATTTGACCTTGGTGTTCGGGTCCTGGCCCATGTGTCTTCTCCTCGGTGCTCAGCGTGTACGGAAGGGGGTGCGGCGCGGCTCAGACGTTGTTCAGCCCGGAGGTGTTGGTCGACGGCGCCTGGTCCTTGACCGCGTTGAAGGCCGCACGGACCTCCTCGTCGTTGGCGTTGCTGAGGTTCTTGGTGCTGCCCACCGCGTTGAGCAGGACATTGAGGAGGCGGCGGATCTCGTCGTGGTCCTCATTGATCATGATCTGCGCCGAGGTGAATCCCGAGGCGCCGACACCCGTCCATCCTGCACCGACCGTCGCGAGGATGTCGGCGAGCTCCCTGGACTCGCGGGACACCTCGCCGGCCGTCTCGATGATCTTGTTCTTCGCCTGGACGATCGGATCGTCGGCAAGTGCGTAACCGCCTGCGGGGTTGGTCATCCGGAGGTCCTATCTCTCAGTTCCCGGGCCTGTTCGCATGGTGCGGCCAGGCTTCTTCCTGCCCCCGTGTGCTCCGGCAAAGGGGTGGGGAAAGTGCGGGACCGGAAAGCGCGTCGTCGGCATCCCCGCGCTCCGAAATCGGATTCGGCCACTTCTCGTTCCCCCGTCACACACGTGAAGTCTGTTACCACCCTAGTCACTTCGTCAGTTCTCCCCAACTGTGGCTCGTGGGGAGAGAGTCACGCCGCCGGGCGGGTGTGTCACCGCGAAGCGCGTCGCCGCCGGACATCCCGGACGACCGTCGCAGTTCCGGCTATCACACTGACCAGCACGGCCGCCACGGCCAGCGCGTAGGTGGCGTACCGCTCACTGCGCTCCTGCGAAGTCTCCGTCAGGGAAAGGTGTGCGGGCTCGGGGGCCGGCGCCCTGGGCGGTGCCGGGTCGGGATGCGGGGCGTCCTGCGGGATGTCGTCGCCGGACAGGGCGCGGACCGGGTCGACGACGCCCCAGCCGACGAAGTCGTCATGGCCGGTGACGGAGCGTTCGGCGGTCTGCTCGATCCGGGCGACGATCTGGGCCGCCGTCCACTTCGGGTACTTGGCGCGCATCAGGGCGGCGACCCCGGCGACGTACGGGGCGGAGAAGCTGGTGCCGTTGTCGGTGCACTGGCCGTTGCCCGGGACGGTGGAGACGATGTCGACGCCCGGTGCGGCGACGCCGACGAACTCACCGGCCTGGGAGAAGGGGGCGCGTTCGTTGTTCCGGTCGGACGAGGCGACGGCGAGGACGCCGTCGAAGGCCGCGGGGTAGGTGCGCTTCGGTCTGCCGTCCATGCCGTCGTTGCCCGCGGAGGCGACCACGACGATGTCATGGGCGAGCGCCCTGGCCACCGCTCTGCCCAGCGCGGACGTCTCCGTCAGGGCCTTCGTCGTGTCCTGGGAAATGTTGATGACGTCGGCACCCTTGGCGATCGCATGGTCGATCGCGGTCGCCATCGTGGTGTCCTTGCCGCTGTTCTTCTCGTCGTTCTGGCGGATCGGGATGATCGTGGCCTCGGGGGCCAGTCCCACGAATCCGGTGCCCTTGCGGGGGCGTGCGGCGATGATGCCCGCGACCTTGGTGCCGTGGCCGACCTCGTCGACGGTGCCGTCGCTCTTGCCGCCCTTGAGGTAGTCGGCGCCCGCCGATGTGTCGACGGCCGTCTTGAGCTGCGGGTTGACGTCGTCCACGCCGGTGTCGATGACCGCGACGCGTACCCCCTCGCCCTTGGTGTCCTGCCACAGTTCGTCCAGCAGGACGCGCTGCAGCGACCAGGGGCGTCCCTCGTACTGCCGCTTCATCGGGAAGGTGCATTCGCCGCTGCCGTCTATGCCCACGGCGCCGGTGCCCTGCACGTCCTCGGCGGCGTACGCGGGCCCGGGCCCCGCCAGTGCGGCCAGTGCGGCGACGACCGCCGCCGCGAGGACCGTCTTCCGGTACAACATCTGTTCCTCTCCCCCGTACCCTGCTCTGCCTGCGGTGCGCCGGAACGTCATGAACCCTGGGGCTGGCGGGCGCTGTTGGTGTCGAGCCGGGGGCCCTTGGACAGGAAGTCCGACCAGGCGATCGGTACGAGGGCGGGCGTCACCTTCTCGTATCCGAGCCTGCTCTGCGCCTGGCTGGGCTCGGGGCGGCCGTCCGACTGCTTCTGCTCGTCACCGGTGCCGATGTCGGAGCGGCCGGCATCGCTGTCGCCGTTCGCCTGGACCGCGTACCGCAGTCCGGTGTCGGTCACCAGGAACAGCGATCCGTCGGGTCTGGTCTGTTCGCCCCGGACCTGGGTGTAGAGCAGGCCGCTGCCGGGAGTCACATAGGTGCTGGTGCCACCGACGCCGATGGTGGCGGGGTACGCGGTGCCGGCCCAGGTGCTCAGGGTCGTACGCCCCGAGGCGTCGACCTTGCGCAGCACGCTGCAGATGGTGTCGCGGCTGCCGCTGCCGCCCTCGGCGGAGTTCACCTGGTCGGTCTTGTGGGCCGGCCAGTGTGCGGCCTGGCCGGTGAAGGTCGCGGCGTCGGGTACGAAGTCCTGCAGGCCGACGGCGCGTGCCTCGCTGTCCAGGTTCAGCTCGGCCGTCTGCGGTGAGTTGATCAGCAGCCAGGCGGTGAACTCGGAGACGGGCTGGACCTTTTTGTCGAGCACGACGTAGTGACTGGTGCCTTCGCCGGTCCTGGTCCTGAGGACCATTCCGACCTTGTTCTCCTCGGTGGAGAGCTGTCCTTCGACATGCGCCGGGGCACCGATGGTCCCGGGGATCCGCGGGAAGACGATCGGGCTGCCGTCGTGCAGGGTGGCCAGCCAGTCGTCGGTGACGGACTGCGGCTGCCTGCTGCCGACCAGCGCGTTGGTCAGATGGCCGTTGTCGGCGGCGGTCTCGGCGATGCGGTACTTGGTGCCGTTCGCATCGACGAGATAGCGGGCCCGGTCCTGGCCCTGGGCGTAGAGCACCTGACCGCCGCTGAGCTTCTTGCTCCCCTCGGTCAGCTTGTTGTCACGTTCGCCGAAGACGAAGGCGGCCTTCTGCACGGTGTTGCCCTTGCCGCCGGGCTGTACGCAGACGGCCCATCGCTTGGCCGTCCCGGCGTCCTTCGCTTCGGGCAGCCGGTCGGGGGCGTACGGAATACCGAGGATCGGCCCGCGCGGGGGCTTGCCCGCGTCCAGGACCTCGTCGGCGACCTGGATGACGTCGTACTTCTGCGGGTTGAGGAGCAGTCGGGCCGAGGCGAGGTTGAGCACGGGGTGCAGCAGGGTCTTTTTCTTCTTGCCCTTGCCGGTGGTGAGCACGACATAACGGGTGGTGGACTTCTTGCCGACGATCACGTTGGTGCCGGGCTTGTCCCAGCCCTTGGGCGCGGTGGGCTTGAACATGCCGAAGGCGCCGAAGCCCGCGAGGATCAGCGCACCGACGACCACGCTCGGCAGGACCGCTCGCAACGGCCGCGGGGCGCCCTCCTCGGTTCCGGTGGGCGAGGGTTGGAGGAATGCCGCCACCGTGCGTTTCTTCGCAAAGGTGTATGCGTTGAGCTCATCCCGCCGTGATGCCATGAGTCGCTTTTCTCCCGTGTCTCCCCGCGCGGCACCGGGGGCGGTCGCATCCGGGGCCCCTGTACCGGGCCCGCGATGCCGGACCTGGGTGCCGGACCGGCCCCCTACTATGCCTGCTGACCGCGAGCGGTGGTGGGGCGGGTAGGGTGATCCAGCCGCCGAAGCTCCGTGCGGGGCAGGCGGAATACGGGTGGAGTTGGGGCCTAATGAACGGGGGAATGCCGGAATGACGGCTTCCGCGACACGGACACGTCCGGCCGGGAACGCAACGGTCTCCACAGCTCCTCCGGCCGGCGGCCCACCGGCCTCCCGCGGCTCTTCGCGGGGCGCCCGAGGACCGGCCTCCGCGCGGCTCAACGGACGCCCCGGGCAGCTCGGTTCGTTCCGATTGCAACAACTCGTACTGCTGGAGACCGCGGCCGCGTTGCTGCTCGCGGCGTGGGTGATCGAACCCCTGCTGCTGGCCCCGGCCGTCGTGGTCGCCGCACTGCTGGTGCTGCTGGCCGTCGTGCGCAGACACCGCCGTTCACTTCCGGAGTGGCTGGGCACCGTCGTCTCGCTGCGCGCGCGTTCACGCAGGGCCGGTTCACTGGAGCTGCCCGCGGGAACGGAGCCGGGGATAGCGCCCGTCGTCGAGTGCGATCCGGCGTTGCGTACATACTCCTTCAGCGACCGCGACCGGCGGCCGGTCGGGATGATCGGTGACGGTACGTTCGTCACGGCCGTCCTCCAGGTGGAGTCGGACACCTCGGCGCTCAGGCCGGACCGGTCCGTGCAGCCGCTGCCGCTGGCGCTCGTACAGGATGTTCTGGAGGTCGACGGCATCCGGCTGGAGTCGGCGCAGATCGTGCAGCACACCCAGCCCGCACCCGCCCCGCATCTGCCCCAGCAGTCCGTCGCCGCACGCAACTACGCGCCGCTGCAGGCCCAGACGGGGTCGCCCGCCGTCCGGATCACCTGGATCGCGCTCAAGCTGGACCCGGAACTCTGCCCGGAAGCCGTGCAGGCGCGCGGTGGTGGCATCACGGGGGCGCAGAAGTGCGTGGTACGCGCGGCCGACCAGCTGTCCAGCAGGCTGACCGGGGCCGGCTTCCGCGCGACGGTGCTGACCGAGCAGGAGTTGACGTCCGCGATCGCGACCTCGGTCTGCGCCAGTGCGCCGGCCATGGCGCAGGCCGGCCGGAGCGGGACGCCGGTACGCCGCACCGGGGAGACCTCGCGGACCTGGCGCTGCGACGACCGGTGGCACACCACCTACTGGGTGGGCCGCTGGCCGCAGTTCGGCGGCAACGGTGGTGGCTCCGGTGCGTCGATGCCGCAGCTCGTCGCCCTGCTCACCTCGATCCCGGCGCTCGCCACCACCTTCAGCCTCACGCTGGGGCACGGCGAGCGACAGGGCGTCTCGATCACCGGGCACATCCGGATCACCGGGCGCAGCGACGAGGAACTGGTGGGCGCCCGCCATGAGTTGGAACGCACCGCCCGCGGGGTCAGGACCTCGCTGGTCCGGCTCGACCGCGAGCAGCTGCCCGGTGTGCTCGCCACTCTGCCGCTCGGGGGTACCCGCTGATGTCCGTGCCCACGAGCGCCCGTGCCCGGCTCGGCTTCGGGCTGATCGGTCCGCGCCGCGAGCGGCAGTCGGTCTCGCTCGACCAGTTGGCGTCGCTGGCCCTGCCGGTCGGCGACGACGGCATGGTCATCGGCGTGGACGCCCAGGGCCGCCCCGCCGTGCTCGGGATCAACCGGCCGACTCCGTACGACGTCACGCTGATCGGCGGGTTGTGGACGGCGCAGGTGCTCGCGCTGCGGGCGGCCGCGACCGGTGCGCGGATCGTCGTGGAGACCGGACGGGCCCAGACGTGGACGGCTCTTGCGCACGCCGCCGGCGGCGGTCAGCCGTGCATCACGCTGCACGATGTGGGGCGGGTACCGCCACAGGGGCCCTCGGCGGGTTCGCCGGTGGTCGTGGTGCGGGACTGCGGCATGCGGCCACCGCGCGGGCGGGTGGTGTCCGGTCCTTGGCAGTCGGTGCTGACGCTGCTGCCGTATCTGAGTCCGGTGGCGCCGAAGCTGATCGAGAAGTCGGCGCTGGTCGGCATCCAGCGGGTATCTCCTGACGAAGCCACACAGATCGGTCGCATACTGCATCTTCCGGCCGCCGAGACTCAGGCACTTTCCACGCTGGCGGATGGGGTCACCCTCTGGTGCGCGGGGCGCGACCGGGAGTTCGTGATGACCCAGGCGACCGACGCCGAGACCGGGCTGCTGGGTGGCGCGCGCCGGATGGACTGACGGGGCCGGCCTGCCTCCGGCCTGTACGGAACCTTCGGCATTGCGTATATGGATGTGCGAGTTTGACCGCTTCGCCCTTCACGCTGTGCCGTACTCGGTTCACTTGGGGGCAGTGCGTGATGTACGGGACAGCTCTTGCGGTGCCGTACGGCCTGCCGGAGCAAGCCCCAAGACGATTAGGGTGGGTCCGGGCGCGGCAGAAGAACCTGCGGGCAGGCGATGCGCGTCCCGGGGGAGAGCCGGGCGGTTAGGAAGACGGAAACGGTCGCCCCCACCACCAAGGCACAAGGGTGCTCGACCACACCAGGAGGCAAAGTGAACGGCGATCGGGACGAGATCCGCGGGGGCTGGAACAAGCCCGTCGACGAGTCGTCCGACGCGGAGCCCGCCGAGATGACGGGTGAGTTCACCATCGACTACACCCCGCCCGCCTGGTACACGCAGAACGCGCCGGGGGACTCGTCGGGCGGTGCCGGATCGCACCTGGCGCCGCCTCCGCCGCCCAACGGGGCGCCGTTGTCCGTGCCTGCGCCGTCGGCCGGGGGCAGCTTCGACCCCAACTGGGCGCCGGCGCCGCCCGCTCCGATTCCGACACCGGCACCGGCACCGGCTCCCGCACCGGACCCGGCTCCTGTTCCGGCTCCGGCTCCTGTTCATTCCGCGGCGGGTGACTCCGCTCCTTCTCCTGCTCCTACGGAGGGGGCAGGGACGGGGGCTCCCGACGGGATGACGGACCCGTTCGGAGGCGGTGATGTGGAGAGCGGCGCGACCATGCGGTTCTCGCCGGCCGCGCTGAAGCGGGAGATCGCGGAGCGCGAGGAGACATCGAGGAACGCGGACGGGGGCGGCTCAGGTCCGGGATCCGGTTCCGCAGGCGCCGCTGCTGACGGTGCGGACGAGGGCGAAACCCCCAGTTCCGGTTCCGGGCAGGCGGCGGACTCCGCCGATGGGCCGGACGGCGCTGCCGCCGCGGATTCCGGTGCCGCCGCAGAGGCGCCTGCCGAGACTCCGGGCAACATCACGAGCGGTGCCGCCGACGGACCGGAGGGCACCGTGCCCTCGGACGCCGTCACGGACGCGGCCCCCAGGACGTACCGCCTCCCAACGCACCGCAGGACGCCCCGGCGCCCGCCATGCCGACCCCTGGACCCCGGCGCCGCCGCAGGGCGGTCTGCCGCCGCTGCCGCCCACCTTCCAGCCCGCCACGCCGCAGCCCTCCGCGCCCCCGTCGGCGCCGCAGTGG
>NZ_FMDF01000188.1 GCF_900091955.1 Streptomyces sp. Ncost-T10-10d
ACCGCCCACACATCGTTGGTGTGGCCGGTCAGGGGTTTGCCGATGGGCTGCCTGGTGGTCAGGTCCCACATTCGCACCTTCTTGTCACAGCTACCGGTGACGGCGACCGGGCGCCCGTCCACCATCGCCGTCGCCACCGCCCACACCGGGTGAGCGTGGCCCGTGAGGGGTTCGCCGATCTGCTTCCCTGTGGTCAGGTCCCACACGCGCGCGGTGTCGTCATCGCCGCCGCTGACGGCGATGGGTCGACCGTCCAGCACCGTTGTGGCCACGGCACAGACCGTGCCGGTGTGGCCGGTGAGGGGTTCACCGATCTGCTTCCCGCTAGCCAGGTCCCACACCCGCACCGTGCTGTCCCAACTGCCGGTGACGGCGACCGGACGGCCGTCCATCGACGTGGTCGCTACCGCCTGCACGAAGTCGATGTGGCCCGTGAGGGCATGCCGGAACTGCGAGGAAACCAGGCCACCCGTGGCCCATTCCACCCCCCACGGCGCTGTCGGTTTGCCCGCCGCTGGTACAGCCGCGATCCGCGCCGACAACGCCACGTCTCCGTACCGGGCGGCGTCCAGCCCCAGCAACTGTTGCCGCACCCAGCTCTCCGCACCCTGGTGCAGGTGCGCAGAAGCCCGGTACACCGCCGCTGCCAACAGCTCCTCCGGCCCCAAGGCACTGTCGAGCACCGCCATGACCCGCTCCGGGTCGGTGTTCACCAGCCACTCCGGGTCGGCTAACCACCCACCCGCCACGGCGTCTTCATGGCACAGGTTATTGCTTCGGAGATCGTCGGACATGATTGGCACGGTACCCGCCTCCACCCACCAACCGCCTCCCAAGCACGCACCGGGAACGAAATTGCGTACTTCTACGCATCCCTGCTACCAGACACCAGCCCGGCCACGGGCGTCAGCACCGCACCCCCAAGGCCACCACAGCGATGACCACCCCAACCACCCGCAGTGATCACATTGAGTATCGAATGCCGACTGCAGCACGGCCCCGATAGATCACCCCGACCGGCCTATTCGCGCGAGTTGTAAGTCCTGGGCTTTCACTTGGTGTTGAGCTGGTCCTCGAAGAAGAGCGAGAACTGGTTCAGTGCCTTCTCCCAGTGTGGCGCGACGTGGTTTGCGGCCTGCCAGGTCCGCACGATCGCAGGATACCGCTGGCCCAGCTCGCCCGAGGCGAAGTCGGCGAGGGCCTGCTCGGCGGCCTGCTCGGTCGGGGCGGTGCAGATGGCCTTCAACTCCGCGACCGGCTTTGCGTGGTGCTGTTTGGAGGCGAACCTCAGCGAGGCACGGATCAAGTGGATCACACATGCCTGAACGGTGGCTTTGGGCCAGGTTGCGGTGACCGCGTCGGGCAGGCCCTTCAGTCCGTCGCAGGCGACGATGCATACATCTCGCACGTCCTTGCAGCCGTCCATGTCCACCCCGACGGCCAGGTAGACCGGCCGGGAGGCCACGGATCCGGAGCGGGTCCTCACCCGCAGCGCGTCGATGCAGATGATCGGCCAGACCGCGTTCAGCGGTCTGTTCTGCCATGGCTACTCCTCCTCTGAGCGCTGCAGGACGCCCCGAGTGCGGCAGGCACTGCTGGCGGGCGCGTAACAGCTCGGGCAGTCGTCACGTCCAGGCCCAAGCGTGGCCTGATTGGGTGGCAGAGACGGCAGTCCGTCAGAAGCGGCAGCAGGCGGGCTGCAGGAGTTCGTGGCAGCCTGTTTCCGATCGCTCGAAGGGGGCGAAGCCTGGATCACCACTGGAGAGAGGACCTGGCATGCAGGCCGTCGTCGTTCGAAACCGCGCCGCCGGTGTCGAGGGAATGTCGCTGACGGAGGTGCCCTACCCCCACCTCGTCGAGAACGACGTCATCGTGCGCGTGCATGCCGCTGGGTTCACCCCGGGGGAACTCGCCTGGCCGGGAACGTGGACGGATCGCGCCGGGCGCGACCGGACGCCGAGCGTGCCTGGACACGAGCTTTCGGGCGTCGTTGCCGAACTCGGGTACGGCACCACCGGTCTCTCGGTGGGCCAGCGGGTGTTCGGCCTGGCCGACTGGACCCGGGACGGCTCGCTGGCCGAGTACACCGCGGTGGAGGCTCGCAATCTGGCCCCGCTTCCGGCGGACGTCGACCATACGGCGGCCGCCGCACTGCCGATCTCGGGGCTGACCGCCTGGCAGGCCCTGTTCGACCACGGCCGGCTTACCGCTGGACAGACCGTCCTGGTCCACGGGGTCGCGGGCGGTGTGGGGTCGATCGCGGTGCAGCTCGCGCGTGAGGCGGGGGCGCGGGTGATCGGCACGGGCCGGGCCGGCGACCGGGACACCGCTGTCGGGCTGGGCGTGTATGCCTTCGTGGATCTGCAGGCCGATGGGCTGGAGAGCGTCGGGGAGGTCGATCTGGTTCTCGACGTGATCGGCGGCGAGGTCCAGGAACGCTCGGCCGCGCTGGTGCGGGCCGGGGGCACGCTGGTCACCATCGCCTCGCCGCCCGAGGTCCGTCCGCGGGACGGCAGGGCCGTCTTCTTCGTCGTCGAGCCCGACCGTGCCCGGCTCGCGGACCTGGTCCAGCGGCTCAGGGACGGACGGCTCAAGCCGATCGTCGGCGAGGTCAGGGCGCTGGCCGAGGCACCCGCCGCGTTCGCCCCCGGCCGCCACGCCCGTGGCAAGACCATCATCCGGGTCATGGACGGCGGATAACCGGCGGCAGAGCGCGCGGACGCCTGGCCCCCCGGGCCGTCTTCACGGCCCGAAGCCCGCGCCGTACTTGCGCTGCACTCGGCGACCGTCGCGGTCGCCGGCGAGGTCCCGCTCAAGCGACTCAGGCACGCCATCGCCTGCTTCCCGACCGTCAGCGAGGTCTGGCTCTTCTCCTCGCCGCTACCGACGCAACCGCACCTGAGTACTCTCTGTGCGGCTCCTACTCGACCGCCTGTCGAGAGGGAGTTCATTGCCGACGGGCTGCAACGCCGATCAGTCGTTACAAAGATCGAGAGGTGCGAGAT
>NZ_FMDF01000099.1 GCF_900091955.1 Streptomyces sp. Ncost-T10-10d
CGCCCTCGACAGCGTGAGCGACGCACCGCGCCTCCTCGGCCCCGCTCCCCGGGGCGACTTCCAGCTGATCGCCCGGGTGAGGGTCGGCTTCGCCGCGGCCTTCGATGCCGGAGTGCTCTACCTCCACGTCGGGGAACGGGAGTGGGCCAAGATCTGCCTGGAACTCTCCCCGGACCACCCCACCGTCTGCACGGTCGTCACCCGCGGCCACTCCGACGACGTCAACTCCTTCGTCGTGGACGGCGACAGCTGCTGGCTCCGCCTCAGCCGCACGGGGAACGCGTTCGCCTTCCACGCCTCGGCCGACGGCGAGAAGTGGACCTTCGTCCGCGTCTTCGCCCTCGGCGGGCCCGAGCAGGCGGCCGAGGCGTCGGTCGGCTTCCTGGTCCAGTCCCCGACGGGCGAGGGCTGCGAGGCGACGTTCGACCGGATCGCGTTCCGTACGACGGGACTTGAGGATCTGCGCGACGGCAGCTGACGCTCGGACGCCTTCACCGTCACCCTCGCTCTCCGGTCCGGAGGGCGAGGGTGTTCGTTTGCGGGTGTCTGGTGGTCCCTCGACTCAGGCCCCGGCCGCGTACCGCACGAAGTGCGCCCAGCCGGTGCGGGTGAGGGTCAGGTGGGGGAGGGATGTGTCTTTTGAGTCGCGGACGAGGACCGCGTGATCGGTGGTGGCGACCTCGATGCACTCGCCACCGTCGCCAGCGCTGTAGGTGCTCTTGAACCAGTTGAGCCCGTTGATCGGGGTGCGTTCGATGTTCATCGCTCTCCCAGCAACTCCTCAATCAGCGCCAGGGACTTGTGGGGACTGAGAGCCTGGCCGCGAATGCTTCCGTATCGTGCGGCCAGGATACGTACCTCTTCCGCGTCGGTGATCAGCCGGTTCACGCTCTGGACCTCGACGTAACCAACCTGCTGTCGGCCCTTGGGTGTGAGAAGGATGAACGGCCCCTCCAACGCAGTGTGGTCTTCGCAAGCCATCGGGAGCACCTGGATTGTTGTGCTGCGCAACCGCGAGAGGTGCTGCAAGTGCTTCAGCTGACCTTGACGTACGTCGTGCCCGCCCACCGCCCTGCGTAGCACGGACTCGTCAATGACCGTGCTCACCATGGGAGATGGCCATGTGGTGAGGATTTCCTGCCTTGCGAGCCGGGCGGTGGCACGCTGCTCGATCGTGGCTTCATTGAGCGGCGGCTGACGCGACATAAAGGTTGTCCTCGCGTACGCCTCTGTTTGCAGAAGTCCCGGAATGGTCAGCGTGCTGAAGAAGTTGAGCTCCACGGCCTTGCGTTCCAACTCCGCGTAGTCCTTGAACCACGCCGGGTGCTTCACCCGCGCCCGCGCCTTCGCCCGCGCCACCTCCTCCTTCGTGGCTCTCAGCAGCCCGCCCGCCTCCAGCAGGTCGTCCGCCGCGTCCAGGAACTCCGGCTGCGGTGTCCTGCGCCCCCGCTCCAGAGACCGGATCAGGTCTTCGCTGTACCCGAGCCGGTCGCCCACTTCCCGCTGAGTGAGGCCGGCCCGCTCCCGTAGCAGCCGGAGCTGGCTGCCGATCACGCGGAACAGGTCCGTGGCTCCCTCCGAGTCGTCGTCGCCACCGATCACACCGTCCAGCTCCATTGCTGCCCGCTTTCGTTCCATGGGCCGACCGCGTGCGCCGTAACGACACGGCGGACAGCCTGTACCGGTTGCCGTGCGTACTGGTACGCGCACGCTACGTACCGCTGTCGTTGCTGGTCAGCGTACGGTCACTTGGCCACGCTGAGTGGTGTGACGAGCGAATCCGTAGAGATCGAAATCCCGCAACCGGCAGCTTCCGCACCGCAGTTCACACAACTGTTCAGTGCCACCCGCCGAGGCGCCCGCCTGGCTCGCCTGCTGGCCGTGGAGCAACTGGTGGCCTGGGGATGGCCGCGTGACGGCGAGCGCACCGACGCGGCCGCGCTCGTCGTCGCCGAACTGTCGGCGAACGCGGTCACGCACGGGCGGCTGGACGGGCGGGGATTCCGCCTCGGGCTTGCTCTCCTCCCGAGCGAACGGCTGCGGATCGAGGTCACGGACCCGCGCGGCGAACACCTCCCCGCCGCGTCGCGGGAAGCCGTTGAAGGAGGCCGGGGACTGATCATCGTCGATGCCCTTGCGGCGGACTGGGGCGTACATCCGTACCCGCCGTCCGGGAAGACGGTCTGGGCAGAGGTCTTCGCGACGCGAACGGGTAGCGGATATCCGGTATTGGGCGACACCTGCCAGTGATTGCGCACTCCGCCCCGACGGTCAACGGGCCCCGGGCGGCGAGTGAGTGCACCCGCACCTCGTCGGACCGGGAAAGGTGCCCATGGTCTGCCGAGGGATTTCAGGAGCTCGCATGTTCCGTGGTTGATCCGACGATTTTCGGCCTCGATGGTGCAGTGACGGACGTGACGGCGGTCTGGAGCCGTTGGGCGGTCATGGTTTCCAGGAGGGTGGCTCGCAGTGGTGCCATGAGGCCCACGTACCGCCGCTTCGGGGCCTGTTCGCCGGTCGGTCGGGCGGGGGTGGCGACCGGGTCGGTCAGCTTGAAAACCTTGATCCGATACCAGGCATACCAGGCCAACAGCACCGGCTGTCCGGGGGCGATTTTTGGCGCACGATGCGCCACCGCGCAGTGAGGTGTACTACTAGATTGCCAACGGCACCACGTGGCCGACTATGACATGCCCCTGTCGTTCACTGCTGATGTTTTCTGACGGCCAGTCACCATGCTTGGAACTCCCGGTGCAAGCCGAGTCCAGGCAGGCTGTCGGTCCGCACCACCGCGCCCGGCCGGGCTGACAGGGCTGGACGGTCGCGGCTTTCGCAGTATTTCCCGACCTGATCCGGTTGTCCGGGGACACCCCCCATGGGGCCGGCCGAGAGTATGAGGCACGTTCTGTGAAGGTTCGTACGAGGCGGTCGAGCATTCTGATTGCCGGGGGATTAGCAGGGGTGCTGCTGACGGGTTGCGGCTCCCAGGGTGAGATCTGGCCATTCGACGAGGACAAGGGAAGGATGGTCGTCGGGATGTCCGACGGCATCCTTGCGACAGATCCGGCCGCGGGGTATGACCCAGGGTCCTGGCTGCTGTTCAACAACGTCTTCCAGTCCTTGTTGAGCTTCCCGCCCGGGAGTTCCACCCCTGTACCGGAGGCCGCCGAGGAGTGTCATTTCTCGGACGGCAGCAAGACCTACACCTGCACCCTGCGTGGCGGGTTGAAGTTCAGCAACGGCAACAGCCTCACCTCGGCGGACGTCAAGTACTCCTTCGACCGGGCGATCGAAATCAACGACCCGGCGGGCCCGGCGCCGCTGCTCTCCACCATCTCGTCGATCAGCACCCCGAGCGAGAAGACCGTCGTCTTCCACCTCAAGGTGCCCGATGCGATATTTCCCAGCAAGATCGCATCGGGTGCCGGTTCCATCGTGGACCGTCACGTCTACCCCAAGGACAGGCTGCTCAAGGGCGGCAAAACGGTTGGCTCCGGTCCCTACATGCTGGACTCCATCGACAAGTCGAAGGCCGTCTTCTCCGTCTACTCCGGCTACCACGGAACCGCCGAGGTGAAGAACTCCGGCGTGACGCTGCGACTCTTCCAGGGCGACCAGCAGGCCCTCAAATCCTCCCTGGAGAAGGGCGAGGTCGACGTCGCATACCGTGGCCTCACCGCCAAGGCGATAGCCGCCCTGGATGCCTCGCCCACCGCGGGGAAGGACGGCATCGACGTGGTCCAGGGCAGCAGCGCCGAGGTCCAGCACATGGTCTTCAACATGGCCGACCCCGTGGTCGGCAAGATCGGCGTGCGCAAGGCCATCGCCTATCTCCTCGACCGCAACGCACTGTTGAGCGAGGTCTACGAGTCCACGGCGGCGCCGCTCTACTCGATCGTCCCGGTCGGCATCACGGGCCACGGCACCTCCTTCTTCGACATGTACGGCGACGGCCCGCAGCCGCAGAAGGCGAAGGACGCCCTGAGGGACTCCGGTATCACCCGCAAGGTGAAACTCACCCTCTGGTCCACCCCGAGCCGTTATGGACCCGCTACCGACGACGAACTGCGGACCATCGCCGATCAGCTGAACAAGAGCGGACTCTTCGACGCCAGGATGGAGACTGTCCCGTTCGACCAGTACGAGAAGGACATCGCCGACGGCGTGTACGGCGTCTACGTCAAGGGATGGGTGCCGGACTATCCCGACCCCGACAACTTCACCCAGCCGTTCTTCGGTAAGGGCAACGTCCTGTCGAACCATTACGAGAACGGCGAGATAACCGATCGGATCATCCCGCAGACCTCGTCCATGACCGACCGCGCGAACACCCGGCAGAAGTTCATCGAGCTGCAGGACATCGTGGCACGCGAGCTGCCGCTCCTGCCGCTCTGGCAGGGCAAGCAGTACGCAGTCGCCCACGAGAACGTCCGGGGGCTGCAGAACTGCCTGGACACATCGACTGTCTTCCGGTTCTGGGAACTCAACACCGCGTATTAGGCACTGAGCCCCGGCAGTCCCCGTGACCGCCGGGGTTCTTCCGCGCCCGCGCTCGGGGCGAGCGGGGCGAGGCGGCCCAGCGCGGTCGGAGTGAGCAGGAGCGCTTGCGCCGGCGAGCTGTGCAGACCCTGTGCGGGGTCGGGCCCGGCCCAGTACGCGCCGTTCCGGCATTCTCGACGCTCCCGGCAGCTCAGTCGCTGTCCTTCGACGGGGCGGCCGGCCCGCCACGTGCCAGCCGGGTCGTTGCCAGTGCCGTCAGCGTCAGCAGTGCGGCGCTGATCGCCAGGCTCGTCCGGAGGCCGTCCTCGAAGCCGGTCGCGACCAGGGCGCCGAACGCCGCCACGCCCAGGCCGCCGGAGACCTGGCGGGCGGCGTTCAGGACGCCCGCGGCGACACCGGCCCGGTCCGTCGGCACGGCCTCCATCATGGCCGCGGTCAGTGGTGGCAGAGCCAGGCCCGCGCCCAGGGCCAGCGGCACGAGGAGCATGGACGTCAGGACCAGCGACGTGTCCGTGTCGACGAGCTGCAGGAGCAACAGGCCGCCGACCGCGAGCAGTTGACCGGTCAGCATCGGCAGCCGGGGGCCGTGACGGTTGGCCAGCCTGCCCGACAGCACGTTCACCACCACGAGCAGTCCGGTCATCGGCAGGAACATCAGGCCCGCGGCCAGCGCCGACTGGTCGCGCACCTGCTGGAAGAAGAGGCTGAAGACAAAGATCATTCCGTAGAAAGCGACGCTCAGCGCGGAACCGGCCGTCACCGCCATCGCCACCGTCCGGTTACGGAACAGGCCCAGCGGTACCACCGGATGCGGGTGGCGCGACTCGATGCGGAGGAATGCGGCCAGCGACAGCACCGCCACCCCGAGCGCCACCAGGGCCAGGGTTCCGTGCTCGATCATCGCGAAGGCCAGCGCGGCCAGTGCGAGTACGGCGGTCAGCTGGCCCGGCAGGTCCAGCGGCGCGGGACGGCGGGCCGAGCGGGGTGCGCGGAACGTCAGCGCGAGGGCGATCAGACCCACCGGCAGATTGATGAAGAAGATGGCCCGCCAGTCCCAGGCCGTGGTCAGCGCACCGCCCGCGACGGGGCCCAGCGCCGCCGCCGTCGTGCCGCCCGCCGCCCACAGTGACACCGCACGGCCGCGCTGCGCGGGATCGGCGTACGCCTGCCGCACCAGGGCGAGCGTCGTCGGCAGTACGACCGCCGCCGCGATGCCCTGCACCACTCGGAAGCCGATCAGCGCCGGGAGGTTCGGGGCCAGGCCGCAGGCGACGGACGCCAGCGTGAACAGGGCTATCCCGGCGGTGTACGCACGGGTCGCGCCGATCCGGTCCGAGAACGCGCCCGTCGACAGCAGCAGTGCGGCGAAGGCGATCGTGTACGCGTCGACCACCCATTGCAGCCCCGCCATCCCGCCGCCGAGGTCCGAGCCCATCGACGGGAGCGCCACATTCACCACCGACGCGTCCAGCATGATCAGCGCGAAGCCGAGCAGGGAGGCCACCAGGGACAGGGCGGGGGAGGGGCTCTGCGCGCGTCGGCCGCGGGGCAAATCGACGGCGGAATCCGGTGCTTGGACAAGGTTCTCTGCTGGCATGTGTCAAGCCTGGCGATCGACCCCGGCGTACAGTAGTGGCCTGAATGCCATACCTCCGGAGGTTCTGGCCATGTCACCTGTGCACCGTGTCGTCGTCATCTCGACGCCGCCCGTGTCGATGTTCAACATCGCCATCCCCGAGATGCTGTTCAGCAAGGTCGAGATCGACGGCGCCCCGGGATACGAGACGCTCTTCTGCACCGCGGAACCCGGTCCCGTCCGCACCAGCAGCGGACTCGACGTGCACATCCCGCACGGGCTGGACGTCATCGACACCGCGGACACCGTGATCATCGCCGGTGCGGGCTCCCGCGAGGAGCCCGATCCGCGTATCCTCGCCGCGCTGCGCAGGGCCGCCGCCGACGGCAAGCGCATCGCCTCCATCTGCACCGGCGCCTTCGCCCTCGCCGAGGCGGGGCTGCTCGACGGGCGCGCCGCCACCACCTACTGGACGTACACCGGTGAACTCGGCGACCGCTACCCCTGCGTCGATCTCCAGAAGGACGTCCTCTTCGTCCAGGACGGCACGGTCCTCACCTCGTCCGGCTACGCCGCCGGGATCGATCTCTGCCTCCACATCATCCGTACCGACTACGGCGCGGCCGTCGCCAACGGCGTCGCCCGCCTCACCCTCGTCGCTCCCGTACGGCCCGGTGGGCAGACGCAGTTCACCGACACCCCGCTGCCGCCCGAGCGCGGCGTCTCCTTCGCCTGCACCCGTGCCTGGGCGATGCAGCACCTCGACGAACCGCTGACCCTCACCGACCTGGCCCGCAACGCGGACGTCTCCGTACGGACGCTCTCGCGCCGCTTCCATGCCGAGACCGGACTCAGCCCCCTCCAGTGGCTGCTCCACCAGCGCATCGAGCGGGCCCGCGAACTGCTGGAGACCACCACCCTCCCCATGGACCGGGTCGCACGCGCCAGCGGCCTCGGTACCGCCGACTCGATGCGCCAGCACATCCAGCGCCGCCTCGGCGTCACCCCGAGCGCGTACCGTGCTTCTTTCAGCAGGCTGACCGCGACCCCGGTCGCGGCGGCCACGGTCCGATCCGGCCCGGGGCGGGTTCGGGCGTAGGGCGTCGGAGGCAGGACATGCGACGTGTGGTGCGGGGCTTCTGGGGGCCCCGGGAAGAATCCGCCGAGGCGCTGACCCGGCGATGGAAGCTCACCCTGGACCGGCTTGCCGAGATCCTTCCCGTGGGCGGCTCGGGAGCTGTGTGGACGTGGCGGCAGATCCAGTCGGCCGGGCCCGCCACTGATCTCGCGCCGGACGAGGACTCTCTCCTCGCCGCTCTGCGCGCGGCCCGGGATGCCGACGGCTGGTCGGACCGTGTCGGGTTCGGACTGCGACTCGTCCTCGCGGGCGAGCCGGGCTGGGAGACCGAGGTCAGCGGGAACGGGGGCGGCGCCTCGGAGTTCCTTCTCCAGTCGATGGTGATCGGTATCGGATCGCCGGACAACGCCGAGATCTCCGACGTGAGTCTCCTTGCTGCTGTCGCCGAGGCATGGGAGCCCGACTTCGGCGACGTCACCGACGACGATGTGCTCGACGCCCTGGAGGGCGATGCGGGTTTCGTTGTCGGTGAGCCCTGCGTCGGCCGGGCCGGCTATCTTTCCCCGGCGCGCGCGGCCCTGCTGCCGGAGGGCATGACGGCCGGTCGCAAGGAGCTCCGCGTCGGAGGCGTACTCCTCGACATCGCTCCGCAAGGCAATGTGCAGGACGTACTGCAGGCCTACCTGCGGCTGCGCGACGCCGGTGCGCTGCAGCCGCTGCCGTGCCCGATGGACCGGTCCGTGCTGTGACCGTCCGGAACGACGGGGCGGCCGGGTTGCCGTACAGGAGACAGAAGACGGCCCCTGGCCGGCGGTGACTCCGGCCAGGGGCTCCTTCCCGCGATCAGCCTGTGTCAGCCGTCGGACTCCGCCGACGGGATGTAGGCGCCCGGCACGTCCTCCGGCGCGAAGATCTTGTCCTCGCCGGGGTACGGCTTCGACCACTCGTGCGTCTGGTACCACGTGAAGTGGTTCATCTGCGCGGGGTTCGCGAAGTCCGGCTTGGCGTTCGGCCCGGTCAGCCGCTGCTTCGACTTCCAGGTGTCCCACTTCGCCGCGAGCGCCTGCTTGGCGGCCGGCACCTTCGCCGACGGCACAGGTGCCGCGCTCGGGTTCGGCGGCGCCGGGGTGTCCAGGCCACAGGACGGCGCGGTCTTCAGACCGTCGGTCAGCGACGTCCGGTTGGGCAGCGCCTTGAACGGTGTGTAGTCCGGCTTGTTGGTGAAGGCCGCACGCATCGGGGTGGCCGCGCTGTCCTTCTGGTTCATCGGGTGGACCCCGAGGATCTGCTCGATGGTGCGGATCATCGTGATCTGCGAGTAGTAGTGGCTGTCCACGGTGCCGTGCCGGGCCCAGGGGCTGATGATCTGAACCGGGGCACGGTGGCCGTCGACGTGGTCGAGGCCGGCCTGGGAGTCGTCCTCGACCACGAAGATCGCGGAGTCCTTCCAGTACTTGCTGTGCGAGATCTCGTCGACGATCCTGCCGGTGGCGAGGTCGTTGTCCGCGACCTGGGCGGGCGAGTTCGCCGGACCGCCGGTGTGGTCGCTGGAGAGCCAGAACATGTTCAGGTTCGCCGGCCCGTTCTTCTCGAAGTCACGCTTCCAGATCTCGGCCCGGTAGACGTCCGGGACGCTGGTGTCGAACTTCGGGAAGCCGTGCACCGACACGTCGTTGAGCGACGGGATCGGCGACGACGAGTTCAGGGTGTAGGCGGTGTCCTGGCCGGTCGCCGCCATGTTCTTGCTGTCGCAGTACAGGTTCTGCCAGCTCGCGCCCGACGGCTTGGTCAGGAACTGCTGGAACTCGCCGAAGTTCCGCACGGTCTTGCCGGCCGCCTGCGCGCCGGTCCAGATGAAACCGGTCCGCTGGTGGCCGAGCGCGTCGTCCTCGGTGTCGTAACTGCGCGCGTACTCACCGGCCGAGGACTCGGTGTACTCCGGGTTGTCGGCCTGCATCAGCCAGTTGTGGCCCTCGGCGGAGTTCGTGCCGATGTCGTACGTGTTGTCGTACAGGCCGAACTGCTTCGCCAGCGCGTGCTGGTTCGGCGTCACGTTCTCGCCGAACTCCGCGAGCGACGGGTCGCCGTTGCCCTCGGGAACGTCACCGAAGACCTGGTCGTAGGTCCGGTTCTCCTTGACGAGCAGGAAGACGTGCTTGATCGTCGAGGGGTCGCCGATCCGGTTCGGGACGGCCACCGCCTTCGCCTTCTTGCCCTTCGCCAGCTTGACCGAGTTGCCGGTCCAGCCGTTCTGCTCGAAGACCTTGGGCGTCTGGGACCTGACGACGCTGTCGTCCGGCAGCGTGAACCGCGTCAGGCTGGACGTCGTGTCGTGGGTGGCTTGCCCGGCCTTGCTGGTGGGGCGACGTGCGTCGATACCACGGGTGTTGGAGACGACGACCTGCTTGCCGACGGTGGCGATCTCCGCGGGGAAGTAGTCCGTCGGCAGCAGACCGACGTAGCTGACCGGCTCCTGCGGGGTGGTGTACCGGTAGACGGCGACCGCGTTGGCGCGACCGAGCGTCACCAGCAGGTGACCGTCGTCGGTGAGCGTCACCGCGTCGGGCTCGTAGCCCACGGACGCTTCCGGCCACGGCTGGGTGGAGATGGTCTGGACGACCTTGTCGGTGGCGGTGTTGATCACCGACACGTCGTTGGTGGCCGTGTTGGTGACGAACAGCGCGCCCTTCTTGGCATACAGCGCGGTCGGGTGGAGGCCGACGTCGATGCTCCCGGGGGCGGCGGACGGGTTCGCCAGGTCGATGACGCTGACCGTGCCGGTGGTGGTGGCAGCGGTCTTCGGGTCGGCCGGCACCTGGGTGCCGTACGAGTTGATGGTGGTGTCGCCGGCCTTCGCCGGACGCCCGCCCTCGTTGCTGACGTACAGCTTGGAGCCGACCACGGTCATGTCGCGCGGGGCGTTGCCCACGGACCAGCTCTGCTTGATGGCCCCGGTCGCCGCGTCGATGGCGACCACCCGGTTCTGGCCGTTGACCGCGGAGTACACGGTGGAGCCGTCGGACGAGAACACGGCCTCGCCGACCAGCGCGTGCTTGGCGCCGTCCGCCGGGATGTTGACGGACGTCGGGTTGGCGACGCTGCCGTCGGCGTTCACGGTGAACCGGGTGTAGCCGTCGGTCTGGCCGAGCCACAGCTGGGAACCGTCGGGCGAGTACGTGGGGCCTTCCTGGCCCACGCTGTTGTTGCTGATGCGCGGGGTCGACGACGCGGCGTTGCTGACGAGCTGCTGCACCTTCCAGCTGTTGAGGTCCACGATGGACAGCGCCGCACCGCCGTCGGTGACCGCGGCGGCAAGGTGCGTGCCGTCCGGGCTGACCGAGGACGACATGATCTTGCCGTTGTTGATGACGAGACGGTCACCGTACGGGGCGATGTACTGGTCGCTGGAGATGACCTGGCCCCGATCGGTGGTCTGGCCGACCTGATCGGTGCCGAACTGGTGCGTCTGGGCAAAGGCGGTGCCGGTGGCGGCCAGGGCGACAGCGGTGACGCATGCGGTTACGAGCGTGGGCCGGCGGCCGACGCTCCTGCCGAGAAAGGTGAAATGCTCCTTCTCGACACGCCGACGGCGGCGTGTTACCTGCATGGAGTTATCCCTTCGGAGTGGCGTTGAGCAGTTGGACGTTGCCGTCGAACTGCCAGAGTGGGTTCGGTGTGTCCCCGGTCGGGGTGCGCACCAGGAAGTAGCCGTTCACTTCCTTCGGCCCGTCGCCATCGGCGACGAACCGCCCGTCTGAGGTGGCGTCGAGCTGGTAGACGGCCGTTCCTGCGGCCTCGACACCGGGGAGGTGCCAGGTGACGACGCAACGCCAGTCGTTGCCCGGCCCATGGGCGGCGACCTGGCCTGCGCCCTTGTTGCACGCCGCCGTGACCCGCAGCTGCGCCTCGGTGACGTCGGGGCGGTTGAGCTGCTTGGCCTGGATGCGGTAGAGGTGGGCGAATGCCGTGGCGACCGACCGCTGCACCTTGTCCTGCTCGATTCCGGAGCCCATTGACGGCGTCGCCACTGCGACGACCGCGACCGTGAGGACGCCCAGTCCGGCCAGCGGCAGGAGTCCGGTGGTGATGGCGCGGCGCGCGGTGCCGTCGTGGTTCAGGTTGGTGAAGTCGCGCCGCAGGAAAAGGAGGTAGGCCAGCGCTGTTGCGATCACGGCCCACACCAGACTGACCGCGATGCCGATCAGGAGCGGGCCGACCTGTGCCGGGCTGGTGAACAGACCGTTCCAGGCGATGAAGGCGTAGCCGGGCAGGGCGAGGCGTACCGCCACGGGCAGCGGCAGCATCTGGGCGAGCTGCATCACGAGCGCGACGAGCGCGGGCAGCAGCAGCCCCATCGGGGACCGCCCCAGCGCGACCGACCCGAGTAGTCCGATCGCGGCGAGGGCCACCGTCGGGGCGAGCACGCACACCCAGGCGAGGAGGACCCCACCGGCGGACTCCGACAGCGTCAACAAGTGGCCGTCGAGTCCGACCAGCGGCTGATTGCCGACCGCCAGGACCCCACCGACAGCGCTGGAACACGCCATCCCCGCCACGAGCAGCAGGATGACGGTGAGGCTGGCCAGTGCCTTCGCCACGAAGATCCGCCGGGGCGACCGGACCGCCACCAGCAGGTGGCGCCAGGTGCCGAGCCGGTCCTCGGAGGCGAACACGTCGCCGGCGACCAGCGAGGTCAGCAGCGGGAGCGCCCAGGTGCCCGCGAAGCCGAGCACCACCAGCGATCCGGCCCACCCGGTGGTGAGCATCCAGCGACCGAAGAGTGTGTCGGAGGGGAGCGAGCTCTGCTGGCTCACTGCGGCGACGAAGAGCGCGGGCGCGATCCAGCAGGTGAGAACCAGCAGACGGATACGCCACTGCGAGACCAGTTTGACCAGCTCGAAGCGGTAGCTGCGTGCCACCGAAACGGGGTGGACCTCGGCAACGGCAACGTTGTCGTCAGCAATGGTCGCGGTCATCGGCCGGCCTCCTGCTGCTCGGTGAGGGCAAGGAACGCGGCCTCGAGCGGTGACACCACGGGGGCGAGCTCACGCACCGCGATGCCCCCGTGTACGAGCCGCACGACCAGTTGGTCGAGGGCGGGCACCAGCGCGCGCACGACGAGCACCTCGGCGCCGTGCCATGCGCCGACGTCGTCGACGACGCCGATGCCGGCCATGTCGGCAGCCAGCTCGCGGGCGGCCTGCGGGTCCGAGGTGAGCAGCCGGTAGTCGAGTTCACGGTTCTCGGCGGCCAGCTTGCTCAACGGACCGGTGAAGACGACCCGTCCGGTGGCGAGGATGGTGACCTCGGAGCACAGTGCCTCGAGGTCGTCCATGCGGTGGCTCGAGAGCACGACGCTGGTTCCGTCCGCCGCGAGCCGGGTGAGGACACCGTGGACGTGCTTCTTCCCGGCCGGGTCGAGGCCGTTGGAGGGTTCGTCGAGCACGAGCAGCCGGGGCTTGGTGAGCAGGGCGGCGGCGAGCCCGAGCCGCTGACGCATGCCGAGGGAGAAGCCGCGGGCCCGGTCGTCGGCGACGTCGGTGAGCCCGACCTGGTGGAGCACGTCATCGATCCCCGTCGTCCGCGCGTCGCGGCCGCGGAGAGCGGCCAGCGCGGCGAGGTTCTGCCTGGCGGTGAGCGAGGGGTAGAGACCGGGCCCGTCCACGAAGCCGGCGACACCGTCGGGAGCGGTGAGCGACCGACCCACCGGCCTGCCCAGGATCTCGAGGCGACCGCGGTCGGCGACGGCCAGGCCCAACAGGAGTCCGAGCAAGGTCGTCTTGCCGGCACCGTTCGGTCCGACCAGGCCGTGGATCTGACCCTGCGCCACGTCCAGATCGATGCCGTCGAGTGCGACGACATCGCCGAAACATTTCGTGATCCCGCGAGCCCGGGTTGCGAAGCGTGTGTCCATGAACCCCTCCTTTCGAAACCTCCAGAGACCTTAGGGACGGCGCACCACGCCGACAGGGACGACCGATTGAACGTTCATGGAACGGGAGACGACTGGCATCCGCTGTGCCGGTATCGAGCCCATAGCCGTCGAAATTTCGCCCGGCACCCGTCGTTGGCCGGATCGCGGAGCACACCGGGCCATCAGGTACGTGCGATCGTGAGCATCGCCGCCGGTTGGATCGTGATCACGACAAGGCGTCGGCAAGTCGCTGCGCATGAAGTGGGTGGCATCGAGCCGGACTTGGGCCACATCTGGATGCAGCGACTCCGTACGAAGTGCCGTGCCCGCAATCCGGTGCGCTCCAGGCACGAAGCGTGCCCGCGGCGCACTGTGCAGGCACTGCACCAGTGTCGAAGGCGGCTGGTTCGGCAACACCCCTGATCTACAGGGGCACTTGCATGCCCACCGCGAGATCCCGCACGCAGGCGAACAGCAGACCATGCCGCCCTCGTGCGGTCCGCCGCGCGGGACGGCGCGGCGGGACGGCCGGGCGCGCGGGGGCCGGCACCGCTGCCGGCCGGCACGGTCGTGGGGAGCGTGACGCCGGTGAATCAGGGCCTGTCTCCGGTTGTGATCGCAATCGGCGGAATGTCCCCTCGCCGGAGCAGGAGGAGGATCAGGAGTGAGTCACGTCACATCTCTCGCATCCGGGTGTGGGAGTGCGGGGCCCGCGGAGCCGTCCTCGACCGGGACACCGACGCGGCGGTTCACGTCGCGCCGCCCCCGGGACCGGCCGTGGGCAACCGGGGGAATGAGGGCGTCCGATCCTGCGTTGTGACAGGAGCGGAGGGTGGCTCCGCGCTGCCTGAGCCGTACGTACGAGAACACGGAGAGAAGAAGAGACATGCGCGTCGAGATCTGGAGCGACATCGCCTGCCCCTGGTGCTACATCGGGAAGGCCCGCTTCGAGAAGGGCCTGGCGGGGTTCGCCCACCGCGACGAGGTCGAGGTCGTGCACCGTTCCTTCGAGCTCGACCCCACGCATGCCAAGGGCGACACCGTGCAGGTGATCGACATGCTGGCGCAGAAGTACGGGCGCACCCGCGAAGAGGCGAAGGCCATGGAGGCGAACGTCGCGGCCAACGCGCAGGCCGAGGGCCTCGGCTACCTCACGGAGGGCCGCGACCACGGCAACACCTTCGACATCCACCGGCTGCTCCACCTGGCCAAGGCCCGCGGCCGCCAGGACGAGCTGCTGGGCCTCGCCTACCGGGCGAACTTTGCCGAGGAGCGTTCCGTCTTCGACGGTGACGTACTGGTCGAGCTGGCCGTCGAGGCCGGGCTCGACGCCGACGAGGCACGCGCCGTTCTCGCCGACCCGGAGGCGTATGCCGCCGAGGTGCGGGCCGATGAGCGCGAGGCGTCCGAGCTCGGGGCCAACGCGGTGCCGTTCTTCGTGCTCGACCGTCGGTACGGGATCTCCGGCGGCCAGCCCGCCGAGGTCTTCGCCCAGGCACTCGAACAGGCGTGGAAGGACCGGCCGCTGACCGCGATCGGCGGGGACGCCGCGGCATGCGACGCCGGCGGTGCCTGCGAGGTCCCGCAGACCGGCAGCGACGCCTGAGAGCCTGTCAGGTGGCTGATCATGCGCGGAGCGTGACGGTCACGATCTGCCCTTCGGGCATGGCGACGGCCCCGGAATGATCACGTGGTGTGTGCCAGTGCGACAACTCCGCCATGCTACCCATCCAGCCTGACCGATGGGATGCGGGAGATCACCCAGCCGCTTCTCCCCGTGCGTGACCTGCGAAAAGGCGGCGGAGTGCGCAAGTACGGAGACCGGTTGGTGCTCGACTCGATCTTCTACGTGCTGCGCTCGGGCTGCCAGTGGCGGATGCTCCCGCGCGACCTGATGCCCTGGGACGCGGCCCACCGCTGGCTCACGAGGTGGCGCCGGGACGGCACCTGGGACCACATCCCCAGTCCGTCCGCGGCAGGGTGGCCGTCGTTGATCGCCTGGGGCCGCGTGGGCAAGGCCCGCGGGGCCCGCGCGGACGGTCGCACGGGCCCCGGGGTGCCGGTCAGTGCCCGCAGATGTGCTGGTCCCGCAGTTCCAGCGGGATTACCGTACCGCCGGCCGCCGGGGTGACCTCCAGTACCAGGGCGCCGTCATGGAAGACCGGGCGGACGAAGTCCCGGGTGTCCACCACAGTGTCGGAATCCACCTCGGTCCCCAGCGGATCGACCCGGTCCACCGCGCCCGTCGCCAGCGCCCGCGCGATCGTCAACCGCCCGCGCAGTGAATCCTGGCCGGGGAACCGGACTGCGCGGCCCGCCTGCCTGGTCAGCAGTGCCCGGCGGGCCTGAAGCGCACCGGGCAGGTGCTCCTGCGCTCCGCGGGCCGGACCGTCGTCCGGGCCCGCCACGGCGGCGCCCAGTTCCACCAGACGGGCCGCCAGGGCGGTGAGCGCAGTGGGTCCGGTGGTCGCCGGGAGCTCGACCGACACGGCATGGTGTGCCTGGCCGGTGCGAATCGGATGCGTGCACAGCAGGACCGCCCGAGGGCAGCCGGTCTCCCGCAGTGCCTCCAGCACCAACCGCTCCAGCGCTGCCCGGTCGCGGTGACCGCTGTCGATGCCGAGGACCGGGCCGCGTGCGGGGGGTGTCACCGGACGTCCACGAAGACCGGGTTGGCGTAGAACCACAGGTCGCTCCAGGGATCGGCGTCACCTTGCACGTCCATCAGTGGTTCGATGCTGCCGCTCGCCTGGCGCTTGCCGTCGGTACCGCGCAGCCGGACGTAGAACGGCTCCCGCACATTGCGGAAGGTGTGCGTGAAGACCACCTGGGCACCGTTTGTGCGCCGGCCCGGCTCGAAGGACTCCACCACGGACACGTCGGGCGCCGTGAAGGTGTCACGGTCGGCCGCCGCACCGGTGACCGCGCCGCGAATGAGGTCCACCCGGGCGAGCCGGGGGATCTCGCCGTGTCCCCCCGGCTGGGTGGCCAGTTGGATCGCGATGCGGACCTTGACGTTGCCGCCGCGACGTACCGATACCCGGCCGCCGAGGGTCGCCGGGTAGTCGTGGCCGTCGCTGCTCACCCGCAGGTCCAGCCCCTGGATCAGGCCGCCCATGCCGACCCACACCCGGCCGCTGCGGATGCCGTCCATGACGCCGCGGAAGTTGCGGCGTGCCGTGCCGACCACGGTCCGGCTGAACTGGCCGGGCCAGAAGTCCGCGTGGATCTGCGGCGTGCCGGTGTCCACCGGGTCGGGGTACTTGCCGTGGGTGGCGTACCAGTCGTCGGAGACCGGAGGACGGTCCATTGTGGAGCCGTTGGCACGGTGGATGTCGGAATTGGTGGTGATCCACCAGCCCTTGCCTTCAGCGAGCATCGAGTCCCACAAGCCGCCGAGCTTGGCGGTCATCCAGTCGAAGCCGCCCCAGGTGCGGTACGCCTCCATCGGAAAGCCCGGCCAGGAGTCCGTACCGGGGCTGTTGCCGTACCCGCCGCGGAACCCGCCTCCGCCCGCCGGCACCGGCGCGCCGTCGTTCTGTGCGCCGGGAGCGCCCTCCATGCCCACCGCGATGTGCGGGGCCGTGTCGCGGTAGGCGCGCATCTCATGGGGGGAGTAACGGCCGTTGCGCGAGGTGTGGTTGGCGATCATCAGCGCGGAGTCGATGGCCCCCTTGTCGATCTGGGCCGACATCCACCGCAGACCGTCCAGCGCGAGGGCCTCGTGCGCGTCGGACGAGGGGTTGGTGCCGTTGACGTTGCCGTCGAAGAGCCGCTCGAAGGCGTGCAGGGCGGTGAGCTCGTCCTTGGACGCCTCGAAGAAGACGGTGGCGTGCTCGCCGCCGGGGACGTTCCACTCCAGACCCTGCCACAACAACATATCGCGGTGCTTGTCGCGGGCGGCGAGCACATCGGCGTAGGTCTGCTCGACCGCGAACTTCTCGTGGGCGGTATGGCCGTGATCGGTGATGACCATCCAGTCGAGCCCGTGCTCCGCACCTGCCTCCACCTGCTGCATGACGGTGTGCAACGCGTCATAGCTGTACTGGGTGTGGACATGGTGGTCGCCGGCCAGCCACTGATACCGCCGGGGGTCGACACCCGACAGCGGTTGCTGCGACGCGGCCATCGCCGGACCTGCCAGGGGGCCACCGAAGACACCGCTGCCCGCGGCTGCGGCTCCCACCAGTCCCAGTCGGCGCAGGAACTGGCGGCGGCGCAGGTCCACCGGGCGCAAGTCGCCGTCCGCAACGGTCGAGTCGGCGTACGGCATCCGGTCATGCGGCCGGTCTGCGGCGTGGTGATGGTGCTCGTGGTAATGGGCTCTGCCCACCTGGACTCCTCTGTCGGTACGTGGCACGCACGGTAGGCCGCCACGGCGACCGTGGAGGGTACGGCAGGTGACATCTAATACTGCAACCGCATGTGGGGGTCATGGCCTCGGCGTTGGTAGTGGCAGCGGCGGGCTCGGGCTTGGCTGACGGCGTCGGAAGCGGTGCTTGTTGGGATGGCAGTGGGGCGTGATGGCGACGTGCCCGATCAGCCGGCGGATCTCCGGGACGCTGAGGGGTATGAGGTCTTGCTCGTCGTTTCCGCTGCCCCTTGGGCGCCGCGCTTGTAGAACACCCGCAGCTCCTCACCACCCGCGACACGGACAGACACCCGATAGTCCCCCCGATCCGGGTCGTACTCGCCCAGAAGCGGATTCGCTGTGAGCCTCGGCAACCGCTCCCCCACCGCATCCTCGGCCTGCGAGCCGAGCCCCCACAGTGTGGCGCGGATGCGGCCCGGCACCTCGACCGCAGACTTCTCATCGCTCATCGCTTCCCCTTGACGGCCGCCCGTTCAGCGGATTCTTCCAGCGCGGAGCACGAAAGGCACTGGCGCGAGCACCGGGCACGGCGGCATGAGATCTGCCCACACGGCTTGTTGGTCCGGCTCTGTCGGATCCGGCTGGCGCTTGGGCGGTGGGTATCTTCGCCGGCGATCCGCTGGATCGCCCCCGAAGGGCCCGGGCGCCATCGGCAACTGCTCCGAAAAGCACATCACCTCCCCATGGCCCGAAACAGCTTCGCGCCGTACCCGCAGAACGGCACGGGTGAGGTCCGCCGCACGCCGGTGGGCACCGATTCTTCCAGCCTCCGGCGCGTGCAGCCAAAGCACGCTTGCCCGAACCGGACAGCTCGTTGTCAGTGTCCTGCGGCGTAATCCCGTTCGTGATCAACGAACTCGACGGCGTCGGCGCGGCGGCCCCCACCTGGCCGTTCACCAGCGCGGCGCCGACCGTGGCGAGCAGCGGTACGAGTGCGGCGATGCGAACGCCCGGGTCATGTTCTGCGTGCCGGTGAACTGGCCGACCCATTGCGGAGCCTGCGGTGAGGCGACGGCGGCCCGGCCTGCCAGACGGGGCGGGGCACAGCCGCATCCTCACCGCGGAGATGCCCGGCAGGAACTGAGCCCCGGGGCCGGTTCGGGCAGTCCGCTGCCCGACCCGGCCCCGGGCTGAAAACCGGGCCCGGAACGGCCTCAGTGGGTGCTGTATGTGTAGACGGCGGTGGAGGCGGCGCACTCGCCGGGCGGGATCACCTCGACCCGCAGGGTGCCAGTACGGGCGTCGTAGTCCACGCCTTCGGTCTCGAAGCCGGTTCCCGCGCAGGCGGAGCGCTGCGGGAGGGGGAGGATGACGGAGACGCGGCCCGTGACGGGCTTGCCGTCGAGCGCGCGGTCGAGGTCCACCTGGAACAGCGGGCGCTCCACCGGCCACAGCGACAGGGTGCTGTCGTCGGAGGCGCACACCAGGCGCCTCGCCGAGACGAAGTCGCAGCCCTGGATGTCCCGGACCGGGTGGTCCAGGGAGATCCGGCCTGCCTCGGGAAGCTCGCCGCCACCCGAGGGGGCCTGGGCGTTGAAGAGCGGTGCGGGGAAGACCAGGAGCCGGTCCTGCTGGTCCCATTCGCCCGAGATCAGCCACTGCGCGTCGGGGGAGACGGCGGCGAAGGAATTGTTCATCCGCTCGTCGCCTTGGAGCTGATGCGTGTAGACGAGGCGCTTCCCGCCCGGGGTGGTGACGGCGAACATCTTGGCTGTCGCACCGCCATTGCCCTGGTAGGCGTCGAAGATGTGCTGGCGGGCGATCTCCGGATCGCCGACGTGGGTCCATCCCTGGTCTCTGAGGTCCTGGGGGATGGAGCCGTTGCCGCGGAACAGCAGGCTGTGGTTGCTCCAGGACGCCAGGCCCTGGCCGCCGGCCTGCGAGTTGACGTACGAGACGCCGGTCTCGGTCCACTTGTCGGAGGAGGGGGAGCAGGAGGCGACAGCGGTCGCCGTTCCACTGGCGGCGGCCAGGGCCAGTGCCCCCAGGAGTACGAGGAACTTCTTCATGGCTTTTCAGCCCTTTCGTCTCAATGAAGATGGAGTTGGTGCAGAGCCACGTGTCGAGCCAGGGGTTGCCGTCGCCCGGCACGTGCGGAATCGGTCCGTTGGGGTCGATCGAGGCGCCCAGGTAGCCTGCCTGTTGCGCTTGCCGTCGCTGCCGCTCAGCCGCAGTCTGCAGATCGGCCCATTGGGGGCAGGGGGTGGCGCTGTGCGGGCGTGGCGGGTGTGTCTCTCCTCTTCGGGGGAACGACGGGTGCTGGAGCGAAAAGAGGGTCCAGTCCGTGCGGTGGGCACCCCGGCGCGACAGGACGCGCCGACAGGAGCGGGAGTCGCATGGGGGCGGGCTGAAGTCGCCGAAGGCGACGCGGGTGTGGATCACCGGCAGTCGAGCGATTTCGGTTCGTCGTGGTGCATGGCTTCGCCGTCACACAAGGGCCGTCACAGAGCGCCGTGGCCGCACCCGGAGGGGCTCGCATACGAGCGGGTCGGCGCCTCTCACGAGAGCGCTCGGCTTTCGGCACTCAGTGGGCCGCTTTCCGATCGGTGCGTGCCATCGGCTAAGACTCGGCCGGGATATTTCATGCGATTCATACCTTGCGGTCCGGGTGTCCAGTCGGGGTGGAGCAGCCTGCGCGCGATGGGGACGCCGACTATTCGGGATGCCGCCCAAGTCCCGCCGCACGTCAGGCGGTGGCCTCCGACAGCCGCTCCCTTCACATACGCGCAACGCCCGGCCACCTCACGGGGCCACTGTCGGCCGGCGCCTGCAGCCTCCCGTAGTCCCGTACCTTCCGGGTGAATCCGCCCTTGCTGTCAGGGGCGAGCCAGATGGCCGTCCGGCGCCGCCGGAACCCCGTTTGAACTCCCCCGGTGTACCGCTTCGTGTACTTGCATCTCACCTGGCATCACTTCATCTGGAACCTCATGCCCCACTCTCCAGACGTCCACCAACAAGAGGAAGCCTTACTGGTCCGAAACCGCCGGCTGGCCCGCGACTACGAACGGCTGACCGCGATCCCGAGGCCATGATCAAGGTGGCGATGATCCGCCTAATGCTCGTCCGGCCCGCCGGACAGCCATCGAGGTGGAGCCATGAACCCCACCGCAAGACCGCCCGAACCAACGCCGTCGAGGACCTCATCGCAGCGTAATCAACCGGTCACCCTACAGGCTCTGAGCGCGCAGGCCGACGCCGTCGCCCGACACCTCGCTCAGCTGCATGCATAAGCATTGCTTGGGCTCACCCCTTAAGTCTCTGTGATTGACGATGAGTCAAGGGGGCTTCAGGCTGGGCTCATGGAGACTACTTCGCTCAGGCGTGCGGTGGACGACGAGTTCGCGCCGGAGACCACCTACCTCAACACCTCCACCTGTGGGCTGCTGCCCCGGCGCACCGTGGACGCGGTGAGGGCGCTCGCCGAGGCGATCGCCACGGGCCGCAGCGCCGGCTCCGGCGACTTCGAGGCGGTGGACGCGGCCCGAGCCGGCTTCGCCCGCCTCGCCGGTGTCGACACCGACCGGGTCGCCACCGGCAGCTCGGTCTCCGTACACGTCGGGCTGATCGCGGCATCGCTGCCGACGGGGGCCGAAGTCCTGGCGCCCGAAGGGGAGTTCAGCTCCGTGGTCAGCCCGTTCGCGGTCCGTGGCGATCTCAGGATGCGCTACGTCCCGCTGGACGGGCTGGCCGACGCGGTACGGCCCGGCACCGATCTCGTCGCCTTCTCCTCCGTGCAGTCCGCCGACGGCCGGATCGCCGATCTGGACGCGGTACGTGCGGCGGCCGCCGCCCACGGCGCCCGGACGCTGCTCGACGCCACCCAGTCGGCCGGCTGGCTGCCGCTGGACGCCGGGGCATACGACTACACCGTCACCGGCGGCTTCAAATTCCTGCTCTGCCCGCGGGGTGCGTCGTTCCTCACCGTCACCGAGGAGGCGCAGCGCACCCTGCCGACCGTCTTCGCCGCGTGGGTCGCCTCCGACGATCCCGGGAACAGTACGTACGGCCCGGTCGGGCGGCTCTCCCCGACCGCCCGGCGCTACGACGAACCGCCGGCCTTTCTCTCGTACCACGGCGCCGAGCACTCCCTCGCGCTGCTGGGCGAGGTCGGCATCGACGCCGTCCACGCCCACGCCACCGGGCTCGCCGCCCGCATGCGGGCCGGGCTGGCCGGGCTGGGGCACGAGGTGGTGCCGACGGATTCGGCGATCGTGGCCGTGCCCGGACTCGGCGGGCGGGAGCCGGAGTTGGCGCGGGCCGGGGTGATGGTCTCGAACCGGGCGGGGAGTCTGCGCGCGGCCTTCCACCTGTACAACACGGAGGCCGATGTGGACCGTGCCCTGGATGTGCTCTCCGGCTGAACCCGCCCCGATACCGGTTGGACCCGCCCCGATACCGGCTGAACCCGCCCGGATACCGTGCATTTCGAGGCACCCGCGCCATCCCGCTACTAGCGGCCCGACTCCTCCAGCGGCGCACTGTGCCACTTCCACGAGGTGACCCGGAGACGGCCGGGCAGTTCGCCGCGACCGGTGGCCCAGAGCAGGACGGCCCATCGGTCGGTGTCCTTCGGGGCGTCCGGGAACAGCCGCGCCAGTACCCGGTCGCAGAGGCCGGCGGGCGGGGTCCAGGGGACGTCCAGGCTCGCGGCGAGGTCATGCACGTGCACCAGGGTCTCCACGATGCCCATGGCGGCGAAGCCCTCCGGGTCCGACACCCCGTAGGAGTGGTACGAGCGGAGCTCGGGCGAGGCCGTCCGTACCATCGCCGCGAGCAGCGCGCCGCTCGCCTCCAGCGTCTGGAGCAGCCCGGCGGACCCGGCCGACCGGTCCGCGAAGACCGCGTTCGCCGGTCCGCCCTTGCGCTCGGCACTCCAGCGGTAGGGGAGGTAGGTGTCCAGCGGCGGCTGCCGCGGGCCCAGCTGGGCCGCGTAGGAGAAGAGATCGTCGCTCAGGTGCTCCGTGGTCTCCCAGCAGTCCCATTCCAACGACCCGGCCGGGAGCAGCCAGTTGTCCACCGAGGACTCCCGGAGCGTGTCGACCGCCAGGCGGACCGCGGTGGTCACGTCGTCCGCCGTGACCGGCATCCGGGTCCCGGTCAGCGCAGCCCGTTCCGCCGCACTGCACTCGACACAGAACTCATTGCCCTCCGGATCTGCGAGCGTCGCCCAGCCCCGCCCGTTCGGCCTGCGGTGGTCGGCCACCAGGGTGGCGCCCAGGCCGAGCAGCCGCTCCACCTCCTCGTCGCGGGTGCGGTCCTGCGGCTGAATGTCCAGGTGCAGACGGTTCTTGGTGCTCTTCGGCTCCGGCACCGAGATGAACAGCAGCGCGGCACCGGGGGCCTCGACGAGTGCCTCGGGATCGCCGGGGGCGTCCTCGTCGGAGAGCGGGGCGCCGAGTACCCCGGACCAGAAACCGGCGAGCTCGTAGGCGTCGGCGCAGTCGATCGTGATGTGACGTACCAGTGAAGTCATGGGCCCCACTGTCGCCGCTCACGGCCTTCACGGTCCACCAGATTCGGCGAGGGGGTGGGACGACGGATGTCGCCCCACCCCTGCTCGGTCCAGCTCGCCGCCACGTCACCTCACCGGTGCGAAGTCCCGCGCCCCGATGAACTCCGGACGCCGCGCCGGTGCCGCGAACGGCTCCTCGGCGGCGTTCTCCACGCTGTTGAAGACGATGAAGACATTGCTGCGCGGGTACGGGGTGATGTTGTCCCCCGAGCCGTGCATGCAGTTGCAGTCGAACCAGGTCGCCGAACCCGCCTTGCCCGTGAAGAGCTTGATGCC
This sequence comes from Streptomyces sp. Ncost-T10-10d, assembly GCF_900091955.1. Taxonomy (GTDB): domain Bacteria; phylum Actinomycetota; class Actinomycetes; order Streptomycetales; family Streptomycetaceae; genus Streptomyces. Next base: position 23,229 of record NZ_FMDF01000099.1, read on the forward strand.
GTGCCGGTCGGCCAGCTTCGTCAACGCCTCGTCGGACGGGGTGCCGGCGTCCTGCATCTTCAGGGACTTCTTGTAGTTGTCCTTCGGCGTCTCGCCCGCACAGCCGAGGAACGACTTGTGCGAACCGGGCATGATCATCAGCCCGCCGTTGGTGTCGTGGTTCTCGGTCAGGGCGATCGACACGGACACCGCCCGCATGTTCGGCAGACCGTCCTCGGCGTGCCAGGTCTCGAAGTCCGAGTGCCAGTAGAACCCCGAAGCGCCGAAGCCCGGCTTGACGTTGATCCGGGACTGGTGGACGTACACGTCCGAACCGAGGATCTGACGGGCCCGGCCCACCACGCGCTCGTCGCTGACCAGCCGGGCGAAGACCTCGCTGATCCGGTGGACCTCGAAGACCGACCGTACCTTCTGCGACTTCGGCTCTATGATCGAGCGCTCGTCGGCCCGCACCACCGGATCGGTGATCAGCCGGTCCAGCTCGGCGTGGTAGACGGCGACCTCGCCCGGTGTGATCAGCTGGTCCACGCCGAGGAAGCCGTCGCGCTCGAAGCCCTGCAGATCCTTCACGGCGACCGGCCCCGGGGCTCCGGGCGGGGACCAGATGACCGGGTCCTGGCGGGGCGTGATCATCTCGGCTGCGCCGCGTGTGGGGTACAGATCGGTACGTACATCGGTGGTCATGGTTCAGCCCTCCTCGCTGAGCAGTGGGTAGACACCGTTCTCGTCGTGCTCCTCCCGTCCGGTGACCGGAGGATTGAAGACGCAGACACAGCGGAAGTCGGTCTTCGGCCGCATGGTGTGGTGCTCATGGCCGTTCAGCAGGTACATCGTGCCGGGGGTGATCCAGTGCTTCTCGCCGGTCTCGTCATTGGTGAGCTCGGCCTCGCCCTCCACGCACAGGACGGCCTCGATGTGGTTCGCGTACCACATCGACGTCTCGGTACCCGCGTACATCGTGGTCTCGTGGAGCGAGAAGCCCACCTTCTCCTGCGCGAGCACGATGCGCTTGCTCTCCCAGGTTCCGGAAGCGGCCTTCACATGCCGGTCGGTGTTCTCGATGTCACTGAACGATCGGACGATCACGGTGGGTCGGTGCCTTTCTCTCTGCGGCGGTGTTCCTCGTCGGACCCGCGTCGGGGCGGGTCCGGGATCAGGCGGTCTCGCGGACTGCGCGGGCCAGGGTCCGCAGGCCCTCGTCCAGTTCCTCGGGGGTGACGGTCAGCGGCGGCAGCAGCTTCACGACCTCGCTCCGCGGACCGGAGGTCTCGAGAAGGAGGCCCAGCTCGAAGGCGCGGGCGCAGACTGCGACGGCGCGCGACTTGTCGGTGAACTCCATGCCCCAGACCAGGCCGCGGCCCCGGAACTGCGCACCGAGCCGGGCGTGTTCGTGACAGATCGCAAGGAGGGCCTGCTCGATCTGCTCGCCCCGGGCCAGGGTCTGCTTCTCCATCTGTCCGTCCGCCCAGTAGGCGTCGAGTGCGGCGGCGGCCGTGACGAACGCCGGGTTGTTGCCGCGGAAGGTGCCGTTGTGCTCGCCCGGTCCCCAGATGTCCAGCTCCGGTTTGAACAGGCAGAGCGACATGGGCAGTCCGTAGCCGCTGATGGACTTGGACAGCGTGACGATGTCGGGGGCGATGCCGGCCTCCTCGAACGAGAAGAACGCCCCTGTGCGTCCGCAGCCCATCTGGATGTCGTCGACGATCAGGAGCATGTCGCGGCGGTGGCACAGGTCGGAGAGCGCCCGCAGCCACTCGGGGCGCGCCACATTGATGCCGCCCTCGCCCTGCACCGTCTCGACGATCACGGCGGCGGGCTGGTTGAGACCGGAGCCCTGGTCCTCCAGGAGCCGCTCGAACCAGAGGAAGTCGGGTACCCGGCCGTCGAGGTAGTTGTCGAACGGCATCGGGGTGCCGTGCACCAGCGGGATACCGGCCCCGGCCCGCTTGAAGGCGTTGCCGGTGACGGCGAGCGAGCCCAGCGACATGCCGTGGAAGGCGTTGGTGAACGAGACGATCGACTCGCGCCCCTTCACCTTACGGGCCAGCTTCAGCGCCGCCTCGACCGCGTTGGTGCCGGTCGGGCCGGGGAACATCACCTTGTACGGGAGATCACGCGGGCGCAGCACGTTGTTCTGGAAGGACTCCAGGAAGGCGCGTTTCGCGGTGGTGGCCATGTCGAGGCCGTGGGTGATGCCGTCGCGCTCGATGTAGTCGATCAGCGCGCGTTTCAGTACCGGGTTGTTGTGGCCGTAGTTGAGAGATCCGGCGCCGGCGAAGAAGTCGAGGTAGGTGTGGCCGTCCTCGTCGGTCAGACGGGCGCCCTGCGCATGGTCGAACACTGCGGGCCAACTGCGGCAGTAGCTTCGTACCTCCGACTCCAGGGTCTCGAAGACACTCAGCGCGGGCGGGGTGATGGTCACAGGGAATCTCCTGCTTGAGGGGGGTGTGACGGGCGGCGGTGTGCCCAGGTGCGGCACGGGCCGATGCGCTCGGACGTGGAACGGGCCGAGGCGCTCAGGCGTGGAACGGGCCGATGCGGTACAGCACTTCCGGCAGATGCGTTCCCTCGGGGAACAGCTCGCCGTCGAAGAGCACTTCACGCTCCAGCGCCACGTCGTGGCGCAGCGCGTAGGAGGTGAACAGCCGGTCCGACGCGGTGTTGTCCGGGGTGACGGTCGTCTCGACCGAGGCCAGGCCCTGCGAGGCTGCGACCCGCGAGGTCAACGCGTCCAGCAGCTTTCCCGCCAGTCCGGTCCCGCGGTGGCCGTGGTCGACAGCCACCTGCCAGACGACGAGTGTCCCCGGGTGGTCCGGCCGGAGGAATCCCGTCACGAAGGCAACGGGCCCGCCGGTCTCGTCGCGGGCGACCACGGAGGTGGCCGCGAAGTCACGGCACCACAGCAGATAGCTGTACGAGGAGTTGAGATCCAGGACCTCGGAGTCGCGGGCGATGCGCCAGATCGCGGCTCCGTCCTCCACTCGTGGGGTGTCGATGGTGAGGAATTCGCTTCGGGCACGTGCAAAATCTGCTGGTGCGGCGGTCATGCGAATTGAATTTACCCAGCAAATTCTGAAATTGCATCGACGCAAGGGGTTGGGTGGAGTGATTCTCTGTGTTATCACGCGGGCGCGTGCACCGGCGCGACCCGGCCTCTTTTTCTTCCGTTTTGGGTGCCATTTATCCGGCATAACGGCCGCGGTGTGGAGTCGGTCACAAGGTCGTAACTCTCGGATGACGCAACGGAATTGTGTGGATCGGGCTTCTGGAAACTTGGGTGTTTAGGGTCCGGGAAAGCGGGCAGAAGAATGCGGGGAGCTGCTCTGAATGGAGCAGCTCCCCGCGTTTATGGAATATGGACGTTCCGGTGCGCTTTTACTCGCTCGGCCAGGTTTCCGAAACGGCTTTGCGGGCAGTTTCGAAGTCGACCTGCCGGCCCGCATCGGCCAGCGCCGCCCCCAGAGCCGCGAGCGAGGACTGCACCGCGCCCCGCGTCGCATCCACGCCGTAGTGATTGACCCGGATCATCTCCTTGGACAGTGCACCGCCGCCCGCGATCAGCGGCAGCGACGGGTCGGCCGCGAGTGCCCGCGCGACCAGCTCGGAGGCGTCGACGCCCGCCGGGGCGCGCAGTGTCGTGGCGACCGGCGCCGCGTCCTTCGCCTCGTGCACATATGGCGACAGACCGCCGCCGAGTGCCACCGCACCCGCACGCGTTGCCGCGGCAGCCGAGGCATGCCGGGCCATCAGCGCATCCAGGCCCTCGGACTCGATCCGTTCCACGCAGGCCTCCAGGGCCAGCATCTCCAGCTGGGCGGGGGCGTGCAGCAGCGCCCTGCGACCGCCGTCGATCCAGCGCTCCTTCCAGTCCAGGAGGGAGAGGTACGAGCGGCGCGGGGCCTGGGGGTTGGCAGCGATCCGCTCCCAGGCCCGCTCGCTCACCGACACCGCCGACACTCCGGCCGGTCCGCCCATCGCCTTCTGCGCGCCGATCACACAGAGGTCGACGCCCCACACGTCCGGCAGCAGCGGCTCGGCGCCCACCGAGGCGACGGCGTCCAGCATGAACAGTGCCCCGTGCGAACGGACCACCTCACCGATCTCGGCGACCGGATTGGTGTTGCCGGTCGCCGCCTCGGCGTGGACCAGGGAGACGAAGTCGATCTCCGGGTGCTCGTTCAGCGCCCGTGCGACCTGATCGGCGGTGACCGCCGTGTGGAACGGAACCGCCAGATCGATGACATTGGCGCCGCAGTCGCGCAGCCAGTTCCCGAAGGTCTGTCCGTACGGTCCCGTGACGACGTTCAGCGCGGTCGAGCCGGGCCGGGCGCCGCCCCGGATGCAGCCTTCGAGGGGGAGCAGTGCCTCGCCCTGCATGATGACGACGTCCTGCTCGGTGGCGAGGAGGCCGGCCACGCGCTTCTCGATGGCCGCGAAATGCGCGGCGGTGAGCGGGGCGAGGTCGAGGAACGGGTGCGTCACGGTGGTGCTCTCTTCGGATCGGGTCGGTGCGCCGCGGTGCTGCGTACGGACAGTGCTTCCGTCGAAGCGTACCCAGGGCGCCGGGCGGTGCCTCGTACAGTGCTGCTCATGAGTGATCACAGGGCACCGCAGGTGCTGCGCGTGAAGGGGCGGGTGCTCGTCGGACCGGAGGACGTCCGCGACGAACTCTGGGTCGTCGACGGGCGGATCTCGTACGGGAGGCCGGCCGGCGCGGACGAGGCGGTGACCGTCACCGGCTGGGCGCTGCCGGGGCTGGTCGACGCCCACTGCCACGTCGGGCTCGACCATCACGGCGCCGTCGACGCGGCGACCAGCGAGAAGCAGGCCATCGCCGACCGGGAGGCGGGCGCGCTGCTGCTGCGGGACGCGGGTTCGCCGGCCGACACCCGGTGGATCGACGACCGCGAGGACCTGCCGAAGATCATCAGGGCCGGCCGCCATATCGCCAGGCCCCGCAGATACACCCGGAACTACGCCCACGAGATCGAGCCGGAAAATCTGGTCGCCTACGTCGCACAGGAGGCGCGCCGCGGCGACGGCTGGGTGAAGCTGGTCGGCGACTGGATCGACCGGGAGGTGGGCGATCTGACCGCCCTCTGGCCGCGCGAGGCGGCCGAGGCGGCCATCGCCGAGGCGCACCGGCTCGGCGCCCGGGTCACCGCGCACTGCTTCGCCGAGGACTCGCTGCGCGATCTCGTCGAGGCCGGCATCGACTGCATCGAGCACGCCACCGGGCTGACCGAGGACACCATTCCGCTCTTCGCCGAGCGCGGTGTCGCGATCGTCCCCACGCTGGTCAACATCGCCACGTTCCCCTCGCTCGCGGCGGGCGGCGACGCCAAGTTCCCCCGCTGGTCGGCCCATATGCGGCGGCTGCACGAGCGGCGTTACGACACCGTGCGCGCCGCGTACGACGCCGGGATCCCGGTCTTCGTCGGCACCGACGCGGGCGGGGTGCTCGCCCACGGGCTGGTGGCGGACGAGGTCGCCGAGCTGGTGAAGGCGGGCATCCCGGCCCTGGACGCGCTGTCCGCGACGACCTGGGGTGCGCGTCGATGGCTCGGGCGGCCGGTGCTGGAGGAGGGCGCACCGGCGGACCTGGTGGTGTACGACGAGGACCCGCGGGCGGACGTACGGGTGCTGGCGGCGCCGCGACGCGTGGTGCTGAACGGGCGGGTGATCGGCTGAGCGGCGGCTCACGGAGCCGCCTCCCGACCGGGGTGTGCCGTGTTGACAGGCAGTTACCGAACCCCTGCCGTGTCGTTGAAGCACCCCTGCGCGCACCCCGGCGCAGTCGGTCTCCGTGCCGTCCACGCTCAGTGGATCGGGTGACTCCGAGGAACGAACGTACCGAGATAATCGAATACAGACGCGGAAACCCCCCTTTGGAGTGAACTCACTTCAGGTGTCTGCCAGTTCACCCTCCGTGCGTAAAGCTTTCGGGGTCGAGGTCACCGGTGCCCGCGATGTCCCCCATTGGACGGCGCCGGTGGCTCCATGTCTCTTGTGGGGGTTCCACCATCTTGAACAGCAATACCTTCCGCCTGGCCGCCCTGGCGGTCGCCGCCGCTCCCGTCGCCCTGCTGGTCGCCGTCCCGGCGCAGGCCGCGACCGCGACCACCACGACCACCGGCGACGGGAAGGCGAGCGCGGTCGTGCTCCGTACCGCACTCGACGTCTCGCTCCTGAACAAGACGATCGATGTGCCGCTCAAGGTCACGCTCAATGAAGTGCAGGCACCCGCCAGTGCCGACAGGACCGCGCTGAGCGTGCGGCTCGACGGGGTGGACCACGGACAGCCGTTCAGCGTGCTGAGCGCCGATGTGGCAACCGCCAGGGCGACCGTCGGCAAGCACAGGGCCGAGGGCTACAGCAATCTCGCGAAGGCCCGGGTCCATGTGCCCGGACTGCCGTTGCTCTCGCTGATCGAGGTCGAGAAGGTCACCTCCAAGGCGGTCTGCGAGGTGGGCAGGAAGCCGGTCGCCGAGTCGAACGTGCTGGGGCATGTGTCGATCCTCGGCAAGCGGATCACCCTCACCGCGGGCGGCAGCACACAGGTGAAGGTGCCGGGCGTCGGCGAGGTGACCCTCGACCTGTCGAAGACGCACACCACCTCACGCACCGCAGCGGCGGCCGCGCTGCAACTGAAGGTCTCGGTCAACCCGCTCAAGCTGAATGTCGCCGATGTACAGGGTGAGGTCACGCTCGCCGAGGCGACCTGCGAGACGCCGAAGTCGACCGGAGGCGGCGACAACGGCGGTTCCGGCAACGGGGGCTCCAGCACCGGCGGTTCCGGCACCGGCGGTTCCAGCAGTGGCGGTTCCAGCGACGGCGGTTCCGGCAACGGCGGGACGAGTGGCGCAGGCACCTCCGGCAGCGGTGGCAGCACGTCCGGGGGCACGGGCGGTGACGGCGGCCATGTGAAGCCCCAGACCGGCACCGGCCACGCCCCGGCCGTCGACTCCAACCTCGCGGAGACGGGCGGCAGTTCCACGACCCCGTACATCGCGGGCGGCGCAGCCGTACTACTGGCGGTGGGCGCCGGGGCGATGGTCGTGGCCAGGCGCCGCGCCCAGGACTGACCTCCCGGCCAAGGCCCGAGGGGGGAAGTCGTAGGTCAGGAGGGGAGCGGGGAGCGGCGTTCGCGTGACGGAACGCCGCTCCCCGCGAGCGTGAGGAATAACCCTTCCCGTCGGCGTGAGACGGAGCGCGGCCGTCCCGTCAGCGCGTGACCGCGGTCAGCGTCTGCAGTGCCTGGTCGAGTGCCTGCAGGAAACGGTTGGTCGTCGCACGGTCGCGTACCGCCAGCCGCAGCCACTGCGGGCCGAGCCCCGGAAACGTATCTCCGCGCCGCGCCGCGAACCCCAGTGCCCGCAACCGCTCCCGTACCTGGGCGGCCCCCTCCAGCCGCACCAGGACGAACGATCCCTCGGCCGGTTCCACCACCCGCACTTCGGTGAACTCCCGCAGCCCAGCGACCAGATGGGCCCGGTCCACCGCGATCCGCTCCGCCGCGGCAGCCGCCTCTGCCAGGGCCCGTGGCTCCACGCACGCCTCGGCCGCAGCCAGCGCCGGGGACGACACCGGCCACAGCGGCTGCGCCTCCTCCAGCGCGCGGATCGTCTCCGGAGCGGCCAGTACGTAACCGATCCGCAGCCCCGCGAGCCCCCAGGTCTTGGTGAGGCTGCGCAGCACGACGAGCCCCGGGACGTCCGTACGTCCGCACAGCGCCTCGCGCTCGCCCGGCACCGCGTCCATGAACGCCTCGTCGACCACCAACGTGCGCCCGGGGCGCGCCAGTTTCTCCAGCGCGGCCGCCGGATGCAGGACCGACGTGGGGTTCGTCGGATTGCCGACCACCACCAGATCCGCGTCCTCGGGCACCGCCGCCGGGTCCAGGCGGAAATCACCCCCGGCCGACAGCAGCACCCGCCGCACCTCGTGCCCGGCCGCACGCAGCGCCGACTCGGGCTCGGTGAACTGCGGATGGACGACGACCGGACGACAGGACGGCAGTGCCCGTGCGATCAGCACGAACGCCTCCGCCGCACCGGCCGTCAGCAGCACGCGCTCCACCGGCAGCCCGTGCCGGGCCGCGACCGCCGCCCGCGCCGGACGGCCGTCCGGATACGCGGCGAGCGTGCCCAGCGACGCGGCTACCCGCGCCTTCAGCCAGGCCGGAGGCGTATCGGCCCGTACGTTGACGGCGAGATCGGTCAGATCCCGGCCCCGTCCCCGTACTTCCGCGTCACCGTGGTGTCGCAGATCGTGCGTGCCCGCGCCTGTCGCGTCGGGTCTTTCAGTGGGAGTGTGCATGACCGCCGTGGGGGTGGTGGTGATGATGGCCGTCGTCGTCGGGGTGGAAGTGCGGCTGCTGCGGCAGCCCCACCTTGTCCTCGAAGCCCGGCAGCGCGATCCGGTACACGCATGAGTCGCAGTTCATCCGCAGATCGCCCTTGACGGCCTCCCGGTAGCGCTCCATGACCAGGTCGTACAATTCCTCGGCCGCACCGATGACTTCGGCCGAACGGACATCGAGCTCCGGATGGGCGGCGGCCCACTCCTCGGTCTGATGACGCACCCGGTCCGGCAGGATGCCGGTGAAGAGGAAGTACGGCAGAACGACTATGCGCCCGGCACCCAGCTTCACGCAACGGTCGAGACCGGACGGTACGTCCGGCGCCGCGAGCGAGACGAACGCCGTCTCCACCCCCGCGTAACCACGGCCCTCCCAGAACAGCCGCGCCGCCTTGTACACCTCGGCGTTGGCGTCCGGGTCGGTCGAACCGCGCCCGACCAGCAGCACCGTCACCTCGGACCGGTCGGTGTCGCCCAGCACCGCGTCGACCCGGCGCTCCAGCACCTTCAGCAGCGCCGGGTGCGGGCCGAGCGGGCGGCCGTAGGTGTAGGAGATGCCGGGGTGGCGCTCCTTCTCACGGGCCAGCGCCGCCGGAATGTCCCCCTTGGCGTGCCCGGCCGACACCAGCATCAGCGGCACGGCGGCGAAGCGCTGCACACCGCGCTCGACCAGCTCGGTCACGGCGTCGCCGAGCGGCGGCGGGGACAGCTCGATGAAGCCGCCCGCGACGGACAGTTCGGGGTGGCGCTCGCCCAGCTCGGTCACGAAGTCACGGAACGCCGCGGCCCCGCCCTCGTCCCTGGTGCCGTGTCCGGCGATGAGCAGTGCAGGCTGGGTGGACGGGGTGGTCACAGGTTCTCCTCGGTGTTCGTGGGGGGTACGGGGTGGTACAACAGGGCGTTGAGAGCGGCGGCCGCAACCGCCGAGCCGCCCTTCTCGGACACATTGCTCACGGCGGGCAGACCGCTCTCGCGCAGCGCCGCCTTCGACTCGGTCGCGCCGACGAAACCGACCGGCAGCCCGATGACGAGCGCGGGCGCGGCATCGAGGACGAGCAACTCCTCCAGCGCGGTCGGCGCGTTGCCGATCACCCAGATCGCGCCCGGTCCGACCTGCTCGTAGGCGAGCCGGATCGCATGTGCCGAACGGGTCAGCCCCGGGCCGGACCTGGCCTCCTTGAGACGGCACACGGTCTCGCGCCGGGTGATGCCCGCCGCGACCATCTCCACATCGGTGACGACCGGAGCGCCGGCGTGCAGCGCCGCATGGGCGACGACGAGCGACGCCTCGTCGCAGACCAGGTCCGTCGCGTACTCCAGATCCGCCGCGGAGTGGATGACCCGCTCCACGACGGCCCGGGTCAGCGGTGCGAAGTGCGAGGTGTCCAGGCGGGCGCGCAGCCGCCGGAACGACTCCTGCTCGATGGGGTGAACGGTTCTCTCCCAGGGCCGGTTCACTCGGCTCCCTCCTGTGCGGGGGCCGTGGGGGCCGACTGCCAGCGGTAGCCGCGCGGTGTCACCATGCGGCCCGCGATCTCCCGGGTGGCCGTGTTGCCGACCGTCACGACCGTCATCATGTCCACCGTCGCCGGGTCCAGAGCGGCGAGCGAGGTCACCCGGCTGCTCTCGTCAGGGCGCGAGGCGTTGCGTACGACACCGACCGGTGTCGCCGGTTCCCGGTGCTCGGACAGGATCGACAGGGCCTTCGGGAGCTGCCAGTCGCGGCCCCGGCTGCGCGGGTTGTAGAACGTCACGATGATGTCGGCCTCGGCCGCGGCCCGTACCCGGCGCTCGATGACCTCCCACGGCGTGTGCAGATCGGAGAGGCTGATCGACACATGGTCGTGGCCCAGCGGGGCGCCCAGGATCGCGGCAGCCGCCAGCGCGGCCGTCACCCCCGGCACACCCACCACATCGATATCGGCGCCGGCCTCGGCGAGCGCGGGTGAGGCCATCGCGTACACGCCGGCGTCACCGCTGCCGATCAGCGCCACCGCATGCCCCTTGCGCGCCTCGGCGACCGCCGTACGGGCCCGCTCCTCCTCGGCGCCGAGCCCCGACTCCAGAACGGTGGTTCCGGGCCGCAGCAGGTCCCTGATCTGATCGACGTACTGATCGAGCCCGACCAGCACCGAGGCCCGCCGCAGCTCCTCACGGGCCCGCGGGGTCAGCAGATCGCGCGCACCCGGGCCGAGACCGACGACGGCCAGGCGCCCGCGCGGGCTGCGGCGCACCACCGCGCACGTGGCCATCGCGGCCCGCCCCGCAGGGCCAGGGGGTGGCCAGCCGGGCAGGCCGGGCTCGCGTGCCCCGGGGTGCGCATCTGCGGCGTTGTCGTCGCTCGCCGACGCTCCGCGTCGACTCCCTCCTCCGCCTTGCAGCTGCACACCCCGGACCCCGCTCCCTGGTCCGGCCTGCCCGGCTGGCCACCCCCTCGACTTCCGCTTCGGTACGAGGAGTTCGCCCCCCGCGGCGAGTGCGGCGGCCTCCGCGACGGAAGGCGTTCCGACGGCGGCGAGCGGCGCGCCGGACGGATTGGGCACCTCGATACGGGCCAACTCGTCGGCGGCGTACGTCCGCAGTGGTACGCCGAGCCACGAGGCCGCGGCGACGATCCCCGGCTCGTCCGCCTTCGCGTCGACCGTCACCAACTCCGCGATGCTCAGCGGCGACAGCCCGGCCTCGCGCAGAACGTCCCGGATCAGCCCGACGACCTCCTCGGCCGGCACATCTTTGGACGCACCGACCCCGACAGCGAGTGACGCGGGCCGCAACACGGCGGTCCGCGCACCGAGTTCCACGATGCGGTCGGTGACACGCAGCACCGCACCATCCCCGGCGCCGGGGGAAACATTCGCCGGCAACGGCGGCAACGGCCACACCGCATCAGCCCGCAGCTCCACCCCCGCCCCGTCGAGCATCGCGCGCGACACCCCCGCCACATCGCCCTCCACGGGGAGGCCCAGCATGTCCAGCCCCGGCACCCCCGCCGCGTCCGTCGCCGTCGTCACGACCGGCGCCGCGCCCAGCACCTCACCGACCGCCCCGGCCAGCGCGTTCGCCCCGCCACCGTGCCCGCCGAGCAGCGCGACAGCATGGCGGCCCGCCTCGTCGACACAGACGACACCCGGGTCCGAGGCCTTGTCCGACAGCAGCGGCGCGAGCAGCCGCACCACGGCCCCCGTCGCCAGGAAACACACCAGCTGCTCGCACTCGGCGAACGCCCGCTGCACGGCCTCGCGCACCGGTCCCTCGTAGACCACGGTGCGGCCGGGCCAGGCCGCGGCCAGCCGGTCGCGGGCGACGGTGCCCGCCGCCGTGGCGGAGATCAGGCCGATCACTGGGTTGCTCCTTCACTTGCACGGACCGCGGGGCGGGTGCCCCACAGCAGAAAGACCGGGTTGGTCGCGGAGAGCCGCGTCACCTCACCGGGCAGCGGCGCCAGCCGGGAGGACTGCAGCAGCACGCCCTCGGGCACGAGCCCGGCACCGGCCAGCGCCGCACGCACCTGAGGCACCCGGTCCAGCGCCGCCAGCGCCACCACCACCGAGCGCCGCGCCCGCCGGGCACACGCCGTCACGATGGCGGGCAGCTCACGCCCGCCGCCCCCGATGAACACCGCGTCCGGTTCGCCCAGACCGTCGAGCACGGCGGGCGCGGAGCCGTGCACTGCACGCACATACACCGCGTGCGCGGCCGCGTTCGCCCTGATCCGCTCGACCCCGTCCGAGGTCTTCTCCACGGCGACGGCGGCCGCGCCGAGCCGCGCGCACTCCACCGCGACCGAACCCGAACCCGCACCGATGTCCCACACCAGGTCACCGGTGCGCGGTCCCAGCCGCGCCAGCGCCAGCGCCCGTACTTCGAACTTGGTGATCATCGAGTCGCGGTGCTCGAACTCCGTCTCGTCCAGCGCCCACCGGCCGGGCCCCGCGGGCGGCCCCGCGACGGTCCGTACCGCGGAGAGCACCCGGGACTCGTCCAGACACAGCACCACACTCACCGGATCCGGCCAGTCGCGGGCCACCGCCTCGGCAGGGGTCAGCCGCTCGATGCGCTCCCGCTCCGGATCTCCGAGCGCCGTCGCCACGACCAGGGTGCGCCCCTCGGCTCCGTGCACCAGCCCGGCCGCCAGCTCCGCGGGCCCGGCGCCGGGCCCGGTCAGGACGGCCACCTTCGGGTGCGCCAGACATGTGTTCACCGCGGTACGCGGGTCGCGGCCGTGCGCACTGACCACGACCGCGTCGTCCCACGCCAGCCCGAGCCGGGCGAACGCGACCGCGACGGAAGGCGAACCCGGCCGCACATCGAGCGCGCTCGCCCCGAAACGCTCAGCCAGCGCCCGCACGATCCCGAAGAATCCGGGGTCGCCGGAGGCCAGCACGACCACCCGCGCCCCGCCCCCGTGCGCATGCTCCGCGATCCGGTCGAGCGCCGGCCCCAGCGGGCCGAGCACGATGCGCTCGACCTGCTCCGGCGGCCCCGCGGCTGCCAGATGACGCCGGGCGCCGACCACCAGCGTGGCCCCGGCCAGCGCGTCCTGGGCCTCGGGACCGAGCGGCTCGCCCGTCCCCGTACCGAAGACCCGGATCACGAGCCGGACCGCTGGGCGCGCAGTTCGGCCCGTGCCGCCTTGTCGGCCTTGCGGAAACCGTGGAAGTGCCCCGGGTGGTAGAGGTGCGAGCGTGTCCCCGAAGCCGAAAGCGCCGGGCCGACCAGGAAGAGGGTGTGCTTCCAGAGCTTGTGCTCCTTGACCGTCTCCTCCAGGGTCTCGATCGTGCAGTGCAGGATCAGCTCCTCCGGCCAGGTCGCCTGGTACGCGATCACGACCGGCGTCGACGTGGGATAGCCGCCCTCCAGCAGCTCCTGGGTGAGCTGGCCGGACCGGGCGGCCGACAGGAACAGCGCCATCGTCGTGCCGTGGCGCGCGAACTCCCGTACTTCCTCGCCCGGCGGCATCGGCGTCTTGCCGCCGCCGAGACGGGTCAGGATCACGGACTGCGCGACCTCCGGAATGGTCAGCTCCCGCTGCGCGATCGCCGCGACGGCCGAGAACGACGAGACCCCCGGCACGATCTCGACCGCGACCCCCAGCCCGGCACACCGGTCGACCTGCTCCTGCGTGCCGCCCCACAGCGCCGGGTCGCCGGAGTGGATACGGGCCACCTTGAGCCCCTCGGCGGCCGCGCGTTCGTACACGGCGACGACCTGCTCCAGCGACATCTGCGCCGAGTCGAGGATCTCCGCGCCCTCCCGGGCGTGCTCCAGAACTTCCGCCTGCACCAGGCTGGCCGCCCAGATGACGATGTCGGCATCCGCGATGGCCCGCGCCGCCCGGAAGGTCAGCAGATCGGCGGCGCCGGGGCCGGCACCGACGAACGTCACTTTGCCGTGGGTGGGCGCGGCGACCGTGCCGGTTGCGTCGACTGCTTCGGACATGGGACGGGGTCCTTTCGGGAAACGGGAAACGGGAAAACGGGACAGAAGGGCGGGAAGGACGGCAGGGCGCGGTGAGATGCGCGCACCGGGGTCAGTCGGCTAGCAAGAGCGCATGGCGGTGTTCGTGGCGCTCGGCGCGTTCCTGATGACCCTGGCCGGCGGGTGGGTCGCCCAGCGCGTCACCGACCGCCGCCACCTGGTGCTCGGCTTCTTCGGCGGCGCACTGCTCTACCTGGCCGCCGCCGAGATCCTCCCCGAGGCACACCACGAACACCCGGCCCGCTCCACGCTGCTGTGCACCGTGGCCGGGGTGGGCTTCATCTGGCTTGTGGTGGGCATCGCGGACTGACCACCGCGCCGCACCCGGGCGCCTCACAATTTCCCGCCCCGCCCGCCGTCGCGCGGCGCGGGTGCGATCAGCGTCGACAGATACGGCAACGGGCCCTCGGCCAGCTCCGCCGCCGGCCGGATCGACTCCTCGGGCAGCCCGAGCGCCGAACCCCACACCGCGTCCTCGGTACGCCCCGTCTCACGCAGTGCCGTGGCCACCTCGGCGGCCAGCCGCCCGAACTTGTACGCGACGACCGTCCCGGGACCTTCCAGAGCCTCCTTGAGCACCGCGGCCCCGGCGGTCACCGGTACCAGGGTCAACGGCTCCGTGCCCTCCGTCAGCACCGCACCGCTGCGGGCGGCCAGATCCTGCATGGCCGTGATCCCCGGAACGGTCTCCACGGCCGTACCCGGCAGCAGCTCACCTATCGTGTGCGCGAGATACGTGAACGTCGAGTACACATTGGGGTCGCCGATCGTCGCGAACGCCACCGAACCATGCGTACGCAGCAGCTCCGCGACCCGTTCACCCGCCGCGTCCCACGCCGCCTCCCGGCGCGCCCGGTCCGTCCGCTCGTTCAGCGCGAACACCACACGTACGACCTTCTCGGCCGCCACGTAATGCAGGACGGTCGCCTCGGCCCGCCCCCGCTCACCGGTGTCCATCACCGGTACGACGACGACCGCGGCACCACGCAGCGCGTTCACACCCTTGACGGTCACCAGCTCCGGGTCACCGGGCCCGACACCGACGCCGACCAGCCTGCTCGTACCGTGACCGTGGTTCATCCCTTGCACCTCTCAACGAATCGGCGGGCCATACCGGGCGCCGAAGCCCAATGCGTATGCAGATAACTCGCGTGCACGCCCTGTTGTACGAACCCCTCCACGCGGCGCTCCGGCTGATGCAGACCCCACGCCGGTTCGGCCCCGGCGCCCGGCTCCAGCACGGTCCGGTGGAACTCGTGCCCGCGCACCCGCGTCCCGGGCGCCGCCAGCACACTGTCGGAGACCGCCACGGCCTCCCGGTAGCCGAGCGTCAGCCGCTCGGACATCCGGCCCTCGGCATCGAGGACCCCGCACATCGGCAGACCGTCGAGCGAACGCGCCAGATAGAGCAGCCCCGCACACTCGGCAGCCACCGGAGCCCCGGACTCCACCAGCTCGACAACGGCTTTGCGCAGTGCCGCGTTGGCGGACAGCTCCGAGGCGTACACCTCCGGAAATCCGCCACCGATGACCAGCCCCCGAGTGCCCTCGGGCAACGCCTCGTCCCGCAACGGATCGAACGGCACGACCTCGGCCCCGGCGGCGGCGAGCAGCTCGGTGTGCTCGGCGTAGGAGAAGGTGAACGCTGCCCCGGCAGCGACAGCGACCACATTCGACCCCTCCGGCACACCCTGGCCCGCCCGGCGACCGATGGCATCTTTCAGCCCGTCCGGCGCTTGAGGACCGCCGTCCGGGGCGGCGCCCCGGTTGTGGGAAGGGGCGGGCAGGGGAACAGTCCCGCCGCAGGCGCCCGACGCATCCCACACCTCACCCGGCACCGCAGGCGCAGACCGCGCCAACGCCATGACCGCGTCCAGGTCACACCCCGCCCGCACCCGATCGGCCATCGCCGCGACAGCGCCCACCGCGTCGCCCCGCCGCTCGGCCACCGGCACCAACCCCAGATGCCGCGACGGCACAGCCACCTGCTCGGCCCGCCGCAACACCCCCAGCACCGGCACACCCGACTCGTCCAACGCCTCCCGCAGCAGCACCTCGTGCCGCTGGGAGCCGACCTTGTTCAGAATCACGCCACCGATCCGCACCTGCGGATCCCACGAGGCGAAGCCGTGCACCAGCGCGGCCACGGACCGCGACTGCGACGACGCGTCGACCACCAGCACCACAGGCGCCCGCAGCAGCTTCGCGACCTGAGCGGTCGACGCCAGCTCGCCCTGCCCCGACGCCCCGTCGTACAGCCCCATCACGCCCTCGACGACCGCCAGATCGCAGCCGCGCGCCCCGTGCGCGAACAGGGGAGCGACCAGCTCAGGACCGCACATGTAGGCGTCGAGATTGCGCCCCGGCCGCCCGGTTGCCAGCGTGTGATAGCCGGGATCGATGTAGTCGGGCCCGACCTTGTGCGCGGACACGGCAAGCCCTCGCCCCGCAAAGGCCGCCATCAGCCCCGTGGCCACGGTCGTCTTGCCGCTCCCCGACGAGGGCGCGGCAATCACCAGACGCGGAACGTTCACCGCGGGCCCCTCACCATTCGATGCCCCGCTGACCCTTCTGACCCGCGTCCATCGGGTGCTTGACCTTCGACATGTCGGTCACCAGGTCGGCGGCCTCCACCAGTTGCTCGGGCGCGTTGCGCCCGGTGATGACCACATGCTGCGTACCGGGACGGTTCCGCAGCACCTCGATCACCTCGTCGGTGTCGACCCAGCCCCAGTGCATCGGGTACGCGAACTCGTCGAGGACGTACAGCCGGTACGTCTCGGCGGCCAGGTCGCGCTTGACCTGCTCCCAGCCCTCGCGCGCCGCCTCCTCGTTGTTCAGCTGCTTGTCGCGCTGCACCCACGACCAGCCCTCGCCCATCTTGTGCCAGGCGACGGAACCGCCTTCGCCACTGGCCCCGAGGACCTTCAGCGCGTTCTCCTCACCGACCTTCCACTTCGCCGACTTGACGAACTGGAAGACCCCGATGGGCCACCCCTGATTCCAGGCGCGCAACGCGAGCCCGAAGGCCGCCGTCGATTTCCCCTTCCCGATGCCGGTGTGCACCACCAGCAGCGGGCGGTTGCGGCGCTGACGGGTGGTGAGCCCGTCGTCCGGCACGGTGGTCGGCTGTCCCTGCGGCATTACGCGGCCCTCCTGCTGGTTCCCTGAACGTCCTTGACGAGCCCGGCGATCGAGTCGGCCCGCAGTTCGTCGAGCGTGACGGCGGTGCCCCCCAGGTCGCGCGCGAGACTTCCCGCGAGACCGAGCCGTACGGGCCCCGACTCGCAGTCCACGACGACGGACGCGGTGCCCTCGACCTCGTGCAGCCGCGCCGCCCGCGACGCCAGCGCCACCGGCTCGGGCCCCCCGGTCGCCCGTCCGTCGGTCACCACGACCAGCAACGGCCGCCGCGACGGATCACGCAGCCGCTCCACCCGCAGCACGTCATGGGCCTTCAGCAGCCCGGCCGCCACGGGGGTACGCCCACCGGTCGGCAGCGTCTCCAGCCGTGCCGCCGCAGCGTCCACCGACGAGGTCGGCGGCAGCACCACCTCGGCATCCTTGCCCCGGAAGGTGATCAGCCCGACCTTGTCCCGCCGTTGATACGCGTCCAGCAGCAGCGAAAGGACGGCACCCTTCACGGCACTCATACGCTGCCGGGCAGCCATCGATCCCGACGCATCCACCACGAAGAGAACGAGGTTTCCCTCGCGTCCCTCCCGGGTCGCCTGCCGCAGATCGTCCCGCCGGACCACCAGTCCCCGCCCCGTCCGCCCCCGCGCCCGCTGATGCGGGGCAGCGGCCTGCACGGTCGCGGCCAGATGCAATTTGGTCAGGGCGCCCTGAGGGCGCCGCGCACCGGTCGTACGCCCGTGTTCGGTACGCGCCCGGGACCGCCGCCCCGCCGCGCCCTCGCCCAGACCCGGCACGCTCAGCATCTTCGTACGGAACGGCTCGCCGGCGCGTACGGGCTGCTGCTCGCCGCCCCCGGAAGACTGCTGTTCCTGTCCCTGCCCCTGCTCGGGAACGGACTGCGCGGGCGTGTCGCCCGCCTCGCCCTCGGGCTGCGGCGGCGTGTCGGGCCCGTCGCCCTGCGGGGGCCGGCCGCCGCCACCGGGGCCGTCCGGGTCCGGATCGTCGTCCTCGCCGCTGTTCTGCTCCAGCGTGTCGTCGAGCTTGTCCTCGTCCAGGCCCGGCGCGTCGAAGGGATTGCGCCGACGCCGGTGGGGGAGCGCGAGCAGAGCGGCCTGCCGCACATCCTCGGCGAGCACATCCGTACGTCCCGCCCACGCGGCCAGGGCGGTGGCCGTCCGTGCCATCACGATGTCCGCGCGCATCCCGTCGACCTCGAAGGCCGCGCAGGTGGCCGCGATCTGCCGCAACGCCCCGTCCCCGAGCCGCACTGCGGGAAGCAGCGCACGCGCGGCGACGATCCGGGCCCGCAACGCGCCTTCCTCGTCGGCCCACTCGGCGGCGAAGCCCGCAGGATCGTCGTCGTACGCGAGACGCCGCCGCACGACCTCGACCCGCAGATCGGTCTCGCGGGACGCGGCGACCTCGACGGTCAGCCCGAACCGGTCGAGCAACTGCGGCCGCAGTTCGCCCTCTTCGGGGTTCATCGTCCCCACGAGCAGGAAGCGCGCGGCATGCCGTACGGAGACGCCTTCGCGCTCCACGTACGAAGCGCCCATGGCGGCCGCGTCCAGCAGCAGGTCCACGAGGTGGTCGTGGAGCAGGTTGACCTCGTCGACGTACAGAATCCCGCGGTGCGCATCGGCGAGCAGCCCGGGCTCGAACGCCTTCACGCCCTCGGCGAGCGCCCGCTCGATGTCGAGCGCCCCGACGAGCCGGTCCTCGGACGCGCCGACGGGAAGCTCGACCATCCGCGCATCCCGCGACACGCCGGTCCCGGCCTCATGGGGGCCATCGGGACACGCCGGATCGGGCGACGCCGGGTCGCACGAGAACCGGCACCCGGAGACCACGGGGACCTCCGGCATGAGCGCGGCGAGCGCACGCACGGCGGTGGACTTGGCGGTGCCCTTCTCGCCGCGCACCAGCACGCCGCCGACGGCGGGCGAGACGGCGTTCAGCAGCAGCCCGAGCCGGAGATCGTCCTGTCCGACGATGGCGGTGAAGGGGTACGGCGTACTCACGATGCCTCCTTGGGTGAACGGCGTGATGTCGGCCGCTTCGGCGTTCGAGGAGCCGGGGTCCGGGGGCGGAGCCCCCGGACAGCAGGCGTGCGCACTCCGCTCACTCGTCCCCCTCCAGGTCGCCCTCGAGCTCCAGATACGTGGCCCGCAGCCGCTCCAGCGTCTCCGCGTCCGGCTCCGCCCACAGCCCCCGCTCGGCCGCCTCCAGCAGCCGTTCCGAAATCCCGCGCAACGCCCAGGGGTTGGACGTCTTCATGAAGTCCCGGTTGGTTTCGTCGAAGACGTACTCCGCCGACAACTTCTCGTACATCCAGTCGTCGACGACCCCCGCCGTGGCGTCGTAGCCGAAGAGGTAGTCCACGGTCGCGGCCATCTCGAAGGCACCCTTGTACCCGTGCCGCCGCATGGCCGCCATCCACCGAGGGTTCACCACCCGCGCCCGGAACACCCGGTGCGTCTCCTCGCCCAGTGTCCGCGTCTTCACCTGGTCGGGCGTGGCGCTGTCGCCGACGTACGCCTCGGGCGACTCGCCGGTCAGATGCCGCACCATGGCGACCATGCCGCCGTGGTACTGGAAGTAGTCGTCCGCGTCGACCAGGTCGTGTTCCCTGGTGTCGACGTTCTTCGCCGCCACCGCGATGCGCCGGAACGCCGTCTCCATGTCCCCGCGCGCCGCCCGCCCGTCGAGCCCGCGCCCGTACGCGTAACCGCCCCACACCGCGTACACCTCGGCCAGATCCGCGTCGCTCCGCCAGTTCCGCGCGTCGATCAGTGGCAGCAGCCCCGCCCCGTACGCTCCCGGCTTCGACCCGAAGATGCGTGCCGTCGCCCGGCGCCGGTCGCCGTGCTCCGCCGTGTCCTCGTCGGCGTGCGTCCGTACGTAGTTGGCGTCCGCCGGCTCGTCCAGCTCCGCAACCGTTCGTACCGCATCGTCGATCAGCCCCACCACATGCGGGAACGCGTCGCGGAAGAACCCGGAGATCCGCACGGTCACGTCGATGCGCGGGCGCCCCAGCTCGCTCACGGGCACGACCTCGAAGCCGGTCACCCGCCGCGACGCGTCGTCCCACACCGGCCGGCAGCCGAGCAGCGCAAGGATCTCCGCGATGTCGTCGCCCTGGGTACGCATGGCGGAGGTGCCCCATACGGTCAGGCCGACCGACTTCGGGTAGTCGCCCGTGTCGGCGAGATACCGGGCGATCAGGGAGTCGGCGAGCGACTGCCCGACCTCCCACGACAGCCGGGACGGAATCGCCTTCGGGTCCACGGAGTAGAAGTTGCGGCCCGTCGGCAGCACATTGACGAGCCCGCGCGTGGGCGATCCGGACGGGCCGGCCGGTACGAAGCCGCCGTCCAGTGCCCGCAGAATGTGGTCGATCTCGTCCGTCGTCCGGGCCAGACGCGGTACGACCTCCTCGCACGCGAAGCCCAACACGGCCACCGCATCCGGGAGTTCGACGCCCAGTACGTCCTGGACCAGCCCCGCGGCGGCCGTGATGTCCCAGCCGCGCCCCTCCATGCCCTCAGCGAGCCGGCGGCACAGCTGCTCCAGCAGGTCGATCGCATCCGCACCGGTGCGCGCCGGGCCGTCCACCAGTTCGGTCAGCTCGACCGGCACCTTCACCGCAGCACCGGGCTCGGCCAGCAACTCCTTCTCGCTGAGCCCGAAGTGCTCGGCGATCGACGCCCGCAGCCCCGGGAGCGCGTTCGCCGTTCCGCCCCACACCTGGGAGGCGCGCAGCACGGCCAGCACCAGGTTGACCCGCGCCTCGTCGACGGGACCGCCGCCCAGGATGTGCAGGCCGTCGCGGATCTGGACGTCCTTGATCTCGCAGAGGTAGCCGTCGATGTGCATGACGAACGAGTCGAAGTCGTCGTCGCCGGGCTGTTCGTCGACATGGAGATCGTGGTGCAGCTCGGCGGCCTTCACCAGCGTCCAGATCTGCGCCCGCACCGATGGGGCCTTCGTCGGGTCGAGATCACTGACCAGTGCGTACTCGTCGAGCAGTTGCTCCAGCTTGGCCAGGTCGCCATAGGTGTCGGCGCGCGCCATCGGCGGCACCAGATGGTCCACCACCGTGGCGTGCCCACGGCGCTTGGCCTGGGTGCCCTCGCCCGGGTCGTTGACGATGAACGGGTAGATCAGCGGCAGTTCGCCGAGCACCGCGTCGGGGCCGCAGCCGGCGGACAGGCCGAGGCCCTTGCCCGGCAGCCACTCCATCGTGCCGTGCTTGCCCATGTGGACGACGGCGTCCGCGCCGAAGCCCCCCTCCGATGTTGCGGCCTCCAGCCAGCGGTACGTCGCCATGTAGTGGTGGGACGGCGGCATGTCCGGGTCGTGGTAGATCGCGATCGGGTTCTCGCCGAAGCCGCGCGGCGGCTGGATCAGCACCACCACGTTCCCGAACTGCAACGAGGCGAGGACGATGTCGTCCCCGTCCACGTACAGCGAGCCCGGCGGCTCGCCCCAGTGTTCCAGCATCGAGTCGCGCAGCTCCGGTTCCAGCTTGTCGAACCAGGCCCGGTAGTCGGCGAGCGGCACGCGCGCGGGGGCTGCCGCGAGCTGCTCCTCGGTCAGCCACTCCACGTCGTGGCCACCGGCGTTGATGAGACGGTGGATGAGCTCGTCGCCGTTGTCGGGGTGCCCGTCGACTCCGTAACCGGCGTCGCGCAGGGCGTCCAGGACCCGCACCGCCGATGCGGGCGTGTCCAGACCGACGGCGTTGCCGACGCGCGAGTGCTTGGTCGGGTAGGCGGTGAAGACGAGGGCGAGCTTCTTCTCGGCGTTCGTCCTGTGCTTCAGGACGGCGTGGCGCACCGCGATTCCGGCGACGCGCGCGGCCCGTTCGGGGTCGGCGCGGTACACCGGTACGTCGTCGGGACCCTGCTCCTTGAAGGAGAACGGGACGGTGATCAGACGGCCGTCGAACTCGGGGATCGCGACCTGCATCGCGGCGTCCATGGGGGAGAGCGCAGCGTCGGAGGCGTCCCACGCGGCGCGCGCGGAGGTCAGGCACAGGCCCTGCAGCACGGGGACGTTCAGATCGGCGAGCGCACCGATGTCCCAGGCCTCGTCGTCGCCCCCGGCGGAGGCGTCCGACGCACGGGTGCCGCCCGCCGCGAGCACCGTGGCGACCAGGGCGTCGGCCCTGCCGAGCAGCTCGTAGAGACCGGCGTCCGCGCCGCGCAGCGAACCGCAGTACACGGGCAGGGCGTTGGCGCCACGGGCCTCCACCGCGTCGCAGAGGACGTCCACGAACGAGGTGTTCCCGGACAGCTGGTGCGCCCGGTAGAAGAGCACGCCGACGGTCGGGCGGCCCTCGACGAATTCACGGCTGCCGTGCAGGCCCCACTCGGGCATCTTCTGCGGCTCGGCGAAGCCGTGGCCGGTCAGCAGGACGGTGTCGGAGAGGAAGCGGGCCAGTTCCACGAGGTTTCCGGGGCCGCCCTCCACGAGGTAGCGCAGCGCCTCGGCGACGACACCGGCGGGTACGGATGACTCGGCCATCAGTTCCGCGTCCGGCACGGCCTCGCCGCCCAGCAGCACGGTGGGGATACCGGACGCCTTGAGGACGGCCAGCCCGTCCTCCCAGGCACGTTTGCCGCCGAGGAGGCGGACGACGGCGACGGAGGAACCCTCGATCAGTGCGGGGAGTTCCTCGTGGGCGTCGAGGCGGGTGGGGTTGCCGATCCGGTACGGCGCGCCGGAGGCGCGGGCGGCGAGGAGGTCCGTGTCGGCGGTCGACAGCAACAGCACGGTGCTCATGGGGGCGTTCATGCGGGTGCTCCAGGTGCTCCGGGGGCGATGAAGGGAAGTCCTGACGGTGCGCCCGACTCGATGAGCCGCAGCAGCGCGTCGGTGTCCGCGTGTTCTTCGATGAGGTCGCCGAGGCGGTCGAGCTGTTCCTCGCGCAGCGCGGCGAAGGCGGTGTCGGGGGCGGGGACGAAGCGCCGGCCGACGGCCCGCGCGACCTCGCTCAGGAAGCGGCGGCGGAATTCGTCGCTCTCCAGCGAGCCGTGCCAGTGGGTGCCCCACACGGCGCCGACCCGGCAGCCGTCCAGGAACGGTTCGCCGCCGCGTACATCGGCGACGCCGTGGTGGATCTCGTACCCCTCGACGGCGGCGCCGAGCGCCTCGCCGACGGGGCGGGCGAGGGTCTTCTCGCGGTCGAAGCGGATGCGTACGGGCAGCAGGCCGAGACCGTCGATGTGTCCGGCCCTCGACTCGACGTCGTCCTCGATGTGTTCACCGAGGAGCTGGAAGCCGCCGCAGATGCCGAGGACCGGCCGGCCCTCGGCGGCACGCCGCACCAGGGCGTCGGCGAGGCCGCGCTCGCGCAGCCAGGCCAGCGCGTTCACGGTGCCGCGGGTACCCGGCACGATGACGAGGTCGGCGTCGGCCAGCTCCTCGGCGCGGTCCACGAACCGGACGACGACGCCCGGTTCGGCGGCCAGCGCGTCCACATCGGTGAAGTTCGACATCAGGGGCACGGCGCACACCGCGACGCGCAGCACGTCGTCGCCGTGCGGCGGCGCGACGACCGATTCGCGTACGGTTCCGCGCAGCGAGACCCCCATCCCGTCCTCCTCGTCGATGCCGAGGCCGTGGGCGAAGGGCAGCACCCCGAAGGTCTGCCGCCCGGTGATCCCGCGCAGCATTTCCAGGCCCGGTTCCAGCAGCGACACGTCGCCGCGGAACTTGTTGACGAGGTAGCCGGCGATCAGCGACTGGTCCTCGGCGTCGAGCAACGCCGTCGTACCGAAGAACGAGGCGAAGACGCCGCCGCGGTCGATGTCGCCGACGACCACCACCGGGAAGCGTGCCGCCCGCGCGATGCCCATGTTCACGATGTCCGTGCGCCGCAGATTGATCTCGGCCGGACTGCCTGCCCCCTCGCAGATCACTGCGTCATACGTGCCCCGAAGCTGCTCCAGGCAGTCCACGACCGTGCCGAGAAGCGCTTCCTGCCTGCCTCCGTGGTAGCCGCGTGCGCTCATCTCGCCCACCGGTCTGCCCATCAGGACGACCTGGCTGGAGCGGTCGCTGCCGGGTTTGAGGAGGACCGGGTTCATCAGCGCGGTCGGCTCCACCCGGGCGGCCTGGGCCTGCATGGCCTGGGCGCGCCCGATCTCGGCACCCTCGCGGGTGACGAACGAGTTCAGCGACATGTTCTGCGCCTTGAAGGGCGCCACCTTCACGCCCCGGCGCACGAGCCAGCGGCAGATGCCTGCCGTGACGACGCTCTTGCCCGCGTCCGAGGTGGTTCCGGCGACCAGCAGCCCGCCGCTCATGTCCGTCTCCGTCCTGCGATCCGACGTCCTGTGACCTGAAGTCCTGCGGGCCGAATGCCTGCGATCCGTCGTGCGGCCAGGCCCGCACCCAGTCGTCCCGCCACACACACGCCGAGGGCCAGAGCAGTCACCCGGCGCGACAGCCGTACCGCGTGTTCGATGTCCTCGGTCTCCACCGCCCGGCCCGTCTCCCCGTTGAGGACGGGTCGGTGTTCGACCCGGCCGCCGTACGCGAGGGTCCCGCCGAGCCGTACGCCGAGCGCACCCGCGAACGCGGCCTCCACCGGGCCCGCGTTGGGGCTCGGGTGCTTCGCCGCGTCGGCCCGCCACGCCCGTACCGCGCCGTGCGGCCGCCTCCCGGCGGCCACGGCGAGCAGGGCTGTGAGCCGGGCGCCGGGCCAGCCCGCGAGGTCGTCGAGGCGGGCCGAGGCCCAGCCGTAACGCCGGTGGCGGGGTGACTTGTGGCCGACCATGGCGTCGAGGGTGTTGGCGGCCCGGAAGCCGACGAGCCCGGGCACACCGGCCAGCGCACCCCACACCAGGGCGCCGACCACGGCGTCCGAGGTGTTCTCGGCCACGGACTCCACCACGGCGCGGGCGATCTGCGGTCCGTCGAGCGCGTACGGGTCGCGCCCGCACAGATGGGGCAGACGCTCGCGGGCCGACTCGATGTCACCGGCGGCCAGGGCGCCGCCGATCGCCCGGGCCTCACGCCCCAGGGACGTACCGCCGACGACGGACCAGGTGGCGGCCGCGGTCAGTGCGACGGAGGCGGCGGGGTGGCTGCGTACGGCACGGGTGATCAGCGCGGCACCACCCGCGGCGCCTCCGACGCAGACGAGCGTGTGCAGCGCGCCCCACCCGCGGTGGTCGCGCCACAGACGGCGCTCGGCACCCGCTGCGGCCCGCCCGAAGGCGGCGACCGGATGTCCCCTGCGGGGGTCACCGAGCAGCAGATCGCCGATCAGACCGGCCGTGGCGCCGTACGCGAAAATGCGGTCGGCACGCACGGCTCAACCGGCCGTTACGCCTCGAAGGACCTTCGTACAGGCGGCTCTCGTCGAGAGCACCACAGCAACGGACGCACGGCAGCCAGGCATGGCGATATGTCCTCACTCAGGGTCCGCGCCCTGGTTCGACGTGACCGGCGACGAGAGTCTCCTGGCTCCCGGATCCGCAGTTCCCCCGGCCTTCCAACCCGCTCGCGCGTGCCGTGACTTCCGGTGTGGGGGACTGCTCCCCGGTGACAGTGGCGGGACCGCGCCGGATTCGCACCGGCTTCCTCTGCTGTCGCCGTAATTGGCTCCGGCAGTCCACCACGCTCCGCGAACGCCCGTCAACTTGCCGTTGACCTGCGACAGTGCAGTGTGCTGAGCCCCACATCGGGCCGGGCACACCACAACGGGCCGGACACACGAGGTGTGTCCGGCCCGATGGGGGAGTGCGCGGAGGAGGGCTCAGGCGACGATCAGATAGATCCCGTACGCGACCGCCGCAGCGCACAGCGCGAAGCAGACGTACGCGCCGGCGCGGGCCAGCAGCAGTGAGCCGCCGGAGCCGCCCTGCGCCGCCGGTTCGGGCTGCTTGGAGAGACCGACGATGCCCAGGGTGAACAAACCCACCAGCGCGACGGTGACGACGAGGGAGACGCCGAAGACGGAGCCGAGGGCTGCCCAGTCGATGTTCATGCTGAATCCTTAGACGGCCTGCCTAGGCGGCTGACCTAGACGGTGGCGGGTCGCGCCGGGTCCTGGGTGGTTCCGGCCGGAGCCGGAATGGTGGTCTTGAGGTCCTGGGCCGCTGCCTGGGCCGCGGTGGGCGGCGGGCTGACGGCGGCGATGGCCGTGGTGACGACGCCCGCGGACTCGGCGTCGCCGCCCGTCGGCGCGACATCGCCGTGGCCGACCGGCTTGCGACGCGATACCACCCAGATCGCCCCGGAGCCCACGACCAGCAGCGCCGCGACGACCACGACACCCCAGGTGCCCTGCTTGGTGAGGAGCTCCGCGCCCGCGCCGACCAGTCCCGCGGCCGGCAGGGTCAGACCCCAGGCGACGAACATCCGGGTGGCGGTGGACCAGCGGACCACGCCGCCCTGGCGGCCGAGGCCCGCGCCCATCACGGCGCCGGAGCAGGACTGGGTGGTGGAGAGGGAGAAGCCGAGGTGCGAGGAGGCCAGGATGACCGTGGCCGCACTGGTCTGGGCGGCGAAGCCCTGCGGCGGCTTGAGGTCGGTGAGGCCGCTGCCCATGGTGCGGATGATGCGCCAGCCGCCCAGGTAGGTGCCGAGCGCGATGGCCGTACCCGCACAGACGATGACCCAGACCGGCGGGTTGGAGCCGGGGTGCAGGACGCCACCGGTGACCAGGGCCAGGGTGATGATGCCCATGGTCTTCTGCGCGTCGTTGGTGCCGTGGGCCAGGGAGACCAGTCCGGCCGAGGCGATCTGGCCGGCGCGGTAGCCCTTGGCGGTGGCCTTCTCCTGGGCGTCGTTGCGGATCTTCCCGCCGATCCGGTACGTCAGCCTGGTGGCCAGCAGCGCGGCCAGACCGGCGACGACCGGGGCGGCGACCGCGGGGAGCAGCACCTTGGTGACGACGGTGCCGCCGTTGACCGACGACCAGCCCGCCGACATCACGGCCGCACCGATCAGACCGCCGAACAGGGCGTGCGAGGAACTGGACGGCAGTCCGACCAGCCAGGTCAGCAGATTCCACAGGATGGCGCCGACGAGTGCCGCGAAGATGACTTCTGTCCGCAGCCCGTCCTCGTTGATGATCCCGCCGGAGATCGTCTTGGCGACCTCGACCGACAGGAACGCGCCGACGAGGTTGAGAACGGCGGACATGGCCACCGCTGTCTTCGGTCTGAGTGCACCGGTCGAGATGGTGGTCGCCATCGCGTTGGCGGTGTCGTGGAAACCGTTCGTGAAATCGAACACTAGAGCTGTCACGATCACAATCGCGAGTAGCAGCGTGATGTGTTCCATTTACCCAGGCAATCGTTCGACGTCATTGGCATGTGGACCGTAGGCAACCTGGATGAACGGAAGGTGAACTGGGCAGGGCGCTGTGGTGACTCAAACCGGAGTCGGGGCGTTCCGTTTGTCCCTCGCGGGGCGGTGCGGGCCGGGCGCAGGGCCGATTCGGTCCCCCGTGACCCCTTTTGCGAACTTCTCCGGTTTGTGACTTAGACCGACCGGCAAATGGGGGGCGGCGTCGCGGGGGTGGGCACGCACACCTGCGGCGTTGTCGTCGGTCAACAACTCCCCCATAGCCCGAAAGGCATGGGAGGGGCCCCCTTCGCGTTGCCTCCCTCCTCCGCCTTGCAGCTGCACGCACCCACCCCCGCTCCTTCTCCCACCCCCCATTTGCCGGTCGGTCTTATCCCGCCGATCGCATGCCCGTTCGCCTCCAGGGCTGACAGGATCTCCGCATGAGCGATCAGCAACGGGACGCGATCGGACGTGCCTGGGACGGTGTCGTGGCAACCGCCCGCAGGACGGCGGCGGACGGCCTCGTCGTCGGGACCTCGGGAAACGTGTCGGCACGGGTCGGCGGGACGGTCCTGGTCACCCCGAGCGGAGTGCCGTACGACCGGCTCCGCCCCGAGGACGCCGTCGGCGTCGATCTGGAAGGCAACCGCGTCCTCGGCGAACTGGCCCCGACCAGTGAACTCCCGCTCCATCTCGCGGTCTACCGGAACAGCGACGCGGCCGCCGTCGTGCACACCCACGCGGTGCACGCCACAGCCGTCTCCACCCTGGTCCCCGAGGTCCCTTCGGTCCACTACGCCGCCGCCATGCTCGGAGGCCCCGTCCGGGTCGCGGCCTATGCGCGCTACGGGACCGAGGAGCTGGCCGAGAACATGCTCGCCGCTCTGCGGGGCCGTACGGGCTGCCTGCTCCGGAACCACGGAACCGTGACCTACGGAGCGACCCTGGACGAGGCGTACGACAGGACCGCCCAGCTGGAATGGCTCTGCCGGCTGTGGCTCACCGCAAGCTCCGTCCCCGGACACACCCCGGCCCTGCTCTCCCCGGCCCAGCTGCGCGACGTACAGGAGGCACTGAAGGAATACGGGCAACCGGGCTGACCCGACCCCTGCCCGTCCCCGCCGTCCCGGCTGTCCCGTCCGTCCTGCCCCGGCGGGTCACCGGACGGCCCCTGTCCGCTGGCAGGGCGCGGCGCACCCCACGACACTGGAGCGGTGCGCCCGGCAACAGTCACGGCAGCAGCCGTCACCACGATCCTCGGCGTCGGTGCGGCAACGGTCGCGGCCGGCCGGTACGCCAGCGACGCCGCCCTCAAAGTGCCGTCCGGGCGACCGCTCCCCGCCGACGGCAGACTCACCGTGCACGCCACAGCGGCCGGGCAGGTCACCCTGACCCGCTCCTTCGCCGCCCTGCGGCCCGGTACGTACGGACTGGAGGGCGACGACGTCCACGCCGTCGTCGGCCCGGTGGTCGAACACGCCCACCACGCCCCCGACACCGTCGTCCGCAGACTGGAACGAGTCGACCGCGGCAGCCTGGAAACCGGCGCCGAGGTCCGCATCACCCCGCAGCTGCACAGCGGCGACCCCTCATCGGCCCTCGGACTCGATCACGAGGAAGTCGAGATCCCCGGCGAACTCGGCGCCCTGCCGGCCTGGTTCCTGCCCGGCCCCCGCGACACCTGGGTCATCACCGTCCACGGCCTCGGCACCACCAGGGAACACCCCATGAACGTCATGGAGTTCCTGCACGATCTGCGCCTGCCCGTGCTCGACCTGGCCTACCGCGGCGACGCCGGAGCCGCGCGTTCCCCGGACGGCCTCGCCCACCTCGGCGAGTCCGAATGGCGCGACCTGGACGCGGCGGTCCGCTTCGCCGTGCGGTACGGAGCCGAGAAGGTCGTCCTGCACGGCTGGTCCACCGGCGCCTCCATGGCGCTGCACGCGGCCGTCAACTCCGCGCTCCGCCACCGGATCTGCGGTCTCGTCCTCGACTCCCCGGTCCTGGACTGGGTCACCACGCTGCGCGCACTGGCCGTCGCCCGCGGTGTCCCGACGGCACTGCTGCCGCTCGCCGTCCGCGCAGCCCAGGGGCAGACCGGGCTGCGCGGCGCCCGGCTCCTGGACGGCTCCCTCGCAACGGCGCTGCGTGTCCCGACCCTGATCTTCCATGGCCCGGACGACACCCTGGCCCCTTGGCAGCCGTCCCGCGATCTCGCCGCCCGCCGCCCGGACCTGATCACCCTGCGCGCCGTACCGCAGGCTCCGCATGCGGCGATGTGGAATGCCGACCCGGTCCACTACGAAGAGGCCCTGCGCCGCTTCCTCACGCCCCTGATGTGACCTGATGCGAGGGATCGGTCGATTGGTGCCGGACCTGCCCGCCATCCCCTTCCCCCGCGAATTCGGGTTCCGTTTGGGCTTTCGGGCCGTCAGGGGCAAGACTGCTCCCCGTGACGTCCCGTACCCCGCGCGACTCCAGGCTGCGACTTGTCCGCCCGCGACCCCTTGCCACCGCTCGCAAGGCCGTGACCACCCGGCGCACCAGGCCGGCTCCTCGCCCCCCGGAGGGCACCCCACCCAGGGCGGAACTCGCCCGCCAGGCCAGGACGGCCCTCGCCGACGCCGTGCGGATCGCCCGCTGGGCAGCCGACGGCGCGATCCCCGGCGCGCCGCCCCTGGCCGCCCAGGCCCTCGAACGGGCCGCGACAGCCCTGGAGTTGTCCCCGGCCCAGGTGCGCTCCGGCTGGGACCGGGCCCGGCTCGCCGGTCTGGTCGAACTGCACGGCGACACCGCACGCCCCGGCTGGCGGCTGCGAGCCTGGGACCGCGACGACTCCGCCGTGCTCCGCGGCTGGGTGGCGCTCTTCGACGCCTGGTCGCTCGTCCACCCCGCGCCCGAAGGTATCGAGTCCACCGCGGTCGCGGAGGCCGTCGAGGCCGTGCCGCAGGTGCTCTCCCTCCTCCAGCTCTCGGCGGGCCCGGTCACCGTGCCAGCCCTCCTGGACCTTCTCGGCCAGCGTGTCGCGGAACTCCACGAGGAGCGCTGCGAGGTGCCGTACGGGCCGCAGGCGCCGCCCGCACCGGCCGAATCCGCCCCCGCGGCACACCCCGCAGCCCTGGTCGCCCTCCTGCTCGACTGGGCCCTCGAGGGACTGGCCGCCGTAGGCGCGCTCACCCTCGGCGCCGGACATGCCACCCTCACCCCACTCGGCAACTGGGCGGTCTGGGTCAAGCTGGAACAGATCTGCGTCGCGGCCCAGAGTCCGGCCGGGAACATCGAGCAGTCCGCCGCGGACATGCTGCTCGGCTGCGCCCGGCTCACCCCCGGCCCGGCCCGCGCCGAATACCGGGCCTGGCTCGCCGCCCGCCCCGTCGGCAGCGCCGTTGCCGAACTCCTGGGCGTCGCCCGCGGGGAGGACGCGCTGCTGCGCGGGCTCGCCTTCGAGGCACTCCGGGTTGTCGGCGCACCCGCAGAGCCCGAGGTGCGCTCCGTCGTGGGCGACCCCTCGCTGCGCCCCTACGCGCTGCTGTGGCTGGCCGAGTACGGCGGAACGGACCCTGAGGACGCCCAGGACGTCCTCAGCCGCGAGGAAGCCACCTGGCTCTGGGTCGACACCGCGGCGGCCGTCGCGGACCACGGCGAGACCGGGCTGCTGGTCCGCCATCTCGACTCGGCCGTCCAGGGCACGGTGCCGGCGCTGCTGGACGAGGTACGGGCAGTCGGCCACCCGCGGACCGTGCAGGTCCTGGTGGCCCTGGCCGCCGCGCACCCGGACCCCGCGCTGGCCAAAGCGGTTCGCCGGGCCGCGTTCCAGGTGCACACGGGCGGCGCGTAGCGCGCGGGTCCGCGTCGGACGGGCTCGGCCCCGAAGCCCGTCCGACCGACCGCCCGTCAGTCCGCCGACCCCGGTGCGTACGTCCCGAAGCTCCACACATTGCCCTCCGCGTCCCGCGCAATGAAGTCGCGGGAGCCGTAGTCCTGGTCCGTGGGCGGCATCAGGATCTCCACCCCGTACGCCACGGCCCGGGCGTGGTGCTCATCGACCTCGTCCACCACGACGTAGACACCGGCCGGGCCCGCGCCCTGCATCGCCTTGGCGAAGACACCCTCGCGGCCCTTGGAGCCCAGCATCACCCTGCCGTTGCCGCAGGACAGCTCGGCATGCAGCACCGTGCCGCTCTCGCCCTCGTACACCGCTTCCTCGGTGAAGCCGAGGCCCTCCGTCAGCGTCCTGATCGCGGCCTTCGCGTCGTCGTACAGAATCGTCGGATAGATCGTCGGAACGCCGGCCGGTGCGCCTGCCATCGCGCTCACCCCTTCTCGTACTCCCGGGTCCTGCTTCTGTGATCTGCGTCTCAGTCTTCCACCGGCCGCTGACAACGGCTCGGCTCGGCCCGAGGGGCCCGGCTCAGCGGAAGGTGTTGCAATCGGCCATGTCTCCACTGCGGAAGCCGGTGGTGAACCACTGCTGCCGCTGCACGGCCGAGCCGTGCGTCCAGGACTCGGGCGTGACCCGGCCCTGGAACCTCTCCTGGATCCGGTCGTCGCCGACAGCGGCCGCCGCATCGAGTCCGTCCCGGATGTCCGCCCGTGTCAACGAGGTGATCAGCGGCCGCCCGGTCGATTCGTCGGGCGTGGTCGTCGCGTGATGCGCCCAGACCCCGGCGTAGCAGTCCGCCTGCAGTTCCACCTTGACCGCATTGCTGTTGGCGCCGGTCCGGCTGTCCTGCGAGCGGCTCAGCGTCCCCATGAGGTCCTGCACATGGTGCCCGTACTCATGGGCGACGACGTATGCCTGGGCGAACGGGCCGCCGCTGGAGCCGAACTCCGTCCGCAGCTCGTCGAAGAAACCCAGGTCCAGATAGACCTTTCGGTCCCCCGGGCAGTAGAACGGCCCGACTGCCGAGGTCGCGGTGCCGCACGCGGTGGCGATCCGGTCGGTGAACAGGACCGTCGACGCATCCGTATACGTCCCGCCGCGCCGCCGGAACTCCTGCCCCCAGTAGTCCTGCACGCTGTTGACCACCGCGACGATCCGGCAGTCCTCCCTGGTGTTCGCGTCCTGTCCGGTCCGGCAGGACTGCTGCACCTGCGCCGCCGAGGACGCCGTCGCCGTCGTGCCCGAGCCGCCGGACGACAGGCCGAGCTGATCGGGGCCGACGCCGAAGAGCAGTCCCAGGATCAGTGCGACGAGACCGGCGATGCCACCGCCCACGGTGGCCTTGCCGCCGGGGATGCGGCTGCCGCGCACATCCTGGACCTCGGACGTGTCCAGATCGGCGTCGTCGTCGAACTGCATCGGCACCACCCTCTGCTCCGGCCGCGGTGGTCTCACCACCTCCGCCGAGTATTAGGTAGTTCACACCGCAATGCCCCTTTTTGGTCGCGCGGTGGAGTGGAGCGGCAGCGCTGAGCGAGATTTCGGCAGGTGCCGTGAACGCACGCGGAAAAGCAGTTGCACACCGCCAGTAGAATGACCCCTATGGCAAAGCTCCTTGTGCAATAGACGGCGTCGAGACACCTCCGCCCTCGTCCCGTCCGCCGTCCACACCGCCCTGGAGTTTTACCGTGATCACCGCCTCCGGCATCGAGCTGCGCGCCGGCGCCCGCATCCTCATCGAGTCCGCCTCCTTCCGTATCGCCAAGGGCGACCGCATCGGCCTCGTCGGCCGCAACGGAGCGGGCAAGACCACCCTCACCAAGTGCCTCGCAGGCGAGGGCAACCCCGCCGGCGGCACCATCGCCCGATCCGGCGAGGTGGGCTACCTCCCGCAGGACCCGCGTACCGGCGACCTCGACGTACTCGCCCGCGACCGCATCCTCTCCGCCCGCGGTCTCGACGAGATCCTGCGCAAGATGCGCGAGAACGAGGAGCGGATGGCGAACGGCAAGGGCGCCACCCGTGAGAAGGCGATGAAGAAGTACGAGCGCCTGGAGACGGAGTTCCTCACCAAGGGCGGATACGCCGCCGAGGCCGAGGCCGCCACCATCGCCGCCGCGCTCAGCCTGCCCGACCGGGTGCTCGGACAGCCGCTCCATACGCTCTCCGGCGGTCAGCGCCGCCGCGTCGAGCTGGCCCGCATCCTGTTCTCGGACGCCGACATCCTGCTGCTCGACGAGCCGACGAACCACCTGGACGCCGACTCGATCGTCTGGCTGCGCGACTACCTCAAGACCTACCGCGGCGGCTTCATCGTGATCTCCCACGATGTCGAGCTCGTCGAGACGGTCGTCAACAAGGTCTTCTACCTCGACGCCAACCGTTCGCAGATCGACATCTACAACATGGGCTGGAAGCTCTACCAGCAGCAGCGCGAGGCCGACGAGAAGCGCCGCAAGCGCGAGCGGCAGAACGCCGAGAAGAAGGCCGCGGCCCTCAACTCGCAGGCCGACAAGATGCGCGCCAAGGCCACCAAGACCGTCGCCGCGCAGAACATGGCCAAGCGCGCCGAGCGGCTGCTCTCCGGCCTGGAGGCCGTCCGGGTCTCCGACAAGGTCGCCAAGCTGCGCTTCCCCGAGCCCGCGCCGTGCGGCAGGACCCCCCTGATGGCGGAGGGCCTGTCCAAGTCGTACGGTTCCCTCGAAATCTTCACCGATGTGGATCTCGCCATCGACAAGGGCTCCCGGGTCGTCATCCTCGGCCTCAACGGCGCGGGCAAGACCACGCTGCTCCGGCTCCTCGGCGGCGCCGAGAAGCCCGACACCGGCCAGGTCATCGAGGGCCACGGACTCAAGCTCGGCTACTACGCCCAGGAGCACGAGACCCTCGACCCGGAGCGCTCCGTCCTGGAGAACATGCGCTCCGCGGCGCCCGACCTCGATCTCGTCGACGTCCGCAAGACGCTGGGCTCGTTCCTCTTCTCCGGCGACGACGTCGACAAGCCCGCCGGCGTTCTCTCCGGCGGTGAGAAGACCCGTCTCGCGCTGGCGACCCTGGTGGTCTCCTCCGCCAATGTGCTGCTCCTGGACGAGCCGACGAACAACCTCGACCCGGCCAGCCGCGAGGAGATCCTCGGCGCGCTGCGTACGTACAAGGGCGCCGTCGTCCTCGTCACGCACGACGAGGGAGCGGTCGAGGCGCTTCAGCCGGAGCGCATCATTCTGCTGCCGGACGGTGTCGAGGACCTGTGGGGCGCGGACTATCAGGACCTCGTCGCGCTCGCCTGATCCGGGCCCCTCACCGCCTGATCCACTTCGTCTGGATCATTCGGCCTATGCGTGATCCATCATCTGTGTGAGTACGTCTCGTACCCCGGCGCGGCGCCCGGCAGATACCTGCCGGGCGCACCCATTTGGGTCCGCCATCCCCGTGTGGCCCTGACCTGGCGGTTCATCCCGAGCCTGCCCGAACCAGCCCTCACAGCCCCCGGAATGCTGGATTCCGTTCGTGTGGACCCGTTCCCCGGGCAGGAATCCTGTTGCACGGACCTTGCCGAATGGGTGGCCAGGAAGCCGCCGAGGGGTGATCATGAGAGTCCAGAGCGCACTTCCCATGAGGAGGCACGGGTGGCCGAGACTCTGAAGAAGGGCAGCCGGGTTACCGGCGCCGCGCGCGACAAGCTCGCGGCAGACCTGAAGAAGAAGTACGACTCCGGTGCGAGCATCCGGGCGTTGGCCGAAGAGACCGGCCGCTCCTACGGATTCGTCCACCGGATGCTCAGTGAGTCCGGAGTCACGCTGCGTGGACGCGGCGGAGCGACACGAGGCAAGAAGGCCGCCACGGCCTGAGGGTCTTCGGCGGATCGGGGCAGGCCGTCAGGGCTGCCCCGGGGCTCACCGGTTTCGGCGGTGGCCACCCGGTCGATCGTGATGTCGACCGGGTGGTTACTGTTCAGTCACTTAGCTCGAAGTGCTGACTGACCCGATCCGGAGGCGCCCCATGACCTCGTTCGACTCTGTGCTCGACAAGGACGGCGTACGACTCACCGTCGATGACGCGGTTGCCACGGTGACCCTCACCAACCCGGCCAAGCGCAACGCTCAGTCCCCCGCTCTGTGGCGGGCGTTGACAGAGGCCGGACGGGCACTGCCCGGCAATGTGCGGGTCGTTGTGCTCCGCGGCGAGGGCAAGTCCTTCTCCGCGGGCCTCGACCGGCAGGCGTTCACCCCCGAGGGGTTCGACGGTGAGCCGTCCTTCCTCGACATGGCGCGCGGCCCGGAGACCGAGCTCGACGCGACCATCGCCGAGTACCAGGAGGCGTTCACCTGGTGGCGCCGCAACGACATCGTGTCGATCGCGGCCGTCCAGGGGCATGCGATCGGTGCCGGCTTCCAGCTCGCCCTCGCCTGCGATCTGCGGATCGTCGCCGAGGACGTGCAGTTCGCCATGCGCGAGACCAGCCTCGGTCTGGTCCCCGACCTCACCGGCACACACCCCCTGGTCAACCTGGTGGGGTACGCCCGCGCGCTCGAAATCTGCGCCACGGGCCGTTTCGTGCACGCCGCGGAGGCCGAGCGCACCGGCCTGGCCAACCTCGTCGTCCCCGCCGGTGAACTGGACGCCGCCGCCCGCGATCTGGCCGGCGCACTGCTGGCCGCCCCGCGCGACGCGGTGGTGGAGACCAAGGCGCTGCTGAGCGGTGCCGTCTCCCGCGGTTACGAGGAGCAGCGTGTCGCCGAACGCGCCGCGCAGGGCCGCCGTCTGCGCGACCTGGCGGGCATCACCGACTGAGAGGGCTGTGCCCTCGACGCCGGGCGGGCCCGTTCCCCAGGCCCGTCCCGCGGTCAGCCCCGTCCGGTGGTCAGTCCCGCTCCACCACCGCCGTGACCAGCACCGCGACCGAGGGACACCCCTCCACCGCATCCGCCACCGCGCCCCGTACCGCACGTGCCACATCGAGCGCTCGGTGGCCGGAGTCCGTCGCCAGTTCGACCCGTACATGGTCCGGGCCCGCGTGCACCGCGTCGCCCAGCACCCGGGTCAGCGTCACGACACCCGGAACACCCGCGGCAGCGAGCCCCGCCGCCCCCTCCGGCCTCGCCGAACGCACCTCGGCCGGTGCGGGCGCCCGCCGTTCGGGTGGTGTGTCCAGCAGCTCCGTCACCCGGAGATCCACCTCGGCGACCACCAGGCCCAGCCGGTGCCCGGCCGCCGCCAGCAGCGCAGAGCGCAGCGCCGCGGCCGCGGCGGGCAGCGGCCGGCCGGACATCGCCGACATGGTCGCCTCGATCCGCAGCGGCCCCGGCGGCAGCGCACTCGGCGGGGGTTCCACCTCCGCGTCCGGGGCCCGGTCCGGATCGGCCACGGAGATCCTGAGCTCCCCGAGCACCGGTCCGGGTCCCGGCCCGCCCACCGCGTCGCGCAGCACCCGGGCCGCGGCCCGCTCCGAGATCCAGGCCCCGTCTGCCGGACCGCCCAGCGGAAGCAGCCGGCCCAGGCTGAGCCGTCGCCGAACCGTCGCCGCCCATCCGTCGGCCCTGTGCGGGTTGTCAGCCGTCGTCATTTCCCCAGCCTGCCGCATCCACGGCGCGAGACGGGGCAAGCGCACTTAATGTGGGCAACGAGGTCCAACCTGCCCCGAAGGGAAGAGTGGCGATGACCGACACCCCACAGCGGAACCGTCCCGAGAGCCCCGAAAAGGAATCGACCCCGATCACCAGGCGTGGCGGAGGAGCCCCCGCCACCCGTGGCCGTACGACCATCGCCGACGGTGTGGTCGAGAAGATCGCGGGAATGGCGGCACGTGACGTCGTCGGTGTCCATGCGATGGGCAGTGGCTTCGCGCGTACGTTCGGAGCGGTGCGTGAACGGGTACCCGGAGGTGGGAAGTCCGTCACCCGAGGGGTCAAGGCGGAGGTCGGCGAATCACAGACCGCCCTCGATCTGGAGATCGTCGTCGACTACGGCGTGTCGATCGCCGATGTGGCCCGGGACGTACGGGAGAACGTGGTCGCGGCGGTCGAGAGGATGACGGGCCTCGAAGTCGTCGAGGTCAATATCGCGGTCAGCGATGTGAAGCTGCCCGACGAGGAGGAGGAAGAGCCCGAGCCGCGTCTCCAGTAGGCCTCCTGACCGAGGCAGTTGAGGAGCACAGGATGAACATGGCTGTGGTCGGCATGGTGGCCGGCATGGCGCTGGGATTCGCCGGGTACTTCGGCGGATTCGGGGCCTTTCTGCTGGTGGCTGCGTTGGGGGCGGTCGGCTTCATCGCCGGCCGCTTCCTGGAGGGTGACCTGGAGCCCGGCGACTTCTTCCGGAGTCGCGAGCGCGGCGACCGACGGCGGTGACGGCGTTGTCGGGGGCGAGCGGCCGGGTTGCCGCGGGTGAGCGCGGGGAGACCCGGATCGCCGACCGGGTGGTCGCGAAGATCGCCGCACAGGCGGCGAAGGAAGCGATCGACGAGCCGCCGAAGGAAGGCTCCTCGCCGCGTGCCACGGTCACGGTGCACCGCGACACAGCCCGGGTCCGGGTGAGCCTGGAGCTCGGATACCCCTCCGACATCGGCCGCCAGTGCGGCGGGGTGCGTCGGCGTGTCGTCGAACGGGTAAAGGCGTTGGCGGGGATGGAGGTGCCCGAGGTCGCCGTACAGGTCGAGCGCCTGCATCCGACGGGAGCGAGCATCGCGGCACAGGGGAGGATCCGATGAGCGAGCCCCACGAACCGGAACACCGTACGCAACGGCTGCCCACCACCCGGCCCGTCGAACAGGGGACCGTGCTCGAACTCGACCAGTCCGCCTCGTCCGCCGCCTACGACCCGGCGCCCGGGCAGCGGGAGAGCGGCGGCGGGGCGGGCCGTTTCTGGTCCGCGCGC
The DNA here is from genome assembly GCF_900091955.1 of Streptomyces sp. Ncost-T10-10d. Taxonomy (GTDB): domain Bacteria; phylum Actinomycetota; class Actinomycetes; order Streptomycetales; family Streptomycetaceae; genus Streptomyces. Next base: position 61,270 of record NZ_FMDF01000099.1, read on the forward strand.
CGCATCCCCGCCGCGATCCTCGCCGTGGTGATCCTCGGCGGCACCGGTCTGCTGCTCTACGACGTGGCGGCGGTACGGACCGGCCACCCGGCGATGCAGTGGCGCCGCACGCTGGCCGACGAGCTCGCCGGCCGGCCGCTGGACAACGTCCGGGTGCTGGCCGGCGCGGCGGCCGCCGTGACCATCGGCCTGTGGCTGCTCGTGCTCGCCGTCACCCCCGGACTCCGCGACCTGCTGCCGATGCGCCGCGACCGACCCGGTGTACGGGCCGGCCTCGACCGGGCCGCGGCCGCACTGGTCCTGCGGGACCGGGCCATCGAGGTGTCGGGTGTGCAGTCGGTACGGGTCCGGATGGGCCGGGGCAAGGTCGGGGTGCGTGCGGTGTCGCACTTCCGTGAACTCGACGACGTACGGGCCGATCTGGACACCGTGCTCGGGACCGGCATCAAGGAACTGGGCCTGGCCAGGCCGCCGAGCCTGTCCGTATATGTCCGCCGTCCCTCGAAGAAGGGGTGAGCCCGTTGCTCAGAACCGTCAACCGGGTACTGATCGGCCTGGCCGGGCTGGTGCTGATCTGCGTCGGCGGTGCGGTGCTCGCGGCCGGGCTCGGCCTCTCCGTACCGTCCTGGTGGCCCTGGTACGGCAAGGGCGATGTGCTCCTCAGCGAGGCCGACCGGGACCGCTGGCGCGGTGAGGGATGGTGGTGGCCGACGGTGATCGCGGTCCTGGCCGTCGTGGTCGTCCTCGCCCTGTGGTGGCTGCTGGCCCAGCTGCGCCGCGGCCGTCTCTCCGAGGTGCTGGTGGACAGCGGTGACGGTGAGGGTGCGCTCCTGCGGGGCCGGGCCCTGGAGGGGGTGCTCGCCGATGAGGCGGGGGCCTTGGACGGGGTGGCCCGCGCCCAGGTCGTGCTGACCGGCCGGCGCACTTCGCCGCACGCCAGGATCCGTCTGCTGATGGAGCCGCACGCGGCGCCGGACGAGGCGCTCGGCCGCCTCACCGACGAGGCGCTGGCCCATGCGCGGGATTCGGCCGGGCTGGCGGAGCTCCCGGCCGAGGTGCGGTTGAGGGCGGTCAAGCACCGTGCGGAAAGGGTGAGTTGACGGCTGTTGCCGTGGTGTCCCCGGTTGCCGGGCGGGCTCGAGGAATCGAACCCGTCCGGCGGTCCAGGACGGAGCGGGCCGGTTCAGAAGCCGTGCCGGGAGCCGCCGTCGACCGGCAGCATGACGCCCGTCACGTACGACGCAGCGGGCGAGAGCAGGAACGCAGCGGTCCGGCCGAATTCCTCCGGCGTGCCGTAGCGGCGCAGCGGAATACCTGCCTGATTGGCCGTACGAGAGGCTTCCGCATCGCCCGAGCGCGCATCCAGCTCGCGCATCCGGTCCGTGCCGATCCGGCCCGGCAGCACCCCCACCACGCGGATACCCCGAGGACCGAGCTCGTCGGCCAGGGACTTGGCGAAACCGGCCAGGCCGGGGCGCAGACCGTTGGAGATCGTCAGCCCGGCGATCGGCTCGTACACGGAGCCGGAGAGCACGAAGCCGATGACACCGCCCTCGCCGAGGGTGGCCGCCGCGGCCCTGGCAAGGCGTACCGCGCCCAGGAACACCGACTCGAAGGCCGACTGCCACTGCTCGTCGGTGTTGTCGGCGGCGAAGCCGGGCGTCGGTCCACCGACGCTGATGAGAATGCCGTCGAGCCGGCCGAAACGCTCGTGCGCGCTGTCCACCAGACGCTGTGCGGAGGCGGGGTCGGCGTTGTCCGCGGCGAGGCCGACGGCGTCCGGCCCCAGTTCGGCGGCGGCCGCCTCGACGCGCTTCTCGTCCCGGCCGGTGATGATCACCCTCGCGCCGTCCTCGGCCAGCGCCCGCGCCGTGGCGTTGCCCAGCCCCCGGCTTGCTCCGGTGACGATGTACACGCGGTCCTTCAGTCCAAGATCCATGGACCTATCCTGCCGTGCCGCCCTCCAGCGTGTCCTCCCCGGCCAGCGCCATGGCGGTGCCCACGAGCCCGATGTGGCTGAACGCCTGCGGAAAGTTGCCGACCTGCCGGTGCCCGACGATGTCGTACTCCTCGGCGAGCAGCCCCACATCGTTGCGGAGCGTCAGGAGCTGCTCGAAGAGTTCTCTGGCCTCCTCGGCGCGCCCGGTCAGGAGCAGGGCGTCGGCCAGCCAGAACGAGCACGCCAGAAAGGCCCCTTCGCTGCCGGGCAGCCCGTCGATCGAGCTGCCGTCCGTGCTGTAGCGGCGGACCAGACAGCCGCTGCCCAGCTCGTCCCGGACCGCGTCGACCGTCCCGATCATCCGGGGATCGTCCGGCGGCAGGAACCCGGTCCGGGCGATCAGCAGCGTCGCGGCGTCCAGATTCCGGGAGCCGTAGGACTGCGTGAAGGTGTTCCGTACCGGGTCGAACCCCTTCTCGCACACCTCCCGGTGCACGGCGTCACGCATCGCCCGCCACCGCTCGGCGTCGCCGGCCAGCAAGGGGTTCTTCTCCAGGGTGCGTACGGCACGGTCGGCAGCGACCCAGGCCATCACCTTGGAGTGCACGAAGTGGCGGCGCTGGCCGCGGATCTCCCACAGCCCTTCGTCCGGCTCGCGCCAGGTGGACTCCAGGAAGCCGAGCAGGCTGAGCTGAAGGCTCCAGGCGTGCGGCTTGTCGCCCAGGCCCGCCTCGCGCGCGAGCCGCAACGAGTCGATGACCTCTCCGTACACATCGAGCTGGCGCTGGCGTACCGCGGCGTTGCCGATCCGGACCGGGCTGGAGTTCTCGTATCCGCTCAGCCATGGCAGCTCCGACTCGGGCAGCCTGCGCTCGCCCGCCAGGCCGTACATGATCTGCAGATCGGCCGGGTCCCCGGCGACGGCCCGCAGCAGCCAGTCCCGCCAGGCGGCGGCCTCCTCCACATAGCCGGCCGAGAGGAGAGCACCGAGGGTGAGAGTGGAGTCCCGCAGCCAGCAGAAACGGTAGTCCCAGTTCCGTACGCCGCCGATCTCCTCGGGCAGCGAGGTGGTGGGAGCCGCCACGATGCCACCGGTCGGGCCGAAGGTGAGCGCCTTCAGCGTGATCAGCGAGCGGATCACCGCTTCCCGGTACGGGCCCCGGTACTTGCACCGCGCGGACCACTCGGCCCAGTCGGACAGGGTGCTCTTCAGCGCCTCGAACGGGTCGACGAGTTCGGGGCGGGGCGAGTGCGAGGGGTGCCAGGTCAGGACGAATGCCACCTGCTCGCCCGCGGAGACGGTGAACGAGGAGCAGGTGGAGAACTGCTGGCCCCATGTCTTGACCGGCGGCTCGCTGCGCAGCCAGGCCGAGTCCGGCCCCGCGACCGCCACCCGGTGCCCCTGCGAGCGGCGCACCCACGGCACGATCGAGCCGAAGTCGAAGCGCAGCCGGATCACGGAGCTCATCTCGACAGTGCCGCTGATGCCCTCGATGATCCGCATGACATCGGGTTCCTGATCGCGCTGCGGCATGAAGTCGATGACCTTGACCGTGCCGGTACGGGTCTCCCAGAACGTCTCCAGGACGAGGGAGTCACCCGCATAGCCGCGCCGGGTGCAGGTGTCGGCGCCCTTCGGGGCGATCCGCCAGTGGCCGTTGTCCTCGTCGCCGAGCAGCGCCGCGAAGCAGGCGCCCGAGTCGAAGCGGGGCAGGCACAGCCAGTCGACAGAACCGTTCCTGCCGACCAGGGCGGCTGTCTGCAGATCGCCGATGAGGGCATAGTCCTCGATGCGTGGGGTCACGTTCTGGCGTGTTCCCGAACCTGGGCCTCGCTAAGCAGTCCCAGGAGAGATGGGGTCACTCCGACGGACAGCCGAGGCCGTCCCACGGACAGCTCGCCGACACCCGTGCGGAGCCGGTGTCAGGCCGTCGCGGGTTCCGGCTGCTCCGGCTTCTTCGGCTCGGAGGCATCCTGCTCCCCGGCGGCGGCCTTGGCCGCGGCCTCCATCCGGTCGCGCTTCTCCCTGCGGGCGAGGACCACGAAGCCGACCGGGACACCGGCGGCGAACAGCCACCACTGCACGGCGTACGCCATGTGCGGGCCGATCGAGCTGTCGTCGGGAGCCGCGATCAGTTCCGGGGAGTCGCCGGAGGGCTCGGGTCCGGTCTGCTCGATGTAGCCGCCGAGCACGGGCCGGGAGAGCCTTTTGGCCTCCTGGGCGCTGTTGATCAGCATCACCTGGCGGTCCGGCAGGTCCGAGATGTCCTTGATGCCGCTGGCGCTCGTCGTCTCGTCGGCCTTGAGCCGCCCGGTGACGGTCACTTCGCCCTTGGGCACGGCGGGTACGTCGGGGAAGGCGCGCTGGCTATCGGCGGAAGGCACCCAGCCACGGTTGACCAGGACCGTGCCGCCGCCCTTGAGGTCGAGCGGGATCAGTACATGAACGCCGATCCGGCCGTCGGTGGACGTCCGGCGGCGTACGACCACCTCGTGCGCGGTGTCGTACGTACCCGTGGCCGTCACCGCACGCCAGTAGTCGGAGCGCGGGACCGTGTGACCCGGAGAGGTGAGCGAGGCGACCGGAACCGGTTTCGCCTTGAGGTTGCGGGAGATCAGAGAGTTCTGCGCGACCTTGTGCTCGTGCCGGTGCAACTGCCAGAAGCCCAGCTCGACCATCGTGGGAATCAGGACGAGGGAGAGGAGGGCGAGGATCAGCCACTGCCGGGTCAACAGGAAGCGGTACACCCCATGACGGTACAACTGCGTCATGGGGTGCATCGCGGAGGGGTGGGGGAAGAGGGCGCGGCGGCCGGTGATCAGACTTTGTCGACGATGCCCACCTTCCCCTCGGCGCGGGCGCAGTGACCGCCGCAGAACCAGTGCCCGTCGACCTCGACCCCCTGACCGATGATCTGGACCCTGCAGTGTTCACAGAGGGGTGCCATGCGGTGAATGGCGCAGGAGAAGCAGTCGAAGACGTGCACCGCGCCCTGCGCGTGCACCTCGAAGGACATGCCGTAGTCGTTTCCGCAAACCTCGCAACGTGCCATGCGCCACAGGGTGGGACGCAAGGGCGGCGGCGGGCGAGCGGCGGGCGGGTGAGTCGTCCCCGGTTCACTCCGATGACGGCGCGGCCGCCCGCGACGACGCCGGCGCCACATCGCGCAACAGATGGGTGAACGCGCTCTCGTCCAGAACCGGGGTACCGAACGACTTCGCCTTCACCGTCTTCGATGTCGCCGAGTCGGGGTCATTGGTGACGAGCAGGCTGGTCAGCCGGGACACACTGGTCGCCACATGCAGCCCGGCCTCCACGGCCCGGTCCTCCAGCAGCTCACGGTCGACGGAGGTGTCCCCCGAGAACGCCACCCGCATGCCCTGCATGAGGGGTTTGTCCTTCTCGTACCGTCCGGGGTTCGGATGCGGGCACGCCGGACGCTTGCGCGAGGGACGCCAGCTGTTCTGACCGTACGAAGGCTGGTAGCCGACCCGCGGTGTGACCGGGGAGTCCGACCACTCGGTCAGCGGCCGGCACTCCAGCAACGGCAACCGCACCCCGCCCCGCGCCGCCGCATGCAGACTCGGCCGGAATGCCTCGGCCAGCACCCGGGCGTCGTCCAGGGCATGGTGGGCGCGCTGCTGCACGACTCCGAAGTGTGCGGCCAGCGACTCCAGCTTGTGGTTGGGCAGCGGCAGCCGCAGCTCCTTGGAGAGCGCGATGGTGCACAGCCGCTGCTCGACGGGGGCGGTGACCGAGGCCCGTGCGTACTCCCGGGCCAGCATCGACCAGTCGAAAGCGGCGTTGTGCGCGACGAGCACGCGGTTCGCGAGCCGCTCGGAGAGCTGGGCGGCGACCTCCGGGAAGAGCGGAGCGCCCTCAAGGACATCACTGGTCAGCCCGTGGATCCAGACAGGACCGGGATCACGCTGAGGGTTGACGAGGGTGTACCAGTGGTCCTCGACATTGCCCTGCGCGTCCAGGCGGTAGACGGCAGCGGACACTATCCGGTCGTCCCGTGCGAGTCCGGTGGTCTCCACGTCGACGACCGCGTACCCCTGCGGGTAGGCGGTCGGCCACGGTGCTGCGGTCTGGCGGTCGTCGAGCATGGTCACAGAGAATACGGGCCGCGACTGACAGTCTCCTATTCGGCTATTCGGCCGTCTCCCGCCCCCGCATGCCGGTTCCGCGGCGCGACCCCTGTTGTACGGGGCCCGCCAGCAGCCCCTCCACCAGGGCCCGTACGGAATCCGCGAACAGCCGGTCCGGGTCGGCGGGCCGGGCCAGTGCGCGGGCCAGTGCCGGGTCGTCGTCCGCGGTGGACGCGGTCCACAGATCTCCCTCGCCGGGTGACTGGACGGGGGACCGCTCCCGGTTGCGTTCCACGAGCAGGAAGCCGACGGTCTGGAACTGCACCGCCCGCACCGCTGCCGCCGCCCGCGCCCCGCGCAGCCCCGCGGCGTGCACCTCGTGGACGAGGGCCTGTTGCGCGGGGAGGAACATCCGCTCGGTGAGCCCTCGTTCGTGAACCATCGCGATCAGATGCGGCCTGGCCCGCAGTTCGCGGCGCAGGCCGCGGGCGACGGAGACGATGCGGGCCGCCGGGGTCCGGCCGGCCGGACGGAGGATGCCCATCTCCTGCACGGTGCGCTCGACGAGGGCGTCCAGCAGCGATTCACGATTGCCGACGTGCCAGTAGATCGACGTGACCGCGGTGCCCAGTTCCGCGGCGAGAGCGCGCATGGTGAGGGCCTGCGGGCCGTGCCGCTTCACCAGGGCGCCGGCCGTGTCGAGGACCTCTTCGCGGGTCAGTGACGATCGCGCCACAGCGCTCCTTGATTCTCGAACTCCGTTATGTGCATGCCTATTTACCCTTCATCGGCGTCGGTGTAACTGTGTTACAGAACCGCACGGAGAACCGAGACACCGAGACACGGAGAACCGATTCACGGACGACCGAGAAGGGTGGTACGGCATGGCACGTGTACGGTACGGCGCGCGCACCGAGGCCGAGATCGCGGCGGCCCGCGCGGCCCGCTCCACACTCCCCGACATCTGGTCCACCGGCGTGGTGGCCCTCTGGGAGAGCGACCCCGACGCGGTGGCGGCCGTCCTCCCGCCGCCCCTCAAGCCCGCGCAGCGCCCGCTCGTCCGGGCCGGCATCAGTACGGTCGAACTCCCCGGCTACCCACTCGGTGCGGGCTCCGTCGCCGTCGCCGCCGTCCACGACGGCCACGAGGGCTGGTACCCGCTCGTCATGCCGATGACCCATGAACGGGCTCTGATCGGCGGCCGTGAGGTGTTCGGCGAACCGAAGAAGCTCGGCGAGGTGACCGTCGAACGCGACGGCCTCGTCGTCCGTGCCGCGCTCGCCCGGCACGGCATCGCGTTCGTCGAGGTGCGCGGCGCGGTCAGCGGGCCGCTCCCGCTGCCCCCGCCGACGGCCAAGCTCGACTTCTACTTCAAATTCCTGCCCGCGGTGGACGGTGAGGGCTTCGACTCCGACCCCGTCCTGATCCACTGCACCCGTCACGAGAAGGTCCGCAGACTGGAACGCATCTCGGGCGACGTGGTGCTGCGCGAGTCGATGTACGACCCGGTCGCCGATCTCCCCGTACGACGGCTGGTCGACCTCACCATCGGTGAGAAGACCAGCGACCAACAGGGCAGGGCCGTGGAGCGGGTGAGCGCCGAAGCTCTGCTGCCGTACATCCACCAGCGTTACGACGACCCGCAGCAGATCCACGACGGCCCGCCGGAAGGAAGCGTCCGATGAGACTGGAGGAGGGTCAGGTCGCCGTCGTCACCGGCGCCGCGAGCGGCATCGGCCTGGCGATGGCACGCAGGTTCGCTGCCGAGGGGCTGAAGGTCGTCCTCGCCGATGTGGAGGAGGGCGCGCTCGACAAGGCGGCGGGCGAACTGCGCCGGGACGGTGCGCGGGTGCTGGCCCGGGCCGTCGACGTCGGCGAGCGGGAATCCGTACAGGCCCTGGCCGAAGCCGCGTACGACACCTTCGGCGCCGTGCATGTGCTGTGCAACAACGCCGGTGTCGGCTCCGGGGCCGAGGGCCGGATGTGGGAGCACGAGCCGAACGACTGGAAGTGGGCGTTCGCGGTCAATGTGTGGGGTGTCTTCCACGGCATCCAGGCGTTCGTGCCGCGCATGATCGCGGACGGCGGCCCCGGCCATGTCGTCAACACCTCGTCCGGCGACGGCGGGATCGCCCCGCTGCCGACCGCCTCCGTGTACGCGGTCACCAAGTCCGCCGTCGTCACGATGACCGAGTCGCTGTACGCACATCTGAAGGCGGATGGCGCGCCGGTCGGCGCCTCGGTGCTCTTCCCCGGCCCGCACATGCTCCGTACCGGGCTGTGGGAGTCGTACCGCAACCGGCCCGAGCGGTACGCCAAGGAGCGGCCGCGCCGGACCCCGTACCGCAGCCTCGACCAGTGGGAGTCCGCCATGCGGGCAGCGGGCCACGAGGTGGAGTTCACCCCGGTGGAGGACGTCGCGGGGACCGTCGTGGACGGGATACGTGCCGACCGCTTCTGGATGCTGCCGGACAGCGAGCGCAGCGACCGGCAGATCCGTGCCAGGTCGCAGTCGATGCTCGACCGGACCAACCCGTCGTACCTGGAGAGCTTCGTACTCGACTGAGGAGCGAGCGATGACCGACGACCCGTACCTGATCATCTCCTCCGACTGCCACGCCGGGCTGCCCACCGAGGAGTACCGGCCCTATCTCGACCCCCGCTTCCACCGGGAGTTCGACGACTTCCTCGCCGGGCGCGACCGCCGCCGCGAGGAGATGACCCGCCTCGGTGTACGCAACGAGGCCTTCGCCGACAAGTGGTTCCACGACAACGAGGAAGGACTCAAGGGCGGTTGGGACGCCGCACAGCGTCTCAAGGAGCTCGACGGCGACGGGGTGGCGGCCGAGGTCGTCTTCCCGGACGCGGACGCCGTCGACAGCCGGACCGCCGCCCCGTTCGGCGTCGGCCTCGGCCTCTCCGGCGACCAGGACCCGGATCTCGGCATGGCGGGCGCGCAGGCCCACAACCGGTGGCTCGCCGAATTCGTCTCGCAGAACCCCGAACGCCACTGCGGCGTCGCCCTGTTGCCCGTCACCGGCGAGGTCGACCGGGTCGTCGCCGAGATCCACCGGGCCAAGGAGTCCGGACTCGGGGCGCTGATGATCCCCTCCATGTGGGTCGACAAGGCCCCGTACCACGACCGCCGTTACGACCCTGTGTGGGCGGCCGCCGCCGAGACGGGGATGCCGGTGGTCACCCACTCCGGCGCGGCCCCGCGCCACGAGTACGGCGACCACCTCGGGATCTATGTCTCCGAGGTCACCTGGTGGCCTTCCCGCCCGCTCTGGTTCCTCCTCTGGTCGGGCGCCTTCGAACGCCATCCCGGGCTGAGGTTCGGCGTCGCCGAGTCCGGCTGCTGGTGGCTGCCGAACCTCCTCTGGTTCATGGACCGGCTCTACCTCGGCGCCCACGGCGGAAAGAAGCTCTCCCCGTTCGCCGAACTGAAGCGGCCCCCGCACGAGTACCTCGACCGCCAGGTCTTCATCTGCGCCACCAACACCAAACGCCGCGAACTCGCCCAGCGGTACGAGATCGGCGTCGACAACATCCTGTGGGGCAGCGACTTCCCGCACCCCGAAGGCACCTGGCCGAACACCGCGAACTGGCTGCGCAACACCTTCCACGACATCCCGGTGGCCGAGACCCGCCGCATGCTGGGCCTAGCCGCGGCCGAGGTCTTCGGCTTCGACACGGCGAAGCTCGCCCCGATCGCCGAGCGCATCGGCCCCACACCCGAGGACCTGGGCCAGAGCGCCGACCAGACAGCGGTCGAGGCGTCCTGGGCCAGATCGCGCGAAGTGGGCCGGCACTGGCTGACCGACCACGACTTCCCGGTCCTGGGGGTTCAGTGATGGACCGGCACATGGACCGCTACACGGTCATCTCCGCCGACTGCCATGCCGGAGCCGATCTCCTCGACTACAGGCCCTACCTGGAAGCGAAGTACCACGACGACTTCGACGCGTGGGCGGCGACCTACGTCAATCCGTACGAGGACCTCCTCGCAGACACCGCAGACCGCAACTGGAACTCCGCACGCCGCGTCGCGGAGCTGGAGGCGGACGGCATCGTGGCGGAGGTCCTCTTCCCCAACACCATCCCGCCGTTCTTCCCCTCCGCCTCCCTGATGGCGCCCGCGCCGTCGCAGACGGAGTACGAACAGCGCTGGGCCGGCCTGCGCGCCCACAACCGCTGGCTCGCCGACTTCTGCGCGCAGGTACCGGGCCGGCGCGCGGGCGTGGCACAGATCCTTCTCAACGACCCGGCGGAAGCGGTCCGCGAGGTCCGCCGCATCAAGGCCGCCGGCCTGACCGGCGGCATCCTGCTGCCCGGGGCCCCGCCAGGCTCCGGGATTCCTGAGCTGTACTCGCAGGTGTACGACCCACTGTGGGCGGTCTGCGAGGAACTGGACGTACCGGTGAACCATCACGGCGGCTCGGCCTCCCCGCCGCTCGGCGACGAACCGGCCGCCCGCGCCGTCTTCATGGTGGAGACGACCTGGTTCTCGCACCGGGCGCTGTGGCACCTGGTCTTCGGCGGAGCGTTCCGCCGCCACCCCGGGCTGAAACTGGTCCTCACCGAACAGGGCTCCGGCTGGATCCCGGGTGTCGTGGAGATGCTGGACTACTACCACGGACGGCTGGTCGCGGCGGCGACCCGGGCACCCACCGCCGAGTCCAAATTCGGTGCGGGGCTCGCCGCTTCGATGGGGAACAGCCCCAGTGAGGTCTGGCGCGACAACTGCTACGTGGGCGCCAGCTTCATGCGGCCGCACGAGGTGCCGCTGCGCGACCGGATCGGCCTCGACAAGATCATGTGGGGCAGCGACTATCCGCACGACGAGGGGACCGCCCCGTACTCACGGGAGGGCCTGCGGATCGCGTACGCGGGCCTGCCGCCCGAGGAGATCGCGGCCATGGTCGGCGGCAACGCCGCGCGCGTCTACGGGTTCGACCTGGCGGCGCTCGACCGCATCGCGGCCAGGGTCGGCCCGACGGTCGGGGAGATCGCCGAGCCGCTGAAGGAGGTTCCGCCGGACGCGACCAGCCCCGCCTTCGCGCCGGGCGGGTCGGTACGCGTCTGGTGACCGGACGGGGTGAGACCATCCCCGGGTGACGGATACCCAGGCGCATGACGAAGCGCACGGCAATGGGCTCGGCGCGCGGCTGAACTGGCTGCGCGCCGCGGTCCTCGGCGCCAACGACGGCGTGGTCTCCACCGCGGGCCTGGTCGTCGGCGTGGCCGGCGCCACCGGCGACCGCGGCGCTCTGCTCACGGCAGGCCTGGCCGGACTGCTGGCGGGGTCCATGTCTATGGCGGCGGGCGAGTACGTATCGGTCTCCACCCAGCGCGATTCGGAGCGGGCCGCGCTGGCGACGGAGAAACGCGAGCTGGCGGAGACCCCGGAGGCCGAACTCGTCGAACTCACCGGCCTGTTGGAGAGCAAGGGTCTGAGCCGGGAAGTCGCCCGCGAGGCCGCCCTCCAGCTCACCGAACGCGATGCGCTGCGCGCCCACGCGGAGGTCGAGCTGGGCATCGACCCGGACGAGCTGACGAACCCGTGGCATGCGGCGGGCGCGAGCTTCCTGGCGTTCACGGTGGGCGCGCTGCTGCCCCTGCTGGCGATCGTGCTGCCCCCGGCGTCGCTGCGGCTCCTGGTGACCGTGCTGTCGGTACTGGCGGCGCTGGCATTGACGGGCTGGTGGAGCGCACGGCTGGGCGACGCGGCACCGTGGCGGGCGGTGCTGCGGAACATGGGCGGGGGAGCGGTGGCGATGGCGGTCACCTACGCGGCGGGGGAGTTGTTGGGGGCGGTGGGGGTTTAGGGGCGGCGGACGATGCGCTCGGGCGGGAAGAGTTCGGTGCCGGTGGCCACGGTGTCGTTCCAGAGTGTGATGGTCGGGTTCTCCAGATCGGCCAGCGGGGAGATGTCCACAGGGCCCGCCTGGTCGAAGCGCGCGGCAGCTGCATCCGCCGGTCCCGGTTCAGCGCGCACATCAGCGGATTGGTCGCCAGCCGGCCCAGATCCCGGCGCATTCCGACCGCCCGCCGCAGCGAGCCCTCGTACGTGTCGAGCTGCGCACGGTCGTCGTCGGACAGGCACTCCGCCCTCGCCGCGTCGTGCCAGTGCCCGATGAACGCGCGGATGTCGTCCCGCTCCATCGGCAGCAACGAGTGTGCGACGAAGCCCTGCTGCCCCAGCCACCCGTCCGGGACGGCGGACGGGCGGGTCGTGACCACGTAGCGGGCCTGGGGGTACGCCGCGATCAGGTCCTTGAGCCAGCGCTCGGTCCGGTTGCGCAGCCGCATCGGAACCTCGTCCACCCCGTCGACCAGGACGAGCGCCCGGCCCTCGGCCAGCAGCCGGTCCGCCCACCCCGCGGGCGCCGAGCCGTGCAGCGGAACCCCGGTCGTGCGCAGGAACTCGTCCGGGGCGGGCAAGGTCTCGTACGACGTGAAAGCGCGCAGCCGAAGGACGAACGGTACGCAGCGAGCTTCGGCGCCACCAGCGACCTGGTGATCGTGCCGATCACCGTCGTGGCCAGCCGAAGCATCGCAACTTCCATACTCTGCACGGCAGTTCCTCCCCCACGGAAGCTCCAGTACAGGGATCGTACGACGCCCGTATTGGCAGAAGTCACCAAAGACTGCTGACACCGCGTCTCGCATACTTGTTGGTAACAACGTCTAGTCCCCGGCCGACCTGCGGCTCTACGGTGCTCGCATGCCGCCGAACCTGCCCGATGTCGTGCTCTGGTCCATACCGGCCTTCGTCCTGCTCACTGTCCTCGAAATGGCCCTCCACCACTTCCATCCCGATGACGAAGCCGCCGGGTACGAGGCGAAGGACGCCGTCACCAGCATCACCATGGGGCTCGGCAGCCTGGCTTTCGACCTGCTGTGGAAAGTGCCCATCGTCGCGATCTACACCGCGGTCTACGAGCTGACCCCGCTCCGGGTCCCCGTGCTGTGGTGGACCGTCCTGCTGATGCTGCTCGCCCAGGACTTCTTCTACTACTGGTCGCACCGGGGCCACCACATCATCCGGATTCTCTGGGCCTGCCATGTGGTCCACCACTCGAGCCGGAAGTTCAACCTCTCCACCGCGCTGCGCCAGCCCTGGACGTCGCTGACCGTCTGGCCGTTCTATGTGCCGCTCATCGCCTGCGGTGTCCATCCGGCCGCGCTCGCCTTCTGCTCGTCGGCGAACCTCGTCTACCAGTTCTGGGTGCACACGGAGCGCATCGACAAACTCCCCAGGCCCTTCGAGTACGTACTGAACACGCCCTCCCACCACCGGGTGCACCACGCGTCGCAGGGCGGCTATCTGGACCGGAACTTCGGCGGCATCCTGATCCTGTGGGACCGGCTCTTCGGGTCCTTCACCGCCGAGACGGAGCGGCCCGTGTTCGGCCTCACCAAGAACATCGACACATTCAATCCGCTCCGTGTCGCCACTCATGAGTACGCCGCCATCGCCCGCGACGTGCGGGCGGCGGGCAGCTGGAGCGAGCGGGCCGGGCGGATCTTCCGCGGGCCCGGCTGGCAGCCGGCCGGAACGGCCGCCCGTACGGCCCTCCCCGCCCAGGAGCGCACCGGATGAGCGCCGCTGCCGTCACGGACCGGCGGGAACGTCTCGTGCGCCCGCTGCTCATCGCCTTCCTGGTGGCCTCGGCCGTCGATCTCTTCGGTGTGCTCGCAGATGTCGGAGCCGCACACCTCGTCGCCAAGCCCCTGCTGATGCCGCTGCTGGCCGGGTACACCGCCGCGCGGCGCGGCCCCGGGCTGCTCATCGCGGCGCTCCTGTTCGGCTGGGGCGGCGACACGCTGCTGCTGCCCGATGCCGATGCCGCCTTCCTCATCGGGATGGGCTCCTTCGCCGCAGGTCACGTCTGCTACCTGTGGCTCTTCGGACGTGCCCGCAGCTCGCTGCCCGTCGGGTTCGTCTACGCCGCCGTCCTGGCCACCTTCGTCGCGCTGCTCTGGAGCGGGCTGCCGGCGGACATGCGGATTCCGATGACCGGCTACAGCCTGCTGCTCACGGCGATGGCGTACCGCGCCGGCACCCTCGGCCGGTACGCGGCTGCCGGAGGGGCGCTCTTCCTGCTCTCCGACGCGCTCATCGCCACCGGCATCGCCGACTGGCCGCAGCTGCCCGCTCCCGACTTCTGGGTCATGCTCACCTACATCGCCGCGCAGTTCCTGCTGACCGTCGGAGCGCTCGCACCCGGTGCGAAATGGGCCGGTGTCGGTCCCGGGGCGTACCGTGAGCGGAGCATCAGTATCTGAGATCAGCAAGGACCCCCACGCATGCGCGCCACCGTCATCCACGCCCCCCACGACATACGTGTGCAGGAGGTGCCGGACCCGTCGATCCAGCAGCCCACCGATGTGGTGCTGCGGGTCCTGCGGGCCTGTATCTGCGGCAGCGACCTGTGGGCGTACCGCGGTGAGTCCGCCCGGCAGCCCGGCCAGCGCATCGGGCACGAGTTCCTCGGGATCGTCGAGGAGGCGGGCTCCGAGGTGGCCGGCTTCGCCGTCGGTGACCTCGTCGTCGCACCCTTCGTCTGGTCCGACGGCACCTGCGCGTACTGCGCGGAGGGCCTGACCACCTCCTGCCCGCAGGGTGGCTTCTGGGGATCGGTCGGCTCCGACGGCGGGCAGGGCGAGGCCGTGCGCGTCCCGTTCGCCGACGGCACTCTGGTCAAGCTCCCCGCCGCCGCGGCCTCCGACGACCACCTGCTCACCGCGCTGCTGGCCCTGTCCGACGTGCTCGGCACCGGACACCACGCCGCCGTCGGCGCAGGCGTGACGCCCGGCACCACGGTCGCGGTCGTCGGTGACGGAGCGGTCGGACTGTGCGGCGTCATGGCCGCCAAGCGGCTCGGCGCCGAGCGGATCATCGCGCTCGGCCGCCACCAGGTGCGTACGGACATCGCCCGCACGTTCGGCGCCACGGACGTCGTCGCCGAGCGCGGCGAAGCGGCCGTCGAAGCCGTACGGGAACTGCTCGGCGGCGAGGGCGCGCACGCCGTGATCGAGGCCGTCGGCACCGAGCAGTCGATGCGCACCGCCGTCGGGATCGCCCGCGACGGCGGCTCCATCGGCTACGTCGGCGTGCCGCACGGCAGCGGCACCGGCCTGGACCTGGGCGTCATGTTCGACCGGAACATCGCCCTGCGAGGCGGCGTCGCCCCCGTGCGCACGTACATTCCGGAGCTGCTCCCCGACGTGCTGTCCGGCACGATCGACCCGTCGCCCGTCTTCGACCTGACCATCGGCCTCGACGACGTCCCCGCCGGTTACAAGGCGATGGACAACCGGACGGCGCTGAAGGTACTCATCAAGCCGTGAGCCAGGCGGTCGCGTCCGCCCCCAGAGGGCCGGGCGGGCGCGACCAGTCGGCGGGGGAACCGTCGAAGGCGACCGGCGGCAGGGCGTGCCGCAGCCGGCCCAGCGGGCTGTCCGTCTCCGTGAGCCACTTCTCCGGGTCGTACGAACCCCCGGCCCCGGCGCCGGGCTCCTGCCGGGCGGGCAGCTCGTCCAGCAGCCAGGCGGCGGTACGGGCGAGCGAGAGCGTGACCAGCCGGGAGCCGCCGTCGTCGTGCTGCTCGGTCAGTGCGCGCAGCACGGCGGCGGCCAGCAGGTAGCCCGTGCCGTGGTCGAGGGCCTGGGCGGGCAGCGCACCGGGCGGGTTCTCGGGCCCTGCCGCGGCCTCGACCGAGGCGATGCCGGTGGCCACCTGCACCAGGCTGTCGAAGCCGCGCCGCTGCGCCCATGGACCGTGCCCCCAGGCGGACAGGCGCCCGATCACCAGCCCGGGTCTGCGCGCGGCCAGGGAGTCCGGCGTCAGGCCGAACCGCTCGACCGCACCGGGCCGGTAGCCGACGACGACCACATCCGCGCCGGCCAGCAGCTCGTCGAACGCGGCCGCACCGGAGCGGCTGCCGAGATCCAGCTCGACCGACCGCTTCCCGAAACCGGTGTCGCTGTGCGCGTCCTGGCTCTCCGGGAGCTGCGGGGCGTCGATCCGCAGGACGTCCGCGCCGAGCAGTGCGAGCGTACGGGTGGCGACGGGCCCCGCGATGACCCGGGTGAGGTCCAGTACACGCAACCCGGCTGCGGGCAGCAGCGGTTCACCGGCGAGCGCCGCGGTCCGGCGGACCGGCACGCTGTCGATACGGTCCCTGGCCACCAGCGGCGTGCCCGCGACCGCGACACCCCGAGGGTCGGCCGCCCACTCCTCGGGCGTACGGGCGACCACGGCCAGGCCGCCCGCGGCGTACACCGTCCGCTCGATCTCCGGGCCCCGGCGCCCGGCGAACGAGGCGGCAACGGCGTCCACGGCGATGCCGTCCGAGGTGTCCGTGGGCAGCCCCAGCGTGGCGAGCAACCGGGCCCGGTGGTGCGGGTAGTTGGCGTGCGTACGGACCCAGCCGTCCGCCGTGCGCCAGAACCGGGACAGCGGGGCGAAGTTGGTCGGTGCGCGCCCGTCGATCCTCAGATGGCGCTCGCTCGTGAACGCCGTGGCCACCGCACCGGCGTCGACCAGGACCTGTGACACGGGTCGCGCGGTGCGGCGGGCGGCCAGTTCGGCGGCGGCCAGTGAACAGACCGCGACGGCGGAACGGGCCAGATCCATGACGGGCAGCCGTGCGGGCAGCAGCCCGTCGGGACCGCTCGTACCGATGTGCGCAAGAAGCGCGGGATCACCGCCGAGCGCCGCCCAGGCCTGCTCCGTACCGGACTTTCGTGCATGAGTCATTCCCGCACTATGGCACTGAGTGCCACGAGTCGGGAAGCTACCTGGAAAGAAGTGGCGGGAGGGGCCGGCCGACGACTCCGAGCCCCTCCCGCTCCGCCGCGTCACCTACCGGCGGACCGCGTTCAGCGCGTTCACCACACCGGCGCCGTAGAAGCCGTTGTGGTTCTTGTCGCCCTCGCAGACGGCGTCGATCTTGCCGTCACCGTTGATGTCGTACGGAGCACCGCACTCGGTGGCGTCGGCGCCGGACGTCAGGAGCGCCTTCACCTGGGCCGCCGAGGCGTGCGGATGCGTCGACTTGATCAGGGCCGCGACACCCGCGACATGCGGGGAGGCCATCGACGTACCGTTCTTGTAGCCGTACTTGCCGCCCGGCAGCGTGGACAGGATCGCACCGTTCGTGGCGGGCGGTGCGGGCGTCTGGTAGACCGTCGAGTCACCGCCCGGGGCCGCCACATCGATGACACCGTTCCCGTAGTTCGAGTACGAGGACTTCAGCCCCTTGGCACCGGTCGCGGAGACCGTCACGACGCCCGGCAGCATCGCCGGGATGTCGAGGCACTCGCGCGGGTCGATGGTCCGGGTGGCCGCCGTGGTGTCGTTCGGGCTGGTCGTGTCGTCGATCGCGCCGGAGGCCAGGTCGAAGCGGCTGTTGCCGGCCGAGGCGACATTGACCGTGCCCTTGTGCTCCGCGTAGCGCGTGGCACGGGCGACGGCCTCGACCAGAGCGCCCTGGTCCGGGTCGTTCTTGCAGTTGAACATCCACGGGTCGGTGTAGTAGCTGTTGTTGGTGACATCGACACCGTGCTCGGCGGCCCAGACGAAGCCGCAGACGATCGACTCGGTGTAGAAGAAGCCGTTCGGGTTCGCGACCTTGATGCCGGCGACCTTCACGCCCGGTGCGACACCCGTCACCCCGACGCCGTTCTTCGCGGCGGCGATGGTGCCCGCGACATGCGTGCCGTGGTCGCTCTCACCGGCCTTGGGACGCCATGCGCCGTCCGTCGTGTCCGGCGCCCCGGACACGCAGCTCGCGGAGGCCCCGCGGTCGAAGTTCGGTGCCAGGTCCGGGTGGGTGTCGTCGACACCCGTGTCGATGACCGCGACGGTGACCTTGCTGCTGCCCAGCGTCTTCTGGTGCGCCTGGTCCGCCTTGATGGCGGGCAGATCCCACTGCAGGGGCTCCATCGGATCCTGGTCCGCCGTCGCCTCCGCCGCCGCGCTCCGGGCCTGCTCGGCGGTGAGCGGCTGCGCGACCCCGATGTCCGTGGTGGCCTGCGGAACGATGGGGCTGGTCCGGGTGGCCCCGGCCGAATCGACCCCCTTGACCCGGCGGATCGACTTCGCGAAGTCCGGGTTCTGCGACTCGACGACGATGACGCCGATCTGCTCATAGGCGATCACCACCGTGCCGCCGGCCTCGGCTATCGCCTTCTTCACCTGCTTGACGGTGCCGTGATTGCTCCGCGTGTTGACGACGTACGAGAGCTTCGGGCCGTCCGTCGACACCGCCGCCGTGGGCTGGGCGTCCACCGGTGCGGCAGAGGCGGCACCCGTCGGCAGGAAGCCGAGCGAGGCCGTGAGTGCCAATCCGACGGGCAGCGTCAGTGCGCGCGTCCGTCTGGATCCCAGATGAGCCATGGGGTCTCCACATCATCCGTGCGGTCGACCGGACACGGGGTGTGCCAAGTCGCGTACATGACGAGTGAAGTTATCGCTGATCAGCCCTGTTGATCAATGAGTTTGGCGTACCCGGTTCGGCCGGACGGCCGCGAAGAGCCGAGTTCGAGAAGTGCGGACCCGCGGTGAACCGCTTCGCCGCGCTCTCCGTGCCGTTGTCAGGGGGAGACGCACCATCACCCCCGACATCGAGGTCCCCCAGTGAAATCCACCGTCCCCACCACCACCGCACCCGCGTCGCGAGGAGATTCCGTGGCTACCGATGCACCGCCGCCCGAGGGCATGACGGAAACCCGCCCTGCCGAGCCCACGACCGAGGCGTTCATCGCGACGCAGGACAGCGCGGAGTTCGGCGAACTGCGCCACGCGTACCGCTCGTTCGCCTTCCCGCTGACCATCGCCTTCGTCCTCTGGTACCTGCTGTACGTGCTGCTGTCCAACTACGCGGGCGGCTTCATGGGCACCAAGGTCTACAGCAACATCAACGTGGCCTTCGTGTTCGGTCTCGCCCAGTTCGTCACCACATTCCTCATCGCCTGGCTCTACTCGCGCCACGCAGCCGCGAAGCTCGACCCGAAGGCCGAGGCCATCAAGTCCCGTATGGAGGCCGACGCATGAGCGCCGCGTACCACTCGCACCCCGCCCTCCAGTTGGCCGCCTCCTCGACCACCGAGCACCGGCCGCTGATCATCACGCTCTTCGCGGTGTTCGTCGCCGCGACCCTGGGCATCACCGTCTGGGCCGGACGGCAGACCAGGAGCGCCTCCGACTTCTACGCCGGCGGCCGCCAGTTCACCGCCTTCCAGAACGGGCTCGCGGTCTCCGGCGACTACATGTCGGCGGCCTCGTTCCTCGGGATCGCCGGAGCCATCGCCCTCTTCGGCTACGACGGCTTCCTGTACTCCATCGGCTTCCTCGTCGCCTGGCTGGTGGCCCTGCTGCTGGTCGCCGAACCGCTGCGCAACTCGGGCCGCTACACGATGGGCGACGTCCTCGCCTACCGGATGCGGCAGCGCCCGGTCCGTACCGCCTCCGGCGTCTCCACCATCGTCGTCTCGATCTTCTATCTGCTGGCGCAGATGGCGGGTGCGGGCGTCCTGGTCTCGCTGCTGCTCGGCATCACCAGCGACGCGGGCAAGATCCTCATCGTCGCGCTGGTCGGCGTGCTGATGATCGTGTACGTCACGATCGGCGGCATGAAGGGCACCACCTGGGTCCAGATGGTCAAGGCCGTGCTGCTCATCGCCGGTGCCCTCCTGATGACCTTCCTGGTGCTGCTGAAGTTCGACTTCAACGTCTCCGACCTGCTGGGCACGGCCGCCGCGAAGAGCGGCCACGGAGCGGCGTTCCTGGAGCCCGGACTCAAGTACGGCGCCACCGGCACCTCCAAGCTGGACTTCCTCTCCCTGGGCATCGCCCTGGTCCTCGGCACCGCCGGACTCCCGCACATCCTGATCCGCTTCTACACGGTGCCGACCGCCAAGGCCGCCCGTAAGTCGGTCAACTGGGCCATCGGCATCATCGGCGCCTTCTACCTGATGACGATCGCGCTCGGCTTCGGCGCCGCGGCCCTGATCGGCCCGGACGAGATCAAGGCGAAGAACCCGGCCGGCAACGCGGCCGCCCCGCAGCTCGCCGAATACCTCGGCGGGGTCGGCTCCACCGGCGGCGCCGTGCTGCTCGCCGTGATCTCGGCCGTCGCCTTCGCCACCATCCTCGCCGTCGTCGCGGGGCTCACCCTCGCCTCCTCGTCCTCCTTCGCGCACGACATCTACGCCAACGTCATCCGCAGAGGGAAGGCCACCGAGAAGGAGGAGATGCGGGCCGCCCGCTGGGCCACCGTCCTCATCGGTGCGGTCGCGATCGCCCTGGGCGCCTTCGCCCGCGACATGAACGTCGCCGGACTGGTGGCGCTCGCCTTCGCCGTCGCCGCCTCCGCCAATCTGCCGACGATCCTCTACAGCCTCTTCTGGAAGCGGTTCACCACCCAGGGCGCGCTGTGGTCGATCTACGGAGGTCTGGCGAGCTCGGTGTTCCTGGTGCTGTTCTCGCCGGTTGTCTCGGGCAACGCGAAGACGTCGATGTTCAAGGGTGTCGACTTCGCCTGGTTCCCGCTGGAGAACCCTGGCCTGATCTCCATCCCGCTGGGCTTCCTGCTCGGCTGGATCGGCTCCCTCCTCTCGAAGGAGGAGCCGGACAAGGGCAAGTACGCCGAGCTGGAGGTCAAGTCCCTCACGGGCGTCGGGGCGCACTGAGAGGGGGGAAGGTTCTCCGAGGAGTTCGCTCCACGCGTCACTCCGGTTCCGTGGCCGCGTCGTAGAGTCCTACGACGCGGCCACGCCGCTCCTCGTGGCAAACGGGCCCCCTCAGATGTCACAGGTCTCGCGTAGTCTCAAAGGAGTCAGCCGGAAGAGCCGGATCCGCAGCCGGGAAGTTACTGGGGGAGGGGACCCACATGCTCATCGACACCTACGATCGGGTCGCCACCGACCTGCGCGTCTCGCTGACCGACCGGTGCAATCTGCGATGCACGTACTGCATGCCGGAAGAGGGCCTGCAATGGCTGGCCAAGCCCGACCTGCTCAGTGACGACGAGATCGTCCGGCTGGTCCGCATCGCCGTCACCCGGCTCGGCATCACCGAGGTCCGCTTCACCGGCGGTGAGCCGCTCCTGCGCCCCGGGCTCGCCTCCGTCGTCGAGCGATGCGCGGCCCTGAGCCCGCGCCCCGAGATGTCGCTCACCACCAACGGCATCGGGCTGAAGCGCACAGCGGCCGCGCTCAAGGCCGCCGGTCTGGACCGGGTCAATGTCTCGCTGGACACCCTGCGCCCCGACGTCTTCAAGACGCTCACCCGCCGTGACCGCCACCACGACGTGCTGGCAGGCCTGGAAGCCGCCCGCGACGCCGGTCTCACCCCGGTCAAGGTCAACAGCGTCCTGATGCCGGGACTCAACGACGACGAGGCCCCCGACCTGCTCGCCTGGGCCGTCGAGCACGACTACGAGCTCCGCTTCATCGAGCAGATGCCGCTCGACGCGCAGCACGGGTGGAAGCGCGACGGGATGATCACGGCAGGTGACATACTCCAGTCGCTGCGCACCCGCTTCACCCTCACCGAGGAGGGCGACGGCGAGCGCGGTTCAGCCCCCGCCGAGCGCTGGCTCGTCGACGGCGGACCCCACCGTGTCGGTGTCATCGCCTCCGTCACCCGCCCCTTCTGCCGGGCCTGCGACCGGACCAGACTCACCGCCGACGGCCAGGTGCGCACCTGTCTGTTCGCCCGCGAGGAGACCGATCTGCGCGGTGCCCTGCGCTCGGACGCGCCGGACGAGGAGATCGCCAGGATCTGGACGCTCGCGATGTGGGGAAAGAAGGCCGGATCCGGACTGGACGACCCGTCCTTCCTGCAGCCCGAGCGGCCGATGTCGGCGATCGGCGGCTAGGGCCCGTCCGGCCCTGAGCCCTGACTTCCGTCCGTCCCCGATCGGCCGGACTCCCACTCCGCCAGTGTCACGACATCCTTGAGGAAGCCCCGGACGCTCAGGAACGAGGAGAGATGCTCCCGGTGTTCCTCGCAGGCCAGCCAGGTCTTACGGCGCTCCGGAGTATGCAGCTTCGGGTTGTTCCAGGCCAGCACCCATACGGCGTCGGCCCGACAGCCCTTGGCGGAACAGAGGGGTGCGGCGACAGCGTTCTCGGCCGCGGATTCAGGGGAGTTCACGGACTCAACCCTAGGTCAGCGCCTCCGCCGGCCCACCGGCCGGCCACCCGACGCGTCCCCTGCCGGCGAAAACCGGCGAAAAAAGCGACGCCGAGCAGCCACGGGGGGAGCTGCCCGGCGTCGGTCTGTCGCTCCGACGGGGGATGCGGAGCGCGTACGAAGTATGTCACGCAGACCTGGGTGGGGGGCACCGTAACTTCGTGATTGAGCTGAGGTTTTCTTGAGCCTTGGGTGCGGTCCGGCCTCAACTGTGCTTATGCCGATTCGATCATGCCGATTCCCCGCCGCGCCCGGCCCCGTCGGCCTCCGGACCGGACTGCTCGGATCCGGCCACGGGAGCCGCGTCGAGCGCCGGACGCATCGGCGCCGGGACGAAGGTCGAAGGAAGCGACGGGGTGTTCTCCCGGCCCGCGTTGGCGATGACCACCGCCACGTACGGGAGGAGAGCACCGAGCGCCAGCGCCACGATCGCGACATACCGCTCGACGTTCCACAGCACGGCGGCCAGGATCACCGAAACCGTCCGCACGGACATCGAGATCACATAGCGCCGTTGCCTGCCGCGCACATCCTCCGCGAGTCCCTGTCGGGCCTCCGTGATCCGGAAGACCTCGACACCGCTCTGCTTCCGCATCACGTCTCCACCACCCTTCCCCCAGTGCCTCGCGGGCCGGGGGAGACCTCATTCCCGCGCCGGACGTTCCCCGGACCCGACCACATCCACGGTACGCCCGGTGTGCGACGGCTTCGAGACCGGGGCGCGCCGCATTCGTGCCTATCGGCAGCCGTGCCGCACATACGGACGCGTCCGGCATGCGACGTACGGCCCACGGGCCGAGACTGGGCGCACATGCGCGACATCGCGTCGCACGAGGAGGCGACATGGGCTGGTTGTGGGCAATCGTCGTGGGTCTGGTTCTCGGTCTGATCGCGAAGGCGATCCTGCCCGGCAAACAGAAGATCCCGCTCTGGCTGACGACGATCTTCGGCATGATCGGCAGTGTGCTCGGCAATGCCGTCGCCACCTGGATCGGTGTCAACGACACCAAGGGCATCGACTGGACGCGCCATCTGTTCCAGCTGATCGGTGCCGTGATCGTGGTAGGTGTCGGCGACATGCTGTGGGCCTCGCTCCGCGGCACCAGACAGAAGGCCTGAGCCAACAGACGGCCCGGGTCACCGGGCCGCACACGTATTGCGGCCGGACACGCGTCACGCGTGCCCGGCCGCAGTGCCGGCGTTCAGGGATCAGCCGGTGACCTCGACGGCGGCGAGGTTCTTCTTGCCCCGGCGCAGCACCAGCCAGCGCCCGTGCAGCAGCTCCTCGCCGGCCGGTGCGCTCTCGCCGTCCGTGACCTTGACGTTGTTCACGTACGCACCGCCCTCCTTCACCGTGCGGCGGGCGCCCGACTTGCTCGGCGCCAGGCCGACCTCCACCAGGAGGTCCACCAGCGGGCCGAGCTCGGTGACCTGCGCGTGCGGCACCTCGGACAGCGCGGCGCTCAGCGTCGCCTCGTCCAGCTCCCCGAGCTCACCCTGGCCGAAGAGCGCCTTCGACGCCGCGATGACCGCAGCGCACTGGTCGGCGCCGTGCACCAGCGTCGTCAGCTCCTCGGCCAGCGCACGCTGCGCCGTCCGGGCCTGGGGACGCTCCTCGGTGACCTTCTCCAGCTCCGCCAGCTCCGCGGGGCTCTGGAAGCTGAGGATGCGCATGTACCGGGAGATGTCCCGGTCGTCCACGTTCAGCCAGAACTGGTAGAACGCGTACGGCGTCGTCATCGCCGGGTCGAGCCAGACGGCCCCGCTCTCGGACTTGCCGAACTTGGTCCCGTCCGCCTTCGTCATCAGCGGGGTCGCCAGCGCGTGCACCTCGGCGCCCGGCTCCAGGCGGTGGATCAGGTCGAGGCCCGCGGTGAGGTTGCCCCACTGGTCGCTGCCGCCCTGCTGGAGGGTGCAGCCGTAGCGCCGGTACAGCTCCAGGTAGTCCATGCTCTGGAGCAGCTGGTAGCTGAACTCGGTGTAGCTGATGCCCTCGTCGGACTCCAGCCGCCGGGCGATGGAGTCCTTGGTCAGCATCTTGTTGACGCGGAAGTGCTTGCCGATGTCCCGGAGGAACTCGATCGCGGACATGCCCGCGGTCCAGTCCAGGTTGTTGACCATGACCGCCGCGTTCTCGCCCTCGAAGGACAGGAACGGCTCGATCTGTGACCGCAGCCGCGACACCCAGTGGGCGACCGTCTCCGGGTCGTTCAGCGTGCGCTCGGCGGTCGGCCTCGGGTCACCGATCTGACCGGTGGCCCCGCCCACCAGGGCGAGCGGCCGCAGCCCGGCCTGCTGGAGCCTGCGCATGGTGAGCACCTGCACCAGATGGCCGACGTGCAGACTCGCCGCGGTGGGGTCGTAGCCGCAATAGAACGTGACGGGACCGTCCGCGAGAGCCTTGCGCAGTGCGTCCTCATCAGTGGACTGGGCGAACAGCCCACGCCACTTCAGCTCGTCGACGATGTCCGTCACGGTTCCGTGTCTCCTCAGCTACGTGTATCGAAAGGCAACAGTCAGTCTAGGCGGGTCACACGCCCAGGCTCACCGAGCTCATGTTGAAGTCCGGGATCCGCAGCGCGGGCATGGCGGCCCGGGTGAACCAGTCGCCCCACTCACGCGGCAGCGTCTTCTCCGTACGGCCCGCTTCCGTGGCCCGCGACAGCAGATCCACCGGCGACTCGTTGAACCGGAAGTTGTTCACCTCGCCGACGACCTCGCCGCCCTCGACGAGATACACCCCGTCGCGGGTCAGCCCGGTCAGCAGGAGTGTCGCCGGATCAACCTCCCGGATGTACCACATGCAGGTCAGCAGCAGCCCGCGGCCGGTCGTCGCTGCCACCATCTCCTCCAGGGACTGCTCACCGCCGCCCTCCAGCACCAGGTTGTCGATCGCCGGCGCGACCGGCAGCCCGGTCAGCCCGGCCGTGTGCCGGGTGGTCGTCAGATGCTCCAGCCTGCCGTCCCGGATCCAGTCGGTCGACGTCAGCGGCAGACCGTTGTCGAAGACGGAAGCGCCGTCCCCCGAGGCATGGGCGATCACGAACGGCGCCGACTCCAGGCCCGGTGCGTGCGGGTCGCTGCGCAGCGACAGCGGCAGCGCGGACAGGGTCTCGCCGATCCTCGTCCCGCCGCCCGGCTTGGAGAACACCGTCCGGCCCTCCGCGGCGTCCCGTGCCGTCGACGACCACAGCTGGTAGATCAGCAGATCGGCCACGGCGGTCGGCGGCAGCAGCGTCTCGTACCGCCCGGCGGGCAGCTCGATGCGGCGCTCCGCCCAGCGCAGTCGCTGCGCCAGCTCCGCGTCGAGCTCGGCCGGATCGACATCCTTGAAGTCGCGCGTGGAGCGGCCCGCCCAGGTCGAACGGGTCCGGTCGGGCGACTTGGCGTTGAGCTCCAGCGTCCCGTTCGGCTGGTCGTGGCGCAGCCGCAGCCCCGTAGACGTACCGAGGTACGTCGAGGTCAGCTGGTGGTGGGCGAAGCCGTACAGCTCACGGCCACCGGAGCGGGCACGGGCGAAGGCGTCGCCGAGCGCCGGGGCGAACTCCGCGAAGACGTCCGAGCCCGTCTCGGCCGGCGCGTCCGTGAAGTCGGGCGACGAGGGCACCCCGCCGACCAGCGGCTGCGCGTCCTCCGCCGGACCGGCCCCGCGCGCGGCGGCCTCGGCGGCCCGCACCAGTGGTTCCAGGTCGTCGGCGGTGACGGCGGACCGCGACACCACCCCGGACGCGGTGCCCTGCGCGCCGTCGACGGTTGCGATGACGGTCAGGGTGCGCCCCCGCGTCACCCCGTTCGTGGTGAGCGCGTTGCCGGCCCAGCGCAGATTCGCGGACGACTCCTCGTCGGCGATGACGACACAGCCGTCGGCGGTGGACAGTTCGAGCGCCCGCTCGATGATCTCGTGCGGCTTGCTGACGCGGCTCATCGTCCGGCCTCCTGCGTCGTATTGAGACTGTGCCGTCCCGGGGGACACTGCATCCGATTGCGGCTGCGCCGCGGGCCGGACCCCCAGCCGGTTCCGTGGTGACCGCTCATCGTCCGGCCTCCTGCGTCGTATTGAGGATGTTCACGCCCCGGAAGAGGGCGGACGGGCAGCCGTGCGAGACGGCCGCGACCTGGCCGGGCTGGGCCTTGCCGCAGTTGAAGGCGCCGCCCAGGACATACGTCTGCGGGCCGCCGACCTTTTCCATGGAGCCCCAGAAGTCCGTCGTCGTGGCCTGATACGCGACATCGCGCAGCTGCCCGGCCAGCCTGCCGTTCTCGATGCGGAAGAACCGCTGCCCGGTGAACTGGAAGTTGTAGCGCTGCATGTCGATCGACCAGGACCGGTCGCCGACCACATAGATCCCGCGCTCCACCCCTCCGATCAGATCCTCGGTGGACAGCCCGCCTGGATCCGGCTGCAGCGACACGTTGGCCATCCGCTGCACGGGTACATGACCCGGCGAGTCCGCGTACGCGCAGCCGTTGGAACGGCCCAGCCCCGTCAGCTTCGCGATCCTCCGGTCCAGCTGGTATCCGACCAGTGTCCCGTCCTTGATCAGGTCCCAGGACTGCGCCTCGACACCCTCGTCGTCGTACCCGATGGTCGCGAGCCCGTGCTCGGCGGTGCGGTCGCCCGTCACATTCATCACGGGGGAGCCGTACGCCAGCTTGCCCAGCTGGTCGAAGGTGGCGAACGAGGTCCCGGCGTACGCCGCCTCGTACCCCAGCGCCCGGTCCAGCTCGGTGGCATGGCCGATCGACTCATGGATGGTCAGCCAGAGATTGGACGGGTCGACGACCAGGTCGTACGCGCCCGCCTCGACGCTCGGCGCCCGCATCTTCTCGGCCAGCAGCCCGGGGATCCGCTCCAGCTCGGCGTCCCAGTCCCAGCCGGTCCCGGTGAGGTACTCCCAGCCGCGGCCCACCGGCGGGGCGATCGTCCGCATCGAGTCGAACTCACCGGTGGTCCCGTCCACGGCGACCGCGGTGAACTGCGGATGCAGCCGGACCCGCTGCTGCGTGGTGACGGTGCCCGCCGTGTCCGCGTAGAACTTGTTCTCGTGGACGGTCATCAGCGAGGCGTCCACATGCGCGACGCCCTCGGCGCCCAGGAGCCGGCTGCTCCACTCGGCGAGCAGCCCCGCCTTCTCCTCGTCCGGTACGTCGAAGGGGTCGACGTCGTACGCCGAGACCCAGGTCCGCTCACCGTGCACCGGCTCGTCCGCCAGCTCGACCTGCTCGTCGGAGCCGGCAGCCGCGATCACCTTCGCGGACAGCTTCGCCATGGCGACGGCCTGCGAGGCCACCTTTGCCGCAGCGTCCATCGTCAGATCCACGCCGGACGCGAACCCCCACGCCCCACCGTGCACGACGCGCACCGCGTACCCGAGATCGGTGGTGTCCGAGGTCCCGGCGGGCCGGGCGTCCCGCAGCCGCCAGGACGCGCTGCGCACCCGCTCGAACCGGAAGTCGGCATGCACGGCCCCCAGCGCACGCGCGCGGGCCAGCGCCGCGTCGGCGAGGGCCCGCAAGGGCAGGGCCAGGAATGACTGATCTACCTCGTGGGCCACGAAGAGCTCCCCTCCTTTGACGGTCCTCGCAGTGAATCATGGAGGAGACGCCGACGGGCGGCTACTGGGTTGCGGGCCGTTCCGCTGACCTACTGGCGGACGCCCTTGCCGAGGCGACGCTCGCCAGTGCGGGCGTCGCTCCCGACCTCGTCGACTCGCCCTGGCGCGAAAGCTTGGACGGGCACGGACAAAGAGGGTTGAGGGCGAAATGGAGTACGAGTTTCTCTTTGTCGTGGATGGTGTCGGCGTGATGTTGCGATCGGCGTCATCTTCGACGAGTTCGACGGGCTGCTCACCCGGCACCGGGACAAGTACCTGCTCGATTTGGCCGAGTCCGGAGACAGCGCCGTGGACGCCGCTCACCGCCCGGTCGTCCGGCTGAGGGAAGAGCTGCCCCAGCTGAGGCTGCTGCGGCTGGACCCGGATCTGGTCGGTGTGCCGGACATCGCCGAACGCACGGGCCGCACCCGGCAGAACGTCCTCCAGTGGGTCAACGGTCCGCCAGGACGAGAGCTGGGTGATGCTCGCCTTTCAGGGCAAGCAGAACGAACTGCGTCTCATGCCGGTCGCCGCGCGAGATGTACCGGGGGCGCGGCCCGTATCGGAACTGGGTCTGGGTGACGATGCCACCGTCGGCGATCTCCTGCTGGTCACCGTGAACGGTGCCGTACAGCCGACCACGCCCGTCGCCCTCGGCTGAACACCGTGGAACGCCCTTGCGGGACCTGCGAAGGGAAGCCGTGCCCACCGCCTTCGAGGTCAGCGCCCGCGCAGTCGGATACGCGCCGAGTCGGCTCCAGTGGCAGGACCAGCAGGTCGACGCGGTGGCCCGCACCGGCCTCCTGCCGGCCGTGGCGCACGCGTTCAACCGCGCCGCCCGGCGGGCTCTGCGGGCGGGGCCGCTGTTCGGCTACCGGGAGACCGAGGCACGCTGCCGGTGCTGCGCGGCCGGCTACGGCCTCCGCCCAGCTGAGCAGGTGCCCGGGGCTCGTGGGTGTCGTACGCGTACCGGTGCCGGGCAAGGAGATCGGGCTGCACAGACACGTCCTGGACCTGAGCCTGCCGCAGGCGGAGCTGAGCAGCAGCATCGACGAGCTCGCAGAAACGCTCGCGCGGTCGCTGCCGTAACCACGGGCCGACATTGTAGGTACAATATCGGAGTGTAGGTACTTTCTTGGCTGCATGCCGAAGGGAGCCCCGCCCGATGAGTGCAATCTCCGTCCGAGAGTTCTCGTACAACCCGAGCGCCGTCTTCGCCCGCGTGGAAAAGGGGGAAGCGGTCCAGGTCACCCGGCACGGCAAGGTGATCGCCATACTGCTGCCCGGCTCCGGGGCGACCTCCCGGTACGCGGACCTGGTGGCCCAGGGGAAGATCCGGCTCAAGGCCGCGAGTACCTCGGACCTCGACAGCTTCCCGCGGTACGAGATCCCTCCGGGTGCCCCCGACCCGCTGGAACTCCTCCTGGCCGAACGTGAGGAGGATGACCGTTGATCTACATGGACTCCTCGGCACTCATCGCTCTGTTCACGGGCAGGCCACCTGCCGCTGAGCTCAGGGCCTTTCTGTCCGGCCGGCCCGGGCTCCCCTTGGCCACCAGCGCCATCGGCATCGTCGAAACCGTGCGGCAGCTGGACAAGGTCGGAGCGTTCCCGGGCGCGCTGTCGGGTCTGGACGGGATGGTCACCGAGATCCTGCTGACCGAAGAGGTCCGGGATCTGGCTACCAGGGTCTCCGGGGCTCTGGGGTCTCTCGACGCACTTCACGTCGCGAGTGCACTCGTCGTCGGTGAAGCTCTTGACTCCCTGATCACGTACGACAAACGCATGCTGGAAGCGGCGCGGGAAGAGGGTCTGCCTGCACATGCGCCAGGAATGGCGGAATGAGAGCGGACCGGGGGCTCCGGCTGTAGGAACCCGACAGTGCTGTGCCGGAGCCACTGTCAGGGGCCGATTCTCCTTATGGGGTGCCGTACCGATAGGTTTTCGAGGTACCAGACCGCTATCGAAAGGGTGATCCGTTGAGCCGCTCGGTTCTCGTCACCGGAGGAAACCGGGGCATCGGCCTCGCCATCGCCCGCGCTTTCGCCGAAAACGGCGACAAGGTCGCGATCACCTACCGCTCCGGCGAGCCGCCCCAGGTACTCACCGAGGCGGGCTGCCTCGCGGTCCGCTGCGACATCACGGACGCCGAACAGGTGGAGCAGGCCTACAAGGAGATCGAGGAAAAGCACGGTCCCGTCGAGGTACTGGTCGCCAACGCCGGTATCACCAAGGACCAGTTGCTGATGCGGATGTCCGAGGACGACTTCACGTCCGTACTCGACACCAACCTCACCGGCACCTTCCGGGTCGTCAAGCGTGCCAACCGCGGCATGCTGCGCGCCAAGAAGGGCCGCGTCGTCCTCATCTCCTCCGTCGTCGGGCTCCTCGGCTCGGCCGGGCAGGCGAACTACGCCGCCTCCAAGGCGGGTCTGGTCGGCTTCGCCCGGTCGCTGGCCCGTGAACTCGGCTCGCGGAACATCACCTTCAACGTCGTCGCACCCGGCTTCGTCGACACCGACATGACCCAGGTGCTCACCGAGGAGCAGCGCAAGGGCATCGTGTCCCAGGTGCCGCTCGGCCGCTACGCGCAGCCCGAGGAGATCGCCGCCGCAGTGCGCTTCCTCGCCTCCGACGACGCGTCGTACATCACTGGAGCCGTCATTCCCGTTGACGGCGGATTGGGCATGGGTCACTGATCACCATGAGTGGAATTCTCGACGGCAAGCGCATCCTCATCACCGGTGTGCTGATGGAGTCGTCCATCGCCTTCCACACCGCCAAGGTGGCCCAGGAGCAGGGTGCCGAAGTCATCCTGACCGCCTTCCCCCGGCCCACGCTGACGGAGCGCATCGCCAAGAAGCTGCCGAAGCCGGCCAAGGTCATCGAACTCGATGTGACCAACGCCGAGCACCTGGACCGTCTCGCCGGTCTGGTGCGTGACGAGCTGGGTTCGCTCGACGGCGTCGTGCACTCCATCGGCTTCGCGCCGCAGGACGCTCTCGGCGGCAACTTCCTGAACACCCCGTTCGAGTCCGTCTCCACCGCGATGCACGTCTCGGCGTTCTCGCTGAAGTCGCTCGCCATGGCCTGCAAGCCGCTGATGAGCGAGGGCGGCTCCATCGTCGGTCTCACCTTCGACGCGCAGTACGCCTGGCCGCAGTACGACTGGATGGGCCCGGCCAAGGCCGCGCTGGAGGCCACCTCCCGCTACCTCGCGCGTGACCTGGGCAAGGACGACATCCGCTGCAACCTGATCTCGGCCGGACCGATCGGCTCCATGGCCGCGAAGTCGATCCCGGGCTTCTCCGAGCTCGCGGACGTGTGGAACACCCGCTCCCCGCTGGCCTGGAACATGTCGGACCCGGAGCCGGCCGGCCGCGGTGTCGTCGCCCTGCTCTCGGACTTCTTCCCGAAGACCACGGGCGAGATCATCCACGTCGACGGTGGCGTGCACATGATGGGCGCCTGATCCCGCACAACAGGCTGTGAAACGGCCGCGTACCGCCTCCGATCAGGCGGTACGCGGCCGTCGTGCGTCCGCGCCCGGCCCCGACCCGCTCAAGTCGAAAAGATGGTCGATCCACCGCAGACTGTGGTGGAACCGGACTTTTGGTCAGGCTGCGGGAGGAGGTCGCTTTGCGCTCCACACCTCGCCGAACCTGGACGCTGCTGGCGGCCTCCACAGCCGTCGCCGCACTTCTCGCCCCCGTATGCATATCCCTGGCGGGGCGGGCAGGAGCCGGGGCGTCCGCGCCCGCCGCTCCGACCCCCGACCCCGCCGGATCCGAATGCCGTATGTCGGTCCGGGGCTCCCGGGTCGTCGCCTACTGCCACAACCCGTATCCCTCCACCGACCGCGTGCAGCTGCACACCGAATGCCGCCGCTGGTGGGACATAGACGCGGACGCCACCCCGGTCGACGTAGGACCGGGACAGACCGTGCGGCTCGACGACCGCTGCTGGAAGGAAGTCGGTTCCGTCTGGATCACACACCGGGTGCAGGACACGCTCCAGCGCCGTCCGGCCTAGACCCAATACCAGTGACTTAGCGCGTCATTGATGGCTCTGACGTGCGAAAACGTCGCGCACAGAGGCTCTGTCGGGCGCCAAAGTCACCGGTATTGGGCCTAGACCCGCTCCACCAGACAGCTCAGCGCATGACTCGCGGCCTCGGCCGCCGCCGTCTCGGCGTCCCCGGCCCGGATCGCCTCGACCAGCCGGCCGTGGTCCATGTGATTCTCCGGCCGCAGTTCATGACCGACATCGACCCTGAGGTAGTCGCGCAGCAGATCGCCCAGGTCGGCGTAGAGACCGGTCAGCACGTCGTTGTGCGAGGCCGCGACCACGGCCAGATGCAGCGTCGCGTCCGCCGCGACGAACGCCTCGGCGTCTCCCGCGGCCCAGGTCTCCTCCCGGCGCGCCATGAGCGCGTCCAGCTGCTTCAGATCCCGCTCGGTGCGCCGGGCAGCGGCCAGCCGCGCCGCCGACGACTCCAGGGTGGAGCGCAGCTCGGCGACATGGCGTGGATCGGCGGAGGCGAAACGGCGGTGCATCACTCCGGCCAGTTCGCTGACGGCGACGACATAGGTGCCCGAGCCCTGCCGGATGTCGAGCAGGCCGTTGTGCGCGAGCGCGCGCACGGCCTCGCGGACGGTGTTACGGGCCACCCCCAGCTGCTCCACCAGCTCGGGCTCGGTGGGAATCCGTGAACCCACGGGCCACTCGCCCGAGGTGATCTGATTCCTCAGCTGGGCAATCACCTGGTCGGCGAGTGCCGAACGCCGCGGAGACGTCAGCGCCATGGTGCTCCTTGCTCGGGTTGCTGGGGTGATGGGAGTGATGGGGGTCGCTCTGCTCGCAGCGAATGGTCTCAGAGGAGCTCCCGGACGATTGGACAATCAATCATCCCATGATTCTATGATGGGCCTCATGCCCGACGACGAGACCCTGTACCGGACCCGGACCCTGAGCCCCGCCAACACGGCGGACGCCCCCACGAAAACCCCGGACCCACAAGCCGCACAGGCCGCGCAGACGGCACAGGCCGCCGCCGGGCCCTCCCCATGGCTGCTCCGGCTGGTCGCCATCGGGCTCGTCCTCACCGCGCTCAACCTCCGCCCCGCCATCACCAGCCTCGGCGCCCTCCTCGAAGAGGTGCAGGACGGGCTGCACATGAGCGGCAGTGTCGCCGGTGTCCTCACCTCCGTACCGCCGCTCTGCTTCGCGGTCTTCGGCATCATGGCGCCCCGGCTCGCCCGCCGCTTCGGCCCGGGCGCGGTCGTCTGCACCGGCATGATCGCCATCACGGCCGGCCTGGTGATCCGGCCCCTCGTCGGCGGCACGGCCGGCTTCCTCGCCGCGAGCGCCCTCGCCCTCATGGGCATCGCCGTCAGCAACGTCCTGATGCCGGTGATCGTCAAGCGCTGGTTCCCGGACCGCGTCGGCTCCATGACCGGGCTCTACTCGATGGCCCTGGCCCTCGGCACCTCGCTCGCCGCCGCGGTGACCGTGCCCATGACCCATGCACTGGGCGGCAGCTGGAAGGCGGGCCTCGGCATCTGGGCCGTGCTCGCCGCTGCCGCGATCCTGCCCTGGATTCCGCTGGTACGGGACCGGCGCGGTACCTCCGGGCAGTCCGCCGCCCACCACCGGGACGTCCCGACTCTCAAGATCACCCGCAGCCGTACCGCCTGGGGCCTGGCCTGCTTCTTCGGCCTGCAGGCCACCGCCGCGTACATCACCATGGGATGGATGCCGCAGATCTTCCGCGACGCAGGGGTCTCGGCCGGTACAGCGGGCGTTCTGCTCGCCGTGACCATGGCGATGGGCGTGCCGCTCGCCTTCGTCATCCCTGGAGTCGCCACCCGGATGAAGACTCAGGGCCCGATGGTCGTCCTCCTCGGCAGCTGCGGGCTCATCGGATACGCGGGCCTCTACCTCGCACCGGCCGGAGGGGCCTGGGCCTGGGCGCTCCTGCTGGGTATCTCGAACTGCGCCTTCCCGCTCGCCCTGACCATGATCGGCATGCGGTCCCGCAGCGGCGCCGGAGTGGTCCGGCTGTCCGCGTTCGCACAGTCCACCGGCTATCTGATCTCGATCCCCGGCCCGCTGCTCGTCGGGGTGCTCCACCAGCACAGCGGTGGCTGGGGGCTGCCGATCGCACTGATGGCGGGCCTCATGGTGCCGCAGATGGTGGCCGGAATCCTGGCCGGGCGGGACCGGACGATCGAGGACGAATGCTGAGATGCGAGACTGAGGTCATGTCTCCTGTGCTCGACCCGAATCCCCAGAACGGTCAGAAGAAGCTCCTCCTCGTGCTCGGGGCGATGCTGCTCGTCACCGTGATCATCGCGGTGATTGCCTCGATCGCGTCCCCCTGAGCCGCGCGGTCCCGATGGCCGATGGTGGGGCTGGCACCACCATCCCCTAGGGGGCCAGGGTCAGGGTCAAGTGGGTGGGTCACCGGATGGGACCGGCGCCCCCGCATCCGTAGGTTCTGGGTATCAGAACCGATGACCCACGGAGGCGGACATGTCGGCCCGTACGCACACCCGGTCCACCCATCCGGCCACGGGCAGTGTCGAGGTCCGGCTGCCGTGGTGGGCCGTCGCGCTGCCCGCGATCGCGTTCGCCGCGCTCCTGCTGTTGATCGTGGGATCCGGCGACGCGCACGCGGCGACGACCGACCCCGCGGTCGGCCGGTTGCTTGAGCGAATCATGACCTTGATGACCCGCTGACGGCGCCCGCGCCCACCGCAGGAGCCCTTCAACACCCTGCGCCGGGCGGCACATTTCGTGCGAAGCTGAGGTGTATGAGCGTCGATACACCTCGCAGGATCGTCCTTCTCAGGCATGCAAAGGCGGAATGGTCGCAGGATTCCGACCACGAGCGGCCGCTCGCGGAGCGCGGTCGCAAGGATGCCCCCGTCGCAGGCCGCAAACTCGTCGACTCCGGGATCGTCCTCGATCTGGCCCTCTGCTCGACCGCTGTCAGGACGCGCGAGACCTGGAAGCTGGCGGTGCACGAGATGCCGCACCGTCCCAGGACCGTGTATGAGGAGCGACTGTACGAGGCGTCTCCCGGTGAGCTGATCGCCCTGATCAACGAGACCCCCGACGATGTGCACGACCTACTGGTGATCGGCCACAACCCCGGTATGCACGCCGTCGCCGACGCCCTCTCGGAATCGGCCGAGGGCGACGCCCTGGCACGGATGAACCGCGGCGGCTTCCCGACCGCCGCCTTCGCCGTTGTCGAGTTCTCCGGATCCTGGAAGGGCGTGGAGCACGGAGTGGGCAAGCTGGTCGAGTACTGGACGCCCAACGACTGATCCCGCCGGCGTACGGCTCCCGCCGGCGTACGGCGGCTCCCACGGGCGTACGGATTTCCGTCGGCGTACGAGCAGGGCCCCGGTACGGAAAGCACCGGGGCCCTCGCACTTACGCGGGTACGCGTCAGTCGACGAGACCGTCGGCGGCCTCGACCTCCTCGCGGGTGATGCCGAGCAGGTACAGCACCGTGTCCAGGAACGGCACGTTCACCGCGGTGTGCGCGGCCTCGCGGACCACCGGCTTGGCGTTGAAGGCCACCCCGAGCCCGGCGGTGTTCAGCATGTCGAGGTCGTTCGCACCGTCGCCGATCGCGACGGTCTGTGCCAGCGGCACCCCGGCCTGCGCGGCGAAACTGCGCAGCAGCCGGGCCTTGCCGGCCCGGTCGACGATGTCGCCGACGACCCGTCCGGTGAGCTTCCCGTCGACCACTTCCAAGGTGTTGGCAGAGGCGAAGTCGAGCCCGAGCCGCTCCTTCAGATCGTCGGTCACCTGGGTGAACCCGCCCGAGACCACGCCCACTTGGTAACCGAGCCGCTTCAGCGTACGGATCAGGGTGCGGGCGCCCGGCGTCAGCCGCACCTCGGTGCGCACCTTGTCCACCACCGACACATCGAGCCCGGCCAGCAGCGCCACCCGTGCGTGCAGCGACTGCTCGAAGTCGAGCTCGCCGCGCATCGCCTGCTCGGTGACCTCGGCGACCTTGTCCTCGCAGCCGGCATGGGCGGCGAAGAGCTCGATGACCTCGTCCTGGATGAGCGTCGAGTCGACATCCATGACGACCAGCCGCTGCGCCCGGCGGCTCAGCCCGGCCGACACCACCGCCACATCGACACCGATGCCGGCGGACTCCGTCGCCAGTGCCGTCCGCAGCTCCTCGGTCCCGGTGCCGGACACCGCGAACTCGACTGCCGTGACCGGGTACTTCGCGAGCCGGAAGATCCGGTCGATGTTCCCGCCGGTCGAGGTGATCGTGGCCGCTATGGCGGCGGTCGACTCCGCGGTCAACGGGTGCCCGAGCACCGTCACATGGGAACGCCCGTAGCCACGCGGCCGGTTGTCACCCGTACCGGAGATGATCTCGGCCTGCAGCTTCAGCGAATCGGCCCAGCTGTGCACGGTCGCCCGCAGGTCGCCCTCGGTGGTGCCGCCCGCGGTCGGGGAGGTGACGAGCGCGCACAGGACGATGCGGCCACGGGTGACGACCTGCTCGATGTCGACGACATCGACCGAGTAGGCGGCGAGGGTGTCGAAGAGCCCGGCAGTGATCCCGGGGCGGTCCTTCCCGAAGATCTTCACGAGAAGGGTGGGTGTGTCCGTGCCCTGACGGGACTCAGGAGGCTCAGGAGACAGGGAGGACTGAGGTGGCTGAGATGCGCTCATGGTGCTTCCACCGTATCGGTCCGCCTCATCGCACCGGAGGCCCGTCCCGAGGACCGGACAGCGCGTCGTCCCTGTGCCCCCGCCCGGAGCACAGGCCCGGCGACGGACGGCACCCGCTCGGGCACGCCCGGCGACCGAGGGTGGATCCGAGCGGACCGGGGTGCCTCGGGGCGGCCTGTTCGCTCACGGTCCGCACGCACTCATACGCACTCATGGGACGTGCCGTTCTCCGAGCCCGTTCCTTCCGATTCGACGAACGGCCACGCAGGTCTCAGCAGGGTCTTCACTCCGCCCGACTTTCGTATCAGGGACTGCTCCTGGAATAGTTCGCCACGATGTTCAGCATCCCTAGACTCCCTGTGATGGGGGTAACTCGGGGGACAACTAGTGGGGCGCGGAGTGCCGGAACTCGTACTGGAATTGAATGGCAGGACCTGGACGCTCGATCCGTCCAGGTCGTACACCCTTGGGCGCGATCCGCAGGGCGACCTGACGATCGACGACGCCAGGGTGTCGTGGCGGCATGCCACGATCAGCTGGGGGGGCCACAGTTGGTTCATCGAGGACCACGGCAGCACCAACGGCACCTATGTGCAGGGCCGGCGGATCCATCAACTGGAAATCGGGCCCGGCTCCGCCGTGCACCTGGGCAACGCCACTGACGGACCGCGGCTGACCATCGGCGCCGCAGCGGGCGCCGATGTGTACAGCGGGCAGGGCGCGGGTGCGCAGCAGGCCCCCGTCCAGCAGCCCCAGCAGGGCGGCGCCGGCTGGCCCGGCCAGCAGGCCCCCGTTCCGTCGCAGCAGCAACAGCCGCAGCAGGGCTGGCAGCAGGCCCCTCAGGTCCAGCCGCAACAGCAGTCCGCGCAGCCCCAACAGCCCCAGGTCCCGCATCAGCAGGGCATGGCGAATATGCCCGGCGCGGGCGGGCCCGGCGGTGCCGCGGGGGCGCCGTCGGTCTACGGCGACCGCAGCCCGACCACGTTCCACCAGTTCGCCCTCGGCCGTGTCATGCGCATCGGTCGTGCGCTGGAGAACGAACTGGTCGTCTCCGACCTCCAGGTCTCGCGCCACCACGCCGAGTTCCACGCGACGCCCGACGGCCGCTTCGAGATCCGTGACCTCGGATCCCACAACGGCACCTACGTCAACGGCCAGCCGCTCTCCAAGTCCGGCTCCGCGCTCATCGGTCCGAACGACATCGTCGGCGTCGGTCACTCGACCTTCCGCCTGGTCGGCGACCGGCTCGAGGAGTTCGTCGACACCGGCGAGGTCTCCTTCTCCGCCCGCCACCTCACGGTGACGGTCGACGGTGGGAAGCAGATCCTCAAGGACGTCTCCTTCGGCGTCCCGGAGAAGTCGCTCGTCGCGGTCATCGGCCCGTCGGGATCCGGCAAGTCCACCCTGCTCAAGGCGCTCACCGGCTACCGGCCCGCCAACCAGGGCGATGTCCTCTACGACAACCGGAACCTGTACAAGCAGTTCGCCGAGCTGCGCCAGCGTATCGGTCTGGTCCCGCAGGACGACATCCTGCACAAGGAACTCACGGTCACCAAGGCCCTCAAGTACGCGGCCAAGCTCCGCTTCCCCGCGGACACCACCGAGGCCGAGCGCCAGGCCCGGATCCTCGAAGTCCTTGCCGAGCTCAAGCTCGACATCCACAAGGACAAGAAGGTCACCTCACTCTCCGGTGGCCAGCGCAAGCGTGTCTCCGTGGCCCTGGAGCTGCTCACCAAGCCGTCGCTGATCTTCCTGGACGAGCCGACCTCCGGCCTCGACCCGGGCATGGACCGCGATGTCATGCAGCTGCTGCGCGGCCTGGCCGACGACGGCCGTACGGTACTCGTCGTCACGCACTCCGTCGCCGAGCTGGCGATCTGCGACAAGTTGCTCGTCATGGCGCCGGGCGGTTCCGTCGCCTACTTCGGTCCGCCGGAGGAAGCGCTCAACTTCTTCGGCTACACCACCTGGGCCGATGTCTTCTCCGCGTTCGAGAACTACCGCGACTACGACTGGGCGGGCCGTTGGCGCGGTTCGCAGCACTATCAGATGTACGCCGCGGACATCGACGCCGTCGCGGCGCAGTCCGTACACATGCCGCCCCCGCAGCAGATGCGCCCGCCGAAGCCGCAGAGCTGGTCGGCCCAGTTGTGGACGCTGATGCGCCGCTACGTCTCGGTGATCGCGTCCGACAAGGGCTTCATGGGCCTGATGGTGATCCTGCCCGCCGTGCTCGGCATCGTCAGTGTGGTCATCCCGGCCAAGTTCGGCCTGGCCCCGCCGGACCCGCCGTCCCGGTTCAACAGCGCTGCTGGAACGATCATGCTGATTCTCGCGGTCGGCATGTGCTTCTCCGGCGCGGCCAACTCCGTACGAGAACTGATCAAGGAACGTGTCATCTACGAACGGGAACGGGCCACCGGTCTGTCCCGCTCCGCCTATCTGATGTCCAAGGTGATCATCCTCGGCGTGATCACCGCCATCCAGGGCGTCATCATCTGCGGCATCGGCTTCGCCACCCGTGAGCTGCCGGCCGAGGGCCTGGTCATGCCGCCGGCCGTCGAGATCTGCCTGACGATCATCGCGCTCGGCTTCACCTCGATGATGTTCGGCCTGGTGATCTCCTCACTGGTGAAGACCGCCGAGAAGACCATGCCGCTGCTGGTCATGTTCGCCATCGTTCAGGTCGTCTTCACCGGCATCCTCTTCCAGGTGTACGGATCGCCCGGCCTGGAGCAGTTCGCCTGGCTGATGCCGTCCCGCTGGGCCATCGCCGGCGCGGGCACGACGCTCGACCTCTCGCACCTCATGGCGCCGTGGGACCCGAAGAACCCGACCGACCTGGACCCGCTGTGGGAGCACTCTGCCGGTCAGTGGGGGATGAACATCTCGGTACTGCTGTTCCTCGGCATCATCTGCGGCATCGTGGTCGCGCGACTGCTGCGCCGCCACGAGCCGGAGGTCATGCGCAAGTAGGCGCGGGCGCCGGCACGCAACGCCGAAGGGCGGCACCCCATGCGGGGTGCCGCCCTTCGGCTCATGCGTATGTCGTCCGAGGACGTCCGGAGCCGATCAGTACGCGCTGTTGACGTTGTCGATCGAGCCGTAACGGTCGGCGGCGTAGTTGGCCGCGGCGGTGATGTTGGCGACCGGGTCGTAGATGTTCGTCGAGGTGCCGGGGACGTGGTACGCGTTGAACGTCGGCTGGATGACCTGCAGCAGGCCGCAGGACGGGGTGCCGTTCTGGGCGTTGATGTCCCAGCCGTTGACCGCGTTCGGGTTGCCGGTGGATTCCCGCATGATGTTGCGGTGCAGACCGTCGTAAGAGCCGGGGATGCCGTGTGCCCTCATGATGGCCAGGGCCTGGCTGATCCAGCCGTCCAGGTTGTTGGCGTAGACCGGGGTACGGGCCTCGGAGCGGCTGGCGGCCTGCGTCCCGGTGCGCTCGGCGGCGGCCTTGGCCTTCACCCGGGCGGCGGCCTCGGCCTTCGCCTCGGCGCGGGCCTTGGCCTCGGCAGCGGCGGCGGCCTTGGCCTTCGCGGCGGCCTCGGCCTTCGCCTTGACGGCGGCGGCCTCCTTGGCCCTGGCCAGGTCGGCGGCCTTCACCAGCTGCTCGGCGGTGGAGTGCTGCTCGATGATGCTGGCCTGCACGGCCTTGGCCTGCGGAGTACCGGCGACCGATGCCAGGACCACGGGGGCGGCGGACGCGGGGGTCTGCGCCTCGGGCTTGCCCTCGGCGTTGGCGGGGACGAGCGAGAACGAGAGCGATGCGACAGCGATGGCGGAGATACCCGCAACGGAGAGCTTCTGCGTCTTGTTCAGTCGACGACGGCGGCCGGGGATGCTGGACACGGACATACAGGACCTCTAACGAATCGCGGGAGTCCTCACGGAGGACGAAGACGGGAAGCGGTGTTTTCGCATCTCCGTCGGGGACAAGTGCAATTCTTAGCGTCAGCAAAATCTGGTGGCAAAGGTGTGACGTACGACCCCGGATAGTGGATCACCGCCGCGCTCGAACGTGACGGTCCCCGCTCATGCCCGCTGATGTGGCGCTTATGTATCCACTAGCCGGCTTCGTAAGTGACGTGGGTCCTATGCCCGGCCTCACATCGGCCGTGTAACAAACTGACCAACCGTTGCTTCGGCAATTCGGAGTGTGAGGCTCCGGCTCTGGTGGCAGCAGATGGACGTCCCCGGACCCATGCCGGAGGTACCGATGGCGCGGCGCCGGGCGTATCCGTACGCCGGGGCATCCCGCCCCGCGACCGCCGTCGGCATCAGCGGATACGAGGCCTCGGGCCCCTGCAGCCCGGTCAGCGGGCCGTCCACCGCCCGCACGCCCCGCTGCGGTGTCACCACCGGATCCGCCCACCCCGAGGCTGCCCGCACCACCCCGTCCGCCCCGGCGGACGACTCCGGGGCCCGCACCGCAGTCGTCCCAGCGCGTGCCCCAGCACCTTGGGGGCACCCGTATTCATCGCGACAGGCATGACAACCGCCCCCTGGTTACGTGGGCAAGCACCGATGAACCTCGGCACCCCCTGCGCAGGAACGCCGCCCCGCACCGCTCCTCGCCCAAGAGCCGCACCACCACAAGGCACTTCGGCCCGGGCAGACAGGACGCGGACCGGACCTAGTCCCTGCGTCCTGATCGGCCCCGTCCACAGGCCGATACGGCGTCCGCGCCACGCCGGTACGGTGAGGCCATGAGCCATCGCCCACAGTCGGGTCTCGCAGCGGTGAGCGCCGCACTGCTCGCCATGAGCCGGCATCTCGAAGTGCGTGATGTCCTGAAGACGATCGTGGCCTCGGCCCGTCGGCTGCTGGACGCCGAGTACGCCGCCCTGGGCGTCCCCGACGATCACGGCGGCTTCGCCCAGTTCGTCGTCGACGGAGTCAGCGACGAGCAGTGGAAGGCCATCGGTCCCCTGCCCCGACAGCACGGCATCCTCGCCGCGATGCTCCACGAGGCGAAGCCCGAGCGACTTGCCGACGTCCGCAAGGATCCTCGCTTCGAGGGATGGCCCGCCGCCCACCCCGACATGTCCGACTTCCTCGGCCTGCCCATCAGGGACGGCGACGAGATCATCGGCGCGCTCTTCCTCGCCAACAAGCGCTGCCCCAAACCCGAGGGCAGCTGCGGCTTCACCGCCGAGGACGAGGAACTGCTCTCGATCCTTGCGCAGCATGCGGCGATCGCCCTCACCAACGCCCGGCTGTACGAACGCAGTCGCGAGCTCACCATCGCCGAGGAGCGCTCCCGGCTCGCCCATGAGCTGCACGACGCGGTCAGCCAGAAGCTGTTCTCGCTGCGGCTGACGGCTCAGGCCGCCACCGCCCTGGTGGACCGCGACCCGGCCCGGGCCAAGGGCGAGCTCCACCAGGTCGCCGCGCTCGCCGCGGAAGCCGTGGACGAGCTGCGCGCCGCCGTTGTCGAACTGCGCCCGGCCGCGCTCGACGAGGACGGCCTCATTGCCACACTCCGTACCCAGATCCAGGTCCTGGACCGTGCCCATGCGGCCCGGGTCACCTTCGAGAGCCTGGGCGTACGGGCCCTGCCCGCCGCCCAGGAAGAAGCGCTGCTCCGGGTCTCCCAGGAGGCTCTGCACAATGCGCTGCGCCACTCGGGCGCCGAGCGCGTCGACGTCACCCTGGCCCGGCACGGCAGCGGCGCGCTGCTGCGGATCACCGACGACGGCAGCGGCTTCGAACCCACGGCGACCCGGCAGGCCGGCCGCCACCTGGGCCTGGTATCGATGCGGGACCGCGCAAGCGGTGTCGGCGGAAGGCTCACCGTTGAATCGGCGCCCGGCAAGGGCACCACGATCGAGATGGAGGTGCCCGGTGGCTGACAAGATCATCAGGGTGCTGCTGGTCGACGACCACCAGGTGGTCCGCCGCGGTCTGCGCACATTCCTGGAGATCCAGGACGACATAGAAGTGGTCGGCGAGGCGTCCGACGGCGCCGAGGGGGTGGCCAGGACCGAGGAGCTCCGCCCCGACGTCGTCCTGATGGACATCAAGATGCCCGGCACCGACGGGATCGAGGCCCTGCGCAAACTCCGCGAACTGGAGAACCCGGCCAAGGTCCTCATCGTCACCAGCTTCACCGAGCAGCGCACCGTGGTCCCCGCCCTGCGAGCCGGAGCTTCCGGTTACGTATACAAGGACGTCGACCCGGACGCCCTGGCCGGCGCCATCCGCTCGGTGAACGCGGGCCACGTCCTGCTCCAGCCGGAGGTCGCCGGAGCCCTGCTCGCCCAGGACGACGCGGGCGGCGGCACGGGGCGGGGAAGCACCCTCACCGAACGGGAGCGGGAGGTACTGGGTCTGATCGCCGACGGCCGGTCCAATCGCGAGATCGCGCGGGCACTGGTCCTCTCCGAGAAGACCGTCAAGACACACGTCTCGAACATTCTGATGAAGCTCGATCTCTCGGACCGGACCCAGGCGGCCCTCTGGGCCGTCCGGCACGGGGCCGCGGGTTGACCGGTACCGAAGCGGACTGTCTCCCTCCGGACCGAGATTCATACTGTCGGGTGTATGTCACCCGGACGGCGCAACCTGTTCGACCCCGGGGCGTTCTCCAGGGTGCTGCGGCGGCTGGCCGCAGCCACGCTAGGAGGATCCTGAAGTGAAGAACCTGAAGAAGGCCACAGCCGTCACCATGATCGCCGGTGGAATCATCGCCGCCGGTGCCGGCGCGGCCTCCGCCACCGGCCACGGCGCCGGCGCCCACGGCGCCGCGACCCACTCCCCGGGCGTGGTCAGCGGCAACGTCGTCCAGGTCCCGGTGCACATTCCGGTGAACGTGGTCGGCAACACCGTCAACGTGATCGGCCTGCTCAACCCGGCCTTCGGCAACTTCGGCCTGAACGGCTGACCGCCCTCACGGTCCTGTGTCGCCGGCCGGGCGCATCGAGCCCGCCCGGCGACATCCGAAGCCCACTCCGGCACACTCGAGCCCGTCCTGCGATCGAAGACGAAACGGCTCCAGGACTGCTCCGGGCGACAAGGCACCTCGCCCAGACCTACCGTTCCCGCTCCTCCACATACGCG
Organism: Streptomyces sp. Ncost-T10-10d; assembly: GCF_900091955.1. GTDB lineage: Bacteria > Actinomycetota > Actinomycetes > Streptomycetales > Streptomycetaceae > Streptomyces. The sequence goes on from NZ_FMDF01000099.1 coordinate 104,882, forward strand.
TTGTACGCGGCAACCTGCGCCCGCCGGGCCACCCGCTCCACCGGCCTCAGTGCCTCCTGCCGGGCCGCGATCTCCGACGCGCTCACCGCCCCGCCGTGCCCGTTCTCGTACGCCACCGAGATCAACAGCCCGACCCGCTGCGCCAGCTCCAGCACTCGCACCGCCCGCGGCGGATACCCCGGAGCCAGCACCTCGCGCCCCCGCTCCGTCCGCGCCCGGTACGCATCCACCGCCGCCTCCGCCACCGGCCCGGAACCGGCCACATCCAACCGCGTCAGCACCGCCGTCGCATCCCGCAACGCCTCGGCGAGCTCCCGTTCCGCCTCGCCCAGCGACGGCACATCGGCCGGCGGCGCCTCCCGTACCGGCAGACAACGCCACACCACCTCGATGTGCAGATCCCCGTCCGGTCCCACCTCACGCACCTCGGGAACCAGCCCGTACGGCGCACCGAACGCGACCACCGCCTCCTCGGCATCCAACGCTTGCGCGTTGAAGTCCGGCGGCCCGCTCAGCCCCAGTGGATGCCCGGGCGCCGGCAGCGCGACCCGGAAACCGGTCACCCCCAGACTCCGCAACCGTCCGAACGCCAACGTGAGCCCGACAGGCCCCGTCTCACCCGGTAGTCCCTCGACGCGGTGCACCGCGTCCTCCCCGACAATGGCGAGCGCCGCGTCGTCCGGAGACACAAGTCCGGCCAGCAGTGCGTTTCCCCAAGCGGCCAGCAGCCCTGAGCGTGGTTCCGAAAGCATGGGAACAGCCTAGGGAACGGACCCGGGGCCTGTCCTCACACGGGCCCAGCGCCGGGAGCTCTCCCGCGGTGGCGTAGATTTTCCTGGGAGCTGTGCCCACAGGCACGCGACGATCTCGACACTGCATGGGGAGACAACGCGCCATGAGCGATGTACTGGAGCTGGTGGACGTATCCGTGGTCCGCGACGGACGCGCTCTGGTGGACGACGTCTCCTGGCAGGTCAAGGAGGGGGAGCGCTGGGTCATCCTGGGCCCGAACGGCGCCGGCAAGACCACGCTCCTCAACATCGCGTCCAGCTATCTCTTCCCGAGCACCGGCACCGCCAAGATCCTCGGTGAGCAGCTCGGCGGCGTCGGCACCGATGTCTTCGAACTCCGCCCCCGCATCGGTATCGCGGGCATCGCCATGGCCGAGAAGCTGCCCAGGCGCCAGACCGTTCTGCAGACGGTGCTCACCGCCGCCTACGGCATGACCGCCACCTGGCACGAGAACTACGAGTCCGTCGACGAGGAGCGCGCCCGCGCCTTCCTCGACCGGCTCGGCATGACCGAGTATCTCGACCGCAAGTTCGGCACCCTGTCCGAGGGCGAGCGCAAGCGCACCCTGATCGCCCGCGCCATGATGACCGACCCCGAGCTGCTGCTCCTCGACGAGCCCGCCGCGGGTCTCGACCTCGGGGGCCGCGAGGACCTGGTCCGCCGCCTCGGCCGACTGGCCCGCGACCCGTACGCCCCCTCCATGATCATGGTCACCCACCATGTCGAGGAGATCGCCCCCGGCTTCACCCACGTCCTGATGATCCGCCAGGGCAAGGTGCTCGCCGCGGGTCCCATGGAGACCGAGCTCAGCTCCCGCAACCTTTCTCTCTGCTTCGGCCTGCCGCTCGTCGTCGAGCACACCGGCGACCGTTACACGGCCCACGGACTGCCGCTCTCGTAGCCGCAGCCGGACGTCGCTCTCCGGACACAACACCGCAGCCGCCCGCCCGCGCCCTGTCCGCGAGGGCACCCGCAGTCCTACCATGACCACGTGGACATCGACGCGTGGGTGTGGTGGCTGATCGGCGCGGTGGGACTGGGCATCCCGCTCGTCCTGACCGCGATGCCCGAGTTCGGCATGTTCGCCGTCGGAGCGGTCGCCGCGGCAGTGGTCGCGGCACTCGGCGGCGGCATCGTGGTCCAAGTACTGGTATTCGTCGCGGTCTCCGTGGCCCTCATCGCCGTGGTCCGCCCGATCGCCGCCAGACACCGTGCCGACCGGCCCCAACTCGCCACCGGCATCGATGCGCTGAAAGGCCGTCAGGCCCTTGTTCTGGAACGGGTCGACGGCAGCGGCGGCCGGATCAAGCTGGCCGGAGAGATCTGGTCCGCCCGCGCACTCGACGAGGGCCAGAGCTTCGATCCGGGCCAACAGGTCGATGTCGTCGACATCGACGGAGCTACAGCAGTCGTCATGTGACCGAACCACTCACACAGCGGAGCACGTTCTGTCAGACTCGATGTCGATCATCATGAGATCGGGGCCGTCGAGACATACGGCCGCTCCCGCGATCTCGACCTCGATCATCGCGATCCGTCGGCAACCGAAGGGCAACGAGGAACACGATGCAACCGATCATCATCGTCCTGATCATTCTGGTGGTGCTCGTCTTCATCGCCCTGATCAAGACGATCCAGGTCATCCCGCAGGCCAGCGCCGCCATCGTGGAACGCTTCGGCCGCTACACCCGTACGCTCAACGCAGGTCTGAACATCGTCGTTCCATTCATCGACTCCATCAGGAACCGCATCGACCTCCGTGAGCAGGTCGTGCCGTTCCCACCCCAGCCGGTGATCACGCAGGACAACCTGGTCGTCAACATCGACACCGTCATCTACTACCAGGTGACGGACGCAAGGGCCGCGACCTACGAAGTCGCCAGCTACATCCAGGCGATCGAGCAGCTCACCGTCACCACCCTTCGCAACATCATCGGTGGCATGGACCTGGAGCGGACCCTGACCTCCCGCGAGGAGATCAACGCCGCCCTCCGCGGAGTCCTCGACGAGGCGACCGGCAAGTGGGGCATCCGAGTCAACCGCGTCGAGCTCAAGGCGATCGAACCGCCCACCTCCATCCAGGACTCGATGGAGAAGCAGATGCGCGCCGACCGCGACAAGCGCGCCGCGATCCTCCAGGCCGAAGGAACCCGGCAGTCCGCGATCCTCACCGCCGAGGGCGAGAAGCAGTCCGCGATCCTGCGCGCCGAAGGTGAGGCCAAGGCCTCGGCCCTGCGCGCCGAGGGCGAGGCCCAGGCCATCCGTACGGTCTTCGAGTCCATCCACGCCGGCGACCCGGACCAGAAGCTCCTCTCGTACCAGTACCTCCAGATGCTCCCGAAGATCGCCGAGGGCGATGCCAACAAGCTCTGGATCGTGCCCAGCGAGATCGGCGACGCCCTCAAGGGCCTCAGCGGGGCCTTCGGTAACCTCGGCAACGGCGCTCCCGGATTCGACACCGGCAAGGAACGCCGAGAGCAGCCCCCGGTCGACTGACGCGTACATGCCCTCGTGCATGATCAGTGCACCAAGCACCGATCACGCACGGGGGACTCACCAATGACCACCTGGGAGATGCTTGCCGTCTTCGTCGCGGGCATCAGCGCCGGCACGATCAACACGATCGTCGGATCGGGAACGCTGATCACCTTCCCGGTGCTGCTCGCCACCGGCCTGCCGCCGGTCACGGCCACCGTCTCCAACGCCCTCGGTCTGATCCCCGGTTCCATCAGCGGGGCCATCGGCTACCGCGAGGAACTCGCAGGACAGGGCCGCCGCGTCCGCAAGCTCGCCATCGGCGCCCTGATCGGAGGCCTCACCGGGGCCACCCTCCTGCTGGCCCTGCCCTCCACGGCCTTCGAGACGATCGTGCCGATCCTGGTGGCCCTGGCCCTCGTCCTGGTCATCCTGCAACCACGCATCAGCAAAGCGGTCCAGCGCCGACGCGAACGCACCGGCACCCCTGCCCGCCCCGACGGCGGCCCGCTCCTCTTCGTCGGACTGATGCTCGCCAGCGTCTACGGCGGCTACTTCACCGCCGCACAGGGGATCATCTACCTCTCCCTGATGGGCATGCTGCTCGACGACACGATGCAGCGTCTCAATGCCGTCAAGAACGTTCTGGCCGCCGTCGTCAACAGCATCGCCGCGCTCTTCTTCCTCTTCGTCGCGGACTTCGACTGGACGGCCGTCGTACTGATCGCGGTCGGCTCCGCACTCGGCGGCCAGATCGGCGCCAAGGTCGGCCGCCGCCTCAGCCCCACCGTCCTGCGCATACTCATCGTCGCGGTCGGCACGGTTGCCATCGTCCAACTGCTGCTCCGCTGACACACGGATGCCCACCTCCGCAAGGAGACGGGCATCCCGTACGACAACATGCGTACGCCGGCTACGCCGCGGTGCGGTCCAGCCACTCCGGCAGTGCCGACCGTTCACCTGCCCCCAGAGCCAGCAGCATCGCCTCCGCCGGAGACGGTACGAACGGCTGCCGCAGCAGCGGCATCCCCGCTTGCTCCGGCGTCCGGGCCGCCTTGCGGTGATTGTCCTCGGCGCAGGACGCCACCGTGTTCAGCCAGGTGTCCTGACCGCCCTGGGCACGCGGCACCACATGGTCGACGGTGCTCGCCCGCCGCCCGCAGTACGCGCACCGGTGCTGGTCCCGTATCAGCACGCCCCTTCTGGACCACGGAGCCTGTCTTCGGAACGGCACCCGTACGTACCGGCAGAGCCTGATCACCCGGGGCACCGGAATGTCCACGGCGGCGCCACGCATACGGAGATCGGGGTGCGACTGCTCGACGACGGCCTTGTCCTGCAGAATCAGCACCACCGCACGGTTCAGCGTCACCGTCGACAGCGGCTCGAAGCTCGCGTTCAGTACCAGCGTGTCCCGCATCTCGCCCACCTCCCGTGTGCCGCCCGCCCCCTGGCAGGCCCGGATCAACTCTGGCCGGGCAGGCCGTGATGGACAACGCAATAAAAATGCCCTGCCCTGATCTCTCCAGGACCAGGGCAGGGCAAACAGCAGGGGAACTCTCGGACAACCGGGTACTAGGCAGGACCCGTGTACTCACCGATCAGCTGAGCACGGCCCAGCGTGTGGAACCGCAGATTGAATCCGACGACCGCGGGCGACACATCGCTGTCGACACCCAGCTTCTCGCTGTCCACCGCGTACACGGTGAAGACATAGCGGTGGTTCTCACCGGCCGGCGGCGCGGCACCGCCGAAGTCCTTCGATCCGTAGTCGTTACGGACCTGTACGGCACCGGCCGGCAGGCCCTCGAACTTCCCGCTGCCCGCACCGGCCGGCAGCTCCGTGACCGACGCCGGGATGTCGAAGAGCACCCAGTGCCAGAATCCGCTGCCCGTAGGAGCATCGGGATCGAAGCAGGTCACGGCGAAGCTCTTGGTCCGGTCCGGGAATCCCTCCCACCGCAGCTGCGGCGAGGTGTTCCCGGCCGCGAACACCTGGGCATCCGCCAGCACAGCCCCGGGCGCGAGATCCTCGCTCACCACCCTGAACGCCGGCACCTCGGGATGGAAGTCGTGCGGCAGCGGCGCCCTCTTCGGCTCGGTCACGTCAGCACCTCTCCTGATCGCTCTTCTGCTGTCAGCAGGTCTCCCACCGACCCTAGAGCCAGTTGCGCTGACCGCCGACCTGGGCGAGCCACTGATTGAGGTACGCCGCCCAGTCGGTCCCCTGGAAGTCGTTCAGCCCGACTTTGAACGCGCGGTACGAGTCGCTGCCCTCGCTGAAGAGCCCCGGCTTCTTGTCCATCTCCAGGACGACGTCCATCTCGCGGTCGTCCGCGACGAACGTCAGCTCCACCTGGTTCAGACCGCGGTACTGCTGCGGCGGGAAGAACTCGATCTCCTGGTAGAAGGGCAGCCGCTGGCGCGTACCGCGAATGTGGCCGCGCTCCATGTCCGCACTGCGGAAGCCGAAGCCGAGCTGCCCGAAGGCGTCGAGAATGGCCTGCTGGGCCGGGAGCGGGTGCACATTGATCGGGTCCAGGTCGCCGGAATCCAGCGCCCGAGCGATCTCCAGCTCCGTGGTCACGCCGATGTTCATGCCGTGCAGATGCTGACCGGCGAACATCGTGATCGGCGTCTCCCACGGAATTTCGAGCCCGAACGGTACGACGTGCACGGCACCGGCCCGCACCTCGAACGCGCCACCGAGCCGAAGCTTGGTGAACTCGATGTCCTGCTTCGTCTCCGTGTCCTGGCCCTCGACCTCGACCCGGGCCTGCAGACCGACGGAGAGCCCCTCGATCTGCTGATCCACGGATCCGCCCTGGATCCGCACCTCACCCTGGACGACCCCACCGGGTACGACATTGAGTTCGGTCAGCTCGGTCTCCACCGAAGCACCACCGGCACCCATGCTCGCGAGCAGCCGCTTGAAGCCCATGTTTACTCCTCCTTGGTCCTGACCCCTACATACGCGCCACGACCGCACTCGGTTCCCGGTAACCTCGAACGCCATGATCGAGGGCTTGGAACGTACGCCACTGACACGCGACTTCTTCGACCGCCCCGTACTGGACGTGGCACCCGATCTCCTGGGCCGGACCCTGGTGCGCACCACCCCCGACGGCCCCATCGAACTCCGCCTCACCGAGGTGGAGGCCTACGCCGGGGAGATCGACCCCGGATCGCATGCGTTCAGAGGCCGCACCCCACGCAACAGCGTCATGTACGGACCACCCGGCCATGCGTACGTCTACTTCACGTACGGCATGTGGCACTGCCTCAACCTGGTGTGCGGCCCGGAGGGCGAGGCCAGCGGTGTCCTGCTCCGTGCCGGCGACATCCAGGTCGGCGCCGACCTCACCCGCAATCGTCGAATCTCGGCCCGAAATGACAAGGAACTGGCCAAAGGTCCGGCCCGACTGGCCACCGCTCTCGATGTCGACCGCGCACTGAACGGCACCGACGCCATCGCCCACCCCGGCGCCCCGCTGTCCGTACTGCACGGCACCCCCCCGCCCCGCGACCAGGTACGCAACGGTCCGCGCACCGGAGTGGGCGGCGACGGAGCCACGCACCCGTGGCGCTTCTGGATCGACGGAGATCCCACGGTGAGCCCCTACAGAGCCCATGTGCCGCGCCGCCGCGCAACTTGACTCGCCCTTGGGGGCCGCCTAATGTAGCCCGAGCCGCTTGAAACGGGCACTGCTATCGGTACGGTCCATCGGACCGCCCGAGCATCCGGAAGCGGCCAACCACTACCTACGATTCACCCTGGCGGGTGCGAATTCGGCATGCCGTAATTCGTCTCCATCGACTCGATTATGAGTCGCCAAGGAAATCGGTTAATGTAGCGGACATGCCGAAAGGCAAGGCCACTCCAAAGGCCACCGGAATTCAAATTCGGACCGGAAACGGAACGAAAAAGAGTCTGGTAAGGTTGGAACCGCCGGAAAGGGAAACGCGAAAGCGAAGAACTGGAAAGCGGCCCCGCTTCGACCGGGAATCA
>NZ_FMDF01000024.1 GCF_900091955.1 Streptomyces sp. Ncost-T10-10d
GACTCGCTGAAGCCCACCTCCAGGTCGAACTTGGCGACCTGTGCGCCCTCCGGAGCCCCGCCCGATCGCGCCCCCTGGATGTCCAGTTCAGCGGTCACGTTGTTCTGCAGGGTCAGCGCCACCTGGAACAGTGGATGTCGGGCCAGGGACCGGGTCGGTGCCAGCTCCTCCACCAGCCTCTCGAACGGCACATCCTGGTGCTCGAACGCCGACAGGCTGGTCTCCCGCACACGCTCCAGCAGCTCACGGAAGGTCGGGTCACCCGACAGGTCCGTCCGCAGGACCAGAGTGCTCATGAAGAAGCCGACCAGATCGTCCAACGCCTCGTCATCGCGGCCGATGTGCACAGAGCCGATCGGGAGGTCGGTGCCCGCGCCCAGCTTGGACAGCAGCACCGCCAGGGCGGACTGCAACACCATGAAGAGGGTCACACCCTCGGCACGCGCGATCTCGGTCAGCCGAGCGTGCACGTCCGCCGGAAGCTCCAGCGGCACGTGGTGCCCGCGGTGCGAGGCGACCGAGGGGCGCAGGTGGTCGAACGGAAGTACCAGCTCCTCCGGGGCTCCCTCCAGAGTTTCCCGCCAGTAGGCGAGTTGCTGCGCCATGACGCTGCCGGGGTCGTTCTCGTCACCGAGCACCTCGCGCTGCCACAGCGCGTAGTCGGCGTACTGCACAGGCAGCGGCTCCCACTCGGGCGACCGGCCCTCGCTCCGCGCCGCGTATGCCGTGGCCACGTCCCGCGCCAGGGGTGCCTCGGACCAGCCGTCACTGGCGATGTGGTGCAGGACCAGGACGAGGGCCTTGTCGTCCGGGCCTGCCTCGAACAGCCAGGCCCGGATCGGCACCTCGCGCGCCAGGTCGAAGGCATGACCGGCCGCCTCGGCCACCGCCGCGTCCAAGCCCTCCGGCGCCACCTCGGACACCGACAGCGCCCACTCCAGGTCGTCCGACTTCAGCACGTTCTGGTACGGCTCACCGTCGATCGCCGGGAACACCGTGCGCAGCACCTCATGCCGCCCGATCACGTCCCGCAGCGCCGCACCCAGCGCCTCGCGGTCCACGGCACCCGACAGCCGCAGCACGAGCGGGATGTTGTAGGTGGCGCTCGGCCCCTCCAGCTGGGAGATGAACCACAACCGACGCTGCGCGTACGACAACGGAACCATCAGGACTCCTCCTGGTTGCGCATCGGCCGCAACGTCGGCCTAGCTGTCTTCTTGTCTCCAAGCCCCTGGGCGAGCCCGGCCACCGTCGGTGTCCGGAACAGCGCGCGCAGCGGTACCTCCGTGCCGAGTGCGGTCCGCAGTCGGCTGATCAGACGGATCGCCAGGACCGAATGGCCGCCGAGGGCGAAGAAATCGTCGTCCACGCCGACGCTCTCCAGGCCCAGAACCTCGGCGAACGCGGCGCAGAGCACCTGCTCGCGCTCGTTCGACGGCTCTCGTCGGGCCGCTGCCGTGTACCCGGGGGCCGGCAGGTTGGCCGTGTCGACCTTGCCGTTCGCCGTCAGCGGCAGCTCGTCCAGCACCATGAGCGCCATGGGGACCATCGCCTCCGGCAGTTGCTCGCGCACGAACGCCCGAAGCTCCGCAGGGTCGATGACCTCACCGGGCACCGCCGGAACCACATAGGCAACCAAGCGCCTCTCCGTCGCGGTGTTCGCGACGGCAGCGTGCCCGGCTGATCCGCTGTACGCCCGGCCCGAGAAGGCAGCCTCGGCTCCCGAGCTGTCCACCAGCCGCACCCCGCTCACCGAGGCACCCGGCTCCGCCGTCAGCGTGTCCACCAGCTGCGTCAGGCAGTCCGCAAACAGCCGCACCGTCTCCGCGTCGAACAAGTCGGCCGCCGCCGTCACCGCGCCCCGCACACCGGCCGCGCCACCCGAGGAGTCGAACACTTCGGCGAATGAGACCTCCAGATCGAACTTCGCCGTCGGCGCACCCACCGGCATTCCGGTGAACGCCATGGCTGCCGAGCCGTCCACCACGGCCCGGTGGGTGTTCTGGAGGGTGAGCATCACCTGGAAGAGCGGGTGCCGGGAGAGTGAACGGGACGGGGACAGTTCCTCGACCAGCTTCTCGAACGGCACGTCCTGGTGGGCGAAGGCCGACAGGCTCGTCGCCCGCACTCGGCCCAGCACCTCACGGAACGTTGGCTCGCCCGACAGATCCGTACGCAGGACGAGCGTGTTGACGAAGAAGCCGATCAGATCGTCCACCGCCTCGTCCGTACGTCCGGCCACATCCGTACCGATCGGGATGTCGGTGCCGGCTCCGAGGCGCGACAGCAGCACCGCGAGGGCTGCCTGCAGCACCATGAACGGGGTCACGCCCTCGGCCCGAGCCACCTCGGCGAGCCGTGCGTGCACCTCGGCCGGGATCTCCAGCGTCGTCCGGTGGCCGCGGTACGAGGACACCTCCGGGCGAGCCCGGTCGTACGGAAGTGCCAGCTCTACCGGCAGATCAGACAACTCGCTCTTCCAGTGGGCGAGTTGCTTGGAAAGAACGCTGTCCGGGTCCTGCTCGTCGCCGAGGAACTCCCGCTGCCAGAGCGCATAGTCCGCGTACTGGACGGGCAGCGGCGCCCACTCGGGCTCCCGCTCCTTGCGCCGTGCCTCGTACGCGTCGGACAGGTCGCACAGCAGCGGGCCCTCGGACCAGCCGTCGCTGGCGATGTGGTGCAGGACCAGGACGAGGACCTTGTCGTCCGGGCCCGCCTCGAACAGCCAGGCCCGGATCGGCACCTCGGCCGACAGGTCGAAGGCGTGGGCCGCGGCCCGGGCGACAGCGTCCTCCACGCCGTCCGGCAATACCTCGGTGACAGACAACTGCCAGTCCAGATCCGCATGTTCGATGATCCGCTGGTGGGACTCGCCGTCGGAGGTGGGGTAGACCGTCCGCAGTGCTTCGTGCCGTCCGATGACGTCCCGCAGCGCCGCACCCAGGGCATCACGGTCGACCTCGCCGGCCAGCCGGACCGCCAGCGGCATGTTGTAAGTGGCGCTCGGCCCTTCGAGCTGCCCGATGAACCACAACCGTTGCTGCGCGAACGACAGCGGGATACGTTCCGGACGCTCCCCGGCGGTCAGCGCCAGCCGGGCCGACTCCGCACCCTCCAGCCGAGCCGCAAGACCGGCCACCGTCGGCACCTCGAACAGCGCCCGCAGCGGCACCTCGACCCCAAGAACGACACGCACCCGGCTGACCAGACGGACGGCAAGCAGGGAATGACCCCCGAGAGTGAAGAAATCATCATCCACACCCACAGCCTCAACACCCAGGACCTCGGCGAAAGCAGCGCAGAGAATCTCCTCACGCACATTCGCCGGACCACGA
>NZ_FMDF01000101.1 GCF_900091955.1 Streptomyces sp. Ncost-T10-10d
GGCGCGGTCACCGGCTGCTTCGCCGTGGAGCACGCGGTCGTGTCCGGCACGGGACGGCTGCCCAAGGCCCTGCAGGCGCAGCGCCGGGAGCTCTTTCTGCGCGTCCAGCACGGGGACACGCCGGGGGTTCGTGGAGCTGCTGGACGCGGGGGTCGACCTCCGGGTGCGGGACGGCGGACGGCGCAGTCTGCTCCATGTGCTGCACCTGCTCGACCACGAGCTCCTGCTGCCCCGGCTGCTGGCAGCCGGTCTCGATCTGGAGGCGCAGGATCACCTGGACCGCACTCCGCTCTGCGCGGCGGTCGACGGCGGTGGTTCGCCGGACCTCGTGAAGGCGCTGATCGAGGCCGGGGCACGGATCGACGTGCTCGATCAGATGGAGCTCTCGCTGGCCCAGCTGATCAGCAAGTACCGGCGGACGGACCTGGACTTCCTCAGGGAACGGGTGGAGAAGGAACATCCGGGCATCGGGTCCGAGTGGTGGGAGGAGTGGGAGGAAGAGAGGGACGACGCGGACGAAGAGGACGAGGACGAGTGAGTACCGGAGGACGAGCGGTGGCGGGAGACGCGGTGAGCACCGCAGGACGGACGGCCGCGCGACAGACGGTGAGCACCGGGGAGAGGGCGGGCATCGCCGCCCACGGCGTCCCCGGGGCGTCACACGCGGTTCCGTCCGCGGGCGCCACTGGCGGGCCCCTGGACGCCGCCGACGATCTCAATCGCAGGCTGCGGACCTCGCGCACCGAAGCCGCCACGAATCCTCAACTGGAGGCACTGGCACTGGCGGTGACGGCCAATCAGCCGGTGTTGCTCTGGGGCGAGCCGGGCATCGGCAAGTCGGCCGGCATGGAGCAGCTCGCTGCCGGGCTCGGTCTCCCGCTGGAAACGGTCATCGCAAGTGTGCACGAACCCTCCGACTTCGCCGGTCTGCCCGTCGTCGGCGACGATCCGGCCGTGACCGGGGTGCCGATGGCCCCGCCGGACTGGGCGGTCCGGCTCGCGCGCACGGGCCGAGGGCTGCTGTTCTTCGACGAGTTGTCCTCCGCTCCCCCGGCCGTGCAGGCGGCGCTGCTGCGCGTCGTGCTCGAACGCCGCGTGGGCAGCCTGACGTTGCCGGAGTCCGTGCGCATCGTGGCGGCGGCGAATCCGCCGTCGAGCGCAGCGGACGGCTGGCACCTCAGCCCACCGCTCGCCAACCGTTTCGTACACCTCCAGTGGACGCACGATCCGCGCACCGTGGCGCGGGGCATGGCCGGTACGTGGCCGAAGGCCGCGGTCCCGGTCGTCGACGCCGCCAGGGTCGCAGGTTCGGCGGCACGGGCCCGGGGTGCGATCTCCGGCTTCCTGACCGCACGCCCCGGCCTCGTCCATCACATTCCGGCCGACGCGGAGAGCCGGGGCCGGGCCTGGCCGTCCCCGCGGACCTGGGACATGGCGCTGCGACTGCTCGCCACCGGGTACGCGACGGACGCCGGGCGGGAGGCGATGGCGGCCGCGTTGACCGGGGCCGTGGGAGACGGTGCGGGCATCGAGCTGCTGTCCTACCTGGAGAACCTCGATCTGCCCGACCCCGACCGCGTACTGGCGAACCCCGCCGCGTTCGCACTGCCCGAACGCGGCGACCGGCAACTTGCCTTCCTCATCGCGGTCGTCGCGGCCGTTCAGGGCGACCTCACCCGCTCCCGCTGGGAGGCCGGCTGGGCGGTGCTGGCGAAGGCCGTGGACGCGGGTGTGCCCGATGTGGCGGCCAGGGCGGCGGTGGACCTGGCGGCGATGCGGGACGCCGACTGGCCGGTGCCGGAGGGCATCGACGCCTTCGTGGAACTGCTGCAGCTGTCCGGCGCCCTGCCGCAGAGCGGCTGAGGCGAGCATGTCGGTGCCGGCGCCGGAAACCGCTTCGGGGCGGCCCCAGTTGGACACGACGAAGCTGCTCGCCGCCCGTTACCGGGCGGCGACCGACCGGCCCTACCTGGCCTCGGCGCTGTACGCCCTGTCGGTGGTGGCGAGCACCGAGGTGCCGACCATGGGCGTGGACCGGCACTGGCGCTGCTATGTGTCACCCGCCTTCGTGGCCGCGACACCGGTGGCGGAGCTCGCGGCGGTGTGGGTGCACGAGGTGGCGCATCTGCTGCGTGATCACCACGGGCGGGCGGAGCGGCTGCCCGCCGCCGACCAGCGTGACCCGCACCACGTCAATGTCGCCCAGGACTGCGAGATCAACGACGACCTCATCGCCGACGGGCTGCCCCTGCCGGCCGGCCGGATGGAGCCGCGGCTCTTCGGCCTGCCGAACGGGCAGCTCTTCGAGGCGTATCTCCCCGGTGTGCCGCAGGGCCCACCCCCGCACAACTGCGGGTCCGGCGCCCATGGGCAACCGATGCCCTGGGAGTCGGCCGGGTCGGACGGGCCGAGCTGCCTGGGGCCGGTCGAGGCCGAGGCGCTGCGGCGCCACACCGCAGAGGCCATGCGTGCTCACCGACGCAGCCGGGGCAGCCTCCCGGCGGGCTGGCAGCGCTGGGCGGACCAGGTCCTGGAGCCCACGGTCGACTGGCGGCAGGCGCTCGCGGGCGCGGTACGGGAGGCCGCGGCGTGGGCCGCCGGGGCGATCGACTACACGTACCGTCGTCCGTCCCGCCGCAGCGCGGCGCTCCGCGGTGTCGTCCTGCCCAGCCTGCGCCGACCGTTGCCCCGCGTCGCCGTCGTCATCGACACCTCGGGATCGATGGGGGACGAGGAGCTCGCCTCGGCGCTGGCGGAGGTCACCGGGGTGCTGCGGGAGGTGGGCATCCGAGGCAACCGCGTCACCGTGCTGGCCTGCGACGCCGATGTGCAAAGCGTGTCACGGGTGACTGCCGCCGAGCAGATCACCCTCGGCGGGGGCGGCGGCACGGACATGCGGGTCGGCATCGCTGCCGCCCTCGCGGCGCGGGACCGCCCGAACATTGTCGTCGTCCTCACCGACGGCTGTACGCCCTGGCCGGACGAGTCCCCCTCGTGCCGGCTCGTCGCGGCACTCATCGGCCCGGACGCTCCGCAGCCCCCGGGGTGGGTGGAGACCGTGCGCGTCACCTCCTGAGGCCGCAACGTCCCGGCCACACGGGAGCACGGGAACACACCGGAACACCGGACCGTACCTGGCTTCAGTCGCCGAGGACGACCGTGCGCCGGGCGGAGAAGTCCCCCCACTTGCCGTCGGGCAGTCTGGCGCGGATCTTCATCGAGTAACGGGTGCCCCGCGGGTCGCTGACGGTGAGCCGGTAACTCGCCCGGCCTGCGGGCGGGGTGGAGCCCCACACGATCGTGGTGGTCAGCCGGCCGTCCATGAAGAGCTGGTACGCCGGGATCTCGCCGCCCGTCTCGGGCTGTTTCCAGTCCAGTTCGATGGCGTACTCCTTGCCCTGGACCCGGTTGCTGATCCGCAGGTCGGTGGGGGCGGTACCGGCGGGTGCGCCCGGCGCCGACGCGGTGGTGAGGTCGAGGGCGTTGCTGTCGGGCGAAGAGGTGTCGGCGGCGTCGCGGGCGCGGACGGTGAAGGTGTAGACGGTACCGGGGCGCAGCCCGGTCAGATGCGCCGTGGTCTGCGTGCCGGGCACGCTGTGGATACGGGAGTCCTCCTGGTAGATGTCGTACGAGGTGACGCCGACGTCGTCCGTCGAGCCGCCCCAGGAGAGGTTCGCCGCCCGGCTGCCGTCCGCCGTGCCCCGCAGTTTCACCGGGCGGGTCGGCGGCTCGTGGTCGGCGGGGGTCGGGGCGGGCGTCGTGACGGTCGCGGCGGCGCTCGGCGCGGAGAGGTTCCCGGCGGCGTCGCGGGCGCGGACGGTGAAGGTGTAGGGGGTCGAGGCGGTCAGTCCGTCGACGTCGGTCATCACCTTGGTCGCCGCGACTGACCTCACCTTCTCGCCGTTGCGGTAGACCTCGTAGCCGGTGACCGCCTTGTTGTCGGTGGCCGGCTCCCACATGACGTGCACGGAGGTGGCGCTGCCGGCCTGTGCTGTCACTTGGTCCGGCGTCGTGGGCTTCCGGGTGTCCGCTGCGGAGGCCGAGTCGCATGCGGCGAGTGCGACGATGAGCAGGACGGTGGAGCAGGCCAACGCGGGTGTTGCGTGGGGGCGTTGCACGGTCGTGCCTTCCGTCGGGCGGCAATGGTCCAGACCTGTATCGCATGGCGCGGGGGCCGCCGACAAGGGGGTGTAGCAGAACCTTCCGCAATGTGCCGGTGTGCGCTCGCGATCGTGCGTCGACGGTCCGTCGACGGGGTGCCGGTGTACACCAGTGGTCTGTCGGCGGGGTGCCGGATGTGACGTACGGTCGGCTGATGCTGTGCATACGCGGGGTTGTGCTGCCGGAGCACGAGGAGCGCACGTTCTGGATCGACGGCGAGGTACTGCGCGCCGGCGGACCGCCGGGCGGACTCGCGGGCCGGGACGCGGAGACGATCGTCAACAGCGGCCGGCTGCTGCCCGGACTCGTCGACGTACACACGCATCCCGGGGCGCTGGAGCCGGGCGCCCCCTTCGACGAAGAGCTGCTGCGACCGATCCGCCCCCGGACCCCGCCGCGCTGGATCACCCGAGCCGGATCGTGCTCCGGGGACGCGTCGTGCGATGAGCGATGAGTTCCGGGCGCCGGAGCAGTCTGCACTGTATGGATACGAACCTGGAGACGACACCCATGATTCCCACGATCGATCTGGAGCCCGCGGCCCGGCAGATCGCCGGCCTGCTCGACGGTATCGACGAACAGCAGCTGGCCGACCCGACGCCCTGTCCCGACTACACGGTACGGGAGTTGCTCGCCCACGTGGTCGGGCTGACCACGGCCTTCCGCGACGCGGCGCGCAAGGACTTCGGGCCGACGACCGACACCGCCCCCGACGCCGCACTCCCGGTCCTCCCTGACGGCTGGCGCGAAGCGCTGCCGTCACTGCTGGACGAGCTGGTGACGGCATGGCGCGATCCTGCCGCCCGGCAGGGGATGACCAGGGCCGGCGGCGTGGATCTGCCGGGCGAGGTGGCCGCGGTGGTCGCGCTGGACGAGCTGGTCATCCACGGCTGGGACCTGGCCCGGTCGACCGGCCAGAAGTACGAGGCGGACGAGGCGAGCCTGCTCGTCTCGCTGGCCATGCTGACTCCCAGCGACACCGTCCCCCGGTCCGAGCACATCTTCGGTCCGCCGATTCCGGTCCCGGACGACGCACCCCTGGTCGACCGGGTCGTCGCCATGAGCGGCCGCCGCCCGGACTGGCAGCCGGGCGACTGAGCGGCGGGTAGCCGAGGCCGGTGGGCCGGGGCGAAACGGGACGGCCCCAGGCGCTGGGCCGGGACGGCCGGTGGCCGGACCCGGCCCGGTCGGCTCAGCATGCGCACCGCCTCACGTGCCTGCTCGCGCAGTCGTTCGTCGGCCGGGGCCATCCCCGATTCCGGGCCCGAGGCCGTCACCCTGAGGTCCCGCTCGGCAAGAGCCGTCAGGCGGCGGCGGTGGTCTTCGGTGAGGACGGTGCGGCCGAGGGCGACGAGCGCCTCCAGCACGGTCACGGCCTCGGCGTCCTCCGATGACGGCCGACCGGCAGGCGGCTTCGTCCGTGTCGCCGTGGTCCGCACCGCCCTCCGCCATCCCGCCGAGCAGCACCAGCAGGTCCTCCGTGCGGTACCCGGCCCCGGTGAGCTGTGCCATGTACGGCACGGCGCGGGCCGTGGGCCGGCAGCCGCTCGCCGTTCAGCTGGTGAAGAACTCCGTGATCTGCTGGGCGACCTGGTCGGGGTGGACCTCATGCACCCGGTGACCACCCCCGATCGTGATCAGCCGGCAGTCCGGGATCAGCGAGGCCATGTCCTGCAGGCGCCCCTGGGGCATGGTGGACTCCGGGCCACCGGCGATCATCAACGTCGGCGCGACAATCTCGCCGAGGCCGGCCGCCCACTCGGGGTCGGGGTCGGCCACCTCGGCCCGGATGGGTGCGACGACTGCCCAGTCGTAGTCCACCGGCCCCTCCGGTTCGGCGGCCGGCTTCAGCTCGCTCGGGAACGGCGGCGGGGTCTCCACCAGCACCAGCCGCTCCACCCGGTCCGCGTGCTCCTGGGCGAGCAGATGGGCGACGACGCCACCCATCGAGTGGCCGACCAGGCCCACCCGGTCGAGCTCGCACTCGTCGAGGAAGCCGAGGACGTCGTCCCGCATCAGCTCGACGGAGTACTCGTCCGGCCAGTCGCTCTCGCCATGACCGCGCAGGTCGATGGCGTACACCCGCCACTGTTCGCCGAGCAGACTCCCGGCCGCCTCCCAGCTCGCGGCGGAGCCGCCGAGGCCGTGCAGCAGGACCACGGGCGAGCCGAAGGGGTCGCCCCAGGTCCGATACGCCAGCCGTACATCGCCGACATCCACAACAGACTGATCTTCCATACCCATGACGCTACAGCCGATTGAGCGAAGACCTTTCACCCACGTCTTCCCGCGGCCTGGCAGGGTTGAGGGGTGAACGTCGTTCCCCGCCCGCTGCTCCTCGCTGTCGCCACTGCCGTCATGGCCGTCTCCGTGCTCTCCGGCTGCTCGTCCGCCGGGTCCGCCGAGGGCGGACCGGAAGCCGGGCTCGACGATCCGGCGAAGAAGGAGATCGCCATGCAGCTGGTCTCCAGCGCGGAGAACTCCTCGCTCGACTGGAAGGCGCAGTACAAGTACATCGAGGACATCGACGACGGCCGCGGCTACACCGCGGGCATCATCGGCTTCTGTTCCGGCACCGGCGACATGCTGAAGGTCGTCGAACGGTACGCGGCGGCGCGTCCCGGCAATCCGCTGGCACGGTTCCTCCCCGCCCTGCGCGCCGTACGGGGCAGCGATGCGCACGACGGGCTCGGCCGCCCGTTCACCGAGGCCTGGGCCGAGGCGGACGCCGACCCCGCCTTCCGGTCGGCGCAGGACGCCGAGCGCGACCGGTCGTACTTCGGCCCGGCGGTCGCCCGGGCCGAGGCGGACGGACTCGGCGCCCTGGGGCAGTTCATCTACTACGACGCCTATGTGATGCACGGGTACGGCGACACGGACGGCACGGTCGGCTTCCGTACGATCCGCCACGAGGCGATCGCCGCGACTGCGCCACCGGCGCGCGGCGGGGACGAGGCGGCTTATCTGAACGCCTTCCTCGACGCCCGTGTCGCAGCGATCCGTAAGGAGCCCTCGCACTCCGACACCAGCCGGATCGAGACGGCCCAGCGGGTGTTCGTGAGGGAGGGCAGGTTCGGGTTGGAGACACCGCTGCGGTGGCGGGTGTACGGCGACGGTTACCGGATCGACGCCCGTTAAACCCGTGATCGACGGGCGCGGGAAGCGTCCGCCCCGCTGACTGCGCACGCCGGTGCACATGTCATTTGACCTGCGCTTTCACTCCTCCACGCAGGGTGATCCGGACCCGTGACCCGACGGTCTGCGGCTCAGTTGAGGCTGACGAACGGCACACGCGGATGTGGGCCGGAATACGGAGGAGAGTTCCGCATGATGAAGAAGATGCTCGCCGCGACGGTCCTGGCCGCCGCTCTGGGGCTGGCCCTCGGCCCCGTCGCCCAGGCCGTGCAGAGCCCGGCCGCCGTACAGACGGCGAAGGCGCCGGCCACGGTCTGCACCGTCAACGACAACGGGGTGAACTTCCGCGGCGGCCCGGGCTCCGAGTACCCGGTCCTGGGTCAGGTGAACCGGGGCCAGAACCTCAACTACCGCGGCCGGCAGGGCAACTGGATCATGGGTGACCTGTGGGGCGGCCCCACGGGCGTCTGGATCCATGCGGCCTACCTCAACTGCTGAGGACGGCACGCCTCGGCCCCGCACCGCGCCTTCCGCGCGGTGCGGGGCCTTCCTGCGTCCGGGGCACATCCCCAACTCCCTTGTGTCGAAGGGGTGTACGGCACTCACTCCACTCTGATAGGAAAGCTTCCTAACAGACTGACACAACGACGAACTCCCTTTGGAGGACTGGTGCACACTCCCCACACACGCACCGCACGTCGCAACACCCGCTCCGTGCGCATCGCGGTCATCGCGGTCGGATTGACCCTCACGGCGATACCCGTCACGGCCTACGCCGGCGCCCCCACACACCCGGCGGTACATCAGCAGACGGCGGTGGTTCAGCACGCCGCCGCGACGGGGCTCGACGATCCGGCGAAGAAGGAAATCGCCATGCAACTGGTCTCCAGCGCCGAGAACTCCTCCCTCAACTGGAAGTCCCAGTACAAGTACATCGAGGACATCGACGACGACCGCGGCTACACCGCGGGCATCATAGGTTTCTGTTCCGGTACGGGCGACATGCTCGACCTCGTCGAGCTGTACACCGAGCGCAAGCCCGACAACGTCCTCGCCAAGTACCTCCCCGCGCTGCGGAAGGTCAACGGCACCCCCTCGCACAGCGGTCTCGACCCGAACTTCACCAAGGACTGGGTGAAGGCCGCCTCCGACTCCGCGTTCAAGAAGGCGCAGGACGACGAGCGGGACCGGGTGTACTTCAACCCGGCCGTCAAGCAGGGCAAGGCCGACGGCATCGGTACGCTGGGCCAGTTCGCGTACTACGACGCCATCGTGATGCACGGCGACGGCGGCGACAGCACCAGCTTCAGCTCCATCCGCAAACGGGCCTTGGCGAAGGCGAAGCCGCCGGCCCAGGGCGGCAACGAGGTCACGTATCTCAACGCCTTCCTGGACGCCCGGGTCTGGGCGATGCAGCAGGAGGAGGCCCACTCGGACACCAGCCGGGTGGACACCGCTCAGCGGGTCTTCCTGAAGAAGGGCAATCTGAACCTGGATCCGCCGCTCGACTGGAAGGTGTACGGCGACAGTTACCACATCGGCTGACGCACACCCCGGTCACGGCTGTGGCGCGTACGGCAGCACCCGCCGGGGTCCCCGTACGCGCCACGGCGCCCTGCCGGCCGAAGCCGGCTTCGGTCAGTGTGCGGCCACCGGAGCCGCGGCCGCCGGGCTCTGCTCCTGCGGCGACGGATCCGGATCAGGCTTCCTGCCGAGGTGGTTGAAGGCCAGGTTGAGCACGATCGCCACGACACATCCCGTCGAGATCCCGGAGTCGAGCACGACGAGCGCATCCTTCGGGAACGCGTGGTAGAAGTCGGGTGCGGCGATCGGGATCAGACCGATGCCCACGGCCGCTGCCACGATCAGCGCGTTCTCGCCCTTCTCCAACGCGGCGGTCGCCAGTGTCTGGATGCCGCTCGCGGCGACCGAACCGAAGAGCACGATGCCCGCGCCGCCGAGGACGGGCAGCGGGACGAGTGCGATGACGGATGCGGCTACGGGGACCAGCCCGAGCACTATCAGGATGCCGCCGCCCGCGGCCACCACGAAACGGCTGCGGACCTTGGTCATCGCGACCAGCCCGATGTTCTGGGCGAAGGCACTGCACATGAAGCCGTTGAAGAGCGGGCTGATGGCGCTGCCCAGGGTGTCGGCGCGCAGGCCGCCCTCGATGGTCCGCTCATCCGCCGGACGGTCGACGATCCTGCCGAGAGCCAGCATGTCCGCGGTGGACTCGGTCATGCAGACCAGCATCACGATGCACATGGATACGATCGCGGCCACCTCGAACTGCGGTGCCCCGAAGTGGAACGGCGTCGGGAAGCCGACCAGGTCGGCGCCCTTGATGGCGCCGAAGTCGGTGATGCCGACCGGGATCGCGATCAGCGTGCCGACGACCAGTCCGAGCAGGATGGCGATCTGCTGGAGGAAGCCGCGCAGCAGTTTGCGCAGGGCGAGGACGATCACCAGCGTCACCGCGGCCATGGTGATGTTGGTCGTCGAGCCGTAGTCGTCGGCCGTGGCGTTGCCCCCCTGGGACCAGTTGAAGGCGACCGGCAGCAACGAGACGCCGATCAGCGTGATCACGGTGCCGGTGACGACGGGCGGGAAGAAGCGGACCAGCTTGCAGAAGTACGGGGCGAGCAGGAAGCCGAGCAGGCCGGCGACGATGATCGCGCCGAAGATGACGGCGATGCCGTCGTGTCCGCGGTCCTTTCCTATCGCCACCATCGGGGTCACCCCGGCGAACGAGACACCGTTGACGAACGGCAGCCGGGCACCGATGCGCCAGAAGCCGAGGGTCTGGAGCAGGGTGGCCAGGCCCGCGGTGAAGAGGCTCGCCCCCATCAGGAAGGCGGTCTCCTTGGGGGTGAGACCCACGGCCGGTCCCAGAATCATCGGCGGGGCCACCACGCCCGCGTACATCGCGGCCACGTGCTGGAGGCCACTGGTGAACATCCTCAGCGGGGGGAGTGTTTCGTCGACCGGGTGTTTCCGGTCTGCCGAGGCCGAATCGCGGGCGGGGTCGAGGTGGGGGTCGGCATCGGTTGCTGCGACTGCGTCTTTGCGAAACCTGGGCGTAGCTGCCACGGCGGTTCCTCCGGTCGGGTACACGTCTGCGGCGACGTGGGTGTCAGGGAGGTGGTGCAAGTGGTGCGTTGGTGCAGGTGGGGCAGGTCGTGCAGCTGGTGCGGGCAGCTTTGGTGCAGGTGGGGCGGGTGAGGCAGGTCGTGCAGGTGGGGCAGGTCGTGCAGCTGGTGCGGGCAGCCTTCTTCACCGGTACAGGGGGCGCGTACATGCAGTACCCGCCCCCTGCACCGGTTGCCGTGGACCCCGCTCGGGTCCACGGCGGTCGGCCGAGGGCCGTCCCCCTCGGCCGACCGGTATCGGGGAGGTGCCCCGGAGCGTCAGGCTCCGGCGGCGATCTGCGCGAGGCGGCGGGCCTCGTCGCGGGTGGCGCGGGCGATGGCGTCCTCGTCCGCGGTGATCAGGTGGTTGCCCTCGACGACCGGCTTGCCGTTGACGAGGGAGAGGGTGACGGGCGCCGCGGCGCCGAAGACGAGTGCGGTCACCGGATCGGCGATGGAGGCGTGCGCGAGGGTGTCCAGTTTCCAGAGCACCAGGTCGGCGAGCTTGCCGGGCTCCAGGGAGCCGATCTGGTCGGCGCGGCCGAGTACCTGGGCGCCCCCGTACGTTCCCAGGCGCAGGGCCTGACGGGCATTCAGGGCCTTTTCGCGATGGGCGCCGAGGCGGTTGATGAGGAGGGCGTTGCGCAGTTCGGTGTGGAGTTCACCGGACTCGTTGGAGGCGGTGCCGTCGACGCCGAGGCCGACCGGGACGCCCGCGGCGAGCATGTCGGGCACCCGGGCGATGCCCGCGGCGAGCCGGGCGTTGGACGAGGGGCAGTGCGCCACACCCGTTCCGGTGCGGGCGAAGGCGGCGATGTCGGAGTCGTTCATATGGACGCAGTGCGCCATCCATACGTCGTCGCCGAGCCAGCCGGTCGACTCGAAGTAGTCGGTCGGGCCCATCCCGAACAGCTCGTGGCAGAACTTCTCCTCCTCCACGGTCTCCGATCCGTGGGTGTGCATGCGCACCCCCTTACGGCGGGCCAACTCGGCTCCCTGCCGCAGCAGTTCGGTGGAGATGGAGAACGGGGAGCAGGGTGCGACGGCGACCTGGGTCATCGCGTCGAACGAGGCGTCGTGGTGCGCGTCGACGGTCGCCTCGGTTCCGGCGAGCGCACCGTCGAGGGTCTCCACGGCGAAGTCCGGCGGCAGCCCGCCGTCCTTCACGCTGCGGTCCATGGAGCCGCGGGCGAGGGTGAACCGTACGCCCATGTCGCGGGCGGCCCCGATGATGGCGCCGGACAGATCACCGGTCCCCTGCGGGTAGACGTAGTGGTGGTCCATGGCCGTGGTGACGCCGCCGCGCGCCATCATGGCGAGCGAGCCCTGCGCGGCGGCGCGGACCATCGGCTCGTCGATGCGCGCCCACGTCGGGTACAGCGCGACCAGCCAGTCGAACAGGTTGTGGTCGGTGGCGAGGCCGCGGGTGATCCACTGGTAGAAGTGGTGGTGCGTGTTGATCAGGCCGGGGGTGACCAGATGCCCGGTGCCGTCGATGCGGCGTACGACGTTCTCCAGGCCTTCGGGGGCCCGGCCCGCGCCGACGGATTCGATGCGATTGCCCGCGACGACGACATGGCCCGAGGCGTACTCGGTGTCGTCGGCGTCGACGGTCGCGATCGAACAGTTCTCGATGACGATGCGTTCCACGTGCTCAGGAGCTGCCGATGCTGCCATGGTGCTTCCTCTTCTCTTCCGGCGATGTGGGCACGGCAGGACCCTAGGAGGATTTGAGTGCCACAGCCGGGCGGCCATGGGTGCCGAGATGGTGGAAGAACAGGTTGAGCAGGACCGCGACGAGCGCTCCGGCACTGATGCCGGAGCCCAGGACGGTCTGGGCCCAGGACGGGAATCCCGCGTAGAAGCCGGGCGCGGCGAGCGGGATGATGCCCGCGCCGAGCGCCACGGCGACCAGGATGATGTTGGAGCTGTCGTCGAGTCCGGCCTCGGAGAGCGTACGGATGCCGCTCACCGCGATCGAGCCGAACAGGACGATGCCGGCGCCGCCGAGCACGGGCATGGGCACGAGGGAGACGACCGCGCCGAGCACCGGGAAGGCGCCGAGGACCAGCAACGCGCCGCCTGCGGCCGCGACCACGTAGCGGCTGCGCACCTTTGTCAGCGACACCACGCCGACGTTCTGTGCGAACGCGCTCGTCGGGAAGCCGCCGAAGACCGGGCCGAGCAGGGTGGCGATGCCGTCGGTACGCAGTCCTCGGGTGATGGTCCGGCCGTCGGTGCGCCGGTCGCAGATCTCGCCGAGCGCCAGCATTCCCGCGGAGGACTCGGTCATCAGGACAAGCATGACGATGCAGAGCGAGAGGATCGCGGCGGGCCGGAACTCCGGGGCGCCGAAGGCGAAGGGGGTGGGCAGCGCGGCGACCGGTGCGGACTCCAGCGCGGAGAAGTCGGCGAGTCCGAACGGGATCGCGGCCAGGGTGCCGATCAACAGACCCATCAGCAGGGCGACTTGTTTGAGGAAGCCGCGCCCGAACCGCTGGATCAGCAGAATGACGACGAGCGTGAAGGCGGCCAGCGCGAGGTACTTCATCGCGCCGAAGTCAGTGGCGCTCTTGTCGCCGCCCTGCGCCCAGGAGACCGGGACGGGCATCAGCGTGACCCCGATGAGGGTGATGACGACGCCGGTGACCAGCGGCGGGAAGAATCGGAGCAGCCGGCCGAAGAACGGCCCGACGGCCAGGCAGAAGACTCCGGCGACGATCACCGCCCCGTAGATCGCGGGGAGTTGGTGACCCGGCGCGGTGGTCTCGGCGATGGCGAGCATCGGGGCGATTCCGGCCGAGGAAGCGGCGTTGACGAACGGCAGCCGGTTCCCGGCGAAGCCTCCGACGCCGAGGGTCTGCAGGACGGTGGCGCAGCCGGCGATCAGGAGGCTCGCCGCGATCAGCCGGGTCATGCCCGCCGGATCGAGGCCGACGGCCTGGCCGATGATGAGCGGAGGGGTGACGACGCCCGCGTACATGGCGGCGATGTGCTGGAGCGCGGCGGGCAGCAGCCGCGCGGGGGCGAGCTTCTCGTCCACCGGATGGACCGAACACTCCGGTGGGGTGGGACACGGGCCTTCTGCTTCTGCGGGCCCGGGTGCAGGCGTTGCCATGGGATTTCCCTCCGGCCCGGCCGGCCCCCGCCCGCTGTGGACGGACGGGAACCGGCGCGGCGCCGCGTCAGAGGTTGGTCATGTCGACCGGGATCTGCGGCTCGATACCGTCCCGCAGCACGGTGGCCTCGATGAGCCCGTACGGACGGTCGGCCGCGAAGTAGACCTCATTGTCGTTCTTGAGGCCGAACGGCTGCAGGTCCACCAGGAAGTGATGGTTGTTCGGCAGCGAGAAGCGGATCTCGTCGACCTCGCTGCGGCTGTTGATGATGCGCGAACCCATCTGGTACAGGGTCTGCTGGAGCGAGAGGGAGTACGTCTCGGCGAAGGCCTGGAGCATGTGCTTGCGCGCCTGCTCGTAGGACTTCTCCCAGTTCGGCATGCGCTCCTCGTCGCTGGTCCAGTTGTAGCGCCAGCGGGCGGAGACGTCGGTGGCCAGGATGCGGTCGTACGCCTCCTTGAGCGTCGTGTACTTGTCCTTGACGTAGCCCCAGAACTCGGAGTTGGTCGAGTTCATCACCGTGAGGTCCTTGAGACCGGAGATGACCTGCCACTTCTCACCGTCGAAGGTGACCTGGGCGGTGCGGATCTCCTGGTTCTTGCGGACGAAGGAGTGGTTGACCTCGTCCGAGCCGATGAACCTGGAGTTGTTGTCCGAGGTCGCGATGCGCTCCCAGGCGTACTCCTCGATCCGGATGCGCGCGACCTTGATCGGTTCCTGCGACGTCACGAAGTGGCGGGCGAGGTGGATGCCGAACTGTTCGGCGGACTCGATGCCGTGTTCCTTGGCGAACGCGTACACCGTGTTCTTGGTGGTGTCCGTCGGCAGGACGTTGGCGTTCGAGCCGGAGTAGTGCACGTCGTCCATGTCGCCGGAAAGGGCGATGGAGACGTTCAGGTCCTTGATGTGGTGGGTGTCGCCGTCCCGCGTGATCCTGACGACGCGGTTCTCCGCTTTGCCGTACTGGTTCTGGCCGAGGATCACAGGGCGGGGGCGGTGGGAATCGGCGGTCATGTCGGTGCTAGCTCCCTCGGTATACGGAGTAGCCGAACGGGTTGAGCAGCAGCGGTACGTGATAGTGCTCGCCCGGCCTGACGGCGAAAGTGATCGCCACCTCCGGGAAGAACGCACCGCTGTCCCTTACGCGGGGGGCGTCCTGCTGCGCCTCGGCTTGCTTCTTGGAGAAGTAGGTCTCGACCTCGAAGTCGAGTCGTACGTGAGTTGTGCCTTCCGGCAGGGCCGGCAGGTCCTTGCACCGCCCGTCCGCGTCGGTCGCGGAGCCGCCGAGCGCCACCCAGGCGGCTTCCGGGCCCGAGCGGGCCGCGAGCGAGACGGCGACACCCTCGGCGGGGCGTCCGACGCTGGTGTCCAGGATGTGCGTGGACACCGATGCGGTGGTTTCAGTGCTCATCAGTCCTTGTCCTCTTCCACGAGACGGGTCAGCCGGATTCGGTTGATCTTCCCGAGTTCGGTGCGCACGATGTCGCGCTCCTGCTCGGGCGAGTTCCCGATCCGGGACTTCATCGCGTCGCGCATCTGCTCACCGGTGGCTCCGGTGGCGCAGATCAGGAAGACATGTCCGAACCGCTCCTGGTAGGCCAGGTTCAGTTCGAGCATCTCGGCCTTGAGTTCCTCGGTGGCATCCGCCATCCCCCGCTGTTCGCGGGAGGAGGTCGGGTCTCCGGGCTTCGGGCGGCCGATCGGCGGGTGACCGGCCATCGCATCGGCCAGATCCTCCGGGGTCAGCGCGGCCGTTGCGGCGTCACCCGCAAGAAGAAGGGCTTGTGCGGTGGCGTACGGGCGTCGGGAGAGGATCGCTCTCCCCCATGCCGCACTGGCACACACCTCGTGCAACGCGGTGGCGGCCTCGTCGTCCGCCAGGGTGTTGAACCGGGCGAGGCCCGGTGTGGAGCTCGAAGTCACGGGAGCCTCCGTGGCTGTGTTCGCTGTGCGTCTCTTCGCGTCGCGTCGGTCGGGCTGCGGATAGCTAACGCCCTCCACAACACCACGTCAACACTTTGTTGAAATTACGCGAACGTAAAAGGCCGTCGCCCGATCCTCCGGACGACGGCCTTCCGTGGCCTTCCACAGCCTTCGCTCACCTACGGCCTCAACTACTCGCCTTTGGCGGCATTTTCCCTGTTGAGGTAGTTGTAGACGGTGAAGCGGCTGACTCCCAGCGCACCCGCCACCGTCTCCACTCCGTGCCGTACAGAGAAGGCACCGCGTGCCTCCAGGGTTCGCACCACCGACTGCTTGGCCTTGCGGTCCAGCTCGGCGAGCGGCATGCCGTGCCGACGCTCCATGGCGGCCAGGATGTGGTCGAGCGATTCCGAGAGCTGGGGCAGCCGGACGGCTATGACGTCCTCACCCTCCCAGGCCAGCACGACGTCGTCGGCCTGCGCCTGTTCGGGCCCGAGCAGTTCGGCGCCCATGGCGTCGACGAGCGGCTTGACCGCGGTGACGAGGGGGTGGTCCGCCGGTTCGGTCACTTCGAGCCCTCCCCGATGACGTTGACCTGGAGCGACACCCGGGTGGCACCCGATGCCAGGGCCCTGCGCAGCAAGGAGTCCACCGCGGTGAGCACCTGGTCCGCGCCGCCCTCCGCCGTGTTGCCGAAGGGGCCGACGTCCACGGCCTCCAGGTCGGCCGTCTGGATGACCTCGCGGGCCACGACCGCGTGGGCGGGCGCCTCGTCGAGATCGAAGGGCTCGGTGGTGAACTCCACTCTCAAGCGCACTGTGCCTCCCTCATGCGTTCGCCGCGTCTTCGTGAATCCGCGGCTCGGGCCCGACCCTAACGGACGGGTGCCGGGGCCGTCCGGTGACGGTTTCGTCCTCAATCGCCGGCCGGGCGCGTACTCCGGTACGGGAGCACGCAGACGGCCACCGGGGCGGGGAAGGCGTCACCGGTGCGGGTCAGGCCGCCGCTGCGGGCGTCGACCCGGAACACCGTCACCGTGCTCGACCTCTGGTTCGCCGCGAAGAGCAGCTTCCCGTCCGGCGAGAAGGCGATCTGCCGGGGGAAGTCGCCGCCGACGGGCACCGTGTCGAGCAGCCGCAGCACGGCGCCGTCGTCCTCGACGGCGTATCGCGTCAGGCTGTTGTGGCCCCGGTTGGCGAGGTAGGCGAACCGGCCGTCGCCGGTGACCAGGAACTGCGCGGGATAGCTGGTACCGGCGCCGGTCCCGGTGGACTGCGGGGCGCCCGGGGACAGGATGCCGGTGGTCGGGTCGTAACCGCAGACGACCGCGGTGTTGTCGACCTCGCAGGCCAGGTAGGCGAAGCGGCCGCCCGGGTGAAACGTGATGTGCCGCGGTCCGGCCCCGGGGCGCAGGGCCGCACAGGAGACCTGGTCCAGCCGGCCGCGGTACTCGTCGAGCCGGTACGTGTACACGGAGTCGTTGCCCAGGTCCACGGCCAGGATGTGGTCGCCGTCCGGGGTGGTGACGATCTGGTGGGCGTGCGGCCCGTCCTGGCCGGGGCCGGGGGGCGGCGCGGTGTGGGCGACCAGGTCCGTGCGCTCCCCCAGCGAGCCGTCGCCCCGGATGGGGTGCACCACGACGCTGCCGGAGGTGTAGTTCGCGGTGAGCAGCCACCTTCCCGTGGGATGGACGGAGAGATGGGTGGGCCCCGCCCCGCCGGTGCTGCGGGTTCCCAGCACCCCGTGGCCGCCGTCCGGTGACAGTGCGACGGCCGTCACCCCGCCCCGGTCCTGCTCGTCGACTGCGTAGACGGTGGCGCCGGAGGGGTGCAGGGCCAGGTACGAGGGGTTGTCGACGCCGGTGATCGCGGGGCCGGCCGAGATCGCCGCGGTGACGGCGTCGTACGAGGCCGTGCCGATTCCCTTACCGCCGCCCTCGGCCGAGGTGTACGTACCGAGCAGCAGCCGCCGGGTGGTGCGCGGGCGCGAACCGACCACCGGTGCGGAGTCCGGCGCGGGCCGGGGAGAGCCGGGCAGCGCGGGGGCCACGGTCAGGGCGGCGCCGGCGAACAGGGCTCCGAGGACGGCGCGCCGGCCGGTGGCGTGGTTCATGCGAGGCACCTCGTGTGGGGGTCGGCTGCATCGGATGCACCAGCCACCCTGACCCGCCCCGCACCCCCTCGGCAAGCGGCGCAATTCCGGTTGCACCTTGCACAACCCGCACGAAGGCACCGGCCGAATTCCGGGCACCCCCTTGACAGCTCTCCCAGCTCCGGGCAATCTTCCGTTACGTAGAAAGAAACTTCCGCAATACGGAAGGAGCGCCGCAACCCTCATGGGCTACCCGGACCAGCGCTTCGATGTGAACCTTTCGATCCTCTTCACGGAACTCCCGCTCCTGGAGCGTCCCGCGGCCGCCGCCGCGGCCGGCTTCACCGCGGTCGAGCTGTGGTGGCCATGGATCGAGACCCCCACCCCGCCGCAGGCCGAGCTCGACGCCCTCAAGAAGGCGCTCGACGACGCAGGCACCCAGTTGGTGGGGCTGAACTTCTACGCCGGACAGCTGCCCGGCCCCGACCGCGGCGCCCTCTCCGTGCCCGGCCCGGAGTCGGACCGCTTCCGCGCCAATATCGAGGTGGTGGCCGGCTTCGCCGCCTCGGTCGGCTGCAAGGCGCTCAACGCGCTCTACGGCAACCGCGTCGACGGTGTGGACCCGACCGTGCAGGACGAACTCGCTCTGGAGAATCTGGTCGTCGCCGCCCGTGCGGCCGACCGGATCGGGGCGGTCCTGCTGATCGAGACCCTCAACAAGCCGGAATCGCCGCGCTATCCCCTGGTGAGCGCACCGGCCGGGGTGGAGATCGTCGACAAGGTCAACGCGGCGACGGGGCTCGGGAACGCGAAGTTCCTGCTGGACCTGTACCACCTCTCGATGAACGGCGAGGACCTCGGCCAGGTCATCACGGCGTACGCCGGCAGGACCGGCCACGTCCAGATCGCCGACAACCCGGGGCGCGGCGCACCCGGCACCGGCTCGCTCCCGCTGGAGCAGCTCCTCGACGAGCTGACGATGGCCGGTTACGACGGCTGGGTCGGCCTGGAGTACAAGCCGGGCGACCGGCCGAGCGCCGAGGCCTTCGAGTGGCTCCCGGCCACCGCGCGGGCCGCCCGCTGAGGGCGGCGAACTCCCCCTCGTACACACGCTTATCGGAAGGCACCCTCATGAGCAACAACCTCCCCAAGGTTGCATGGATCGGACTCGGCATCATGGGCTCCCCCATGTCCGAGAACCTGATCAAGGCCGGGTACGACGTCACCGGTCACACCCTGGAGCAGGAGAAGATCGACCGGCTGGTCGCGGCCGGCGGCGCGGGCGCGGGCTCGATCGCCGAGGCGGTCCGGGACGCCGATGTCGTCATCACGATGGTGCCCGCCTCCCCGCAGGTCGAGGCCATCGCGTACGGCCCCGACGGCATCCTGGAGAACGCGAAGCGCGGCGCGCTGCTGATCGACATGTCATCGATCACCCCGCAGACCTCGGTGGACCTCGCGAAGAACGCGAAAGAGAAAGGCATCCGGGTGCTGGACGCCCCGGTGTCCGGCGGCGAGGCCGGTGCGATCGAGGCCGTTCTGTCGATCATGGTCGGCGGCGAGCAGCCCGACTTCGACGTGGCGCAGCCGATCCTCCGGGCGCTCGGCAGGACCATCGTGCTGTGCGGTCCGCACGGCTCCGGTCAGACGGTGAAGGCCGCCAACCAGCTGATCGTCGCGGTCAACATCCAGGCGTGCGCCGAAGCGGTCGTCTTCCTGGAGAAGTCCGGGGTCGACCTCGGCGCCGCGCTCGACGTGCTGAACGGCGGACTGGCCGGCTCGACCGTGCTGACCCGCAAGAAGGACAACTTCTTGAAGCGGGACTTCGCGCCGGGCTTCCGAATCGATCTGCACCACAAGGACATGGGCATCGTCACCGACGCCGCCCGCAATGTCGGTGCGGCGCTGCCCGTCGGCGCCGTGGTCGCGCAACTCGTCGCCTCGTTGCGCGCACAGGGCGACGGCGGACTGGACCACTCGGCACTCCTGCGCTCGGTCGAGCGCCTGTCGGGGCAGCCCGCCCGGGCCTGACCCGTCCGGGCCTGACCGGTCCGGCCCGGATCGGCAACCCAGAGACTTCCGGACGGCGTCGGCGCTGACACCTGTCCTGTCGCGCCCAGGCGTCGGCGCCGTCCGGAACACCAGACTCCAAATTTCAACAAACTGTTGACGTCTGGTTCGGGGCGTATTTACGCTCCTGGAGCCTCAAGCCGTCGCAGTTCAGCAGCTCCCGTACGGAAGGTCGCCCCGACACCATGACGCAGCGTGTGCTTACGACCGAGTCAGGCGCCCCGGTCGCCGACAACCAGAACTCCGCCACCGCCGGCGTCGGTGGCCCGATCCTCCTCCAGGACCAGCACCTGCTGGAGAAGCTGGCCCGCTTCAACCGGGAGCGCATACCGGAGCGCGTGGTCCACGCCCGCGGCTCCGGCGCGTACGGCTACTTCGAGGTGACCGACGACGTCACCGGCTTCACCCGCGCCGACTTTCTCTCCGCGGTCGGCAAGCGCACGGAGACGTTCATCCGCTTCTCCACCGTGGCCGACTCGCTCGGCGGCGCCGACGCCGTACGCGACCCGCGCGGCTTCGCCCTCAAGTTCTATACGGACGAGGGCAATTACGACCTCGTCGGCAACAACACTCCAGTGTTCTTCATCAAGGACCCGATCAAGTTCCCCGACTTCATCCACTCGCAGAAGCGCGACCCGTTCACGGGCCGTCAGGAGCCGGACAACGTGTGGGACTTCTGGGCCCACGCACCCGAGGCCACCCACCAGGTCACCTGGCTGATGGGTGACCGCGGCATCCCCGCCTCGTACCGCCACATGAACGGCTACGGCTCGCACACGTACCAGTGGACGAACGCCGAGGGCGAGGCCTTCTTCGTCAAGTACCACTTCAAGACGAACCAGGGTGTGCGCTCCCTCTCCAGCGAGCAGGCCGCCGAACTCGCGGGCAGGGACGGCAACTCGCACCAGACGGACCTGCTGCAGGCCATCGAGCGCGGGGTGCACCCGTCCTGGACGCTGTACGTGCAGGTCATGCCGGCCGGCGAGGCCGCTGGGTACCGCTTCAACCCGTTCGACCTGACCAAGGTGTGGCCGCACAGCGACTACCCACTGCAGCGGGTGGGCCGGCTGGTCCTCGACCGCAACCCGGACAATGTGTTCGCCGAGGTCGAGCAGGCCGCGTTCTCCCCGAACAACTTCGTGCCCGGCATCGGTCCGTCCCCGGACAAGATGCTCCAGGGCCGGCTTTTCGCCTACGCGGACGCGCACCGCTACCGGCTGGGCGTCAACCACACCCAGCTCCCCGTGAACGCGCCGCGCACCGCCGTCGTCGACAACTACGGCCGCGACGGACTGCACGCCACGCGCAACGGTGCGCGCCACGACAAGAACTACGAGCCCAACTCGTACGCGGGCCCTGCCCAGACCGGCGCCGCACTCTCCGCCCCGCTCGCGATCCACGGCTGGACCGGCACCCACGAGGCGCCCGCCCACACCAAGGACGACGACTACTTCCAGGCGGGCGAGCTGTACCGGCTGATGTCCGAGGACGAGAAGGACCGCCTGGTCGCCAACATCGCCGGAGGCATCTCCCAGGTCACCCGCGACGACGTGATCGAGAAGAACCTCGCCCACTTCCACGCCGCCGATGCCGACTACGGCAAGCGCGTGGAGGAGGCCGTCCGCGCACTGCGCGAGGACTGAGCCTCCCGCTGAACCCTGCTCGCGACGTGTACCCGGATGAGGGGTGTCACGCGGCGCGGGCAGGACGAGGTCGCGGCGGCTGTGCGACGCCAGTGCGGTGGCGGGGGCCCGGGGAGTCCCGTCTCCTGACCTGAAGGAGATGGGGGCTTCGGGCCCGATCGCCGCCGCCGCGACCCCTGTTCTGCTTCACCCGTGCCAGGGCGCGGAGTACGGATACGGTCCCGTGCTCCGCGCCCTTCTCGGCGTTTCCGGCTGCGCCCGGGGCCGGTCCCCGCCGCGGGGGTTCCGTCCTCACCCGCCTGACGGTCCGGAGACAGCCCGTGGCCCCCGCCCCCGGCTGTCAGAGGCGGGGGCGGGGGCCACGGGCGGGCCGGCCGGTCGTCAGGACATGGTGAGCGGGCGGATCGCGGTCGGTGCATGGGACGGGTCCGTCGCGATGTCCTCGAACTCGTTGACGGACGCGATGTCCGTACCGCTCATCGCAATGTTCGTCACGCGCTCCAGGATCGCCTCGACCACCACCGGGACCCGGAACTCCGCTGCCAGCTTCTTCGCCTCCTCGAAGGCCGGCAGCAGCTGTTCCGGCTCGGTGACACGGATCGCCTTGCAGCCCAGGCCCTCGACGACCTTGACGTGATCGACGCCGTAGACGCCGATCTCCGGCGAGTTGAGGTTCTCGAACTCCAGGTTGACCTGGAAGTCGATGTCGAAGTTGCGCTGCGCCTGGCGGATCAGCCCCAGGTAGGAGTTGTTCACCAGGACATGGACGTACGGGATGCGGTGCTGCGCACCGACGGCCAACTCCTCCAGCATGAACTGGAAGTCGTAGTCGCCGGAGAGGGCGACGACGGAGCCGTCCGGGTCGGCCGTGGCGACACCCAGCGCGGCCGGGATGGTCCAGCCGAGCGGGCCCGCCTGGCCGCAGTTGATCCAGTGGCGTGGCCGGTAGACATGCAGCATCTGCGCACCGGCGATCTGGGAGAGGCCGATCGTGGTGACGTACCGGGTCTCGGGGCCGAAGGCCCGGTTCATCTCCTCGTACACCCGCTGCGGCTTCAGCGGCACGTTGTCGAAGTGCGTACGGCGCTGCAGCGTGGCCCGGCGTTCCTGGGTGGACGCGGCCCACTCCGAGCGGTCCTTGAGGGTTCCGGCCGCCTTCAGCTCGCGCGCCACCTCGACGAACAGTTCCAGCGCGGCCTTGGCGTCGGAGGCGATGCCGAGGTCGGGGGCGAAGATCTTGCCGAGCTGGGTGGGCTCGATGTCCACGTGGACGAAGGTGCGGCCCCGGGTGTAGACGTCCAGCTTGCCGGTGTGGCGATTGGCCCAGCGGTTGCCGATGCCGAGGACGAAGTCTGACTCCAGGAAGTTCGCGTTGCCATAGCGATGCGAGGTCTGCAGACCGACCATGCCCGCGTTCAGCGCGTGGTCGTCGGCGATGATGCCCCAGCCCATCAGGGTCGGGACGACCGGGACCCCTGTCAACTCGGCGAATTCCACCATGAGTTCGGACGCATCAGCGTTGATGACGCCGCCGCCCGCGACGAGCAGCGGGCGATCGGAGCCGTTCAGCATCTCCAGGGCTCGCTCGATCTGCTTGCGGGTCGCGGCGGGCTTGTGCACCGGCAGCGGCTCGTACAGGTCCGGATCGAACTCGATCTCGGTGAGCTGGACATCGATGGGCAGGTCGATGAGGACCGGGCCGGGGCGGCCCGTGCGCATCAGGTGGAAGGCCTGCTGGAAGACACCCGGGACCTGGGCGGCTTCCAGGACGGTCGTCGCGGCCTTGGTGACGGGCGCCGCGATCGAGGCGATGTCGACCGCCTGGAAGTCCTCCTTGTGGAGCACGGCGGTCGGGGCCTGCCCGGTGATGCAGAGGATCGGGACGGAGTCGGCGATGGCGGAGTAGAGGCCGGTGATCATGTCGGTGCCGGCCGGTCCCGACGTACCGATGCAGACGCCGATGTTGCCCGGGCGCGCCCGGGTGTAGCCCTCCGCCATGTGGGAGGCGCCCTCGACGTGACGGGCGAGCGTGTGACGAATCCCGCCGGAGGCCTTGAGGGCCGCGTAGAAGGGGTTGATCGCCGCGCCCGGCACACCGAACGCGTTGCCGACGCCTTCGCGCTTGAGGATCTCAACTGCCGCTCGGGCAGCGGTCATTCGAGGCATTGAGTGCTCCTGCTCGGACCTGGTGGAGTCGGGCTCTGTCGCGCCACCTGAGAGCACCAATTCCGCATTGATTCCGCGTTGATTCCACATTGCGGAAACTGGATTCTGTTATACGGAAGTCAATCTAAAGTGCGGCCGGGCGACCGTCAAGAGAGCGGGCGTGGGGCGGCCGATGCGCGCACCGGTCCACGAAGTACGCCAAGTCACTCCCCAGGACCTCGCTCCTGATGGACCATGGGGATACGGAGTGGAGTCGGCCCGCATCGGCCGGCACCGGCGCGCCCGGGTGCGCCGGGGTGGCCCGTCGCCGGGGTGCGCGACCGGGCCGGAGGGAGTTCATGGTGGAGTCGGTGCCGGTACGCTGCCCGGCCTGTCGCCGCGACCACACGTACAGCACGCCGGTCTACAGCTGCCCGTGCGGTGCACCGAGCGCCCCGCCCGTGCTGCGCGGCGCCCCGGTCGTACCCATCACGCACCGCACCTGGAACGACGACTGGGTGACGGTGCGCTGTCGCACCTGCGGGCGCCACGACCAGTGGCCGCAGCCGGAGCTGTGCTGCCCGTGCGGGACGGTACTGCGGATACCGGTCCGGCCGGTGACGGAGGCCGACAGCGCCCCCGGCCCCGCCGACGGGGCCCGGCCCGGCCGGCCGTCCCACATTCCGCTGCCGCGTACGGCGCCGCCGCCCCGGCCGGCGTTCCAGCCCCTGCCGATCCGTACCGCACCCGATGCGGTCGCGAGCGCCGCCCTGTATCTGAAGTGGCTGGGCTACCACGATGTCGTACAGCCGGCGGAGCGCTCCCCCGCGCGGATCGATCTGCGGGCCACCGGGCTGATCGCCCAGGTCGACGCAGTCTCCCGGCCGACCGTCCTGCGCGACGTCGAGTGCCTCTGGCTGAACGCGCTGAGCACATCGGCCACGAGCGTGTTCTTCTCGCTCGCGGGGTACGCACAGGACGCCGAAGCGCGCGCGGACGGCCTCGGCATGCCGCTCTTCCTCATGGACCGCACGGGAACGCCGCAGCCGGTCAACAGCCCCGCGGACGAGCTGATCAGCACCGGCGCCTGAGCCCGGGGCGCCATACTGGCCGTATGCGTATCCGTACCGCCCGCCGCTCCGATCTTCCGCTGCTTCAGGACATCGAGCGCGCCGCCGGCGAGCCGTTCCGCGCGCTCGGCATGTCCGCCATCGCGGACGACGATCCCCCGCCGCTCGGACTGCTGGACGACTACCGCCGGGCCGGCCGCGCCTGGGTGGCCGCCGACCCCGACGACCGCCCGGTCGGCTACTTGATCGCCGACCCGGTCGACGGCGCGGCCCACATCGAACAGGTCTCCGTCCATCCGTCCGCCGCTCGACGCGGTCTGGGCAGCACGCTCATCGACCACCTCACCGGGTGGGCGCACGAGCGGCAGCTCGGGGCGCTGACGCTGACGACCTTCTCCCACGTCCCATGGAACGCGCCGTACTACGCCCGCCTCGGCTTCCGCACGCTGAGCGAGGCCGAACTCACCGACGGGCTGAGGAAGATCAGGGCGGAGGAGGCGGAACACGGCCTGGACCGCTGGCCGAGGGTCTGCATGCGGCGCGAGATCCCGCCCGCCGGGCACGACCCGCACCTCAGCGGAACCGACCGGCAACAGTGAGTGCAATCGGTCACGTTCGGGCCGAGGGCCACAAATGTTCGGCCGGTTGTCGGTGTCGGGCCTTAAGGTAGGGAACATGGCTTTAACTCCACGGCACACACCACCTGTCGACCCGCCGCGCACGACCCGGCCGACGTCCCCGTCCGCCGCCGAGGCGAACGAGGCGATACGCGCTTTGGTCGACGCGCGCGCCGGACAGGAGTGGTCCTCCGTGGAGTCCGCCGCCTACGAAGTGCTGCTGATCGAATGGGCGGCCGCGACCCGGGGCGTTGCCGGCGACATCATCGAGGCCGCCTGACAACGCCCGGGGCGATCCGGTCCTACTGCCCGTAGCCCTCACGCAGTTCGATCTTCCGGACCTTCCCGCTGACCGTCATCGGGAAGGCCTCCAGGATCTGCAGCCGCCGCGGGATCTTGTAGTGCGCCAGCTGTCCACGGCAGTAGCCCATCACCTCTTCCAGGGTCGGCGGGTTCACCGGGTCCCTCGGGATGACGCAGGCCAGGACCTCCTCGCCGTAGGTGTCGTCCGGTATACCCACCACCTGCACATCCGCGATCTTCGGGTAGCCGTGGAGGAACTCCTCGATCTCCCGCGGATATACGTTCTCCCCACCGCGGATGATCATGTCCTTGATCCGGCCGACGATCTGTACGTAGCCGTCCTCCCGCATCACCGCGAGGTCCCCGGTGTGCATCCAGCGGCCCGCGTCGATCGCCTCCGCGGTGCGCTCCGGCTGTTCCCAGTAGCCGAGCATCACGCTGTAGCCGCGGGTGCAGAGTTCACCCGCCGCACCGCGCTCCAGGGTCACGCCGATCACCGGGTCGACGACCTTGACCTCGATGTGCGGCATGACGCGGCCGACGGTGCCGGTGCGGCGCTCCAGGTCGTCGTCGCGTCGCGTCTGGGTGGAGACCGGAGAGGTCTCCGTCATGCCGTAGCAGATGGACACCTCGTCCATGTGCATCTCGGCGACGACCCGCTTCATCACCTCGACCGGGCAGGGCGATCCGGCCATGATGCCGGTACGCAGCGAGGAGAGGTCGTACGAGGCGAAGTCGGGGAGGTTCAGCTCCGCGATGAACATGGTGGGGACGCCGTAGAGCGAGGTGCAGCGCTCCTGTTGAACGGCGGCGAGCACGGCGGCCGCCTCGAAGGCGGGGGCCGGGATCACGATGCAGGCGCCGTGCGAAGTGATGCCGAGGTTGCCCATGACCATGCCGAAGCAGTGGTAGAAGGGGACGGGCAGACAGACCCGGTCCTGTTCGGTGTAGGCGACCAGCTCCCCCACGAAGTAGCCGTTGTTGAGGATGTTGTGGTGGGAGAGGGTGGCCCCCTTGGGAAAGCCGGTGGTGCCGGAGGTGTACTGGATGTTGATCGGGTCGTCACACGACAGCTCGGCTTCGCGGGCGGCGAGTTGTTCCGTCGTCACGGATCCGGACGCGGCCAGCAGTTCGTCCCAGGTCGGGTCGCCGATGTAGTGCACGGCGCGCAGGTCGGGGCAGCCCGCGCGGACCTGGTCGACCAGGGCGCGGAAGTCACTGGTGCGGTGCGAGAGCGAGGAGACCAGCAGCGAGATCCCGGCCTGCTTGAGCACGTACTCCAGCTCGTGCGCCCGGTACGCCGGGTTGATGTTGACCATGACGGCGCCGATGCGGGCGGTGGCGTACTGCACGAGCACCCACTCGGGGCAGTTGACCGCCCAGATCCCGACCCGGTCCCCCTTGGCCACCCCCGACGCCATCAGCGCACGCGCCAGCTCGTCGACCGCCGCGCCGAATTCGGCGTACGTCCAGCGTCGCCCCGATACGACGTCGACGAGCGCCTCACGATCGCCGAACGCCTCGACCGTGCGGTCGAGATTGCGTCCGATGGTGTCGCCGAGCAGCGCCGTGGTGCCGGTGCCCTGCGCGTAGGACAGCTCGCTCATCGCAGATCCCCC
This sequence comes from Streptomyces sp. Ncost-T10-10d, assembly GCF_900091955.1. Taxonomy (GTDB): domain Bacteria; phylum Actinomycetota; class Actinomycetes; order Streptomycetales; family Streptomycetaceae; genus Streptomyces. The sequence goes on from NZ_FMDF01000101.1 coordinate 27,028, forward strand.
TCGTCGTACTCGGTGCCGGTGCCCTGGGCCGTGCGCTCGCGCAGTTCGATGCGGCGGATCTTGCCGGAGACGGTCTTGGGCAGCTCGGCGAACTCCAGCCGCCGGACCCGCTTGTACGGGGCGAGGACCGCCCGGGAGTGCTCGAACAGCACCTTTGCCGTGTCCGGACCGGGCTCCCAGCCCTCCGCGAGCACGATGTACGCCTTCGGCACCGCGAGCCGTACCGGATCGGGGGCCGGGACGACGGCGGCCTCGGCGACCGCCTCGTGCTCCAGCAGGGCGCTCTCCAGCTCGAACGGCGAGATCTTGTAGTCGGATGCCTTGAAGACGTCGTCGGCGCGGCCCACATAGGTGATGTAGCCGTCCTCGTCGCGGGAGCCGATGTCACCGGTGCGGTAGTAACCGCCCGCCATGGCCTCGGCGGTCCGCTCCGGGTCGCCGTGGTAGCCGGTCATCAGACCCATCGGACGGTCCGACAGATCGAGAGAGATCTCGCCCTCTACAGCGCCGGGTTCACCGGTGACCGGGTCGAGGAGCTCGACCTTGAAACCGGGGCTGGGCCGGCCCATCGACCCGGCCTTCAGCAGCTGGCCCGGGGTGTTGGCGACCTGGACGGCGGTCTCCGTCTGGCCGAAGCCGTCCCGGATGGTGACACCCCAGGTGCGCCGCACCGTCTCGATGACCTCCGGGTTCAGCGGCTCACCGGCCGCGACGACCTCGCGCGGCGGGGTCTTCAGCTGGGAGAGGTCGGCCTGGATCAGCATCCGCCAGACGGTGGGCGGGGCGCAGAAGCTGGTGACGCCCGAGCGGTCCATCTCGGCCATCAGCCGGCCCGCGTCGAAGCGGGTGTAGTTGAAGATGAAGACGGTCGCCTCGGCGCTCCAGGGCGCGAAGAGATTCGACCAGGCGTGCTTGGCCCAGCCGGGCGAGGAGATGTTGAGGTGGACATCCCCGGGCTTGAGGCCGATCCAGTACATCGTCGACAAGTGGCCCACGGGGTAGGAGACATGGGTGTGCTCGACGAGCTTCGGGCTGGCGGTCGTACCGGAGGTGAAGTAGAGCATCAGCGGCTCGTCGGCGTCGGTCTCCCGGTCCGCCCGGAAGGTCTCCGGCTGATCGTCGGCGCCGGTGTACGACAGCCAGCCGGGCACGTCGGCGCCGACCGAGATCCGGGTGTAGTCGCCGGGCACCTCGTCGAACTTGGCGGTGTCGGCGTCCCGTACCAGGACGTGCCGGACCCGGCCGCGCTCCACCCGGTCGCGCAGATCGACCGGGCCGAGGAGCGGGGTGGCGGGGATGACGACGGCGCGCAGCTTCATCGCGGCCAGCGCCGTCTCCCACAGCTCGACCTGGTTGCCGAGCATGACGAGGATGCGGTCCCCGGCCCGTACCCCCTGGGCACGTAGCCAGTTCGCGGCCTGGTTGGAGCGGGCGGACATCCGGGTGAAGGACACCTCGGTGCGGCCGCCGTCCTCCTCCACGATGTACAGGGCGGTGCGGTCGTTGTTCTCGGCGATGGCGTCGAACCAGTCGAGCGCCCAGTTGAAATGGTCGGTCCGGGGCCAGCGGAAGCCTTCGTAGGCGGCGTGATAGTCCTCGCGGTGCTGCAGCAGAAAGTCCCGGGCGGCCCGGAACGTCTCCGTCGCGCTGATTGCCGACATGTGCCCTCCTCATTGCGGACCGGACCGGTCGCTTAACATCATGTAAACAGTGACCCAGGTCTCACCACCCCCGAACGGGGGTGCAGCGGGCGGAGGCCGCCGAGCCTCCGGAGCCGGGCAGAAGGGCGTCAACGTGCCGGATTCCGTCGATGCGGTCGAGATGCAGGCAGCGTTGGTGCGGCTGCGCCGGACCAGCGGGCTGCCCGTGGCCTTCGGCGGGCTGCTCTCGGATGCCCGGCATGCCCGGATCGCCGAGCTGAACGGGGCGCAGACCGCCGCGCTGCGCGGTCTCGTCATCTCGGCGGGCAGCGGGCTCGGCGGCAAGTCGATCGCCCTGTCCCGGCCGTGCGCGGTGACCGACTACCGCTCCTCGCGCCACATCAGCCACGAGTACGACATGGCGGTAGCGGCGGAGGGCCTGCGCTCGGTGGTCGCGGTGCCCGTCGTCGTACGGCGCAAGGTGCGCGGTGTGCTGTACGGGGCGCTGCGCGAGCCGGTCTCGCTCGGGGACCGCACGTTCGACGCGGCGGTCGCCGCTGCCCGCGATGTGGAACAAGCCCTGGTCGTACGGGACGAGGTACAGCAGCTTCTGGCCGTGACCCGGGAACAGGTCACGGACCCGAGGGCCGCGCCGGAGGCGTGGGAGGACGTCCGCGAGGCCCATCGTGAGCTGCGTGCCCTGGTGCCGAAGGTCGTGGACCCGGCGCTGCGCGACGAGTTGCTCTCGGTGTGCGGGCGGCTCGCCTCGGCGGCCGGTGCCCGCGCGCCGCAGCCCTGTGGGGTGCACCTGGCGCCGCGCGAGGTGGACGTGCTGGCCTGTGTGGCGGCGGGGACGACGAACGCCGGGGCGGCGGAACGGCTGGGGCTGCGGCCGGAGACGGTGAAGGGGTATCTGCGTTCGGCGATGCGCAAGCTGGGAGCGCACACTCGTCTGGAGGCGGTGGTGGCGGCGCGGCGGGCGGGGCTGCTGCCGTAGCGCGACGGCGGGAGCTCACCGTTCGAAGTCGACGAACGTCGTGAACCGGATGTCGTACCCGTGCGCGTCGGTGCCCGCCGTCGCCATGGTGCAGAGCATCCGCACGGCCTCTTCCGCGACGGCGTCCCGATCGGCCCGGCTCAGCCTGCCGAGCGGCTGCACGGTGAGGGTCTTCGCCCGGGAGTCGGCGGCGGTACCGGTACCGGCGCCGAGCCGCCAGATCGCCGCGAGGAACCCGTCGACCAGCACCGTGCCGTACGACTGATTGCCGTTCCCGTTGCGCCCCCGGTACTGCGGCGGGATGACGCGCGTACGGTCCGCATGGCCGAGCAGCACATTGTCGAACTCGGGCAGGAAACGCGGCGGGGCAGGGGTGTCCTCGTCGGGGCGTGGGGCGTCCGGCAGGTCGAAGAGTTCGACGCCGTTCTCGTCCCGGAAGGTGATGAGCTGCGGCCTCAGCCGTTCGAAGACCTCGCGCAGCCGGGTCAGTCCGGCCCACGTCTGCATGTCCTGCACGGAGGCGGGTCCGAAGGCTCCGAGATAGCGCAGCACGGTTGTGTCCGGTGCGGGGACCGGCGCCGACGGGCTGCCGAGCCAGTGTTCGGCGGTGGTCAGCGCGACCCGGCCGCTCTTCCCCCACACCCCCCGCGGGGTGACCTGGACCAGCGGCAGCAGACAGCGGGCGGCCACACCCAGTGCCTGCGGGTCGGCGTGGGGCCACTCGGTGAGCAGCGCCTCGCGGATCTCCTTGGGGGTGCGGGGCCGCTCCTCGACGAGTTGTCTGCCGACCGCCCCGAGCCGGTCCAGGTCCACCCCGGCGAGCCCCTTGCGGAACATCTTGAGCTCCCGGTCGCGCGCCGCCTGGACGAGCGGGCGCAAAGTGAGCGCGTCGGCGGCCGTGTGCAGGTGGATGGTGGAGCGCATGGTGACGATACGAACAACCTCGCGGGACTCCATCAGCCCGGCGAGCTCGGCCGGGTCGAAACCGTCGAGGCGGGCGAAGAGCTGGTAGTACGGCGGCCTGGTGTTCTGCGCCTGGAGGCCGACCAGATGCCCGACCGCCTCCTTCGCGGACATCGCGGTCCGGCGCAGCAACAACTGGCGCTCCAGCGTGGCACGGCCCAGCGCGCGCGGGGAGAGCACGGCGGGTGCTGCGGGGTTCTTCTTCACGGCCATGGACGGCACGCTAGGCGGACTTGCGGACACCTTCGGTCCTCATCGGCTGACGTGCCCCGATCCGCAGGGCCGCCATGCCGCCGCCCCGCAGGACCCCGGATCGTGGGCCCGCCACCCGCATCATGGGTCGGTGATCAGTGTCCTGTTCGCCATCCTGACCGCGATCAGCAACGGCGCGGCCTCCGTTCTCCAGCGCCGCGCCGCCCGCACCGTGCCCGACAGCGAGGCGATGCGTCTGTCGCTGATCGGGCATCTGCTGCGCCGGAGGGGGTGGCTCGCCGGGATCGGCCTGGTGATCGTCGCGGCCGTCTGCCAGGCCGTGGCGCTGGCCACCGGGCCGATCGCCCTGGTCCAGCCGATCTTTGTGATCGAGCTGCCGGCCACACTGCTGATGGCCGGGTTCGTTCTGCGGGTCCGTATCCCCCGGCAGATCTGGTACGCGGTGGCGGCCGTGACGCTGGGGCTGGCGCTCGGCATGGCCTCCGCAGCCCCGGGCGGCGGCAGCACGTCCGTGCGGGGAGCGGCCTGGTTCACCGCACTGATCGTGACCGGAATCTTCGAGGCCGCACTGATCGGCGCGGCCCTGAGCACGCGAGGCAACCCCCGGGGCGCTCTGCTCGGCCTCGCCGCCGCATGCGGGTATGCCCTCACGGCCGCACTCATGAAGGACGCCATGGCACGGCTCGAGGGAGGTGGTGGAGCGGTGGCGCTCTTGACGTCCTGGCAGCTGTACGCCACCGCCGCGGCCGGAGTGGGCGCACTGTTCCTCCTCCAGAACGCCCTCCAGGCGGGCATGCTGGTCGCCGTCCAGCCGCCGCTGACCCTCGGTGACGCGCTGATCAGTGTCCTGTACGGGGTGACATTGTTCGGCGAGGAACTGCGCACCGGGTGGTGGGTGCTGCCCGAACTGGTCGCGCTCACCCTGATCACGGTGGGCTGCATCGAGCTGGCCCGCTCCCCGCTGGCGTCCGGAACCGCGCCGCCGCCCACACGCAAGCTCAGGTGAGCCTGCCGCCGCTCCGTCGGAGGCTCTCGCCCCGGTCCGGGCGATTCCCCGCCGGGGGTCGCGCCGCCCGGCCGCACAGGGCTATTCTCCGGTCGAGCCATGTGTGGCAAACGGGCAAGGGGCCCGGTTCTTTCTTGGGGGTTGGTGTGGTTTCTGGTCGCGTGGTGCGGTTCGACGGCGCACGAGGATATGGCTTTATCTCACCCGATCACGGCGGTGAGGATGTGTTTCTCCATGTGAACGACATGTTGATCCCCGAGTCCTACGTGCACACGGGAACGGCGGTCGAGTTCGAGATCGAGGACGGTGACCGCGGGCTGAAGGCCTCGTCCGTCCGGCTCGCAGAGGGTCCCGACGGGAAGCCGTTGACCCCTCCGAGGCCCGCCTCGGTCAGCGTTTCCGGGTCGGCGGACGACGACACCTTGTGCGATGTGCTCAGCGCGACCGAGTACACCAAGGAGGTGACCGACGTGCTGCTGGAGTCTGCACCGTCGCTGACGGGTGCTCAGATCCTGCAGGTCCGGGGCGGGTTGCTGCAGTTCGCCAAGAACCACGGCTGGACCGAGGGCTGACGGGGCGGCGCGGCTCCGGCCCGCCGTCCTGTGGTTCCGGGGCCCGTCCGGTCATGATCTGCCGGACGGGCCCCGGCTCATTCAGGCGCTCGGCTCCCGCACGACCAGCGGAGTGCCGAGCACCTGGTGTCCACCGCTGGCCAGCATCCGCACCTCTCCTCGGTCGCTGATCTCCGCGCGCACGATTCCGGTCTCGTCCTCGTAGATCGGGTATCCACCCGCCCCCGACTGCGCGGTACGCCGGACGATCACCGTGTCGTCCTCCACGGCGGATGCCTGAAATACCAACTGGTAGCTCTCCGGGTAATCCATGGCGGATGTCCCCAATCACGCCCTGAGCCGGGAGACAGCTGCCCCAGCTCGCCGGGATTTTGGAATCCTTCCGCTCGCCGCAGAGGATTCCGCCTCACTCCCAGTTTCCTCCGGCACTCCCCACGCTGCATCCAGAACATCCCGCGTCCGCTCTGCCGCCTCAGCAAAGAGATGCGGGTACGTCCGCAACGTGGTCATGACATCCTTGTGCCCCAGACGCTTCTGCACCACCTTCGGGTTCTCCCCGCCCGCAATCAGCGCCGACGCGCAGTGGTGGCGCAGTAGAGCTTGCGGAGTGCACGGCGTCGCGGCGCAGGCGGGAGTTTGACGACAGGCATAGGGGGGGGCAGGGGCGGAAGTCTGACCGCGCCCGGTCATGAAACCCGGTGAGCCGCCGGTTCCCCTCCTCCGAAGCATGATGCTGCCGGACGCCTCGAAGATCTCGACGTCATCCCTGCCGCGCCTCCGCCAGCCGCCCCCGTGCGGCGGCCTGGATCCGGGAGGGCCCGAGCCCCCACTGGAGGGTGCGTCCGACGGCCGTCGCCAGGGGCCGGTCCCAGCCGGTGCGGACGGGGGCCGGGCGGTGGATGCCGAGTTCGGTGCGGGCCCAGTCGGGAAGGAGTCCGACCGAGGCGTTCGTGAGCAGGCTTACGACCAGCCGCTCCCGTCGTGTGCGTCCGAAGCGGCGGAGGAACAGTACCGAGTCCAACGCGGCCGGAGTGGCGTGGAGTCGGGGGCGGAGGCGAGCCAGGTACCGCTCGACTTCGAGGGACGTGCACGGTACGTTCCGTGCGCCCAACGCCTCGGCCACGGGGGCGGCCTGGCGGTAGTAGGCGTCGCACTCGGCGGGGGTCAGTCGGAGCGGCCGGGGTGCGTAGGTCTGGTGGCCGGCGAGGAAGCTGCGTACCTCGGCGGTGTGCACCCAGGTGAGCAGGTCGGGGTCGTCCGCGCGGTACGGCCGGCCGTCGGGGGCGGTGCCGTGCACCCGGGTGTGGATCCGCCGGACGAGGTCGATCACCTCGCGGGCGGCGGCCGAGGAGCCGAAGGTGGTCGTGGTGATGAACCGTACGGTTCCGTTCAGCCGCCCGACCGGATCGGCGCGGAAGTCGGAGTGCTGGTCGACCCCCGCCATGGCCAGCGGATGCAGCGACTGGAGCATGAGCGCGGCGAACCCGCCGGTGAGCATCCCGGTGGCCTGCCCGTGCACCCGCCACACCGGATCCCCCGGCGCGATCCCGAACAGCCCGGGATCACCGGGCGGCCCCGCGTACCGCTCCAGCTTGAGATCCCCGCCGTGCATGGTCGCCGTGAGTTCCGCCGCGATCCGTTCCCGCAGTCCCACCAGCACCTCCAGGATCCGATTCCCTCAGCCGAGGGTACCGAGCCGCCCGGCGAGCACGGCCACGAGGATGAGCAGTCCGCACAGAGGATTGGTGCCGAACGCCCGCCCGCAGGCTCCGACATCCGCAGGGTCGGCCCGCCATACCTGCCATCCCAACTGCCCCGCGACCACGCACAGTCCGGGCCAGTACAGCGGCCCGAGCCCGGCCACGATCCCGAACCAGGCGAGCAGCACCACACACCCCGCGTACACGCCGCCCACCACCACCCGGCTACGCCGCCCCAGCAGCACGGCGGCCGACCGCACCCCGGCCCGCACATCGGCCTCCCGGTCCTGGCAGGCGTAGATCACGTCCGTCCCCACGGCCCAGCAGATCAACGCCCCGTACAGCACCCCGCCCCCGAGCCCGAGCCCTCCGGCGAGCAGGCCGTACACCAGCGGCACCGTCCAGTTGATGGTGAGCCCCAGCCACACATGCGGCCAGTGGGTGACCCGCTTCATATACGGATACACCGCCGCGAGGGGTGCACCGGCCGCCGCCCACACCACGGCCTCCACACTCCAGAACCCCATCACCAGCGGAGCGACGGCCCCCACCACGACACACAGCACCAGCGCCCGCCCGGCCGCCAGCCGCCCGGAGGCGACGGGCCGCCCCGCCGTACGCGGCACCTGTGCGTCGAACCGCGCGTCCAGCACGTCGTTGAGCCCGCAGGCGGCCCCTCTCGACAGCACCCCGTACACCAGGAGCAGCAACCCGAGCAGGCCCCCGTCCCGGGGCCCGGCGATCGCTCCCAGGGCGATCCATCCGGGCACCACCAGCAGCCAGGCCCCCACCGGCCGGTCCAGCCGCAGCAACTCCAGATACGGCCGCACCCCGGCGGGGGTCCGCCCCACCAACCGGGCGGCACGGCCTCGGGCCGGGACTTGAGTCGGGACTTGGGCCGGGGCTTGTGAGGCGACGGTCATACCGATTCATGTCCCTTTCCAGAGGGATTGCATGCCGATCGGTCCAACCTAGCCCCGGCCGGGTGGTGCCTTCAAATGATCTCGAGGGTGGATCACGGTCGGGTGTCGACATGAACTGTCGTATGGCGAGAGTGAGTTCGTCCGGCCGCTGCTGCCCAAGTCGTTGCGGGGCAGGAAGCGGCTGGACGACCGCACCGTGCTCAACGGGATGGTGTGGAAGTTCCGTACCGGGACGGCTTGGCGGGACGTCCCTGAGCGGTACGGTGCGTGGGCCACGCTGCACACCCGGTTTCGCCGGTGGGCCCTGGACGGCACGTTCGAGCGGATGCTCCAGGCCGCCCAGGCAAGAGCGGACTCGACCGGCGGCATTGACTGGCACTCGCTGGGGTGGTCATCTACCCGCCCCGTCCTGATAGGTCACACATCAGCGAACACGCAGCATCGGAAGTGTCCCGCTTCGAAGGTCGGGTCCTGGTCCGTTTCGTCGATACAGAGGTCAACTTCCGGGATGTCGAGGACCCGCGCAGCCGCATCCGGATTACCTGGCACAAGCGCAACTTCACGGAAGTGCTCATGCCTGAACGGGGAGCGTCGATCGGAAATATCAAATGGCGGGCGCACATCCGCCACGACGTCCGCCCATTCGCGGCCACTGACGCTGAGGCCGAGCAGATAACCCAAGATCACTGGCCTGCGATACGTCGAGAGCTGCACGACGAGGAGCCGGGGGAATGGCGCAGCGTTCCAGCACCAGACGCCTGGAACGCACACCTGCCGTGAAGTAGGGCGCGCCGCTTGGCACCCGCCCGTCGCGCGCCGGGGCGGGCTGAAGAGCCTTGCGGCGAAACGAACTTGCCGGTAGACCGCTCCACAGGATGAAATGCACTCATGAGCAGAATGGCACAGGCCCTTGTCCTTGCACGGTACGAGGACGAGGTGATGGAACCGTTGACGCGGTTCGACGAGACGCGTACTTGGCACGGCTGTTTCGAGCGGATACCGGACTGGTTCGTCGGCGGGTGGTATCTCGAGTTCTTCCGGGAGAGCCAGCGCCGCGGGGTCCTCGCGGACCTGGAGGCGCTGCCGTGGAACGCGCCGGAGTGCGTCCAGGTCATGCTCCACGACGAAGACGACGATTGCTTCGGGCTGTGGATGTTCCAGGATGGGGCGCTGGTCGAGGTATCGATCCCGCGCACCCAGCGGGTCCACACCCCGCCACCGTCGTGGTGGGGTGACAGCCCCCGACCCGGATACCTGTGTCGGACGGACGGACCGGACGCAGAGGCGCTGTCCCCGCACTCCCCCGAGCACGAGCAGGACCCACGAATGTCCTGGTAACGAGAACACAGCGGGACAGCCCTTGGTCAACGTCCGGTCGTGCTGCTCGTGACCGACAGGGGCGGTGTCGTTCTGATTGATCTGGTCTCTGAGCGTGATTCATAGTGACCCCACCAGGGCGTTGAATCATGTCGAGCTGGGGCGACGTAAAACGGGGTTGGACTTCTGGATAATGCTCTCCGACTTTAGGTCGGGTGCACTGCGTGAAACTTTTTGACCTGAGCGGATAGGGGTCTCCTGGCGAGCGCTATGCGTGATATCTGGCATTCACCTGGTACGAAAGATCACGGCAGCTGGCGATGAAGTTGTTTGCGGCTTCAGAAGTGACCAAGGTAAGAGTGTGCGCTGCTCTGTCCCAGAGGTCTTTCAGCGACATGTAAACGGCCACCGCTCCGGGCTCGAGGCCCAGTCTGTGCAAGTGCTCCCACGAGATGTCCCACGGATGCCATCGAGCACCGTCCGGGGGGTCGGGGATGCGGCGCTGATTCAGGGCGTGGGTGAGATCTTCTTGGAGGAAGTCCCAGCTGCGGATAACGGCCAGTGCAGGAGAACGGATAGCCGTGAGTCTCGCGGACTCGTAGATACCGAATCCCTGGTTGTCGTTCCTTGGAGTCGGAACTTGTGGACTCTCCTGTTCAGGGTTTGGTTCATCAGATCCCTGAGAGGCCGGATCGTCGGAGGCAGGGGTGGTGGACAATTCTTCTGCGTTCTGTCGAACCTCCCGCGCGTCAGCCTCGAACTCGATCGCGCCTGCTGGCGTCTCCAACCTGGTCATCCGCGTGAATGCGTACTGAATGTGGGTGCGTAAGCCCCACACCAGGGCGACGGTGACCACAGGCCACACCAGGGTTTTCACGTACTCCAGAACGAGTTCAGCTATCTCCACGCGGCGAGACTGCCAGTCAGGGAACTGCCGGGCGTAGAGACCGCTGCACCTGTGACAGAGCTGAGACGCCGTCCGACCAGTGGGCGCGCAGTCGGCGCGCGGCAGGGCACGGATACTCTGGTTGTGCCGCTGGTTTTGGGCCGGGCGCGCCGCACGACGCTTGGGAACCTTTATGGCCCGGGAGGGTTTCGCCCTCAACAAAGAACCCCACGTTGCCGAGATTATTGACGACGTCGAACGGTCGCACTTTCAATCAATTCCACCGACCATCGCTCCTCGGCCCCGAACCCGTGCAGTGCGGGTCCCATCGCCCCTCGGACCGGCCTGCCACGCCCGGGCAGCGGCCCACGGCTGCGGGCTCACACCCGGGCCACTTATCCTGAACCCATACGGGCGGTTCGACGGCACTCGGGCGCTTACCGAATACATGCCCCCCTTTCTCCCGAGTCACGTGCGCGGCAGGCGCGACCGGGACCCCGAAACCGGGAAGGGACACACCATGAAGGACGCCGACATGGGAGACGATGTCTACCAGCCCCAACAGCCTGAGGCCTCCGACCCCGCCGAGCAGCTCGACATCGAGGACACCCTGGACAACCGGGGGCTGACCGACCTTCTCGATGAGGGTTACTCCCCGCCCGAGCGACCGTGGGCGGTGGAGGATCTGGGCACCACGGCCGCCGAACAGCACAGTGGCGAGCCGCTGGAGGGCCGCCTGGCACGGGAGCTGCCCGATGTCACCGAAGCCGACGGCGACGGCCTGGGAGATCTGTCCGACGGTGACGGCGAACTCTGGGACGCGGAGGTCGGTACGGTACGCGCCGGCCGACTGACCCGGCAGTTGGACATCAACGAGCCGGACACCCTGGCGGCCGAGGACGTCGGGATCGACGGAGCGGCAGCATCGGCCGAGGAAGCCGCCATGCATGTCGTCCCGGACAGCCTGGGGTGAGGAGGCGCTCTTCCCCTTGCCCCGACGCCGAAGACGCATCGGCGGGAATACGTTGACGCCAGGAATTCTGTACGTCCGCTCCACTGCGATGTGACATCTCACCGGCGGCCCTCCGACCATGACCTCGGAGGTAATCGACGCCTTCCACGCCATCGGACATCGTGTTCCTCACGAGCACACGGGAGCCCGGCCCCAGGGGCCGGGACGCGAGAGAGGACAGCACGATGACCGCATACGAGGACGCCGTTCAGCGCTACTTCGTCGCCTGGAACGCGGCCACCCCCGAGGACCTGGAGAAGGCCGTGGCGGCCGCCTTCACCGAGAGCGCCACCTACACCGACCCGCTGGCCGACGTGCGTGGCCACGAGGAGCTCACGGCCACGATCAACGGGGCCCATCAGCAGTTCCCCGGTTTCGAGTTCCGCCCGACCGGCACCCCGGACGGGCACCACGACATCGTGCGCTTCAGCTGGGAACTGGTCTCCACCGCCGACGGCTCGGCGCCTGTCGCCGGCTCGGACGTACTCACACTCGCCGACGACGGACGCATCACTTCGGTCAGCGGCTTCCTCGACCGGGTACCCGGAGCCTGAGCCGAGGGCAGGAGACAGCCACCACATGCACATGAGCTCCGCCGGTCCGATGCCGAGATGAACCTCGCCGCGGTCGGCGGTCTCGAACAGCCGGTTGGCGGGGCGCGGGGGCCGCGCAGCGTTCCGCCGCACCGGCGAAAGGCGCGGCGACCGGGGCCGCCGCCGAGCCGGCCGATCAGTTGACGCGCAGACCCGATTGACGCACAGTCAGGTGCTCTCGCCTGCGCCCGCCGTGTGCTGCCCGCGCATTGCGCTGCCGCGGCGGGCGCCCGGCGCCGCCCCGAAAGCCGGCGCCGGACCGCTTGGCCGTCATGCCGGCTCGTCGAGGAACTTCCCGCCTTCCAGAAGGGTCTTCAGCGACGAGAGAATCACAACCCAGCCGCCGCTGACGCCCTCCAGCATCTTGCTGTCCGGGCCGTCGAACCCGTCATGGGTGATCGTCAGCTTGATGCCCATCTCGGGCTCCTCGGCCGGCTCGATGTCGAAGGCGACCTTGGACCGCTCCTGGACGGCCTTGTCCCACTCCTCGTCCGAGGCGAAGTCGAACATCTGGCGGTGCATGGGCTGCAGGGTGTGCCAGGTGTACGAGAGCCGCTTGCCGGGCTCCGCCTCCAGGACCCGCTGACCGACCTCCTCGAACTCGCCGTCGGGGTCCATCTTCCAGCGGACCGGCGCGCCGACCTCCCAGGTCGACTCGGGACCGTAACCGCCCATGTAGATCTTGATGAACTCGGGGTCGGTCAGCGCCTGGTAGAGCTTCTCGGCGGTGGTCTGGATGTAGATGACGTAGACGAACTCGGGCTTGTCCATGGCCGTTCCTTCCAGGGTCTGTCCGATGTGGGACAGCGCGGTCGGGCGGTGGCGTTCGTACCGGCCGATCCAGCGGTCGGCGAGCTCCTGGATCGGCGCCGGGTTGAGGTAGTGCAGCTTCTCCCGGCCCTGGCGCACAGCGGTGACCAGCAGCGCCGATTCCAGCACCGCCAGGTGTTTGCTCACCGCCTGCCGGCTCATGCCCAGGCCCTCGCCCAGCTCGCGCGTGGTCTGACCGCCCCGGGCGTCGAGCCGGTCGAGCAGTTCCCTGCGGCTCGGGTCGGCGAGTGCCTTGAATATCGGATCCATCGCCGCCATCACCGTCACCATCGCCTGTGCGTGTCCTCGGCCCCTTTACAGCATAGGCAACCTCTTGGTTGCATGTCGAACCGGTGCCGGAGAAGACACCCCCACCACATCCATGCTCCTCGCCCCATCGCCTCCGGGCCGCCGGAACGATTTCTGGAATTAACTTCTGATGTCTTGTCACGGCTGGTTCTACGCGCATAGCTTTTGCCCTCACCACACTTCGGGAGCAGCCCACCGTGCACATATCCAGACCCCGTTCCGTCCTGCTGGCCGGCGCCGTCGCCGTGACTCTCTCGGCCACCGCTCTGCCCGCCGCCTTCGCGGCTCCGTCCTCGACCGCCGTGATCTCCGAGGTGTACGGCGGCGGAGGCAACTCGGGTGCGACACTCGCCCGAGACTTCATCGAACTGGCCAATGCCGGTTCCGCCTCGTACGACCTGTCCGGTTTCAGCGTGCAATATCTGCCGGCCTCCCCTTCCGCCGGTTCGCTGTGGCAGGTCTCCGCACTGAGCGGGTCCGTCGCCCCCGGCGGCCGCTACCTCGTCGCCGAGGCCGCGGGCACCGGCGGCACGGTCGCCCTGCCCACGCCGGACGCCACCGGCACGGTCGCGATGGCGGCCGGCGGCGGAACCGTCGCGCTGGTCTCCGGCACGACTCCGCTGACCTGCAAGACAGCGGCCGACTGCGCGGCCGACACGCGGATCGTGGATCTCGTCGGCTACGGATCCGCGGTCGTACGGGAGGGCAGCGGCCCGGCGGCGGGGGCATCGAACACCTCCTCGGTGGCGCGCGGTGCGTCCCTCGTCGACACCGACGACAACGCCGCCGACCTCACCGCGGGCGCCCCGACGCCGGTCAACTCGGCCGGTGAGACCCCCGGTGGCTCCGGCCCGGGTGACCCCGGCGGCCCGACCGAGCCCGGCACCGTGCGGATCCACGACATCCAGGGCACCACCCGGGTGTCGCCGCTGAAGGGCCGGCAGGTGACCGGGGTCCCCGGCATCGTCACCGGCGTACGGACCACCGGTTCGCGCGGCTTCTGGATCCAGGACACCGCGCCCGACGCGGACGCCCGGACCAGCGAGGGCGTGTTCGTCTTCACCGGCTCCACCTCCCCGGAGGTCGCCGTGGGCGACTCGGTGCTGGTCAGCGGCAAGGTGGACGAGTACTACCCGTCGACGACCACCCAGTCGATCACCGAGATCACCACCCCGAAGACGACGGTCCTGTCCTCGGGCAACGCGCTGCCGGCCCCGGTCGTGCTCGACGCGGCCTCGGTTCCGGACGCGTACGCTCCGTCGGCGGACGGCGGTTCGATCGACTCGCTGGCCCTCGACCCGTCGGCGTACGCCCTCGACCTCTACGAATCGCTCGAAGGCACCCGGGTCCGGATCTCCGACACCCGGGTGACGGGTGCGACGACCGCGTACGACGAGGTCTGGGTGACCGTCAAGCCGGACGAGAACCGGACCGGGCGGGGCGGCACGCTGTACTCCTCGTACAACGACCAGAACACCGGCCGTATCAAGGTGATGTCGCTCGACCCGGCCAAGCCCGTCCCCGTCGCCGACGTCGGCGATGTACTGTCCGGCGCCACCACCGGTGTCATGGACTACGCGTCGTTCGGCGGCTACAACCTCCAGGCCACCGAGCTCGGCACGCTCACCGACAACCACCTGCGGCGCGAGGTCACCCGGAAGCAGAAGGGCAACGAGCTCGCCGTCGCCACGTACAACGTGGAGAACCTGGACGCCCTCGACGAGCAGGCCAAGTTCGACACCCTCGCCGAGGGCGTCGCGGTCAACCTCTCCTCCCCGGACATCGTGTCGCTGGAGGAGATCCAGGACGACAACGGTGCGGTGAACGACGGCACGGTCGGCTCCGAGGCGACGCTGAAGCGGTTCACCGACGCGATCGTCGCCGCGGGCGGTCCGCGGTACGCGTGGCGGTACGTCGCCCCCGAGAACGGCAAGGACGGCGGCGAACCCGGCGGCAACATCCGCAACGTCTTCCTCTTCAATCCCGAGAGGGTCGAATTCGTGGACCGCGCGGGCGGTGACGCGACCACCGCCGTGACCGCGGTGAAGACGAAGAAGGGGGTGACGCTCTCCGCGTCGCCCGGACGGATCGCCCCGACCAGTGACGCGTGGGCCGACAGCCGCAAGCCGCTCGTCGGCGAGTTCCGCTTCCACGGGAAGCCGGTCTTCGTCATCGGCAACCACTTCACGTCCAAGGGCGGCGACCAGCCCCTGCACGGCCGGTACCAGGAGCCGCGGCGCAGCTCGGAGACCAAGCGGGTGAAGCAGGCGGCGGAGGTGAACACCTTCGTCAAGTCCCTGCTGGCCGCGGACGATTCGGCCCGGGTCATCACGCTCGGCGACCTCAACGACTTCGCCTTCTCTCCGACGATGGACGCGCTGACCAGCGGCGGGGTACTCAAGCCACTGATCACCACGCTGCCTGCGAGCGAGCAGTACAGCTATGTGTACGAGGGCAACTCGCAGACGCTGGACCACATCCTGACAAGCCCCGGCGTCCGCCGCTTCGACTACGACGTGGTGCACATCAACGCGGAGTTCGCCGACCAGGCGAGCGACCACGACCCGCAGATCGTACGGGTGGATGTCAACGCCCAGGGCCACGGCGGGCACTGACCTCCGAAGCCTGCGCGAACGCGCCGGCCGCAGGTGGGGACGTCCGGTCGCCGGACGTCCCCACCTGCGTCGACATGTGGATCGGGGCCGGCCCGTACCGACTGCCCGGATCCGCTTCTCACGCCCTGCGCGCCGGATGCACGCGCGTCGACTCCGCGGGAGGGCGGCCGGTCCCGGCGCCGTCTGACGTGCGCCTCTCGGCCCTGCCCGGTGACCGCCGAACAGGTCACCTGGCAGGGCTCCGACCTGCGCCTCAACCGCGTTGGAGTGAAGGGGAGTTCGACACGCGGTCAGATGATTGTCATGCCCTGTACACGCCGATACTCTGAGCGGGCTTCGGCCCCTCGGCCCACCCCACTCGGGCCCGGGGGCCGTTCTTCTCTCTCCCCCCACACAGAGCAGGAGCAGGTATGCCCAGACGAGCCGCCGCCCACACAAAGCGCCGCGCATCCGTCCTAGCGGCCCTCACCGCCACGGCCCTGGCCGCGACCGGAAGCCCGGCCTTCGCCGCTCCGGCCGACGACCACTCCATGAACCGGGCCTTCGCACAGGCGGCCGCGAAGTTCGACGTTCCGCGTGATCTGCTCGCCGCCGTCGGGTATGGCGAGACCCATCTCGACGGCCACTCCGGGCGCCCCAGCCAGGCGAACGGGTACGGCGTGATGCACCTGGTGAGCAATCCCACGAACCCGACGCTGGAGCGGGCGGCCGCCCTCACCGGCGAACCCCTCGCCGACCTCCGCACCGACACCGAGGTCAACATCCTGGGCGGCGCGGCGGTGCTGCGCAGTTACGCGGACAAGCTCGGCCTCGACGACCGGAAACGCGACGACGTCAACGCCTGGTACCCGGCCGTCGCCCGGTACAGCGGCTCGACGGGACCCGCCGCCACCCTCTACGCCGACGCCGTGTACACCTTCCTGGCCAACGGGCTCCACGCCACCGTCCCCGGTGGTGAGCACATCTCGGTGACAGCCCGTCCGGTCTCACCGCAGAAGGGCTCGCTCGACACCACCGACGTACGCACACAGAGCACCGACTACCCGTCCGCACTGTGGGTCCCGGCCCATGCGAACAACTTCGCCGTGGGCCGGACGGCCAGGATCGACAAGGTGATCATCCATGTCACGCAGGGCTCGTACGCGGGCTCGATCAGCTGGTTCCAGAACCCGACGGCCGAGGTGAGCGCCCACTATGTGGTGCGTTCCTCCGACGGTCAGATCACCCAGATGGTGCGCGACAGCGACACCGCATACCACGCACGGGGCCAGAACGCCTCGGCGCTCGGCATCGAGCACGAGGGGTTCATCGACGACCCCTCCTGGTTCACGGACACGATGTACCGCTCCTCGGCAGCCCTGACCCGCCACCTGTGCGACCGGTACGGCATCCCGAAGGACCGGGCGCACATCATCGGGCACAGCGAGGCACCGGGCAACGACCACACGGACCCGGGTCCGTACTGGGACTGGAATCGCTACATGCAGTTGGTGGGCGGCAGCACCGGCGGCGGCAACAGCACTGACACCCTGAGCTTCACCTCGTACGAGACCCAGCGCAGCGGTTCGACGGGCCCCCAGGTCAAGGCGGTTCAGCAGCTGCTGAACGAGCAGGGATACGCGGTGGGCGCGGTGGACGGCAGCTTCGGCCCGGCCACGAAGAACGCGGTGATGGCGTATCAGGCGAACCACGGCCTGACGACCGACGGCGTCGTGGGAGGCAGGACCTGGACCGCGCTCCTGTCCGCCGGTCCGACGACGCCCCTCGAACAGGGCGCCTCGGGCGACGGAGTGAAGCGGCTCCAGCGCTCGCTGACCGCGGCGCTCGGCTCGACCGTCGGCATCGACGGGAGCTTCGGCCAGGTGACGGCGACGGCGGTGCGCAGCTACCAGGCGAGCCGGGGCCTGACGGCCGACGGCGTCGTGGGGGCGAACACCTGGGCGGCGCTGCAGGCGGGGCACTGACGAAAACCTCACGGGCGCGGGGCGGGGTGATGCGGATCGCGCACCACCCCGCCTTTCGCATGCCGCTCGCGCTTCCCTGTCCGGTGCCGTGCATCGCCCTCCCGCCCTCACAACAGCACCGTCAAGGCCCACGTCACATTTGAGTAACCTGCCGGAAACCCTTGACGTTTCTCCTGACTCGTTCTTAACCTCACTGCGTAGTTCGTACTTCTTGCAGTTCACGTGCTGCGGCGCTTTCCGCAGTGTTTTGACAGGCACAGACATAGACCACCTGTCGGTGGTTTCGTCATGCCTGTTTTTTTGTGCTCCCCGTGCCGCCGATGGGTCTTCCTCGAAGGCGGATTCATGGCACAACGTCCGAGCGTCAAAGGCGTCGCCGACGTCGTTGCGCTCATCGATGGGCTGGGAAAGATCACCGGCCGGGCGCAAGTCATCTGGTTTCTCGTGTTCGGCGGGCTGTTTCTCGACGCCTATTCGAATGCCGCACTGAGCGCCGGTCTGGGACCGATGACGTCCCAGATGGAGCTGACCAGCACCCAGGTCTCGATCCTCACGGCCACCGCTCCGGCCCTGGCGATCATCTTCAACCCGGTCGGCGGCTGGCTCGCCACCCGGATCGGCCGCGTCCCCCCGCTGCTCATCGCCAAGGTGTTCGCCATCGCGGGCGCCCTGCTCGCCGCCTTCGCCGGTGACTTCACCGTCGTCTGGTTCGGCCGGGTCCTGGTGGGTGTCGCGTACGGCATCGACTTCGCGGTCGCCATGGCGCTGCTCGCCGAGTACACCCCCGCGAAGCTGGGCGGCCGGCTGAACCTGTGGCAGGCGGTCTGGTACGTCGCCACCACCAGCAACCTCGCGCTCGCCCTGCTCTTCTTCAACCTGGACGTCGGTGCGGACATCTGGCGCTGGTCGGTCGGCTCGGCCGCGATCGTCGCCGCCACGCTGCTCGTGGGCCAGTGGCTGATGCTCAAGGAGAGCCCCACCTGGCTGGCGAGCAAGGGCCGTCTGGACGAGGCGGTCGTCAATCTGGACAGGATCTACAAGATCAAGGCCGTCGCCGGCAACCCCGACGAGGCGACCCGCGCCGCCACCGAGGCGCCCGCCATCGGGTTCCGCCAGGCCGGACTGCTCTTCAAGGGCGAGTACCTGCCGCGCACGGTCCTCTCCTCGGTGATATCGCTCGGTCAGTCGATGCAGTACTTCGCGGTCGGCTGGTACCTCCCGCTGATCAGCCTGACGATCTTCGGTGAGAGCTTCGAGAAGGCCACCATCGGCTCGATGGTCTTCAACGCCTTCGGTATCGCGGGCGGGCTCCTCTCCGCGTACTTCGGTCGCCGGCTCGGACTGCGGCTCAGTTCCGCCGCCGGTTTCGCCGGGGTCTTCGTCGCCCTGCTCGCCATGGGGCTGACCTTCGAGAAGGTGCCCACCGCCGTGGCGTTCCTGCTGCCGGTCCTGTTCATCCTCTGCCATTCCTCGGGCCCCGGCGCCAACGGCAAGTCCATCGCCGCGCTCTCCTACAGCAGCGATGTCCGTGCGCTCGGCACCGGTGTCACCGGGATGGTCGGCAGCTTCGGCAGTGTCGTCGGGCTGTATGTCTTCCCGCAGATCAAGGACTCGCTCGGGCTCGCCGACACCTTCCTGGTGCTCTCCGTCGTACCGCTGCTCGGCCTGATCACCTGTCTGGCGATCAAGTGGGACCCGACGAAGGCCGCTTCGCCCGACGAGGTGGCCGGGCAGGACCGTGCCGCGCCCGGCGCCCGGACCGGCTCGACGCAATCCGCGAAGTCCGTGACCGCGCGCTGACCGGCCGCCGGACCTGTCGCATCACACGATGGTCCTCTCCCCTTCCGTATCCCTCCACACAGCTCGCGATGCTCGCAATGAAAGGGCTGCAATGACGCAGACGTTCCCCGGCGCCGCCCCACGGCGCGGTGTGCTGTCCATCGACGAGGGCACCACGGGCACCAGGGCCGGAGTCGTCCTCGACTCGGGCGCCACCCACGAGGTGTTCTACCGGTCGATCAAGGTCAGCCATCCGGACGACCTCTCGGTCGAGCAGGATCCGATGGAGATCTGGACCGCCACCGTCGAGGTGGCGCGCCGGGCCGTCGGCCGGGCCCGCGAGGAGGGCATCGGGATCACCGCGGTCGCGCTCTCCACCCAGCGGGCCACCGCGATGCTGTGGGACCGGGTCAGCGGGCGGCCGTTGCTGCCCGCGGTGGTGTGGCAGGACCGGCGGTACGCGACCGAGCTCACCGCGTACGAAGCCGAGTGGGACGCCGCCCTGCTGGCCCGTCAGGGCCGGCCGGTCGGCGCCCGCGCCCCGTTCCTCTGGGCCGCCCGGCAGATCGCCGCACACCCGGAGGTGGCCGCCGCCCACCGCGAGGGCCGGCTGCTCTTCGGCACCGTAGACACGTGGCTGATCTGGCGCCTCACCGGCGGCGCCGTGCACGCGACCACACCGACCAATGCCGCATCCACCGGCGGCTATCTACTGGAGCGGCACGCCTGGGACGAGGAGTGGATCAGCCACCTCGGCTTCCCCCTCGACCTGCTGCCGGAACTCCGCTCCGACGACGCCGGATTCGGTACGACCGACCCTGCCGCCCTCGGGATCGCCGTCCCGCTGGCCGCCTCCATGGGCGACCAGCACGCCGCACTCGTCGCGCTCGGCGGCCTCGCCGCCGGGCAGGGCATGTGCGTGTACGGGACCGGTGCCTTCGTCGACGCGGCGACCGGCACCACGCCCGCCCTGCCCAGGCCGGACATCTCCGGGGTGCTCGCCCAGCCCGGCCGGCGGCAGGGCGACATCAGCCACTACAGCCTGGAGGCGTACACCTCCACGGCGGGTTCGGCGCTGCGCTGGCTCTGCGACGACCTGGGGCTGTTCGCATCGCCGAAGGAGCTCGGTGAGGAGGCGGGCCGGGTCCCCACCCGGCCGGGCCGCACCCCGCGTTTCGTCCCGGCACTCGCCGGGGTCCGTACGCCGGTCTGGCACCCGGAGGCCACCGCCTCCCTCACCGGGCTCACCCTCGCCACCACCCGCGCCGATCTCGCGCGCGCCGTGCTGGACGGGATCGCGCACTCGGTGTGCGACCTGATCGACGGGGTCGCCGACACCATGGGCACGCCGTTCACCCGGCTCCGGGTCGGCGGCGGCGTCTCCGGCAGCGACCCCCTCATGCGGATCCAGGCCGACCTGACCGGCCTGCCGCTGGAGCGGGTCTCCGACTCCGCGACCGCCAGCCTGCGCGGCACCGCCTATCTGGCCGGTGTCGCCCAGGGCCTGTGGTCCTCGCTGGAAGAGGTCGTCGAGGCGCAGCCGCACGGCCGGGTCTTCGAGCCGTCGATCCCGGCGGCCGAGCGCGCCGAGCAGCGGGCCGCCTGGCGCGACGTGCTGATCGCCCACCTGAACGACCCCGCACTGCTCCCTCCGAAGGATCCCGCACCCAAGCCTCACACCCCCCATTGACGGCCCCTCACCGTCGCACTGGCGCCCCGTACCCGACTACGCGGCCGCCGCACCGAAACACCAGGAGTTGATGTTGTGATCACCATGCCCGCCCGGAAACCGCGGCGAAGCGCCGCGGCGACCCGCCGAACGCCACTGCTGCTCGACCGGGCAGCCCTCAAGCGCCGGCTGGCCGACGACACGTACGACGTGCTCGTCATCGGCGGCGGCATCACCGGGGCGTACGCCGTGCTCGACGCGGCCTCGCGCGGGCTGCGCGTGGCGCTGATCGAGAAGGACGACTTCGCATCCGGGACGTCGTCGAAGTCCTCGAAGATGGTGCACGGCGGCCTGCGCTACATCGAGCAGGGCAACGTCAACCTGGTCCGCCACTCGCTCCTGGAGCGTCACCGCTTCCGCAAGAACGCCCCGCATCTGGTGCACCGGCTGCCGTTCCTCTTCCCGATCCTGGAGAAGGAGGGCATCTTCGACGCCCGCCTCGCCAAGGGCTTCGAGGGTCTGCTGTGGACGTACGACCTGGTCGGCGGCTGGCGGATCGGCAAGCTCCACCAGCGGCTCACCGTCCCCGAGGTCCTCGCGCAGGCGCCGACGCTGCGCGCGGAGAACCTCAAGGGCGGGCTGATGTACTTCGACGCCCGTACCGATGACGCCCGGCTCGTCCTCACCATCGTCCGCACCGCCGCCGCGCTCGGTGCGACGGTGCTCAACGGCGCCAGGGCCGAGGGCCTGCTGATGCAGATGGGCAAGGTGGCCGGCGCCCGGGTCTCGGCGGACGGCGACACCCTCGACATCCGCTCGCGGGCCGTCGTCAACGCCACCGGGGTGTGGACCGACGAGCTCGACGCGAAGGCGGACGACGGCCACAAGCCGCAGGTGCGGCCCGCCAAGGGCGCCCACATCGTGGTGCCGTGGGACAAGGTCCGGATCAACTGCACGGTCACCGTGCCGATCCCCGGCCGGGCCCGCCGCGCGACCTGCACCCGCTGGGGCAACAGCGTCGTGCTGGGCACCACCGACGAGGACTACCAGGGCTCCCCCGACGATGTGCACTGCACCCGCGAGGAGATGGACTTCCTGCTGGAGGGCGCCAACACCGCCTTCGAGGGGAAGCTCACCCCGGACGACGTGGTCGGTTCCATCGGCGGTCTGCGTCCGCTGGTCGGCGGCAAGGAGGGCGCCACACTCGACATGCGCCGCGACCACCACATCACCGTCGGCCGCACCGGCATGGTGACGGTGACCGGTGGCAAGCTCACCACCAGCCGGCACATGGGCGAACTCGTCATCGACAAGGTGATGACGGTCCTCGGCCGCAAGGGGAAGAGTCGCACCACCGACCTTCCGCTGCTCGGCGGCGCCGGTTACGACGCGGAGGCCGTCGCCGCGTCCGGTGGCATCGCCGCCCATCTCGGCGAGCGCTTCGGCACCGAGGCCCGGTTCGTCGGCGACCTGATCCAGGACGACCCCGCACTGGCCGAGCCGATCGTCGCGGGACTCCCGTACACCAAGGCCGAGGTCGTCTACGCGGCCCGTGCCGAACTGGCCCGCTCGGTCGACGACGTGCTCTCCCGCCGGATGCGCGCCCGACTGTTCGCCCGGGACGCGTCCGCCGCCGCCGCCGAGGCCGTCGGCGCGATCCTCGGCCGGGAACTGAACCTCACCCAGGCCGAGGTGGAGCGTTCGGTCTCCGAGTACCTCGCAGCCGTCCATCACGAAAAGTCCGTACTCCTCGAAGGGGCAGCAGCATGATCAGCCGTCAGACCATCACCCACCCGTTCAACCGGGGCAACTACACGATCGGCGCTCCCAGCTTCGCCAAGTGGGCGCAGAACACCCCGATCGGCGACGGCGAGGCCGCCCTCCAGGTGAACCCGGTCGAGGTCCCCGAGGCCGTGGTCGAGGCGTTGCGCGAGGCCGCGCACGCGGTGCACACCTCCCGCGACGAAGTCGTCACCCGGACCCGTGACTGGTGGGCCGGCTCGATGATCGGCGAGACCGAGGGCCGTCCGGCGACGCCGGACGCCGTGATCGTCGAGGCGGCCGACGCCGACCAGGTCGCGGCCGTGCTGCGGATCTGCCACGAGGCCGGCATCCCGGTCACCCCGTCCGCGGGACGTTCCAACGTCACGGGCGCGGCGCTCCCCGTCTTCGGCGGCGTCGTCCTGGACGTCTGCGGACTGAACCGCATCACCGGCTTCGACGCCGAGTCGAACATCGTGGACGTCCAGGCCGGCATGTTCGGCGACCTCTTCGAGAAGCAGCTCCAGGAGGAGTACGGCGTCACCACCGGCCACTGGCCGTCGGCCTTCGCCGTGTCCACGGTCGGCGGCTGGATCGCCTGCCGCGGCGCCGGTCAGCTCTCCACGCGTTACGGCAAGATCGAGGACATGGTCGTCGGCGTCGACGTCGTGCACGCGGACGGTACGCGTGCCACGTACGGTGACTACGCCCGAGCCGCGGTCGGCCCGGACCTGCGCCAGCTGTTCGTCGGCTCCGAGGGCACGCTCGGTGTGATCGTCTCGGCGCGGCTGCGCGTCCACCCGCTGCCGGAGTACGCGAACGCCGTCGCGTTCGGCTTCAAGACCTTCGCGGAGGGCCTGGACGCCTGCCGCAAGATCATGCAGCGCGGTGCGACCCCGGCCGTTCTGCGGCTGTACGACACCCTGGAGTCCGGCACCCACTTCGGCCACCCCGAGACCAACCTGCTGCTCGTCGCCGACGAGGGCGACCCGGCCATCGTCGACGCCTCGATCAAGGTGGCGACCGAGGTCTGCGGGGCGTACGGCCCCGAGCTGGACAGCAAGGCGGTCTTCGAGCGCTGGCTGGACGAACGGATGCTGGTCGGCAAGTCCGCCGACGGCTTCAAGCCCGGTCCGGGCTTCGTCGCCGACACCCTGGAGATGGCCGCGTCCTGGACCGACCTCCCAGTCATCTACGACGAGGTGGTCGCCGCGATCCAGTCGGTGCCCGGCACCCTGGCCGCCTCGGCCCACCAGTCCCACGCGTACACCGACGGCGCCTGCGTCTACTTCTCGCTGCGCGGCGACGTGGCGCCCGAGTCGCGCCGCGACTGGTACCGCTCGGTGTGGGACGCGGCCAACGCCGTACTCATCGAGCACGCGGCGGCGCTCAGCCACCACCACGGCTGCGGTCTGCTGCGCGGCCCCTACCTGGAGGAGTCCCTCGGGGCGGGCTTCGCGACGTTCGTCGCGGTGAAGAAGGCCCTGGACCCGGCCGGCATTCTCAACCCTGGCAAACTGGGCCTTCCCAGCCGATTCGGTACGTCCCCGTTGAACTGACGTCAGCAGTCACGAACCCTCCTTCTCCAGGCAGGCCCTTGCCATGACCCCTTCCCCGTCCCGGTCCGGTGCCGCACTCGACCCCCGGCTCGCCTCGGCCTTCGCCGAGGTGCCGGTCGTCGCGTCGGTCGTCGGCACCCAGCCGCTGCGGCAGTTCCTGACCGCACCGGCGAAGGTGTGCATCCTCGCGTCGCTCGCGGTGGGGCAGCTGCCCCAGGTGGTGCCGGCGCTGGGCCGGGCGGGGAAGACCGTGTTCGTGAACGTGGACAGCAGCCCCGGTCTGGCTCAGGACCGGGGCGCGCTGGAGTTCATCAAGAACATGGGCGCGCACGGCGTGGTCAGCACCCGGCTCTCCCTCATAGAGAAGGGCCGCCCGCTCGGCCTGCTGACGATGATGAAGGTGTTCGTCACCGACCGGTCCAATCTTCGCCGCTCCACGGACGCCATCTCGCGCGGGGCACCGGACCTGGTCGAGATCATGCCCGCCCCGATCGTCGCCCGGATGAGCGCGCAGGCACAGCGCGCGATGTCCCCGTCGGTCGCCGCCGGCTTCGTGGAAACCGCCGCGGACGTGGCGCTCGCGCTGGCCCTCGGGTCGGCCGCGGCCGCCACGTCCGACCCCCGCCTCTGGCACCTGCGCCGGGACCAGCTGCCACCGGTCCCGCCCGCCGCCCTGAAGAGGCCCGCCACACCCCAGGAGTGATCCCCCCATGACATATGTGGTCGTTGCCCGCTACCGCACCGAGGCCGGCGAGGAAGACACCGTCCTTCCCCTCCTCGACACGATGGCCGCCGCCTCCCGCGAGGAGCCGGGCAATCTCGCCTACCGGGTCCACCAGGGCATCGAGGACCCGCAGACGATCGTGCTGTACGAGGAGTACGCCTCCGAGGCCGACTTCACCGCGCACTGCGCAACCCCGCACTTCCAGGAGATCGTGCTCGGCAAGGTCGTCCCGCTGCTGGAGAGCCGCGACGTGCTGCGCTGCGCTCCGCGTGCACAGGTGCAGTCGTGAAAACCCGTGCCGCGGTCCTGCGCGGGATATCGACCGCCCGCCCCTACTCCGGTACCCGCCCGGTCGAGGTGGAGGAACTGGAGCTGGGCGCCCCGCGCGAGGGCGAGGTGCTGGTCCGTATCGCGGCCGCCTCGCTCTGCCACTCGGACCTCTCGGTGGTCAACGGCGACCGGGTCCGCCCGCTGCCGATGGCCCTGGGCCACGAGGCGGTGGGCGTCGTCCAGGAGACCGGACCGGGCGTCGGCCGTGTCTCCCCCGGCGACCATGTGGCCCTCGTCTTCGTGCCCAGCTGCGGTTTCTGCGGCAACTGTGCGGCAGGCCGCCCGGCCCTGTGCGCGCAGGCAGCGGCGGCGAACGGCTCGGGCGCGCTGCTGCACGGCCCGTCGCTGCTGACCGACGCCTCCGGCAACCGGGTCCACCACCAGTTGGGTGTCTCCGCGTTCTCCGAACACGCGGTGCTGGCCCAGGAGTCGGTGGTCCCGATCCCCAAGGACATCCCGTTCACCGTCGCGTCGATGTTCGGCTGCGCGGTCCTGACGGGCGCCGGTGCCGTCATCAACACGGCGGCCCTGCGCCCCGGCCAGTCGACGGTGGTCTACGGCCTGGGCGGCGTGGGCCTCTCCGCGGTCCTGGGCGCCCGCGCGGCAGGGGCGTATCCGATCATCGCGGTCGACCCGGTCCAGGAGAAGCGCGACCTGGCCGTCCGGCTGGGTGCGACCCATGCGTACGCCCCCGGCGACGCGATCGAGACCATCCTTGAACTCACCTCGGGTGGAGCCGAGTTGGCAGTGGAGGCGGTGGGCAGTCCCAAGGTCATGGCCGCGTGCCTGACGGTCGTGGCCCGGGGCGGCAGGGTCGTCTCGGTGGGCCTTCCCGCCCCCGACCGGGTGCTGGAGGTCCCGGCTCTGGCGTTCGCGGGCGAGGGCAAGTCCCTGCTGGGCTCGTACATGGGCGACGCGGTCCCGCGCCGCGACATTCCCAGGTTCCTGGACCTGTGGCGGGCGGGCCTGATGCCGGTGGAACAGATGCACACGGGCACGCTTCCGCTGGCCGACATCAACGCGGCGATGGAGGAGCTGGCTTCGGGCCGGGCGATCCGCCAGGTCATCGACACGTCGGGAATGCTGAACGCCTGACGCGTCGCCCGGAATCCGTTGACGGCGCCCCTGGGCCGCAGGGGCGCCGTCAGTATCCGCCTGCGGCATCCGGGGACATGCGACATGTCATTCGGGCCGCTTGTTCGCGTCATTCGCACCGGTGGGCGCATGCCGTACGGCGACCTTGCGACGGTTGATGCGCCACCCCCTCTCACCACGCACGACCACGTCCTCGTACGTCACACTTCCGCTCGTACCGTCCGCCTTGATTCCGATCCCCTTGGACCGGGCGCGCACCTGATCGTCGCCGACCTCGGTGAGGACGACGTTGGTGACGTGATGACTGACGAGGCCGCGTCGCCCCATCGCCCTGGCCGCGTCCCGGAAGGCCTCCAGCCCGTGCATCGATCCGTGGCCCAGGTCAGAGGCGTCGTAGACGAGGTCGGCGGTGAACAGCTCGTCCAGTCGGTCGAGTTCACCGTCATCGACCAGGTGCCATTGCAGGGCGATCAGTTCATTGATGGCCAGGCGGTCCTCGGCTCCGAGTGTCATGCGCCGGTCCTTTCGTGAGATCTCGCGACGGTTCGGCAGTTATACGGGGAGATCTCCCGTACGGCCCGGCAATGCAGCGGTCCTGCCACCGTGGGCTCGGGGAGTTCATCCCGGTGGAGCAGCCGCCGGGCGTTCGTAGCGCAGGAGCACGACCCCGTTGCCGAAGGTGCGGGTCTCGGCCAGTTGCAGATGTGTCCGGGCATCCGAGGCCGGGAACAGGGGCTTGCCTCGTCCGATCAGGACCGGATGGACGTAGATGCGGTACTCGTCGATCAGGTCGAGCCGCATGAAGGACGCGGCGAGATCGGCACCGCCGAGCGACAGATCTCCGCCGGGCCGGGCCTTGAGAGCCGTGATCTCGTCGACGTCGACCTCCCGCATGATGGTGGTGTTCCAGTCGGCCCGCTCCAGGGTCCGGGAGAACACGATCTTGGGCATGTCCCGCCAGATGGCGGCAAACTCCGCCATGGGTCCGGCACTTGAGGGATCGGAATCGGCGGTCGGCCAGAAATCAGCCATGAGTTGATAGGTCACACGGCCGTCCAGGAAGCCGCCCATGGTCCTGAGCTGCTCGTTGAAGTGAGTGTGCAGTTCGTCGTCGACCAGGTGCCAGTCGATCTCACGGTCCGGTCCCTCGACGAAGCCGTCGAGGGACACCGACATCATCAGGATGATCTTTCTCATCGCAGTCCTCTCTCGCAGGAGCCGTCGCGCCAGACAAGTGTGTAGCGCCAGAACAGTCGACGCCTGAGCCGCACGCCCGGCAACACCTGACGTGCCTCGCGGACGATGTCGGAGAAGGACATCTCCGCCGCCCGGGTTCTCGCGGTCATCGAGTCGGGGCGGGGCGCCCTGCGCCCCTTGTTCTTGATCCAGCCCATGGCGGCATTCAGTGGAATCGAGGTGCAGCTCAGCAGGTGATCACCGAGGGTCGTCTCCCTGGAGAGGCCGACCACCACCAGTGTTCCGCCTGGTGCCAGATGCTCACGGAAATGGGTGAGAGCATCGGTGAACGTCAGATGGTGGACGGTGGCGACGCAGGTGATGATGTCGTACGGGCCGGGCGGTATCCCAGCGGGCGCGTCCGCGACGGTGAAGGTCACCGGAGCGGCCTGGGCGGTCAGTTCACGGGCCCGGGACACGATATCGGGGTCGGAGTCGATTCCGTGCACCGCCTTGGCCCGTGTCGCCAGGAGCCGGGCCAGTTCTCCGATCTTGTTTCGACATAGGTGCAGTGTCACTTTGATGACCGAGCCTCCCACTGGCCAGCAGATGTGAGGGAGCCCAAGGGGTGTCTCTCTGGCTAGCATCCCCGACATGGAACAGACGTTCTACTCATCAGAGGACTGGGAAGGTTGGGGCTTGGAGTTCAAGCCGGTCATTCCTGAGGGGATGGTGCTCGTCTTCGACGACGACCTTCGGTTTGAAGACGAGCACGGCTTGCGTACCTCAGCGATCGTGAACCGGTGGGCCTGTGAGCTTCCGACCAACGGCTGCCCTGCGGCGAACTCCTGGACATCGTATGTCGGCGCCGTACGCCAGTGGTCGGAGTTCGGAGAAGAACACGGGGTCGGCCTCTTCGACAGTCGAGAACGGCTCAAGGCGCTGCTGAGCGCCTACGCGGTGTACCGCTCGCAAGGCCCCATCAGCGGCAGGCAGAGGTTCCGGGTCACCACCTGGAACCAGCACATGACCATGCTCAGCATCTTCTACGCCTGGGCGATCGAGAACGGCTACACCACGTCCCTGCCCTTCACCTACCGGCAGGCCACGGCTGTCTTCTCCGGGCAGTGGCGGGAGGTCCGCCGGAACTCCGCCCGGCGCCGCCAGCCGAAGCCCCACGTGACCATCAAGTACTTGGAGGACGATTTCGCCGACCTGTTCCACAAGGGCCTGGCCCGGCTACAGCCCGACGGATCGATGGAGCGCGGCTACCGCGGCCGGGAAATGGCCCGCAATGCGGCGGTTGGCCGGTTCGTCTTCTCCTC
This sequence comes from Streptomyces sp. Ncost-T10-10d, assembly GCF_900091955.1. Lineage (GTDB taxonomy): Bacteria > Actinomycetota > Actinomycetes > Streptomycetales > Streptomycetaceae > Streptomyces. Next base: position 55,966 of record NZ_FMDF01000101.1, read on the forward strand.
CGGGCCCCGCAAGCAGGAGTTCTCCTACCTTCTGGCCTGCGAGGTCCCAAAGTTGCCCAGCCGCCGCAGCGAAGTGCCAGTTCTCGTCCCACTGCCGGAGGGCATTACCAAGGGCAGCAAGTTCCGAAACGCATGGATCAACTACGACGCGCTGGCCGAGCTGCACAACTACCTGGAGTTCGAGCGGGCCGCAGCAGTTCAGGGATCAACCTGGATGCCGCCGCAGCGCTGGGGCGAACCGCTCATCGTGACCGAGGCGACAGCCCTGGGTGGCCGGGTCAACGGCGCCTGGACGACCTGGGAAACGCTGGGCCCGCCCGAACGCCGTCGGCTCGTCGCGCCCGGCGGCGGATCGATGCTGCTCTCCGTGTGCGGCCCGGGGCGCCCGTTCACCGACTGGAACACCGTGTTCGAACGCGCATCGGACCGGATCCGTGAACGCTACGAACCGCGATTCCCCCATGTCACACCCCACCGCGGGCGCCACACCTTCGCCATGCAGACCATGGCCAAGCTGGTACGCGGCTACTACGAGCGGGCCGCCCGCCTGGTCAAGGACGGCGATGACGACGCCGGACTGGCGTTGTACCTCAAGACCACCGAGCCGCTGCTGGTCCTGCGCGACCTTCTTGGCCACTCCAGTGTCCTGACCACGGAAGTTTATCTCAATCGCCTGGATACGACCCGAATCTTCGCCGAACTGCACCGGCGGATCGGCGAGGCCAGCGGGCTCTTGCCAGCGTCGGCCGTCCGCGAGGCCGAAGCGGAGTTCCAGGACGAAGACGACGACAGCGAGGACATCTGATGCCTGCCACCGTACTCGAGGACCCACTAGGCATCGCCGCCGTCTTCAGCGACGGGACGAGCGTGTCGATGATGATGAACGTCACGGCGGGCGGCAAGATCTACGCCACGCGGAACCCTGCCCTCGCTCGGGACATGCTGATGGGGCTTGCCGATCTCGTGCACCCGCACGGCGACATCGACGCGAAGCGCACACTCAACGACTACACCGCGGCGATCCGCGCGCTGACCAACGATCTGGCGGACCAGGGCTTTTCCGGCGGCGCCGCCGAGTTGACGCGTGCTCACCTGGCCCAACACTGGCTGCGAGGTGACCACCGTGCCGCGCTGGAGTCGCTCAGCCGACGGATGCTCGCCCGCGCCGACGATCTCCACGGACTGCTGAAAGCGGATGTTCGGGAAATGGTGGACGGCCGCCATTTCCAGATCCAGCGCCAGTCCGAGAACACGCTCGCTCCGTACACCGAGGGCGAGTGGGCGCGGCTCGCCAAGGTATGCGAGACGGTCGTCAAGGATTCGTATTCCGCCTTCCGCAGAGCAAGGAGGGCGGCTGAAGACGGACAGGATCCGCTCAAGGGCGGATGGAGCGAGGCCAACGTGTACTGGGCCTATGCTCAGTTCGGACCGGTGGAGGCGACGCCGTACGCCGACTGGTCGCCGGGCCACTTCTCCGGCCTGCCGGAGAAGCAGTTCCGGTACCGCAAGGTCGCCGTCTCGGCGCTGCTGTTCCCCGACGCCTCCACCGTGCTGGCCTACCGACTGTTGTTGGGCATCTACACCGGCATCGTGCCCGACGGCTTGGACGACCTCGGACTGGGTGATGTGGACTGGGCCGGCGAGTCGACCGTCCTGCTCTCCTACATCAAGGGCCGCACGGCCGAGGAGAGCCGGACTCTGACGAAGCGGGCCAGCCTGCTGCTGGAGCAGTGGCTGGACCACTCCTCTCTGACCCGGAAGTTCGCTCCGGCGGGCATGCGTGACGCCTTGTGGGTGCGCTACGTACCCCGTGGCGTGCACCACTGGGTAACCACGGCGACCAGCAACGAGACGAGCCTGAAATGGATCCTTTCTCAAGGGCTCCTGGCCGACGGCGGCGGACCGCTGCGACTGCATCTGCACCGGATCCGGACGACCTATGACTCGATGCGGGACCGCCGCTCATGGGCGGGCAGCCGACGCGCGACGCTGGATCCCAACCGCAGCCCGCAGGTCGAAGCCGACCACTACCTCGGCGCCGGCACACCCGAACAGCAGGCCCTGGTCGAGGAGATCATTGTCGAGGCGCAGAACGACATGCTGCGCAAGGCCGAGCCGCCGATGGTGCTTGCCACCGAGGACACTGCAACCCTGGTGCGGGACTACCCCGAGCAGGTCGCCGCTCTCGGACTGGATGACACGGCGCTCGCCGAGCTCGTCCACGGGGAACGGGATGTCTTCAGCGCCGCCTGCGGCGACCACCTGTCGGGACTGCACGGGCCCAAGGGCAAGCCGTGTCCGGCCCGTCCTTGGGTCTGCCTGCTCTGCCCGCTGGCACTGTTCACTCCGCGGCACCTGCCGAACCTGATGCGCCTGCGCGCGTTCTTCGCCCGCCAGTGGGACCAGAGGACTGCCGAGGAGTTCATGCGGAATTTCGGCCCGTACGACCAGCGGGTAGCCGAGATTCTCGCCCCCGACGTCCACTTCCCCTCCGCAACGCTGCTGGAGGCCGCAGCTCAAGTAGCTGATATCGACGACGAGTTGCCCCTGCGGCCGGAAGAGACGACGCGATGATGAGCAGCATCACAACCACTGTCCTGGCCCAGGGGCGCCATCACGCCAGTCCGCTGGCGGACGTCGACATCTGCCAGGCCGTGGGCCTGGCGGTTCGTCCGGGCGGGATCCGGCCGCTGGTCGGCCAGTTGATCTGGGACTTCGCCGATCTGGAGGACTTGCCCGCCCACCTGCAGCCAGCCCAGGCCCGACTGGATTTCACCAGTATCCAAAGCCCGAAGTGGCGGACCCTTGCCCAGGAGTACATGTTCGCGCGCATGGCCCCCGGGCACGAGGCGGTGCGGCACCTGCCCAGCGCGTTCCGCATCCCGCTCCACTTCGATACATGCAGGAACCGCCTTGCCGAGCTCATGCGGTGGTTCCACTGGCTCACCGAGCGCGGCGTCACTTCCCTGGAGGACGTGACACAGCAGCACTGCCAGGGTTTCTACGAGTCCCGTCGGCATACCCGGGGCAGGCACCGAGGGCCGTTGCGCCCGTCCGGGCAGAGCACACGCATGGCCGCGGCCCAGGTCGTGCAGGAACCTGCCTTCTACAGCAACCTGTTCACCACGGACCGCTTCGCCGAAGGGTTCGTCCCGTGGGCCGGCCGAAGCCCCTACGAGGTCGCGGGCTGCAAGCGGGCCGGAGAGAACATCGCCCAGCCGCTGCGTGACGAAGCACTGCGGCCCTGGCTGGCCGCCGCCCTGTACATCGTGCAGACGCTTGGTCCCCACATGCTCGAACTGATCCGCACCGTGCGGCAGTACGACGACGGGGCGCCCTGGAAGGGCGAAGGCACCCAACTGGAGCGCCTGGAAGCGGCCATACGCACCCACCTCGACCAGGGCGTCCCCCTGGAGCCGGTCGGCGCCAAGGAGTACGCCGCGCGGACCGACGAGGGCTGGTCCGCCGAGGACCCCCTGCTCGCGGTGAACGTGCTCTCCATCGCACGGGAGGCGGGGATAACGTCCTTCGCCTACCAGTACCTGCCCCCGCTGCGTCCCCTGCTGGAACAGACCCTGGCAGCGGTGGGACTGCGGCCGAGATGGGCGTGGAACGCCGCCCAGGTGGACCGCGCCGACGGCACCGGAACAGTCCCGTGGACTGAGGGCTTCGCCACGGCCGAAGAAGCGGGCCACATGGTGGAGCGGGTCCGCACCGCCTGCCAGGTCGTCGTCGCCCTGCTCACCGGCATACGCAACAGCGAGCTGGCGGCGATGCCGCTCGACGCGTGCGTCCCCCCGCAGGACCTCGGTGCCAGACGCATGCGCTACCGCCTGCGGACCAAGCTGATCAAGGGCCAGGAGAAACTGGGCGGGGTGTGGGAGGAATGGGTCACCGTGGCCCCCGCCTACGACGCGGTCGCCCTCGCCGCCAAACTGGCGGACCCCCGCCGGCCCACCAACCATGTCTTCGGCCGCACCACGATGGCCAACCGCTGCGCCAAACTGCGCCGGTGGGTCAACGGCCCCGAGGGACAGCGCCTGGGCCTGGAGCAGATCCCAGAGGACAAGATCAATATGCGCATCACCCGCCGCACCCTGGCCGTGGCACTCGCGCACCGCCCCGGCGGCCTGCTGGCCGCCAAGATCCACCTCAAGCACGTCTCAATAGTCACGACCGAGGGCTACGCCGCCAGCCCTGGCGGCTCCCAGGCCAAGTTCATGGCGGAAGTCAGCGCAGAGGAGCAGACCCGCAACAAGAACCTTACCCTGGCGGCGTTTCGCGACTACCAGAACGGGATCCGTCCTGCCGGGCCTGGCGCCCGCGATCTGATTGACCACTTCAAATCCGTCGATGAGGAGATCCTCGCGATGCAAGCATCGTCACCCGGTACCCGTCCCGGAGACGAGGAGGTGATCCAACTCCTGGCCCGCCGGGCGAAGACCCTGCCCCTGGGAATCGCGAACTACTGCTGGTTCGCCGACCCCTCCAGAGCGCTGTGCCTGCTCCTGGCCGGCACACCGAAAGCGGACAAGCCGCTGGTCGGCATGTGCGACTCGGCCCGCTGCCCACAGGCCACCCACCACAACCGACACCGGCCGGTATGGGCCTCCAGCGCGGAGAACAAGAAGGTGTTCATCGGCAAAATCGGACGTGTACAGAAGGACGAAAAGGCCCGCCTGCAGAAGGAACTCGACCGCGACCTACGGGTGTTGGCCGAGATCGACGCCGCGACCGGAACGGCAGCGTGACATGGGACGCATCAGCGAGGACACCCGAACCCGCAACGAGGAAGCGATCCGGGCGGCGATGGATCGTCTGCTGCGCGGCGACCTGCCGGCCAGTGGTAAGTGCGATCTGCGGACGCTGGCGAGCGAGGCCGGCGTACCGCGCACCGCCTTCTACAGCAAGAAGAACCGCGATGGCACCGCCCGGCCAGGTCCCTACCAACATCTGGCCCAAGAGTTCGAAAGGCGCCTAGCCGCCCTGCGGGACGCCGGGACGGTCCTCGATCCCCGGGCCGCGCAGGTCGAGCGGCTCAAGGAGGCCAACGCCACCCTCAAGGCCCGGCTGGATCAACGCGACGCCGAACTCGAGTCCCTCAAGGACTTCAAACAACGCGCCCTGTCCCAAATTGCCGCTCAGCATCTGGAAATCGAGCGCCTGCGGGAACAGGCCGCGGCCATCGGCAACGTCCGCAGGGTACCGGCCGCCCCACGGGGCACGGCGCCGTACGGGTCGTGCAGCTGAAGCTGTGGACGTGTGGCAGGCTGTCTACCGTCGGCCAGGCCAGGTCAGGAAGGGTGCGTTGACCACGGTCGTGGTGGTGTTGATCTATTTTTCTGGCCTGTTCCATGGCTTCGAGCTGGGCGGCCAGCGCGGGCCTGCCCCGGGCGGCCGGTGACGGTGGTGCAAGCGGTGTCGGTGAGTACGGTGATGCCTTCGGCGGCGAAGCCTTCGGTGACGGCGGCGGAAATCTCGGGGTTCTCGGCGGGCAGCAGCCGCCCGGCGCGCTGGATGAGGGTTACCCGGGAGCCAAAGCGGGCGAGCATCTGATCGAACTCGGAGCCTATGTAGCCGCCGCCCACCACGATGAGGTGCCCGAGCAGCTCGGTGAGGTCCAGTTGGGTGCGCGAAGTGTCGTGCGGGGTGGTGTCGAGGCCGTCTATGACCGGGAGGGCGGTGCGCATCCCTGTCACCAGGAAAATCTTGTCGGCCTCCAGTACCGTGCCGCCCACGGTGAGCCGCCGCGGCGCGGTTAAGCGGTTTTCGGTATGGAAGAAGTCCAAGTCCTGGACCCGGTCGACCGCCTTGTCCCGAGCCGGAGACGATGCCCTCGATGATGGCGTTCTTGTGGGCGACGACGGCGGCCAGGTCCAGGTGGGGACGCTGGCGGTCACGCCGAACTCGGTGGCACGGCGACCAGGTGGGTCACTGCGGCGGAGGCGATCATCGTCTTGGGGGTGATGCAGCCGCGGTTGAGCCGGTGCCGCCGAGTTTCTCCGTCTCCTTGTGATGGGCTGGGTCCATGACCTGCGGTGCGCGGACCTCCGATTGAAAACTACTGTCTGCGCGGCCTGCTGTGTGACCGGTTGAACTGCGGTCTTACCGCCTGACAGCGGTCGTCAGGAAGGGCTGTCAGCCTGTCCGCCTGCTGCGAGGAGGAGTGCGACTGTTTCGGCGTGGTGGCCGTCCTTAGCCCACTCAAGGGGAGAGCGGCCCTTGCCGCCGTCCTCTCGGAGATCAGGGGTGGCACCGTGAGCGAGAAGCTGACGTACCACGTCGGTGTGGCCCCAAGCGGCGGCCGCACACAGGGGGGTGCCTTCCGTTTCGTCACCGCTTTCAACGTCAGGGGAGGCTCCCGCGTCCAGCAGGTACTTGACGATCTCTGTGGCTCCTCTGACCGCAGCCGCGTACAGCGGTGTGGTGCCATCGGAATTTTCGACATTGGGGTCGGCGCCTGCTCGAACCAGCGCTTGCACAACGCCGACCCCCTCGAACTCTGCTGCCTCGACCAGCCTTCTCGACAGTTTCTTCTGCCTCCGTCTGTTCACGGCGGCAAGCATAGTTGGTGTCTGATGCCAGTAGACCGGTTGTTCGCGTGGTAGTTGGCCATGGAGGCGGTGCCAGTAAAGGGAAGGGAAGCCACCACATGAGCAGTCATCCCTCCCCTTTACGGGAACTTCACATCATGCTTCGTGTCGGGTCACGGCCCGCATCCACACCAGCTGCCGTATGTCCCACGCCATACATAGCTGTAGAACATGGCACCGCCGGTCCAACGGTTCATGCGGCGCATCCAGTCAGGAGGGTTACGTGTGTGGATCACCCTGGGCGTGAAGTCGGCATCCCACCACTGTCTGAAACTGCTCTTGGTGCAGTCGCCAACAATCCGGCAGTGCTTGGTGCGGCAGCCTCGTGGTGCCTGACTGGAAGCGTCTTTCTTCGCCGCTTTGGCTGCCGCGTCCTTGGTCTTGCCCGAACCCGCGCCCCAGACATATCCGGTGCATTTGGGGTCACTGCCGACCAGAGCGCACTTGGCCTTGCACGCCCATTTCTGGCCGTCGAGGTCGTACTGGCTGATCGGGTCACCGGGGTAGCCGTAGAGGTTCGCACCACCCCCGACGATCGGGTCGACCGAAAGGAAGCGTCCGGTGTCCGGGTTGTAGACCCGAACCCCCATCAGCGTGAGACCGGTGAGGGTCTCACCTGAACGCTGCTTCCCGCCCAGCCAGCCGTAGCGGGTGTCCTGCTGGCCGGGCCTCGGGCTGCCGTTCTCGTCACTGTCGAGCGCGAGCGGAGCCGCGCTGCTGTCCAGCGGGAGCAAGAGGGCAACGTCCCCATGGATGTTCGTAAGCTGGAGGACGCGGTCGCCGGTCTTGCTGGTAGTCGCGGTCAGTTCGCCGCTAGCCGTGGAGACATTACGAGTCACTGCTCCGGTGGAGGTGTCCTCGACGATCCAGCGAGGGCTGTCGGACTCGCTGCAGTAGTGGTTCAGCTTGGTCTGCACCGTGGTCCACGAGCTGCCGCTGCCGGTCTCCACCGTCCAGGACCGGAAGCGCTGTGCCGCGTCTAGGGCCCAGGTCTGACGTTCGCCGTTCGCGGTCTGCTGGTAGACGAGGTCGTTGACGTAGAAGCTGAACGTGCCGTCACCGGGGACCGCAGTGGATCGCCCGAACGCGTCGTACGTGTAGCCGGTGTCGACGAGCCTGTCCGCGCTGTCGTACGTGTAATTGGTGGTGGTGCCTCCGCTGGTGGGGCAGTCGGCGCCCGGCGAGCCGGTCGCGGTGGTCAGGGACTTGCGGTTGGTGCGGGCGTCGAAGGTGTACGCACGGCGGGTGCAGATCGTCTCGGAAGTGTCCTCGACAGTGGTGAGACGTCCCGCTGCATCGTATCGGTAGGTTTGGTCGGACCAGCCGGCATGCCGGGACACCTGGTCGTGAGCCGTTGTGGCCACCGTGTCCGAGTAGACGATGGTGCCGTCGCTGTCCCGGGTGTAGGTGCGATTGACAGTCGCACCCGTCGTGTCGTCGGTCACCTTGAGGGTGTAGCCGCCGGGCATCTTCTCGCTGCTGACCGAGCCGTCCGCGTCGTACGTTGCCTGGAAGGCACCGGCGACCGAGTCTGTCGTGGTCGTGGCCAGGCCCCGGGGTTCAGCTGAGTGATCGTATGTGTAGGTCACGGTTGACGGGACGGAGTCACTCACCTTGACCGGGCGGTTGAGGATGTCGTACTCGGTCGTGGTCTTGCCGTTGTCGGCGTCTGTGTAGGAGACCAGACGGCCGAGTTTGTCGTACTGCTTGGTGATGGTCCCGGCAGTGGGCGACACGGTCTTGACCGCGCGGCCGCTGGCGGTGTCGTACTCGGTGGTGCTCTCCGGCAGAGCTTGTCCTGTGCCGCCGCTCGTCTTCACCGTGGTGACCCGGCCGGCCCCATCGTAGGACGTGGTGGTGGTCCGGGTCACGCCGTTCGCGGTGTCAGTGACCTTGGCCGGGTTTCCCCACCAGTCGTATTCCGTCGTGCTTGCCGGCAGCTGAGTGGGGTTGGACCCACCGCCAGTGATCGCACCCCCTGGGCTGGTGGTGCACACCTGGTCGGCCCACTCGGGGCGTCCCTGGCACGTTCCGGTTCCGGTTGCCGCCCAGTAGGTGATCCCCTGGGTCGTGGCGTCGGTCCCGGCGGCGCCGGGCTGAATCTTCTTGGTGACGCGACCTTGTGCGTCGTATTCCGTCGTGGTGGTCAGGGCCAGTCCGGCTGGGTCCTGGATGGACTTCACGGGAAGACCCTTGGCCCAGTCGTACGTGGTCTCCGTGATCCGTGCCTCCCCGTGGACGCCGGGGTGCTCGCGCACCTCCAGACCCGAGGAGACCTTGGTGACCTGGTCTTTGACCTTGGCTGTGCCATCCGTGGGGCGCCCCTCGTCGTACGTGGTCAGTGTCCAGGAGCGCCCGGTCACCGAAGTCCCGGAGGGAACAAGGGTGGTCGTCCCGGACTTGAGGTCGGAAGTGAGATCCACCCTGTGCAGGGGCCCGAACTCTTCCAGTTCACGGGTCCCGGTGCCGTTGTACATCCACCGGTCGGAGAGCAATTCGGCGCGCTCGGCACTGGTCAGCTGACCGATGCCCAACTCGGCCTGCTGCTCCCGGTCGGCCGCAGTCACTCCGAGGGCGATTGCCCGGTTGGCGGCGGAGAGCTGGCGGACGGTGTTGCCGTGCTGGTCGTGCTCGGTGGTCGTGGTGTGCCCCCCCGGCACGACAAAGTTGACCTCGCGCCCGGAGGCGCCCAGATAGTGGATGCTGGCGCGCCGATAGTCAGTGGCATTAAGTCCGCCACCGGCATGGGAGGCAGGCTTCACATCGGCGAGGAAGATCGCGGTTGCGTCGGTCGGCGTATCGGTCTGCCCCCATGCCCTGACATTCGAGGAGCCCATCGCATAGGGGGCTGCCGTGCCGGTCAGCGGCACATCGTACACGAGGCTGGTTACGACCTCGCCGTCCACCACGTCGAGGGTGCCTTGCTGCAGGGCGGGCCGGGAGACGGTGAGGAGCATCCCATCGGCAGCCGCCGAGCTGCCACCCGCTTTGCCGTAGGTGAAGTTCCACGGCAGATCGCCAGGCTGCGTGAGCCGGATGACCCGACCAGAGCTGTCGTAGGTGTAACTCGTCTTCGGAGCGGGACTGATCTGCGGGTTCCAAGCCTCCCGCAGCCTGCCGAGGTCGTCGTAGGCATAGGTCTGGGCGACCTTGGAGGTGGCGTTCGACGCGCCAGGCTCCGTTGCCCAGAGCCGGATCTCCTTCACCTGCCCGCTGTAGTCGCCGAACGCGCTGCTGGTGGCAGTGGTGTTCGTCGCGTAGACGAACTCAAGGACACGGCACCCCTTCGTGGCCGGATCCGACGAACAGGACGTCGAGGCGACACCGGAATTCGGAGCGATGACCCGCTTGGGGCGGGCGAGCGTCTTGCCGCCCGAAGTGACGGTCTCGGACACGACGGTCGTGCTGTTTCCGGTGAGGCCGAGAGGCTCGGTCTTCGACACCTGCCATGTTGTGGCGCTCGCCTCGGGCTTGGTGAAGGTGGTTTTGATCCCCTCGGTGTCGGCCAGCGTGAAGCTGCCGCTCACACTGCCCGTCAGCGTGAGGGACTCCGAACCCGGTTCGGGGATCCAGCCGTCCTTCGCGGCGTTGGCGGTGAAGTGGATGCTGTCACCGTCGGCCGAGACCACGTCTACGGCCGTGTCGGACACCTTGCGCAGGTAGGTGGAGTTCGACTCCGTGAGCTGCGCGACCGTGCCAGACACCCATTCCTTGCCGAAGATGGCAGCCTGGCCCTCTTCCTCGGCGCCCTTGTTGGGTGTCCTGGATGAGGCAGTGCGTGAAACGGAGAGGGCGAACGCGGAAACGTCCGTCTCGGAAATGGTGTAGTCACCGGTGAGGAGGTTGACCAAACCTGGGCCGAGCCGCTCTGTGGCGGCCCCCTCGGCGTTGCGGTCGACAACCACGGTCAGTGGCTCGGTGCTGCCCGAGGCGCTGTTCGGTCCCGCGAAGTCGGCCTTGAGCTGTACCGTGCCGTCCGGGTCGACGGTGTCGGTCGTGTTCCAGACCAGGGCTGAGTTCTTGCCGTTGGTGAGGGCGACCGGCCACGCAGTGAGCCCGTTGCCACCCGAAGTGACGTCTCCGGCCGGGATTTTGACCCAGGCGTCGGCCTCGGAGCGGCGCCAGGAGAACGAGACGCTGTCGTACTTCGTCGCGTCGGCCTCGGCGACCAGGGACAGGCGGCGCGCGGTGCGCTCGCCGTCGGAGGGCTGCACGAAGCCGCCCGGCCCGGCGTGGAAGGTGTACTCGATCGCCTCGGACTTGTTGTCCGCCTTGTCGACCGCGCGCACCTGCAGGGTGTGGGTGCCGTTCTGCGGTGGGGTTATGGAGATGGCCTTGTCGGCGCTGGAGCCGCTGGTGGCGACCTTGGTCCAGGTGACGCCGTCCAGGGACCACTGCAACCAGTTGTGGTCGGAGGCGGGCGGGGTGACGGTGAAGGTGCCGGCCTGGCCCGCGCCCTTGACCCAGGCGGTCGACGGATAGTCCGTGGACACGATCTTCGATGGGGCGGAGGGGGCGCTGGTGTCGACGGTGAAGGTCTTCCACGCCGACCAGCCGGCGTTGTAGTGCGTGCCGTCGTACGGTGACGTGCGGAACTTGTACGTCTTGCCGTTGGCCAGAACGCCGGACGGGACGGTCACCGAGGCAACCTGCCCGGAGGGTACGTACTTCGACACGATGACATCGCCGACCTGGGTGTTGGTGGCGTTGTCGTAGATCTGGAAGGTGCCGTTGACCTTGTCACCGTCGGCGTCGACGAAGGTGTCCCGCAGCGTCGGCGTAGTGGTGTTCACCGTGTAGGCGCCGCTGTAGGAGAAGTACGGCGGGCCGGCCTCCTGCTTGGTGCCGGTGCGCGGCCTGTAGTTGTAATTGACCACCAGCTTCGGCGGGTTGGAGGCCGCGTTGGCGGAGTTCACGCGCTTCCACTGCGCCACGACCGACTCGTCCGAGGCGCGAAGGCCCATGTGACCGCGGGTGGCTTTGGCCGACGCCCACTCCTGCACCAGCGTCGTCACGTCCGCGTTGATCCAGCCGTCTGGCTGGGTGGAGCAGCCGGCGTTGCCGCGGGTCTCGGTTGAGGTGGCCTTCTTCGCCGTCATCGTCGGACGGTTCGTCCAGCGGCTGGAGGTGGACGCCGCTCCGGAGGCCCACACTTCCCACGGGTAGAGCTTGCAGTCCGTGTTGCCCGAGTGGAAGTTCCACAGGGACAGCTTCGCGTCCACCACGAGTGCGTCCTGGATCGGCGACGTGTTCCAGGAGATGAACGACTGCGCGGTGCGCGGAGTACCGTCGGCGTTCTTCGTGCCCGGGTTGCCGAAGTCGAGTTCGGTGTCGTTGGACCAGTCGACCGTCTCGCCCTGCTGCACGTAGGTGTCGAACACGTTGGACAGCGACGAGGTGGAGGGGTCGACGGTGACCGGGTACTGAGTCTCCGGGTCGGCGAGGAAGTCGGCGTCCGGGATGATCACCAGGTCGACGGACGAGCCCTTCTGTACCACCTTCAGGCCGACCCTGGCCTTGCGGGTGTGCTCGCCGGACCGCTTGTCGACGGTGGCGTCCCACATCACCGGGGCGGGCATCACGGCCCGTTTCTTGTTCTTCTTGTCGGTGAACAGCACGCTGCCGTCGGCCAGTTGCTTCGCCTTCAGGCCCTTGGCCTTCAGCGGCAGCGTGTAGGAGTAGCCACCCGAGGCGGGGCGTTCCTTGATCTCGACGTACTGCTCGAAGCCAGTGCGTGTGGCCTCGACGACCACGTCCGCACCGGGCACGGCGTTGATGTACTCCGCCCGCGTCCCGTCGAGCTTCGGCTTCGGCAGCCCGCCCTTCCACTGCAGGGTGATCTGCTGGTCGCCCTCGCCGAGCGTCACCAGGTCGGTGGCCTTCGCCTCGCGAGCGGCCTTCAACGACTTCGCTGGCGTACCTGTCTTGCCCGCGAGCCGCAGCCCCTCCGGGTGCGCGACCGGCTCCACACCTGAGCCGGATTCACGCAGTTTCACATCGACGTCGACCCACTTGCCGTCCCGCTTGAAACGGACCGGCCCGGCCGCGAACTCGGTGGTAAGGCTGCCGTCCTTGTTCACCCACGTCATCGACGTCTCGGTGCGCTCCGAGAGCGCTTCAACCCGCTTGCCGGACAGCCTTGCCGCGACACGGGCGGAAGGAATGTCAGCTGCCTGGGTTGCTGTCGCTTTCTTCGGCACGTCCGCGACTGCAGGCGGTGCTGTTGCAACGGAACTTGTGGCGTCGAGCAGGGTGATGGCCATGGCCAAGGCGACTCCGCCCGCTGTCCAGCGAACGTTCCCCCCGAGCCAAGGCCGCCCGCGCAGTCGTGGCGCGGGTCTGTGAACCGTCATGATTCTTCGACCTCTCGCATTTCCATTGGCATCACCCACGTGATGCCAATGTGAAGGTATGCGTCAGGTAAAGATCGGAAACGGTGACGAGATCATAGAAGCTGGACAGGGAGCGGCTTGTCGCTTTGGTGATCTGTGTCACTCTGGCGGGGCAACTGGTATGGCAAAACTGAGAGTTCGCTCTGGCGGTGCTGGAATTTTGGCCACTGATGGCTGGAAAGTTCAGGTAGAGCGCGCTTCCGAACTGGGTCTGGGTGTAGGCGGATACGAGCAGTGCTCCATCGGTATGGCCTCGCATGTAGGGAACGCCGCGAGTACGAGTTGTGATGGGCCCGCCCTGGCAACCGGCCGGGCCACAGTTGGCGCCTCTATTGCCAGCCGTCGAGGGAGACCTCCCTGCCTCCCGCGAGGTACTGGTGGAGGGCGCTGAAGGTGGTGTCCACGTGGTTCTCGGGGATGTCGTCGGTGTCGACCCACCGGACCTGGGCGTGCTTGCGCGGTTCGCCGATCCATTCGTGGGCTGAGAAGACGACGGCCGACGGCCCCCAGTTGGTGGAGGGCTGTGGCGCGCCCCCGGGACACAGGCGCTCCGAAGACAGTACCCGGCGACCCGGGCTCCCCGGACCAACGCGTGCGAGCCCCTGGTACGAGCCAGCCGCTCCATCGGCCGATCGGCCGCCCCCTGGAAGCGGCCTACAGGACCTCTCCATACCTCATAGAGTCAACCGATGAGAGAGCCCAAGGCTCCTGTCATCCCGGTTGACCGACTGCTCCACTCGATGTGATGTCGACCATACTCCTGAGGGTGGAAAGGAACACGATGAGTCGCCGCAACGCGACAGGCGCTTGGAACTCCGCCACCGTGTAAAGCGACACGACCTGCGGGGGACACGGTCTCTGCGGAAACAACCGATCCCGGAGCCGACGTCCAGGGCGCTGTCGCACCTGCCGGGGAGCCGGCGCAGGATCCACGGGTGGTAGTGGGTGTTGTGGTCCCAGGGGTGGGCGGCGTTGAAGCGATCGAGGACCTGGAAGACTCGGTGCAGCAGGTTCTTCATGCCCTGATTCCAGCAGACCGGTATGCCGACCGGTTGGTGGCCGCGTTCTTCTTCAGCAGCGACATCACCGCCGAGGCACGGCCGATCGCCATCGACGGAAGCCGGCACCTCATCGAGCGCGGCGACCGCCGCGAAGCCGTCTGCTGGATCACCGCGACGTTCGCCCGATGTCGCACCGTCCTGGCCGCGGACGCCCCCGACCAGCACCTCGCCCGCCTCCCGGCGTTCCAGGAGGCCGTCGCCGACCTCGGCGTCACCTCCACCGGTGACCTTCTGCACCGTGCCGAGGAGGTCACCGGCTTCCTCCCGCGGCTGAGGCAGACCGCCGGGGAAGACCTGGCGGCCCATGCCGACATCATCGGATGAGGGGGCGGCAACCGGGTCAGTAGTAGCCTGTCTCGCCGTCCAGGATCTCCCTGATGGCGTCCAGATGGCCCGCGTGCCGGGCGGTCTCCTCGATCATGTGGAACATGATCCAGCGCACGCTCGCGGCCGAGGCGCCGAAGTCCGGGTGCCGGCCCACGTCGTCGAGCGACTTCGCCGCAACGATCTCGTTCGACACCGCGATCTGCCGGTCGTAGTTGTCGAGGAGCTCGGCGAGCGGCACACCTTCGACCATCATGTCGGCATCCTCGGGCCCGTCGAACTGGGGCCCCACGGCGGGGCGGCCCAGCAGGACGACCTCGTACCAGAGGTGCTCGACCCATCGAAGGTGTGATACGACACCCGCCACCGTCATATGGGGCGAGGACGGCAGGACGGACCGATGGGCGTCGGTCTCGGAAAGCCCTTCGCACTTCCAGCGGGCGACCGCCCGCTGCATGTCGAGCCAGCCGACGAGCTGAGTCCGCTCGTCCGCGTCGTAGGGAGGGCGATTACGGGAAGGGGAGGGCGACATGAGCGCCGAGGCTACTCGATGCGCTGTCACATCTCACAGCAATTTTCGGCCGCTGTGGCCCTGCAGCGACCCTCCACAACACACTTCCCCCCCTGATAAGTTGGCCGGCGTGTTCCTCTCCCGTGCGTAGAGCCCCGTACTGACCGCACCCCGTCCCACCGGGTGCGGCACTTCGGTGTCCCCGCATGCCCGCAGCGCCGCCTGCCGCGCTGCCCTCACGAGGAACGTCCTCATGCTCTCGCCTTCACCCGCGCCCTCGCGCACCCCTTCGTATGCCACCGTCCTGCGTACTCCTCACGCTTCCCGCACCTTCGGTGCCGCTCTGTTGGGGCGGCTCTCGTACGGGATGGTCTCCCTCTCCCTGATGCTGGCGGTGAAGGACGCCACCGGCTCGTACTCCGTCGCGGGCGCCGTCATGGCTCTGTTCGGGGCGACCAGTGTCTTCCTCTCCCCCGCCCGTGCCGCGCTGATCGACCGGTACGGGCCGCGGCGGGCACTGCCACCGATGGCCGGTGCCTACGCCGCACTGCTCGCCGCCCTGGCCTACGTCACCTGGCGGCCGGGGGCTTCCCCGCTCCTGCTGGGGGTGCTTGCCGTGACGGCAGGTGCCTGCACCCCGCCGTTGGGACCGGTGATGCGGACCCTGTGGAGCAGTCTCGTTCCCGACCGTGAGCTGTTGCAGCGCGCGTACAGCCTGGACGGTGTCGCCGAGGAACTGCTTTTCGTCACCGGGCCGTTGCTCGTGGGTCTGGTCATGAGGTTCACCGTCCCCGCGGCAGGTGTCGCGATCAGTGCCGCGCTCGTGCTGGTGGGCGCGCCGGCACTGGTGTCCTCGCCCGCGGTGCGCCGTATCGGCGCGCCACCGTCGGCAAAGAAGGCCGCTGCCTCACAGGACACGCCCCGCAGGCAGCGGTTGCTCGGCATCGCCGGATTGCGGCACGCCGCGATCGTGGCAGCCGCCGTGGGGCTGTGTCTGGGGGCGCTGGATCTGCTGGTGGTGGCGTTCACCGAGCAGCATCACCGGGGCGCGTCGGTGGCGTGGGTGCTGGCCGCCCTCTCCGCCGGAAGTGCGGTCGGTGGGCTCGCCTACGGTGCCGTCTCATGGCGTGCGTCGAACCGGGTGCGGCTGCCGGTGCCGGCCGCCGGTCTCGGTGTGGCAATGGTCGTGGCCGGGATGTCGCCCGATGTGTATGTGCTGGTCGCGGTGGTCACGGCCGCCGGGGTCTTCGTCGCCCCGGCCCTGACCACCGCGTATCTCGTCGCGGACGAGTCCGTGGGCGCGGACAGCCGCACACAGGCGGGTGCATGGGTGAACACCGCGGTCAATGCCGGGTCCTCGGCGGGCACCGCGGCAGTGGGCCTGCTGGTGGACCGTCTGCCGCCGGCCGTCTGTTTCGCGGTCGCGGCGGTGCCTGCGCTGCTGTGTGCGGCTGCGGTGGCACGCGGCGCGATCAGCCGTTCCTGACCGTGATGGAACCGTTGGCGGTGGCCAGATCGATCTTGTGGTCGCCCGCCGGGTCATTGGGGATGCCGATGTCCTTGTGACCGTGGTGGGTGCTGGCGGCGACCACGTACCGACCCGCCGGCGCAGTGACGACGATGGCCCCGTTGGATGTCCTGGCCCGGACATCCTGCGGGTTCACCGGGGTCAGTTCGATCCGGCCGTTGGAGGTCTTGGCC
The DNA here is from genome assembly GCF_900091955.1 of Streptomyces sp. Ncost-T10-10d. Classification (GTDB taxonomy): domain Bacteria; phylum Actinomycetota; class Actinomycetes; order Streptomycetales; family Streptomycetaceae; genus Streptomyces. The sequence continues at coordinate 72,548 of NZ_FMDF01000101.1, forward strand.
CGGACGGGACCGGCCAGCCCGCGCCCCTCGATCCGGCCGTTGGAGGTGTGCACATCGGCCGGGCCGGTCACTCCGTCCAACTCGATCCGTCCGGAGTGTGTGGTGACGTTCACCGGCCCCACTCGGGCCAGGACCACGGATCCGGACGAGGTCCGGCCGGAGACCGGGAGGCCCTCGGGCACCTCGACGGCGTAGGACACCGAGCACTGGCTGCCGCAGCCGCTCAGCACCAGGACGCCGTTCTCGACCCGGTGCGACGCGCCTTCGGGCTTGTCCCCCCGATAGCGGACCGAGCGGTGCAGGGACACGTCGGCGGTTTTCGCCACGCCCCGCAGATTCACCCGGCCGGAGCCGAGATCCAGCCTGACGGAGGTGATCTTCTGCGGCACATGGGCGTCGTCCTCGAAGGTGTTCCAGTCGATGAGACCGCATGCGCCGAGCCCGATCAGACCGCTTCCCGCCATCGTTGCCGCCATGAAGGCTCTGAGCCGGTGACGCATGAATATCCCCCTGGATCCCGATCAGTCTGGTCTCCGGCCCGCTCGGGGCCGGTGCTCAGCGCAGGCTATCCAGGCGTGTCCGGGGGCGACCATGGGGCAGACCCCCGGCTCGGACGGGGGAAACCCCGCCGTTCCACGCCATGGTGATGGCACGTCACTTTCATTTCCGGGAGCCGCACCGGTCGGCAGAAGAGGCGGCCGTACACCCCACTGAAGGGTGTACGGCCGCCTCAAGTGCGAACCTCAGAAGGTCACTTCAGGCCGAAAGCCCGGATGATCTCCTGATCGATGCCGAGCCCGTCCCCGGCCTCGGAGTGCGCCTTGATCGAGACGAAGCCGCCGGCCTTCTTGGGCGTCTTGAACCGGGCGGTCCAGTTGCCCTCGGAGGTCTTGCGCAGCTCCACCGCGTCCCAGGTCTTGCCGTCGTCGTAGCTGACCGACAGCGACGCCTTCTTCGCCTTCACGGCACCGTCCATCCACTCCTGTGTTCCGGAGGTGAGACCGATCTCGGTCCACTGGCCGGCCTCGACGTCACCGGCGAGGTCGGTGTGGACCTTGTAGTCCAGCTGCAGCAGCGGAAGGTCGGCCCGGTACGGGCCGTTCTCGTCCATGGCGCCCGAGACGAAGTTCCACTCGGTGTGTGTGCGGGTGGAGGTCTTCCACACGTCACCGTCCCGGGTGGAGTCGAGGACGAAGCGGTACGGCAGCTTCTCCGGCGACAGGCCTCCGAAGTAGCCGGCCCGGCCCGCGACCTTCTTGATCAGGGTGTCGCCCTGGTAGACGGCGGTGGTGGTCGTGTCGTACTCGTCCTCCGGCATGGAGCCCGAGTGGCCCGCGCCCGAGTCCGTCCACGCGGTCAGGTTGAACTGCATGTCGTTGTAGACGGTACGGAACGGACCCCAGTAGCCGGTGCCCAGACGCGGGCGGGCGATCGGCGCGAACCACTCGGCGGGGTAGGTGCGGCCCGCCTTGTAGTCCAGGTTGCCGCTGCGTACCTCCTGCGCGAAGTCCGTCTCGGTGGCGTTGAAGATCGAGTGGTCCTCGTACCAGAAGGAAGCGCCGGGAAGCGGGTTGACCCACTCGGTACGGGTGCCGGGGAACTTCTCGTACTCCCTGAAGCCGAGGCCGGGCCCGTAGTCCGGGATGTCATAGCGGTAGCCCCCGCCGAGCACGCCCTTGTGGCCGTAGAAGGTGTTCTCCACCTTCGCCAGTTGACCGGCCGACGGGGCGAACTCCAGTGAGCGGTCGGGGACGACGCCGTCGTGCCGGTCGACCAGGTCGTACATGTAGCGCGCGAACCGACGTTGATCGATCGTCAGCTTGGCACCTCGCTGGACGGACTTGATCAGGTCCTCGCCCGCCAGGCGCTGGACCGAGGCGACCGGGATGGTGCTCTTGGTCCCGTAGGGGGTGTAGCTCTCCATCAGGACGCCGTCGCCGTCGTTGACGACGAACAGTGCCCCGGCGCCGGCGGCCACCGCATTGGCGAGCCGGTCGGCGGGAGCGACCGTGTCACTGCTGCGGATGACGACGGCCTTGCCCTTGACGTCCAGGCCCTCGTAGTCGGCCACGGCACCGTTGCCCGCGAAGACGCCGGTCAGCTTCTTCTCGCCGTCCTCGGCGATGGCCGCACCGCCCTGCGGGAAGACCGGCACGTCACGGCCCTCGGCGGATACGTCCAGCTGCTTCTCGCCCTGCCGCCAGCGGGTCAGGAAGGAGAAGCTGCCCTGTGTGACCTTCTTGGTGGGGCTGGCCCACAGCTGGTCGTAGGTCAACGGGATCTGGTACGCGTCGCGCTGGACCGTGCCGTCCGGTGCGGTACGTGCCATGTCATAGCGCAGCTGTCGGGTCTCGGTCTCCTTCGGCGTCCGCACGCTGACCTTGCGGGCCTTGGACGCGTCGAGGGTGACCGTGGTCGCCTTGTCGAGGATCGTCTCGGGAGCCGCGAGGAAGGCCACGGCCTTCGAGTCTGTGCGGTCACCGGCGATGTCGACGGAACTCCAGGCGGTGTAGTTGCCCGGCGGCAGTCGCAGCGTGCTCTCGCCCGACACCTGGACGATGCCCAGGTTCGGGTCGCCGAGCTCGCCGATGACGACCAGGCCGTCCATCGGCTTGCCGTCGCGGTCGCGGAGCCTGAGCGTCAGGTCGTACAGCTCCCGTTCCTTGTTCAGGGCGAAGCCGGTGTGCGCGACGACGGTACCCGCCGCGTCCTTGGCGATGACCTGGCCCGAGAACTGGGTGCCGCTCGCGACCTTCGACGGGTCCAGCGAGAGCACGGCCTCGGCGGTGGAACCGGCCGGGACGCTCAGCTGCTTCGTCGACAGGGTGTAGGCGTCGGTGTCCGTGTCCGTGGCGAGGTCGAGCGTGACGTCCTTCGTACCGGTGTTGCGGTACGTGATGGTCCGCTGGGCGACCGGGTCGGACGCGGAGTGCGGCCAGTCGTAGGAGGCGACGGCGACGGAGCCGGTGGCCTCGATGGTGGTGTCGACCGCGGCCTTCACATCGAGCCGACCGGTGCCCTGCTCGTACGGGGTGTACGCGTCGAGCTTCTTCGACGAGCTCATCAGCGCGTCCTTGATCCGCTGGCCGGACCAGTCGGGGTGACGCTGCTTCAGGATGGCTGCGGCGCCCGCGACATGCGGGGTCGCCATCGATGTACCGGACATCGTCCGGTACATCCCGTTGACACCCGGGACCGCCTGGGAGGCGGCAGCGTTGATGTCCACACCCGGTGCGGACAGGTCGGGCTTCAGGCCGTAGGACCTGACGAGCGGGCCCATCGAGGAGAAGTCCGCGCGGTTGTCCTGCTTGTCGACGGCGGCGACGGTGAGCGCCTTCTCCGCCGAACCGGGCGAGCCGATGGTGCCCGCGCCGTACGCGTTGCCCGCGGCGATCACGAACAGCGGCCCGCCGTCGGCGGAGAGTGCGTCCACGGCCTGGGACATCGGGTCGGAGCCGTCGTCCGGGATACTGGAGCCGAGACTCATGGAGACGACATCGGCGCCTTCGGCCTTGGCCCACTCCATGGCTTCGATGATCCCGGAGTCCGCGCCGGAGCCCTCGTTACTGAGCACCTTGCCGATGATCAGGTCGGCGCCCGGGGCGACGCCCTTGTTGACGCCCTCCGAGGCGGCGCCGGAGCCCGCTATCGTGGAAGCGACGTGCGTGCCGTGGCCGTGCTTGTCGAGGACCTCCTCGCCCGGCACGAAGCTCTTGGTTTCGAGAATGCGGTCCTTGACGTCCGGGTGGGTCGCGTCGATTCCGGTGTCCAGGACAGCGACCTTGGAGCCCTTGCCGTCGTAGCCCTCGGCCCACGCCTGGGGGGCGTTGACCTGTGGCACGGAGTCCTTGAGCGCTGCCTCCGCCCGGCCGTCGAGCCAGAGCTTGGCGATGCCGTTGTCCAGTGAACGGGCGGTGGAGGTACGGGCAATGTCGTTCCAGAAGGCCCTGGTGGTGTCCTTCTCGGCCTTCAGCGCGGCGCCGTGGATGCTCTCCAGGGTGCGAGTCTTCTTCGCACCACGAGGGGCGGCGGGCAGTGAACGGCTCCGGCTCGCCGAGTAGGTGGCGATCAGCGGAATGCCGTCCGACTTCCTGTCGTCGTACCCCATCTTGGCCAGAGCCGAGACATTGAACAGCCGGCGGTCCAGCTTGCCCGCTGCGAGAAGGGAGTTGGCCTCGTCGGGCAGGACGTACAGATCGTCACCGGCCTGTTGGACATGCACGCCGCCGACCGCTCCGTCGGGGCGGTCCACGGTGACGGTGTCCTGCTTGCCGACGCCGTCCGAGTAGTGCACGACATCACCCGTGAGCAGGGTGATGTCGTACTCCTTGACGGGGTCGGCGGCCTGGCGGTCGACGGGCCTGGACTGGCCTGCGGCGGCGGAAGCGGAGCCCGCTGCGGACAACAGTGCGCCGCTCACCAGCGCGACCGAAGTCGCTATGAGCAGAGCCCTGCGTCCCGCACGAGCGGATCTCGCCCGGCCGGAAGCGGAGGAGGGTGTGAATGTCATGCAGCAGATCTAAAGGCAAAATCGAAGCTACGGTTGAGTTCACACCTGGCGTGAAGCCGCCGTGGCGGCAACCCGCCCTCGGGCCATGATGGTTCAGGGGATGGTTCAGGCCACGGATGTGATCAGTCCGGTCGGCGGCCGGCCGCCCTCGTGGTGGATCGGGGTGTGCGCGCCCTTGAGCGGTACGCCGCTGCCGCCGCGCCGGTCGGCGACGATTTCGGCGGCGATCGACAGTGCGGTCTCCTCAGGGGTACGGGCGCCGAGGTCGAGGCCGATCGGCGAGTGCAGCCTGGCCAGTTCCAGCTCCGTGACGCCGACGTCACGCAGCCGGTCGCTGCGCTCCAGATGGGTACGGCGCGAGCCCATCGCTCCGATGTACGCCACCGGCAGCCTCAACGCCAGCTCCAGCAGCGGAACATCGAACTTGGCGTCGTGGGTGAGGACACACAGGACGGTGCGCGCGTCGACGTCGGTCGTCGCGAGATAGCGGTGCGGCCAGTCGACGACCAGCTCGTCGGCCTGCGGGAAGCGGGCCTTCGTGGCGAAGACGGGGCGAGCGTCGCACAATGTGACGTGGTACCCGAGGAACTTTCCCGCCCGGACCAGTGCCGAGGCGAAGTCGATGGCCCCGAAGACGATCATCCGGGGCGGCGGGACGCTCGATTCGACGAGCAGGGTGAGCGGTTGTCCGCAGCGCGAGCCCTCGGCGCCGATGGTGACGGAGCCGGTGCGGCCGGCGTCCAGCATCGCGCGGGCGTCGGCCGCAGCGGTGCGGTCCAGCTCCGGGTGTCCGCCGAGGCCGCCCTCGTACGAGCCGTCGGGGTGGACGAGGAGGGGGCGGCCGATGAGTTCCGCGGGCCCGCCGGTGATCCTGGCGACCGCTGCCGCCCGACCCCGAGCGGCGGCGGCGAGCGCGGCGGCGAACACCGCCCGTGCGGGGTCGTCCGCACGGACCGGTGTCACCAGGATGTCGATGACGCCGCCGCAGGTCAGTCCGACCGCGAAAGCGTCCTCGTCGCTGTAGCCGAACTGTTCGCGCACGGTGATTCCGTCGTCCAGCGCCTGCCCGCACAGTTCGTACACCGCTCCCTCCACACACCCGCCGGAGACCGATCCGATCGCCGTGCCGTCGCGGTCGACGGCGAGGGCGGCTCCCGGCTGCCGGGGCGCGCTGCCGCCGACCGCCACAACAGTGGCCACGGCGAAGTCGCGCCCCTGCTCGACCCACCGGCTGAGCTCTTCGGCGATGTCCAGCATGGCGTTCTCCTTCTACGGGTGTGCGGAGGGGCGGAGGAGCCTTGTGCGGGCCGGTCCTACTTGGCGCCGATCCAGCTCTCGATCGGGCTGAGCGCGAAGTACACGACGAACACGCCGGTCAGCACCCACATGAAGGCACCGACCTCACGGAACTTGCCCTGCGCCGCCTTGATCGCGGCGAAGGAGATCACTCCGGCGCCGACTCCGGCGGTGATGGAGTACGTGAACGGCATCAGGGCCACGGTCAGGAAGACCGGCACTGCGACGGAGCGGTCGCCCCAGTCGACATGGCGGGCGTTCTGCATCATCATCGCGCCGATGACGACCAGCGCGGCGGCGGCGATCGGCCCCGGCACGATCTGGGCGAGCGGGGTGAAGAACAGTCCGGCGGCGAAGAGCACACCGGTGACGACGGAGGACAGACCCGTGCGGGCCCCCTCGCCGACGCCGGTCGCCGACTCGATGAAGACGGTCTGGCCGGAGGCTCCGGAGACACCGCCGATCGCGCCGCCCGCGCCGTCGATGAACAGCGCCTTGGACAGGCCCGGCATCCGGCCCTTGCTGTCGGCGAGCCCGGCCTCCGTACCGACGCCGATGATGGTCGCCATCGCGTCGAAGAAGCCGGCCAGTACCAGAGTGAAGACGATCATGCCGACGGTCATGACGCCGATGTCGCCCCAGCCGCCGAACTCGACATGACCGAAGAGTCCGAAGTCCGGCATCGAGACGGCGCTGCCCTGCAGTTCGGGTGCGCTGCCGCCCCATGCCTCGGGGCTGATGTCACCGACGGCGTTGACGACGACGGCGAGGATCGTGCCGACCACGATCCCGATCAGGATCGCGCCGGGCACATTACGGGCCTGGAGCATGAAGATGAGCAGCAGGGTGACGCAGAAGAGCAGTACGGGCCAGCCGGAGAGCTGCCCGCCCACGCCGAGCGTGACCGGGGCGCCCTTACCGACGAAGCCGGCGTTGACCAGGCCGATCAGCGCGATGAACAGGCCGATGCCGATGGTGATGCCGTGCTTCAGCGCCAGAGGTATCGCGTTCATGATGATCTCGCGCAGCCCGGTGACCACCAGCAGCACGATCACCGCGCCGTACATCACACACATGCCCATGGCCTGCGGCCAGGTCATGTGGGGTGCCACCTGGGTGGCGAGCACGCCGGAGACGGAGAGCCCCGCGGCGAGAGCGAGCGGCACCTTGCCGATGAAACCCATCAGCAGGGTGGAGACGGCTGCGGCGAGCGCGGTCGCCGTGATCAGCCCGGCGTGGCTGAGGCGGTGGCCCGCCGCGTCCGGGCCGGACAACAGGAGCGGGTTGAGCAGAAGGATGTAACACATCGCCATGAAGGTGGTGATGCCGCCGCGCACTTCTCGTGCGACGGTGGAGCCACGGTCGGAGATGTGGAAGTACCGGTCGAGCCAGGATCTTCCGGCGGGGATGCGCGAGCCCGGGCCCGCATCCTCCGCACTGGTCCTGGGCTCCACTGACTGCTGGGTCATGATGCCTGACTCCCAAGGTTCACAGGGGCACCCGCGATGAAGAATCGATATGCGGGATTTGGGATGACTGCGCTGGCGGCACGACCCGGGGGACGGCCCGAGACGAACTGTTCATGCAGAGTGGAATCTGACGTGTGACGTGTTGCATGCGGTGTCACCCGCACTGCTGGCACTGCGGTACTGCGGAGTACTGCCCTTTCCTCGGTGCATGGTGGAATCAATGGCCGTGAGCGGGACGGCACTTGGGTACTCCGGGCGGCGCGGGCGACGGAAGTGTGACGTTCCTGGGAGGCACGCACCGCCCGGAGAGCTCAGGAGGGAGCGGTGGCTCAGGTGCCGGTGATGTGCTCGGGGCGTACCGGCGTCCTGTTGAGCTCCAGGCCCGTCGCGTTCCGGATCGCCGCGAGAACGGCCGGGGTCGACGAGAGGGTGGGGGCCTCACCGATGCCACGGAGCCCGTACGGGGCGTGGTCGTCGGCGAGTTCGAGGACATCGACCGGGATCGTCGGGGTGTCGAGGATGGTGGGGATCAGATAGTCCGTGAAGGACGGGTTGCGCACCTTCGCGGTCTTCGGGTCGACGATGATCTCCTCCATGACGGCGACGCCCAGGCCCTGGGTGGTACCGCCCTGGATCTGTCCCTCGACGGACAGCGGATTGAGGGCCTTGCCGACGTCCTGGGCGCAGGCCAGTTCGATGACCTTGACCAGGCCGAGTTCGGTGTCGACCTCGACGACCGCGCGGTGGGCGGCGAAGGAGTACTGGACATGGCCGTTGCCCTGTCCGGTACGGAGGTCGAACGCCTCGGTGGGCCGGTGACGCCACTCCAGCTCGATGTCGACCGCCTCGTCCTCCAGCACGTCGACCAGATCGGCCAGCACCTCGCCGCCGTCGGTGACGACCTTGCCGCCTTCCAGGAGCAGTTCGGCGGTGGCCCAGGCGGGGTGATACGTGCCGAACTTGCGGCGGCCCATCTCCAGGACCTTCTCGCGGACTGCCTCGCAGGAGTGCTTCACCGCGCCGCCGGTGACATACGTCTGCCGGGAGGCGGAGGTGGAGCCGGCCGAGCCGACCTGGGTGTCGGCCGGGTGGATGGTGACCTGGGCGACGCCGAGTTCGGTACGGGCGATCTGGGCGTGGACGGTGACACCGCCCTGCCCGACCTCGGCCATCGCGGTGTGCACGGTCACGACAGGTTCGCCGCCGATGACCTCCATGCGCACCCGGGCGGTGGAGTAGTCGTCGAAGCCCTCGGAGAAGCCGACGTTCTTGAGACCGACCGCGTAGCCGACGCCGCGTACGACGCCTTCGCCGTGGGTGGTGTTGGACAGTCCGCCGGGCAGGGCCCGTACATCGGCCTGCTCGCCGGCCACCTCCCACTGGCGCTCGGGCGGCAGCGGCCTGGCCTTGACCCGGCGCAGCAGCTCGGCGACCGGGGCGGGCGAGTCGACGACCTGTCCGGTCGGCAGGAGAGTGCCCTGCTCCATGGCGTTGAGCTGCCTGAACTCGACCGGATCCATGGAGAGTTCGGCGGCGAGCTTGTCCATCTGGGCCTCGTAGGCGAAGCATGCCTGGACCGCGCCGAAGCCGCGCATGGCGCCGCACGGCGGATTGTTGGTGTAGAGCGCGATGGCCTCGATGTCGACGTCGTCGATGACGTAAGGGCCGACGCTGAGCGAGGAGGCGTTGCCGACGACGGCCGGGGAAGCGGAGGCATAAGCTCCACCGTCCAGTACGATGCGACATCTCATATGGGTCAGCTTGCCGTCGCGGGTGGCGCCGTGCTCGTACCAGAGCTTGGCGGGGTGACGGTGCACATGCCCGAAGAAGGACTCGAACCGGTTGTAGACGATCTTGACCGGCTTGCCGGTGCGCAGGGCGAGCAGGCAGGCGTGGATCTGCATCGACAGGTCCTCGCGGCCGCCGAAGGCGCCGCCGACGCCGGAGAGCGTCATGCGGACCTTGTCCTCGGGCAGGCCGAGTACGGGGGCGATCTGGCGCAGGTCGGAGTGCAGCCACTGGGTGGCGACGTACAGGTCGACGCCGCCGTCCTCGGCGGGCACGGCCAGACCGGACTCGGGGCCGAGGAAGGCCTGGTCCTGCATGCCGAAGACGTACTCCCCGCTCACGATGACATCGGCGCGGGCCGCCGCCGCGTCCGCGTCGCCGCGGACGATGGGCTGGCGGTGGACGATGTTCGGGTGGGGGACGTGCCCGGCGTGGTGGTCGTTGCGTCCCTCGTGGACGAGGACGGCGTCGGGGGCGGTGGCGGACGCCTCGTCGGTGATGACAGGCAGCTCGCGGTAGTCGATCTTGATCTTCGCGGCGGCACGGCGGGCCGTCTCAGGGTGGTCGGCGGCGACGAGCGCCACCGGTTCACCGTGGTGACGGACCTTGCCGTGGGCGAGGACCGGGGTGTCCTGGATCTCGAGCCCGTAGTTCTTCACGGAGGTCGGCAGGTCGTCGTAGGTGAGTACGGCGTAGACGCCGGACGTGGCGAGCGCTTCCGAGGTGTCGATGGAGACGATCTCGGCGTGCGCGACCGTGGAGCGCAGCGTGTGGCCCCAGAGCATGTCCTCGTGCCACATGTCGGAGGAGTACGCGAACTCGCCGGTGACCTTCAGGATGCCGTCGGGGCGCAGCGTGGACTCACCGATGCCGCCCTTGGTGCGGGTGCCCTGGTTGATGCTGGTGGGGTTGCCGGTAACGCCCATCGTCAGACCGTTTCTTCCGCGCGGGCGGCCGCGAGACGGACCGCGTCGAGGATCTTCTCGTAGCCGGTGCAGCGGCAGAGGTTGCCGGAGAGCGCCTCGCGGATGTCCGCGTCGGACGGCTGCGCGTTGCGCTCCAGCAGCTCGTCGGCGGCGACCAGCAGACCGGGGGTGCAGAAACCGCACTGGACGGCGCCCGCGTCGATGAACGCCTGCTGGATCGGGGAGAGTTCACCGGTGTCCCGGGTATCCTCGCCGGCCGGCTTGGCCTCCCACTGCCGGGCCTTGTCGAGTGCGGTGCCACAGGCGCCGGAAGCACAGCCGCTGCCGGGGTGTGCCTGGGAGCGGTGGGCGGCGAAGTCCGCGAGACCTTCTACGGTGACGACCTCGCGGCCCTCCACCTGGCCCGCGGCGACCAGACAGGAGCAGACCAAGACACCGTCCAGACGGACTGTGCACGAACCGCACTCGCCCTGCTCGCAGGCGTTCTTCGAACCGGGCAGGCCCATCCGCTCACGCAGCACATAGAGGAGGGACTCGCCCTCCCAGACGTCGTCCGCCTCGTGCCTGCGGCCGTTGACCGTGAAATTGACGCGCATGATCAGGCAGCTCCTTCGGTGCTGCGGCCGTTGCCGCGGTACGACTCCCAGGTCCAGCCGAGGGTCCGGCGGGCCATGATCCCGACGGCGTGCCTGCGATAGCTCGCGGTGCCGCGTACATCGTCGATCGGGTTGCAGGCACCGGCGGCGAGCGCGGCGAACTGCTTGGCGATGGACGGGGTGATGATCGTGCGGCTGTCCCAGAATCCGCCCTCTTCGAGTGCGGCGTTCAGGAATTCCTCGGCCTCCTTCGCCCGTACGGGTGTGGGGGCGGCCGAGCCGATGCCGGTGCGGACCGTGCGGGTCTCGGGGTGCAGGGCCAGGCCGAAGGCACAGACCGCGATGACCATCGCGTTGCGGGTGCCGACCTTGGAGTACTGCTGCGGTCCGTCGGCCTTCTTGATGTGCACGGCCCGGATCAGCTCGTCCGGTTCCAGAGCGTTGCGCTTGACGCCGGTGTAGAAGGCGTCGATCGGGATCATCCTGGTCCCGCGTACGGATTCGGCCTCGACCTCGGCGCCCGCGGCCAGCAGCGCCGGGTGCGCGTCCCCGGCGGGCGACGCGGTGCCCAGGTTGCCGCCGACGCCGCCGCGGTTGCGGATCTGCGGCGAGGCGACGGTGTGCGAGGCGATTGCCAGTCCGGGCAGCTCGGCGCGCAGATGCTCCATGATGTGGCTGTAGGGGACACAGGCACCGAGCCGTACGTTCTCCTGGCCCACGTCCCATTCGGACAGCTCTCCGATGCGGTTCAGGTCCAGGAGGTACTCGGGCCGCCGGTGGTCGAAGTTGATCTCGACCATCACATCGGTGCCACCCGCAATGGGCACAGCCGTCGGGTGCTCGGCCTTGGCGGCGAGCGCCTCCTCCCAGCTGGCGGGGCGAAGGAAGTCCATGAGTGGCTCTCTTCTTCTCAATCGGTCGTTCGCTGGGGCTGGGGACGGCCGGCCCTCGACTGGTCGTTCATGTGTTGTTAACGCGGTGTGGGGCCAAGTACACAAGCCGTGCTCCACCCGGTGCAGTCACCGAAACCATGAAGGAGTTGGCTGGTCGATCTCCTCGTCTTGTAGATTCGAACGAATGGCGGGGGTCAGTAACCTCACCGCAATACCCAGTTTTCACCCGCACCAACGAAAGAGATCGGCGGCGACGAGATGCGGCTGCGCGCACTGCTGGAGACCGACGCGCTGGGCCTGCGGCTGCTCGGCGGCGAGGACGAGCTGGACCGGTCCGTCCGCGGCGTGATGACCACCGACCTGCGGGATCCCAGCCGCTATCTGTCGGGCGGCGAGCTGGTCCTGACGGGCCTGGCCTGGCGCCGGGACGCGACGGACTCGGAACCGTTCGTACGGATCCTGGCGGGCGCCGGGGTCGCCGGGCTCGCGGCGGGCGAGGCGGAGCTCGGCGAGATCCCGGGCGATCTGATCGAGGCGTGCGAGCGGCATCACCTGCCGCTCTTCGCCGTCCATGAGACCGTCGCGTTCGCAACGATCACCGAGTACGTGGTGCGCCAGGTCTCCGGGGAGCGTGCGGGCGATCTGGCCGCGGTCGTGGACCGGCACCGCAGGCTCATGACCTCGGGCCCGGCGGGCGGTGGGCCCGAGGTGGTCCTCGATCTGCTCGGATCCGACCTCGACCTGCACGCCTGGGTGCTCTCCCCCACCGGCCGGCAGATCGCGGGCGCCGGTGACGCACCGCTGGCCGGACCGGTCGGCGCGGCGCTCGCCGGCCACCATCTGGCCGCCACCCGCACCGGCCGCCGGGCCCCGCACCGGGCCACGGTCGGCGGCACCACGTATTCGCTCTTCCCGATCCGGAATGCCGGGCGGGGCCCGGTCCCCGCCTCCCGCGATGTGCGCGAGTCGGTGCTCTCCGACTGGCTGCTCGCGGTCGAGGCGGACGCGAGCGACTGGCCGCCCGCCCGGCTGGATCTGCTCCAGGGCGTCACCCAGCTGATCGCGGTCGAACGGGACCGGCGCGACGCGGCCCGTACGGTACGCCGCAGGCTTGCCCAGGAAGTCCTCGAACTGGTCCAGACGGGCGCCCCGCCGGCCGAGATCGCCGCCAGGCTGCGGGTCGCCGCCCCGGTGCTGCTCCCGGGTCTGGGGAGCGCACCGCACTGGCAGGTCGTGGTGGCGCGGGTCGAATGGGGTGTCGCAGAGGGCTCCGCCGCGACGGGCGCCCCGGCCGGCAGCTCCGGCTCCGCCGTCGCGGGCGGCCCGGTCGCCCAGGCGCTGCTGGAGGAGATCCTGGTCGACCCCGCGGTCACCGGCCCCGACTCCGCGGACCGGATCGCGGTCGCCCACACGGGCGACGAGGCCGTCGCCCTCGTACCCCTGCCCGCCGTCACCGCGCCCGCACCGGCCCACGACTCCGGCCCGGACCTGGCGCCCGCCGAGGCCTCCACCGACGAGGATTCCGCGCTGCACGCCGATGTGCTGCTCGCCGCCGTCCGCGAACCGCTCTCCGCCGGCCTCGCCGACGACGGCCGGCTGACACTGGGTGTCAGCGCGGCCGTGCACTCCCCCGAGGGCCTGCGCGGCGCCCTGGAGGAGGCCCGGCACGCCCGCCGGGTGGCGGCGGCCCGCCCCGGCAGGGTCTGCGCGGCCGGGCACCACGAGCTGGCCTCGCACGTACTGCTGCTGCCGTTCGTCCCCGACGATGTGCGCCGCGCGTTCACCGCACGGCTGCTCGACCCGCTGCGCGACTACGACCGGCGCCATCGCGCGGAGCTGATCCCGACGCTGGAGGCGTTCCTGGACTGCGACGGTTCCTGGACGCGCTGCGCGTCCCGGCTCCATCTGCACGTCAACACGTTGCGCTACCGGGTCGGGCGAATCGAGCAGTTGACGGGGCGTGACCTTTCGCGCCTGGAGGACAAGCTCGATTTCTTCCTCGCCCTGCGTATGAGCTGACTTCCGGGCCCCGCCGCGGCTCTCGGCGGGTCCGGGCGTTTGTGAAATCTTTCACCTGACATTGACCCGACCCCTTGGCCCGGCGTGCCATTCCGTGCTGAGATGCGGCCAGACTCAACAGCTCGATGGCGCGCTCGGGGAGGGCAATGTGGCGCATACCGCCATGTCTGGTTCCGGAACGACAGCAGATGACGATCCGCCGCTCCAGACAGCGGTATGGCGGCTGCGGTCACGCGCCTGCTGGACGGACGCCGCCGCGCTGCTGGAACACGACGCCGCCACCGATCCGGCAGCGGCACTCCAGCGCACCGCCCTGCTGACCGAGCGTTGCCTGTACACCGGGCAGGGCTGGACCGACGCCGAGGACGCCCTGCGCACCGCCGAGGCGCTGGCCCACGACGACGCCGAACGCGGCGCGGCTGCCTGTGAACGTGGCCATCTGGCCTACGCGTCGACGCTTCTCGGCGTACGGGACCGGGCCGACGAGGCCAGCGTCGCCCTGAGCCGGGCCGCCGCCCTGCTCTCCCCGTCGGCTCCGGGACGTCCGCTGCTGGACTTCCGCCGGGGCCTGATCGCGCAGAACATCGCCGACTCGCCGGAGGCCGCGCGTGCCGCGTACCGCAGAGCCCACGCCGGCGCCACCGCCCAGGGCGACGCGTTGCTGCTCTCCTCGACCTGGCGCCATCTCGCTCTGCTCGCCCTGCGCGAGGGCGAACTGGCGGAGGCGCGGCACGGTTTCGCCGAGTCCCTGCGGATAAGGGAGGAGCTGGGCTATCTGATCGGTACGGCTCCGGCCCTCATCGCGCTGGCGGACTCCGAGCCGGAACCGGAGGCGGCGACCCGGCTGCGCGCCGAGGCGGGCCGGCTCTTCCGGCTGCTCGGGGGCGTTCCGACCTGGCTGGCTCCGCACCTGGACCCGCCGCCCCCGGAGACGGCCGAGGCGAACTGAGCCCCGGAGGGCCCGTGTGACGTCAGGTCTCGGCGCCGGTGAAGTGTTCGCGTACGAGCGACTGCACCACGGTCAGGTCCTGGGCGATGAGCGCATCGAGCAGGGCGGTGTGCTCGGCGGCGTCGGCGAGCAGGTCGGCGCGGCGGGTGGCGGGGGTGTTTCCCAGAGGCCACTGGGAGCGGCGGTGCAGGTCGTCGGCGACCATCACCAACTGCTCGTTGCCGCAGAGCGCGAGGACCGCGCCGTGGAAGGCCCGGTCGGTCTCGGCGTAACTCGCCCGGTCGCCCACGGCGGCCGCCGCAACCGTGGCTTCGGCCAGCGGGCGCAGGGCGCACCAGCGGGCCGGCGGGACGGTGCGGGCCAGCCGCAGCATGACGGGGACCTCGATCAGGGCCCGCACCTCGGCCAGCTCGGCCAGCTCGCGCGGGCCCCGCTGGGACACCCGGAACCCGCGGTTCGGTACGACCTCGACGGCGCCCTCGATGGCCAGCTGCTGCATCGCCTCGCGCACCGGGGTCGCTGAGACCCCGAAGCGGGCGCCGAGAGCCGGAGCGGAGTAGACCTGCCCCGGAACCAGCTGACCGTCGACCAGCGCGGCGCGCAGGGCGTCGAGGATCTGGCCGCGTACGGAGTGCCGCTGCACCGCCGGCCGCGGGACGGGCGGCTCGCTGTGGATGTGCTCGCCACGGACCTGCTCGCCACGTGCCTGCTCGGGCACGCGCACGGACGCCGGGGTCGTCGCGGACGCGACGGACGCATACGGCGGCCGCGCCTGCTCACGCGCTCTGCCCTGCTCCACTCGGACCTCCTCGGCCTGCCGTGGGCGCGGCTCGCGTGCGCCTTGCCCCTGTGCACGATAGGCGGCGCAGGCCGCAGTTCAAACATCGATCCATTCGGGTAAGGTAAGGCTTACCTGCAAACGATCGCGATTCGGTGGGCCCTGCATGACACTCGCCACTCCGCTTCCCGGCACCACCGCGTCCGCCGTGACGGGCGCGTACGCACGTCTGGCCGAGGTCTTCCCCGGGCTCCGTGCAGAGGTGCTGGAGGACGGCAAGGCCGCCCCTCGAGGTGCCGGCTGGGTGGGCGCGGACGAGTTGGCGGCGGGGGGTGCCTCGCTCGACGCCTTCCTCGCCTGGGACCACGCGCAGGTGCTGCGGGACTACGGCCAGCAGCCCCGGCCCGATGTGGTCGCCAGCTTCGGGCTGCACCGGTACGCCTGGCCCGCCTGCCTGCTGGTGACGGTGCCGTGGTTCCTGCACCGACGGGTGCCCCGGATCCCCGTCAAGGATGTGGCGTTCCAGCGGGCTCTGGGCCATCTGACCGTCCGTGTACGGGAATTCGCCTGCCTTCCGGAGGATCCGGCGGCCGGACTGCCGGGCGCCCGGGTGGTCCCGGACGAGGTGGCGCTGCGGGCCGAAGTGCTCGCCGCTGTCGCCGACCACATCGGTCCGGTGCTGGAGGGCTTCGGGCCGCGGATGCGGCGCGGCAGGCGGGCGTTGTGGGGCATGGCGACGGACGAGGTCGTCGAGGGCCTCTGGTACATCGCCCACCTGCTCGGCGAGGAGCGGCGCGCGATGACCGAGCTGGAGGCGCTCCTGCCGGGCACCACGAAGCCGTACGTGGGCTCGGCGGGCTTCCGTGAACTGACCGGGCCGAACGGCGAGTCGCTGCCCACCCGCGACCGGGCGAGCTGCTGTCTCTTCTACACGCTGCGCCCCGAGGACACCTGTGTCACCTGCCCGCGCACCTGTGACGCCGAGCGTGTACGGAAACTGACGCCCACTCATTGATCGACACCGCTCGTACGAGTAGTACTATTCGAACGCAGATCACTGGCCGTGTACGGACATTCGATCAGATTCCGGCTATCCGTATGCCCTGCCAACCCAATGGCGTTCTCTTGCCCCGAAACCCCCTGAGTGTGACGGGGTTTCGGCAATCATGGCGCCCGAAATGCCCTACGCGACGCAAGGGACCGCGCATGAGACTGACCGACATATCGCTGAATTGGCTGCTTCCGGGCGCCGTGCTGCTCGTGGGAGTCCTGGCGGCGGTGGCGGTGGTCGCACGCGGCAAGCGCGCCGCTGACAATCCCGCGGCCGACGACAGCTGGGAGCGCAGCGAGGAGCGTCGCAGACGCAAGGAGGCGCTGTATGCCACCGCCTCGTACGTCCTGCTGTTCTGCTGCGCGGCCGTCGCTGCCGCCCTCTCCTTCCACGGGCTCGTCGGCTTCGGCGAGCAGAACCTCGGCCTCTCCGGGGGCTGGGAGTATCTCGTTCCGTTCGGCCTCGACGGGGCCGCGATGTTCTGTTCCGTACTCGCGGTGCGCGAGGCCAGCCACGGTGACGCGGCGCTCGGATCCCGGCTGCTCGTATGGACGTTCGCCGGCGCGGCCGCCTGGTTCAACTGGGTACACGCGCCGCGCGGTATCGACCACGCGGGCGCCCCGCACTTCTTCGCCGGGATGTCGCTCTCGGCAGCCGTGCTCTTCGACCGGGCACTGAAGCAGACCCGCCGGGCCGCACTGCGCGAACAGGGCCTGGTACCCCGTCCGCTGCCGCAGATCCGGATCGTACGGTGGCTGCGCGCCCCCCGCGAGACCTTCGGCGCCTGGTCGCTGATGCTGCTGGAGGGCGTACGCACTCTGGACGAAGCGGTCGACGAGGTACGCGAGGACCGGCGGGAGAAGGAGCAGAACCGTCTCCGCAGGAAGGACCAGGAGAAGCTGGACCGGGCCCGCATCAAGGCGCTGAACCGGCAGAACCGGGCCTGGCGCAGGGTCGGCCGGGGCGGCACCCAGGTGGACATTCAGGCCATCGCCCCCGCGACGGGCTCCACGCAGTCCGTCGTGGAGCCCGCCCTGCCGGCCGAGCCCGGACAACTGCCCTTGCGCTCCCGGCCGTCCCTGCAGGCCGTGACGGGTCCGAGTTCCAGCGCCTCGGACCGGAACTCCCATGATCCGGTCACGGTCGACCTCACCGCCGAGGACGACACGCAGGCACTGCCCCGGCTCGATTCGCTGGAGCGGAAACTGAAGGACCTGGAGCAGCAGTTCGGCTGATCCCGTCAGTAAAAGCCCTGATGGCCCGGTCCCTTCCGGGCTCTCAGGGCTTTTCGCCGTCCAGCTCGAACCAGACGACCTTGCCCAGCGCGTGTGCGCTGACCCCCCAGGCGTCCGCGAGGCTCTGCACCAGGATCAGCCCTCGGCCATGCGTACCGTCGTCGGCGTTCGGTACGTACGACAGGGGCATTCCGGATACGAAGTCCCGCACCTCCACCCGTAGTTTCGCCGGTGCCGCACTCACCGTGACGACCGCGCCGTGCCTCGTATGGATCAGCGCATTGGTCACCAGCTCGCTGAGCAGGAGCTCCGCCACCTCGGCCGACTCGGCCCGCCACCGGTATCGCAGGAACTCCCGTAACGCACCACGCACTTCGCTCACGGCCGCCAGATCCGTGTGGGCCAGTCTGCGACGCAGCCGGACCGGCTGCCGCCCCTGCGCCCCTGGCTCGTGCGCCTCCCCGTCCGCCATGGAATCGGCATCTCCCTGACGCTCCATCGTTTCCCCCGCCCGCACAGTGAACCGCCCCCTTCTCGACTTCTCGATTTCTCGTCGTCTGGGGATGCATGCCCCAGAGGCGGGCCGCCACGCTTGTCGACTCATCAATAAGTGAACAGAGAACGGACGGCACGGCCCGGAGCGGCGGACACATGGATGTCACCTTTCTTCCTCTCCGGTTAACTTCCAAAAAATTCACACCGGTTGACGTTGACGGGAACATGTCTACGCGCGTCATCATGGTGGCTATGCGAATCCCCCCACGGATCACCACGCTCGGCGGCGCTGCCGCCCTCCTGTCCGTCCTCTTCATCGGCGGCCCGGTCCCCACGACCGCAACGGCCGCCACCACCTCGGTCGGCAGCATCTGTTACTCGGCGCTGCCTGCCCAGGCGCACGACACCCTCGAACTGATCGACGCGGGCGGCCCGTTCCCCTACTCGCAGGACGGCGCCGTCTTCCAGAACCGTGAAGGAGTCCTGCCCGGCCGGAGCACCGGCTACTACCACGAGTACACGGTCGTCACCCCCGGCTCCCCCACCCGGGGTGCGCGACGGATCGTCACGGGTGAAGAGGTGCGGGAGGACTACTACACCAGCGACCACTACGCCACGTTCGATCTGATCGACCAGGGCTGCTGAAGCCCTGCCCTCCAAGCCGATCCGCGCCGTAGCCCCCCACCTGCGGCGCGGATCACGGACCGCCGGAAGCGGCCGGACTTGTACCCTCCCCCCATGACCGTGACCTATGTGATCGACGGCTCCCGGGTCACCGGCCTGGAGCAGTTCTGGAAAGTGATCGGCGAGGCCGTGAACGGCCCGGGCGGATACTTCGGCCGCAATTTCGACGCCCTCGTGGACTGTCTCAGCGGTGGTATGGGCACTCCGGACGACGGTGACTTCGTCTTCGAGTGGCGGGACCACGCTCTCTCCGCACGGGCCCTGGGCCACGAAGAGACGGCCCGTCAGCTGCGGCGGAGCCTGGAGCGGGCACATCCCACCAACCGGCCCTCGATGCAGGAGCGGCTCGACGAGGCCCTGGCCGGACGGGGGCCGACGCTCTTCGACCTGATCGTGGAGATCCTGGCGGACGGCGCGACGCCCGGCACGCTGCGGCTGTCGTGAGCCCCGGGCCGGGTCCGGCGGACGCGCCCCGGGACGGTATCGGCCGGCCGAGCGGGAACATCACTCGGCCGGCCGACACCGTGGGGGTCGTGGGGATCAGAACTCGGTGGTGACCTTGGCGCCGTCGAACTTCTCGTTGCCGTAGAGGCTGATGAAGTGGTAGCCCGGCGCCGGGTTGTTGACGGTCAGGGTGTGCTCGTTACCAGCCCCGACGGACTTGTCGGTGTTGACCCGGGTGGTCGCCCATTCCTCCGAGCTGTAGTAGAGGTCGGCGTCACCCGTGCCGCCGGACGCGGTGATCTTCAGCTGGGTGATGCCGGCCGGGATGAGGACGGCCAGGTAGGCGTAGTCGCCCTTGACGGCCTTCAGCTCGCTGCGCATGCAGTTTCGGCCCAGCAGCCTGGTGTCGGCGTCCTTGCACTCAGTGATCTCGGGCGGGTTGGTGGACCCGCTGCCGCAGGCGCCGGCCGCGCAGGCGGTCAGCCAGGTGTCCCAGTCGGCGTCGTAACGGCTGCCGATGGTCGACGTGAGCAGGGTGCGGGCGCCGTCCCAGTCACCCTTGCGGTAGAGGCCGAGCAGGGTGTCGATGTCCGAGCGGTGGGATTCGAGCATGTAACGGACCGCCAGGTAGCCCCAGTTGTACACGCGGGTCTGGTCGGCGTTCTCGTAGGTGGTGTCGAACAGGGTGCTCAGGCGGTAGGTGCGGTTCGCGGCCTGGGCGATGGCGGCCTTGTAGTCGAGCTTGCGGTACGAGTAGGAGACGAACTCCGCGAAGCCCTCGACCCACCAGACGGTCGGCGTGGTCATTCCGGCCTCGAAGTCGCCATACATGTTGTAGCGGCCGTCGAGGTAGTGCGTGTACTCGTGGTTGAGGTTCCAGATCTGGAAGTCGGGACGGGCCCACTCGGCCTCGTAGGCGATGAACCGCGGCTGGTTGCCCGCGACCTTGGGGTCGCCCTCCAGGTACATGCCGCCGTTGTTGGTGTCGATGCCGAAGATCACTCCGGCGTAGGTCTGGTAGTCGGCGCTGGAGTCGAAGGCCACGACCTCGATGGTCTTGTTGTTGTCGTCGGCGACCGCACCGTTGTCCCGGGCCACCCCGTGGAAGTAGGCGTCCTGGTTGCGCAGGCTGGTGCAGCTGGCTTCGAGCTCCTCCGCGGCCATGTCCTGCGCCCGGATGGTGATGCTGTCGCTACAGGTGTGCTTCACCGGCAGGACGACCTTCTCCAGACGCTCCGCGAGGTTACAGGCGTCGTATTTGGCGCAGTTGCCCTTGTCGTAGGCGTCGACCATCTTGGCCAGGTTGACCCAGAGCGGAGCGGTGGGGCCGTCGATGGAGCTCTTGCTCATCAGGTCGACCGCGAGCGGGCTCGCCTCGGCGCGCAGCGGGTCCTCCTTGAGGAAGCGGCCGAGCTCGAGTCCCGCGTTGGAGGCCAGGAACGACTGCTTGGTGCCCAGCAGGTCGACGTGGTTCGCGGCGAAGTCGTGCAGGGAGTTCAGCACGCTGGAATCGGCCTGGATGGCGCTGATGAACTCGGGCACCTGGTGACCGCGGAACATGATCGTGTACACGCTGTTCACGGCGTTGAGCATGTACCAGGAGCTGTTGTACGACTCGTCGTAGTCGGCCAGCATCCGCTTGACGATGTTCAGGTAGCGGGCGTTCTCCTCGGCGCTGTCGACCAGGATGATCGCCTCGGACAGGCTCTCGCCGTTGGCGTCGGTGACGTCGAAGGCGTGCGAGGAACCGAAGAAGCCGTCGAGCGCACCCTGGATGGCCGTGCGCAGGCGCGGCCCGTACTCTCCGACGGTGTCGGGGTCGTAGTACTGCACGTAGTAGCCGGCCCGGAGGAAGAGGATCAGCTGAGGCATGCCGGTGGTGGCGTCACCGGGGTAGGAGGCCGACGCGTCGCGCATGGCATCGGCGATGGTGACCATCTGGTCCTCGCGGAAGGCGTGGTAGCCGTCCTGGCCCTGGAGACGGAACAGCGTGTTGACGCAGTCGGTGGTCGCCGCCTTGACCTTCTCGACCAGCGCGCCGCCGGTGTTGTTGGTGAAGTCGGTGACGTTGCACTCGGCCGCGGCCTTGCCGGACTTCTTGGCGCGGGCCTGCTTCTCGGCCTTCATCGAAGGTGCCAGGTGGCTCGGAAGCGCGGTGGCCGGGTCGTCGTAGTCCCGCTTGAGCGCGTCCTTGGACGCGGACAGCGGCGGCCGGTCGGCGGCCTTGAGCGACTTGCGTTCGGCGTGAGCGGCATCGTCGGCGGGTGCCGTCAGCGCCTCGGCGGTGGGGCCGCCGGGGTCCTCGGTCCGGGGCTCCGCCCGTTTCTGAGCGGCGTCCGGGGAGTGGGGGGTCGCGGCCGATGCGACGGGGCGTTGCTCGACGGCCTGGCTCGGTGCCGTGAACAGGCCTACGCCCAGGCATGCCGCCAGAACCGCAGTGGACAATCCGGTTATCTTCTGTCGAACCCTCAGGTTCTTCACTTGCCGCCTCCCAGCGGAGTGGTGACCGCGCAACTTCGCGCGGCTGTGGGGGAATGCGCGGGGGTGGGTTCGGGTCGGGTCCTGGTGAGCGCTATGGCATGGACACGACCTCATCCCCTCTGCGCGCTGTACAATGGCACATGTCACATGTTCTTTGGAAGCCCTCTCGCGCACATTCATCTCCGCGACAACTCACCGACGCAGTACGGAAGTTCAGTGGCGTCCCGCACGCTGACGGCCTCCGCCATCGGTTCCCTGACCACCGAGCCGCTGTCCGGGCAGCCCCGAGCCCCGACAGAGCCTTGAGGAGAAATCGCCCGTGTCCCGTTCCCTCCCCGCACCCGGAACCGGCAGCCATGACCTTCCCGTGTCGCCCGCACTGGACGCCTTCATGAGCACGGCGTGGGCGGATACCCCGCTGCCTGCGGACATCCGGGTCCCCTCTTACGACGTCACCCCGGCCCGCCGGGCCCGGCTCGCCGCCCGCTTCCCGGGCGAGCGCCTGGTCATCCCGGCGGGCACGCTCGCGGTCCGCTCCAACGACACCGACCATCGCTTCCGTCCGCACACCGGCTACGCCTGGCTCACCGGCCTCACCGGCGAGGACCAGGCCGGACACGTCCTCGTCCTGGAACCCGACGGCGACGAGCGGCACGAGGCAGTGCTGTATCTGCGGCCTCGGTCACCTCGTACCGGCCGCGAGTTCTACAGCGACCGCAGATACGGGGAGTTCTGGGTCGGGCGCAGACCCGACCTGGAGGAAGCCGCCCGGATGACCGGCATCCGCTGTGCACACCTGGACGCCTGGGAGAAGCTGCTGACCGGGTCGCAGCCGCCGGTGCGGGCGCTGGGAGGAGTGGACCCTGCCGTCGACGAACTACTGCGTTCCTGCCGCTCGTTGCGCCGACGGTCGGCGCCGGCAGGGCTGGAAGCAGTGCTCAGTGAGCTCCGACTGGTCAAGGACCCTTGGGAGACCGGCCAGTTGCAGCAAGCCGTCGATGCGACGGTGACAGGATTCGAGGATGTGGTGCGGAGCCTTCCGCAGGCGCTGCGGCACCCGCGCGGTGAGCGTTGGATCGAGGGCGTCTTCGATCTGCGGGCCCGGCTGGAGGGGAACGGTCCTGGATACTCCACGATAGCCGCAGCCGGGGCGCACGCCTGTGTCCTGCACTGGATCCGCAATGACGGCCCCCTGGAACGCGACCAGTTGCTGCTACTGGACGCCGGGGTGGAGACCGATTCGCTCTACACCGCCGACATCACCCGCACCCTGCCGCTGTCCGGCCGTTTCTCCCCCGCACAACGCGGCGTCTACGAGCTGGTGCTCGCCGCGCAGGAAGCGGGCATCGCGGCCCTGCGCCCCGGGGCACGATTCCGTGACTTCCACCTGGCGGCCATGCGGGTCATCGCCGAAGGGCTGTACGGATGGGGGGTGTTGCAGATGTCCGCCGATGAGGCGCTCGACGCCGACAACGGCTTCTACCGCCGGTACACGCTCTGCAGCAGCGGTCACATGCTCGGCATGGACCTTCACGACTGCGCTCAGGCGCGCGCCGACCGCTATCTGGACGGACGCCTGGAAGTCGGCCAGGTACTGACCGTGGAACCGGGGCTCTATCTCCAGCCCGACGACGAGACGCTGCCCCGGTCGCTGCGCGGGATCGGGGTGCGGATAGAGGACGACCTCGTGATCACGGCCGACGGCGCTCGTCTCATGTCGTCCGCACTGCCGCGCACCGCCGACGGAATCGAGGAGTGGATGGCCGCCCTGCTGGACGGTTGAACCGGGCGGCCCGTTCCCCCGGCCGCCCCCGTGCGCGGAGGGCGGGGCGGCCGGGGAGGACGGAGTGCCGCTTGGGGCTCCAGAACGAAACCGGTGGCTCAGGCCTCTGCGACCGGCAGCGACGCCCTTCTGCCACGGGTGCCTCCGGCACCGACGTCGTCGCCGTCCTCCTCGGCCCATATCGACCTGACATGTGACATGTGGGCCAGCATGCAGGCCTCCGCGCGCTCGGCGTCACCGGCGATCACGAGGTCGAGCAGTTGGACATGCTCCTCGGCCGATACGGTCAGCTGCCCCGTTGCGTCAAGCCGGTTCAGCCCGAAGAGGCGCGATCGCTTGCGCAGGTTGCTGACTTCCTCCACCAGCCTGCGGTTGCCCGCCAGACCGAGCAGTTCGAGATGGAAGCGGCGGTCGGCCTCCAGATAGCCGATGATGTCGTGCTCGGCGGCAGCAGCGACGATCGCCAGGGCGAGCGGCCGCAGCGCCTTCAGCTCCCTGACCTTGCCCATCCGGGCAATGCGGCCGACGGTGGGTACCTCGATCATGGCGCGGAGTTCGGTGAAGTCGTCGAGGTCCTGGTCGGTCAACTCGGTGATCCGGAAACCCTTGTTGCGTACTGCTTCGACCAGGCCTTCACGCGCCAGATCGAGCATCGCCTCGCGGACCGGCGTGGCGGACACCCCGAATTCGGCAGCGAGCGCGGGAGCTGAGTAGATCAGGCCCGGACGGAGGTCCCCGGCGATCAGGGCCGCCCTGAGTGCGTTCGCCACCTGGTCGCGCAAGTGCTGTTGCGCCGAGATGACATTGAGCGTCGACAGGCGGGCCATGTTTGTTCCTCCAACGCCGTACGGGCCCTCAGAATACAATGTCACGTTTCCGCTCGGGCCCGTCGCTGCTCACCTGTGGACCACTCGGTCAGGGCGCAGCCTTCCGGTGCACCGCCGCGGCGACCGCGAGGTCTTCCCAGCCCATTCCTACGCTTTTGAAGAACCGGGGGCGCTCGAAGGCAGCCGGCTGCTCACCGAGGCGTAGGCCGGACACCAGGTCGGCGAGGTTACCGGCGATGTCCTCGGCGCTGAAGGCTCCTTCCGCCATCGGGATCAGCAGATCGCCCGCCTCCGACAGCGCTGCCGCCCTCGATTCGACGATCACGGAGGAGCGTGACACCAGCGTGGTGTCCACCTCCCGGGCATCCGGGGTGTGTGAACCGACCGCGACGACCGTCGCCCCGTCCGGTACCAGGGCGCCGTCGAACAGCGGAGTTGCGGACGTGGTGCAGCAGAGCACCAGATCGGCCGTGGCCACCTCCGCGGCCCCGTGTGCCGTGCCCGCACGGGCGTCCACGCCGAGTTCACGGGCATGCTCGACCAGAGCGGCGACCCGGAGCGGGGTACGGCCGATCACGGTGACGCGTTCGACGTGCCGTTCCGCGAGCACTGCGGCAAGGTGTCCGTACGCCTGGGGGCCGGTTCCGAAGAGCACCAGATGACGCAGGACGGGCCCGGTGAGGTGGCGGATCGCGAGTGCGGACACCGCCGGTGTGCGCAACGTGGTGAGCGCGGCCCCGTCGAGCAGGGCGAGCGGCAGCAGGGTGGGGCCGTCGAGCAGCAGATAGCTTCCGGTGATCCGGGGCAGGTCGCGTGCCGGGTTGCCGGGGGCGACTCCGGCGATCTTCACTCCGGTCACCCGCTGGGTGGTGGCCGGCATGATCAGAAGTTCCCCGCCTGGCACTGTGACATGGTGCCGGGCCGGGGAGGTTTCCGGATCGAGTCCCCCGCTCAGCGCCGCCTCCAGGGCGTCCACGGCTCCGGTCGGTCCCAGGGCCTCGATGTCGTCGGCGCCGAGCAGGGGCAGATTCACAGCAGGAATCCTTCGGGAAAGGGGTCGGACGGGTTCAGGAAGAATTGTGCGGTACCGGTGATCCAGGCACGTCCGGTGACAGTGGGGACGACGGCGGGAAGCCCGCCCACGGTGGTCTTCCCGACGAGACGCCCGGTGAACGAGGTTCCGATGAACGACTCGTTCACG
Source organism: Streptomyces sp. Ncost-T10-10d (assembly GCF_900091955.1). Lineage (GTDB taxonomy): Bacteria > Actinomycetota > Actinomycetes > Streptomycetales > Streptomycetaceae > Streptomyces. The sequence goes on from NZ_FMDF01000101.1 coordinate 97,973, forward strand.
AAGTCGGTGTCCAGGGCCAGTTCACCACGGGCGTGCAGCTGGGCCATGCGCGCCGATGTGCCGGTTCCGCAGGGCGACCGGTCGAACCAGCCCGGGTGGATCGCCATCGCATGCCGGGAGTGGCGAGCATCGGAACCGGGTGCGATGAACTGCACGTGCTTGAGGCCGTGAATGTCCGGGTCCTCCGGGTGGACGGGCCGGTCGGCGGCGTTGACCGCGTCCATCACGGCGAGTCCGGCCGCCAGGATGTCGTCCTTGTGCGCCCGGTCGAAGGGCAGCCCGAGGTCGGCCAGATGGACCATCGCATAGAAGTTGCCGCCGTAGGCGAGGTCGTGGCGCACCGGTCCGTAGCCGGGTACGTCCACCGTCCGGTCGAGTGCGACGCTGAATGCGGGAACGTTGGTCAGGGTGACGGCGGTGGCCGCTCCGTCCTTCACCTGGACGTCGACGCTGACGAGTCCGGCCGGGGTGTCCAGCCGTACGGTGGTGACGGGTTCGGTGACCTCGACCATGCCGGTCTCCACCAGAACGGTCGCGACTCCGATGGTGCCGTGCCCGCACATCGGCAGAAACCCGGAGACCTCTATATAGAGGACGCCGAAGTCCGCGTCGGGCCGGGTGGGCGGCTGGAGGATCGCGCCGCTCATGGCGGCGTGGCCGCGCGGTTCGTACATGAGCAGCGTGCGCACGGCGTCCCGGTGCTCCTGGAAGTACCTGCGCCGTTCGGCCATCGTGGCGCCGGGAATGGTGCCGATGCCTCCGGTGATGACGCGGGTGGGCATGCCCTCGGTGTGTGAGTCGACCGCATGGAAGATGTGACGTGTCTGCAAGGCTTCCCCTGGTTCGTCAGTTCGTCATGAACAACACGAAGAACGGGCCGGGTCGGGCGCGGTCCGGACGTACAACGGCCGGACCGCGCTCAGCCGAGGCCCCCGGCCAGTGCCTTCTCCGTCGCGGCACGTACAGCGGCCTCGTCGTCTGCGGGCAGGGGAAGCCGTGGCGGACGGGTACGGCCGCCGTGGCGTCCGACAACGTCCATGGATGCCTTGATGGCCTGGACGAACTCCGGCTTCGAGTCCCACCGCAGCAGGGGATGCAGCTCGCGGTACAGCGGCACGGCAGTTGCCATGTCGCCTGTCACAGCGGCCCGGTACAGCTCGACGCAGCAGGACGGCAGCATGTTCGGACAGCCGGCGATCCAGCCGACGGCCCCGGCGAGTGCCAGTTCCAGCAGTACGTCGTCGGCACCCACGAGCAGGTCGAGGCCGGGCGCCTGTTCGGCGATCTCGTAGGCCCTTCGGACATCGCCGCTGAACTCCTTGACCGCCACGATGCTGCCGTCCTGGTGGAGAGCGGCGAGCAGGCTCGGTGTGAGATCCACCTTGGTGTCGTACGGGTTGTTGTACGCGACGACCGGAATCCCGACTTCGGCCACAGCGGCGTAGTGGGCCCGCACCGCCGCGTCCTCGCAGCGGTATCCGTTGGGCGGCAGGAGCAGCACGGAACCGGCGCCCGCCTCTGCGGCCTGTTCCGCCCAGCGCCGCGACTCCGCGCTGCCGTAGGCGGAGACGCCCGGCATGACGCGGCTGCCGTCGCCTGCCGCCTCGACGGCGACCCGGACCACCTGCTCGCGTTCGCTGTCGGTCAGGGTCTGGTACTCCCCCAGTGACCCGTTGGGCACCACACCGTCGCAACCCGCCGCGATGAGCTGTCGGACGTGCGTGGCGTAGGCGTCGTAGTCGATCGTGCAGTCGTCGCGCAATGTGAGCGGGGTGGCGACCATGACTCCGTGCCAGGGGCGGGTACGCGGGTGGGTGTTCGTCTGCATCGTGGCTCCTTGAGAGGTGTGACAGGTCATGGTTCGACGGAAGCGTGGGCAGCATCTGACGGCGCGCGGTGCCGAGGTGTGTCGGGGAGCGGCTGCGGGTCTATCCGGGGTCTGCCAGGTCGGCGAGCGTGGACAGCCCTACCGGGCAGGCCAGCGGGCGCCGGTCGGGGCCGTCCGGCTCTTTGCCGGTGCTGCGTCCGGCGCCGTGCGCGTCGGACAGTTCGCGGACGGCGAATCCGCAGGTCCGGCCCTGGCACCACCCCATTCCGGCCCGGGTGAGCAGTTTGACGGTCCTGGCGTCACCGGCTCCGAGCTCCTGGCACGCGGTACGTATCCGGCCCGCGGTGACTTCTTCGCAACGGCAGACCTCCGTGTCGTCGGTCAGCCATTCGCTCCACCCCGCCCCCGGCCGGTGCACGGCACCCATCAAGGCGGAAAAGGCCCGCAGACGGCGCCGGGATCGACGCAGAGCGACTGCTCTGCGCGCCGCTGTCCGCGGCACCCCACCCCGCATCGCGCGAATGACCGACAGCGCTGCCAGCTCTCCCTCGCACAGAGCGAGTTCGACGCCACCGATGCCGCCGGTCTCTCCCGCCGCCCAGACCCCCGGCACGGTGGTCCTGAGCTGCTCGTCGAGGGTGACCGCATGTGTGCCGTCCGCACACATGCGCGTACCACAGCCCGCCGCCACGGCGAGTTCCAGCTGAGGAACGAGCCCGTGTCCGACGGCGAGCGCATCGCAGGCGATCTCGCGGCCGGTCCCCGGCACGGGGCGCCACCGGCGGTCCACCCGGCTGACGGTCACCGCCTCCACCCGGTCCTCGCCGTGCACGTCGGTCACCGCCCGGTGAGTCAGCATGCGAACTCCGGCACCGGTCAGCGCCGCCCCGTACCGGACCCCTTCCGCCATCTTGCCGGGGTTGCCGGCCAGCACCCGGGGAGCACGCGCGTACGTCCCGTAACCGGACGCTTCGACGACTGCGGGAACGCGCGCACCGGCACGCGTCAGCGAGAGGGCGACGGCCTGCAGAAGCGGGCCGCTCCCCGCGACCACGATCCGGCGGCCGGGAAGCACCAGGCCGGACTTGAGCATGGCCTGGGCACCGGCCGCGCTCACCACGCCCGGAAGCGTCCAGCCGGGGAAGGGAAGTTGACGTTCATGGGCACCCGTCGCCAGCAGCAGTCGGCGGGCCCGGACCGCGGAACGTCGACCCCCTTCGGTTCCGGTGACGGCGTGCAGGATCCAGTCGCCCTCACCGGCTCGTTCGACCGTCCACACCTGATGGTTGTGGAGATGGCGGATCGCCCCGGAGTCGCGGTGCGCGGCAAGTCGTGCGGAGAGCTCGACGAAGACGGGCCAACCGTGGTGGAGGGCGCCGGGCCGGGTCGCGCCGAGCCCGCCGGGCGGACTTCGGTAGTACTGTCCACCGGGCGTGACGGCCGAGTCCAGCAGAACCACGTCGAGCCCGTGATCGGCCGCGGTGACGGCGGCAGCCAGGCCGGCCGGTCCCGCGCCCACCACGGCGAGTCCGGCACAGTCCGCGTCCCGTGGGCGGCGTTCATCTGTCGAGCGCGGCATGCCCGTCGCCCTCCTGTGTGGTGATGACGTCGCCGGGGCGGGCGGGAAGCAGGCATGCGCGCTGGTTCGGCCGGCCGTTGACCGTGGCCAGGCAGTCGTAGCAGGCACCGATGCCGCAGAAGGCTCCCCGCGGCCGGCCGTGGACCCGAGTGGTGCGCCAGGTCAGGATGCCCGCCGACCAGAGGGCGGCGGCGATGCTCTGCCCCGGCAGTCCATGAATCGGGCGCCCGTCGAAGGTCAGCTGGAATTCCGGTTCGGGCTCCGCCGCGACGAGCTCGACCGGGGTACGTGCACGGGTACGTCTCACAGGGTCCTCTCCTGGGGCACACGAGCCCCCTTCGCAGTCATGTGACATGGCACGTGGTGTCGAACCGGTCCGGGGCGAACGGCCCGAGATCGAGTACCGGCTGCCGCCCGGCGATCACGTCGGCGATCAGCAGTCCGGTCGCGGGGGCCAGTCCGATCCCGGCTCCTTCATGGCCGCAGGCGTGGAAGAGGCCTGGCACCCGGGGGTCCGGGCCGATCGCCGGCAGGTGATCGGGCAGGTAGGGGCGGAACCCGTGGTAGGCGCGCATCACCCGCACATCCGCCAATACGGGGAAGAGAGCGGTGGCCTGGGCGGCCAGTCGGGCGATCGCCGGAACCGACAACGTCCGGTCGAAGCCGACCCGTTCACGGCTGGCCCCGATCAGCACCGGCCCCGACGGGGTTCCCTCCACCACGGGCGAGGTCTGCAGCGCCGCGGACCCGCTCGACACATCGGACACGTACTCCGCCGCGTATACCTTGTGCCGGATCAGCCGCGGCAACGGCTCGGTGACGAGCACGAACCCCCTGCGCGGCCGGACCGGCAGATCCACCCCGGCCATTGCGGCCAGGTCACCGCTCCAGGTGCCCGCCGCGTTGATGACCACCGGGGCGCGCAGTTCGCTCCGTGCGGTGCTCACCCCGCATACCGCGCCGTCCCGGTCCCGGAGTATCCCGAGGACTTCCTCCCCCGGGTGGAGGCGCGCCCCCGCGCGGCCGGCTTCCCGCAACAACTCGGCGGCGGCCAAGGCTGGTTGGACCTGAGCGTCCTGCGGGTAGTGGCAGCCTCCGGCGAGGTGCGGAGCGAGGTGGGGCTCGGCATCGCGGAGCCGGTCGGATGTGACGTGGTACGCCTCGACTCCGGCTCCTCGCTGCGCGGCGGCCGTCATGGACAGGGTGGTCAGGGATTCCTCGGACGCCGCCACGACCAGGCCGCCCTTGATCTCGTACTCGATGTCCGAAGAAAGTTCTTCCGAAAGTTGGCGCCACAAGGAGGCGGAGAGCAAGGCCAGTTCCAGTTCGGGGCCTGGCATTTTGTCGGAGACCAGGAGGTTGCCCTCCCCGGCTCCGGTGGTGCCTCCGGCGACCGGCCCCCGGTCGACGACGGCTACGGACAGTCCGGACCGGGAGGTGTAGTAGGCGCAGGCAGCACCGACCACTCCGGCCCCGACGATGACGACATCCAGGGGCTGTCTCATGAGCACGACAGTAATATGTCACATTGTTTTGGAGCCGCCAAGGGTAAGTGCAGGGCCAGTTGATCAACCATCACCCCGTCGCTCCGCCCGCAGGGGTGCCGGTTCCGCCGCCGGGGAAGTGGAGCCATGAACCCCCCAGGCGCCGACCCGAGGAGCCGTGATGCACGACGACCGCACATTGGTGGAGGACCGCCTCGAAAGGGCCCTGCACCAGTTCATCCGCCCGGCCCGGTACCCGGCCCGGACCCCGCTCGCCCTCTCCGTCCGGCACATTCCCGGCGAACCCGTACCGGTGGCCGAGGTACTGGAGAAAACCTACGAGCCGTTCAGTGCAGGTACGGAGTGGGGGAAGCCGTGGTCCACCAGCTGGTTCCGGCTGGAGGGAACGGTGCCCGAGGACTGGGCGGGGCGGCGCGTCGAGGTGGTCGTCGACCCCGGCTTCTCCGGCCAGGGGCCCGGATTCCAGGCCGAGGGGATGCTGTACGACACCGCGGGCGTTCCGCTCAAGGGCATCCATCCGCGGAACCGGCATCTGACGGTGGCGTCCCCGGCCACCGGCGGTGAACCGGTCTCGTTGCTCCTGGAGGCGGCGGCCAACCCGGCGGTTCTGGAGCACGGCTTCGCGCCGACGCCGCTCGGCGACGTACTTACGGCGGGTGACCGGCCCCTTTACCGGTTCGCATCCGCGGACCTCGCCGTACTGGACGAGGAGGTCTGGCATCTCGTCCTTGACATCGAGGTGCTCTCCGAGCTGATGCGGGAGCTGCCCGTCGACCGGTCGCGGCGACACGAGATCCTGCGGGCGCTGGAGCGCATGCTCGATGCCCTGGATCTGCACGATGTGGCGGGCACGGCGCGAGCCGGCCGGAGCCGGCTCACCGAGGTGCTGTCCCGGCCGGCGTCGGCGAGCGCACACCGGATCTCGGCCGCCGGGCATGCGCACATCGACTCGGCGTGGCTGTGGCCGCTGCGCGAGACGGTACGCAAGGCCTCTCGCACCTTCGCCAATGTCACCGCGCTGGCCCAGGACTATCCGGAGCTGGTTTTCGCCGCGTCGCAGGCCCAGCAGTACGCATGGGTGAAGGAGCATCAGCCGCACATCTGGGAGCGCATCAAGCGGGCCGTGGCGGACGGGCAGTGGACGCCCGTGGGGTCGATGTGGGTGGAGTCGGATGCAAATCTGCCGGGCGGTGAGGCGCTTGCCCGGCAGATCGTGCACGGCAAGCGGTTCTTCGAGCAGGAGCTGGGGGTGGAGACCGAGGAGATCTGGCTGCCGGACTCCTTCGGTTACACGGCCGCCTTCCCGCAGCTGGCGCGACTGGCCGGGGTGAAATGGTTCCTGACGCAGAAACTGTCCTGGAACCAGAGCAACAAAATGCCACATCACACCTTCTGGTGGGAGGGCATCGACGGGACCAGGGTGTTCACTCACTTCCCTCCTGTGGACACCTACAACGCACAGCTTCATGGCCGCGAACTGGCCCATGCGGAACGGAACTTCGCGGAGAAGGGACTGGCGACCCGCTCCCTCGTCCCGTTCGGCTGGGGCGACGGCGGGGGCGGTCCGACCCGCGAGATGCTGGAGAGGGCACGCAGGCTCAGGAATCTGGAGGGCTCGCCCAGGGTCGAGATCGAGAGGCCGTCGGCGTTCTTCGCGGCGGCCGAGGAGGAGTACGGGCCGCAGGCACCGGTCTGGTCCGGTGAGCTGTATCTGGAGCTGCACCGGGCGACCTACACCACCCAGGCCAAGACCAAGCAGGGCAACCGACGGAGCGAACACCTGCTCCGTGAGGCCGAGTTGTGGGCCACCACGGCGGCGCTGCGGACTCCCGGCCACCGCTATCCGTACGAGGCACTGGACCGGCTGTGGAAGACGGTGCTGTTGCATCAGTTCCATGACATCCTGCCGGGCTCGTCGATCGCCTGGGTGCACCGGGAGGCCCAGGAGACATACGCACGGGTGCGGGAGGAACTGGCCGAACTGGTGGCGGACGCGGTGGCGGCACTGGGCGGGGCCGAGGGTCTCGTGGCGCTCAACTCGTCGCCCTACCGGCGAAGTCAGGTGGTCGAGCTGGATGCCGAGGCGAGCGCGGTGCTGCCCTCGGGCGCGCATGTGCAACCGCTGGGCGAGGGGCGTACCGCGGTGCTGGCCGAGACACCCGGGCTGGGCGCGGGTCTGCTGGACGGTTCGGCGGTTCCGGAGCACGCCGTCACGGTGACCGGCTCGGCGGACGAGGGTTTCGCATGCGACAACGGGCTGCTGCGGATCGTGGTCGACGGCGACGGGTTGATCGCCGCCGTCCGCGATCTCGAGGCGGGGCGGGACGTACTCGCCCCCGGTCACCGGGCCAACCTCCTCCAGTTGCATCCGGATCACCCCAATCACTGGGACGCCTGGGACATCGACCGCCATTACCGCCGCACCGGCACCGATCTCACCGACGCCGACTCCGTCGAACCGGTCGAGGAGGGGCCGTTGCGGGCCGCCGTCCGGGTCATGCGGTCGTTCGGGGCGTCGCGCATCGTGCAGGAGATCCGGCTGACCGCGGGCAGTCGGCGGATCGACATCGACACAGAGGTGGACTGGCGGGAGTCGGAGAAGGTCCTCAAGGTGTCGTTCCCGCTCGATGTGCACGCCGAACGGTCCACGGCCGAGATCCAGTTCGGGCACATTCACCGCCCGACACACGACAACACCAGTTGGGACGCGGCCCGTTTCGAGATCTGCGCCCATCGCTGGCTGCGGGTCGCCGAGCCGGGGTACGGCGTCACATTGCTCAATGACTCGGCGTACGGGCACGAGGTGACCCGGACCCCGCACGGTACAGGCCTCGGGACGACCGTACGACTGACGCTGCTGCGCGCCCCGCACAGCCCGGACCCGGAGACCGACCTCGGCAGGCATCGGTTCACGTACGCGCTGGCACCGGGCGGTGAGGTCACGGATGCGGTACGGGAGGGGCTGGCGCTCAATCTGCCGTTGCGGGCGGCCGTTGCGCCGGTCCTGCCGTCGCTGATCAGTACCGGGCATCCGGCGGTCACCGTGGAGTCGGTCAAGCTCGCCGAGGACCGCGGCGGCGATGTGATCGTGCGGCTGTACGAGTCGGCGGGCGGGCGCGCCGACACGACACTGCGGGTGGGATTCCCCGTCGTACAGGCCCGGATCACCGACCTGCTGGAACGGTCGCTGCACGAGGCGGACACCGATGAGCACGGTCTCGTACTGTCGCTGCGGCCGTTCCAGATCCTGACGGTTCGCCTGACCCCTGCATGAGGTCCCGGCCGGCCACGGCGTGAAGTCCCGGCCCGTCCCGCCCGCTGCTCGGGTTCGTTCAGGGGCGGGGCACGTTCCGCAGGTTGGAGCGGGCCATCTGGACCATCCGGCCGACTCCACCGTCCAGCACGATCTTGCTGGCGGAGAGCGCGAAACCGGTCACCATCTCCGCGCTGATCTTCGGTGGGATGGAGAGCGCGTTGGGGTCGGTGACGACATCGACGAGCGCCGGGCCCTTGTGCTTGAAGGCGTCCTTGAGGGCGCTTTCGAGTTGCTTGGGCTTCTCCACCCGTACGCCGTATACCCCGGCTGCCCGGGCGATCGCCGCGAAGTCCGGATTCTTGTTGGTCGTACCGAACGACGGCAGGCCTGCGACCAGCATCTCCAACTCGACCATGCCGAGCGAGGAGTTGTTGAACAGTACGACCTTCACCGGCAGGTCGTACTGCACCAGGGTGAGGAAGTCGCCCATCAGCATGGTGAATCCGCCGTCGCCGGACATCGACACCACCTGCCGGTTCCGGTCGACGAACTGGGCACCGATGGCCTGCGGGAGCGCGTTGGCCATCGATCCGTGGCTGAACGAACCGATGACACGGCGTCTGCCGTTGGGCGAGAGATAGCGGGCGGCCCAGACATTGCACATACCGGTGTCGACGGTGAACACGGCGTCGTCGTCCGCCAGATCGTCCAGCACCGAGGCGACGTACTCCGGGTGGATCGGGATGTGCTTCTCGACCTTGCGGGTGTACGCCTTGATCACGCCCTCCAGCGCGTCGGCGTGTTTCTTCAGCATGCGGTCGAGGAACTTGCGGTCGGTCTTGGTCCTGACCCGCGGGGTCAGACAGCGCAGCGTCTCGCGGACATCGCCCCAGACCGCCAGATCCAGCTTGGAGCGGCGGCCGAGGTGCTCAGGTCGCACATCGACCTGGACGATCTTCACATCGCTGGGAAGGAAGGCGTTGTACGGGAAGTCGGTGCCGAGCAGGATGAGGAGATCGCACTCGTTGGTCGCCTCGTAGGCGGCGCCGTAGCCGAGCAGTCCGCTCATGCCGACGTCGTACGGGTTGTCGTACTGGATCCATTCCTTGCCGCGCAGCGCGTGCCCGACCGGGGCCTTCACCCGCTCGGCGAACTCCATCACCTCGGCATGGGCACCCGCCGTGCCGCTGCCGCAGAACAATGTCACCCGCTTCGCCTCGTCGACCATCCGGCCGAGCTTCTCGATCTCCTCGTCACCGGGCCGTACCGTCGGCCGCGAAGTGACCAGGGCGTGCTCGACCGACTTCTCCGGGGCGGGCTGCGATGCGATGTCACCCGGCATCGAGACGACGCTGACGCCGCCTCGGCCGATCGCGTGCTGAATGGCCGTCTGGAGCAGCCGCGGCATCTGCTGCGGGTTCGAGATCATCTCGTTGTAGTGACTGCACTCCTGGAAGAGCAGCTCCGGATGGGTCTCCTGGAAGTAGCCGAGACCGATCTCGCTCGAAGGAATGTGCGAGGCGAGGGCGAGAACGGGTGCCATGGAGCGGTGGGCGTCGTAGAGGCCGTTGATGAGGTGCAGATTGCCGGGGCCGCAGGAGCCCGCACAGGCCGCCAGCGAGCCGGTGATCTGGGCCTCGGCTCCGGCGGCGAACGCGGCGGTCTCCTCGTGCCTGACCTGAATCCACTCGATGGCCGAGTTGCGGCGGATGGCGTCGACGACCGGGTTGAGACTGTCGCCGACGACGCCGTACATACGCTTGACGCCCGCCCGGGCGAGGATGTCGACGAACTGCTCCGACACATTCTGCTTGGCCATGGGTGCGTACCCTTTCCGCGCTTCGGCTTCCGGACTCCGCATCCATCAACCCATGGCACGCGCGGTTACGCCTCCCAGACGCCGACACTCGTACGGTCGTCGGAGTACCCCTTCACCCTGAGCTGGGTGTCCGCGAGGAAGGCGGCGAGCCCGGGTGCCTGGTCGGGGGTCCAGCGTTCGGCGAGCTCCTGGGCGAGCGCGGGCTCACCGCGGAGGGGTTCGGCGAGGCCGCTGCTGCACAGCAGCAGGGTATCCCCCGGCCGGGCCACCGACGCCCGGAACCGGAACGGCTCGGTGGGCGGGCCGAGCGGGCCTTCGGCAGTACGGGACGGGGGCGTGACGATGTCCAGGTCCATGGTGAGGTGGTCTCCGTCGGGGCCGCTCCCGGAAGAGGCGGAGCCGATTCCGACCGCGGCTTCGCCGCTGACGTCACGGGCTTCCGGCGCCTTCGGTTCGAGGTCCTGCCAGACGCCGTGGCGCAGCCGGAAGAGCCCACCGGCGCCGACGCCGAAGAAGACCCTGGTACGGCAGTCCGGGTCCGCCGACAGCAGGAGGCAACGCAGGCCCGCCGTGTACTGCTGCGGTTCGAGTCCCAATTCAGCGGCGCGGGCGCGCAGCTTGCCGTAGCTGCGGTCGGTGAGGCGGTTCAGGCCGGAGGTGAGGTCGCCACGGCGGCCGGCCCTTATGTCCTCGGAGAGCCGGACATGGCTGCGGCCGACGGCACCGCCGATCCAGCGGCAGGCGTCGGCCGCCGCCAGATGCGCCCGCTCGGTGGCGCGGGCCCCGGTGGCGACGGCGACCAGGACGAGCGCGCTCCTGTCGGTGCCGAAGCGCACGGTGAGCAGCGCATCGCGGCGGGGCTCGCCCCGGAACCGTGCGGAGTCCCCGCGCACGGAGGCGGCGCGCAGGGTGTACGTGCCGTATCCGGCGCCGTCGAGCACGGTGTCGGATACGAGACCGTCCAGCTCTTGGGGGACGGTGGCGGGCAGCGCGGTGGGCTCGGCGTCGTAGGTGGGCGGCCGGTCACCCACATGGCCGATCGCGGGGCGAAGTGGGGCGGGTGTGGGTGCGGGTACCGCGGGTATGCGTTCCGGCTCGGGTGCAGGTGCCTGTGCGGTGACCGCGGTGACCGCGGTGACGGGGGCTTGCGGGGCGGCGGGTCCCTCGCCACCCGGCTGCCCGGGCAGAGGCGGCGTCGCCGGCGCCGACGCCGCATCGGCGATGGACGGCTCGGGCGCGAACTCGGGCCCCCACGGCACGTCCGGCCCCGACGGCTGGTCAGCCGCGGCCGGAGGACCCGCCGGGACCGGCGGTGCGGCGAAGGTGCGCGGCTGCGAAGGGCCGGCTGGGAACGCACCCGGGCCGCGTACGGGCGCAACCGGCGGCTCCCACGGAGCACGCACCCGCACCGGTTCAGGCACGACGGGCGCGGACGGTGCAGACGGCGCGGACGGCGCGGACGGCACGACTGGCGCACGCGGAGGCGGCGGCGCGGATGGCAGAGGCGGCGGTGGCGAGGGCAGTGGCGGTGGCGGTGGCGGTGGCGGCCCAGCCGACGTGCCCGGCACCACCGCCGAAGGCGGAAGCAGAAGCCCAGCTCCCTCCCCCGCTCCGTCGAAACCCCTGGGCCCGCCCGGACTCACCGCGTCCGACGCCGAGTCGAAGCGGTCGTCGAGGCTGTCGGCCGCGTTGCTCGCCCCGGTGTCCCTGGCGGTCTCGTCGTACAGCCTGCGCCACCAGTCGTCCTCGTGGGCGGCGGGCCTCTCCCCCTGCTGGCTCATGCCCTTATTGTCCACCGCGCGGGCCTTACGAAAACGGGTCATCCGGAAAACGTGGCCATGGAAAAGGTCCGCCGGGCGGCCCCACCCCCCACGGGAAGGACGCCCGGCGGACCGGTCAGGACGTGATCAACGCACGGCGTACGCGTCGTTCACGGTCTGGATGACGGAGTTGCCGTTGGCGTCCGTCAGTTCGGTCTTCAGGGTGACCGGCTTGCCGGCCGCGCCCGCGTGGTTCACGGTCGCGGTCCAGTGGCCCCCCTGCTGTGCGGTGGTGGCCTGGGTCCAGGTCTCGCCACCGTCGTACGAGTAGGAGACCTTGGCGGCGACCAGCTTGCCGGGCGTGTAGCCCGCGTGGCCGGTGACGCTCAGGCCGATCGTCTGACCGTCCTTCGCCGGGAGGGTCTTGAGTCCGTCGGTCTCCAGGTCGTAGCCCGGGAAGAGCAGCGGGATCCCCTGCGAGTACACGTTCTCGTCCCGCTTCGAGCGGAACTTCCAGGTGGTCTCGGTGCTGGTGGACCGCTTCCACACGGCGGCGGGCTGGCCGAACTTGGCGGTGGTCATGGTGAGTTCGTACGCGGCGTCCTCGGCCGGGACGGTGAACACCCCGGACGGCCAGCCGGACTCACCGAGCACTTCACCACCGCTGGTCAGCCGCATGTTGCCGACGTCTCCGAAGGAGCCCTGGAGACCGGCGTGCTCGGTGTCGCTCCAGAAGCCCGGGGCGACGCCGATCAGGTTGTCCTGACGCTCGGCGGCGAGCTGGACCTTGCCCGCGGCGTCACGCGGAGCGGCCGGGGCCGGGATGCCCCGGTACCAGTTCTCCGTGCGCTCGGAGCCTGCCGTGTACGTACGGGGCTGGTCGACCATGTACTCGCCCCAGGGGAAGCTGGAGGAGACGTACCGCTCCCAGCCGGTGTCGCCCGCCGAGTAGTACTCGGTGCGCTTGCCGGGGACGGCGACGGTGTCGAAGCCACCGGAGTAACTCCCGCCGTACGGGCGGTTGATGATCATCATGTCGATGTAGTCGGCCGCGACGCCCATCGCCTCGTACGTGGCGGTCGACTTGCCGAGCTTGCTGTCACGGACCTTGTACGTACGGTCCGAGGTGACGGGGCCGGTCTCGGGGAACGCGAGGTTGTAGACGAACGGGCTGGCAGCGGTGGCCTTCCAGCTCAGCTTCACGGGGCCGTCGGCCAGGGCTGCCTTCAGGGCGTCGGCCTCGCTCGACTCGATACCGAGAGAGGGCAGCGGCGCCGAACCGTAGCCGACGGACGGCTTCCAGGGGCCCGCGGACGGCCGGTACGCGATGACCGCCTTTGCGCCCGCGGCCTTGGCGTTCCGCGCCTGAGTTGCCATCGCCCCGTCATCGGCGACCTCGACCAGGGCTATCTTGCCCGAGACACCGGCGGCCTTCAGCTCGTCGGAGGTGCCGGTGCCCGCGTCGACGAGTGCGGCCTCCCCGGTACCGTCGAGGTTGACGGAGCCGGCGCTCGCCACCGTCGGGTGCAGTGCGGCGCCGCCGACGACCGACAGCTTCTCGATCTGCGGGGCGTATGCGCGCCAGAGGCTGGCGAACTCGAAGTCGCCGTCGCTCGCCTTGCCCTGCACGTCGGCCAGGTAGTTCATGCCGGTGCCGGTGCCGGTGATGGAACCGGAGTGCAGCCAGACGTTGTCCCAGCTGCGGCCGAAGGAGAGCGTCGTGGAGCGGCTCTCGGACGCGCGGTCCTCCGTCTTCACCTGGATCCGGTGGGCCTTGCGGGCGTCCAGGACCAGGGTGGTGTCCTTGGTGACGTTCAGCTGCGGCCTGGCGAGGTAGCCGACGGACTCGACCATCCGGCCGGTGGCATCCTTCAGGTCCGGCGACATGACGAAGCTGGAGACGAAGTACGCGCCGGGGCGCACCTGGTACACCTGGTCGGCCGCCCCGTCGTTGAAGCGCCGCTCACCGCTGGCGGTGTCGGTGCCGATGACGTCCAGCGAGGAGGAACCCGCGGCAGGCTTGCCGGTGCGGTCGATGAGCTTGACGCGCAGGGTGACCGTCTCGGCGCCGACGTACAGCGAGAACGGGGTGGAGACCTTGACGCCGTCGGGCCCGGTGGCGAGCACACGTCCGGTGACATCGCCGTACTGGGATGCCTTCAGCTTCGCGGTCGGGTCGATGTGCAGCGGGACCTTGACGGTGGCTCCGGCCGGGACGGTGACGGTGCTCGCGTCGAGCTTCGCAACCGAGGAGCGGACGTCCGAGCCGTCGTTGCCGGTGACGCCCTGGACCTTGAGCGACAGCTTCACCGGCTTGGTGCCGGAGTTGGTGTACGGGACATCGACCGCGGTGCGGTCGCTCTTGTCCTGCGGCCAGTTGAACGTACCGCCCTGAACGGCGGGGGCGCCGACGACGGTGGTGTCGATGGCGGCCTTCACATCGAGGCGGCCACCGCCGGTCTCGCGTACGTCGCCGGGGATGTCGCTCTTCGCGGACGACACCAGGGCGGCCTTGATCTGCTGAGCGGTCCACTCCGGGTGACGCTGCTTCACGATGGCTGCGGCGCCCGCGACATGCGGGGTGGCCATCGACGTACCGGACATCGTCCGGTAGGCGTAGACGCCGCGGCCGCCTGCTGCGGCGGCCGAGATGGCGACGCCGGGAGCGGCGATCTCGGGCTTGAGGGTGTGCGATCCGATCACGGGTCCGCGGCTGGAGAACTGGGCCGTGGAGTCGTCGCGGTCGACGGCGCCGACAGTCAGCACGCTCGGGGCGCACCCGGGCGAGGAGACGGTGTTCAGCGTCGGTCCCGAGTTACCGGCCGCGATCACGAACAGGGTGTTCTTGCTCTGGGCGAGTTCCTCGGCGGCGACGCTCATCGGGTCGGTGCAGTCGGTCGGCGTCGGGCTGCCCAGGCTCATGGAGACGACGTCGGCCTTCTGGTCGACGGCCCACTGCATACCGGCGATGATCCAGGACTCGGCGCCGGAGCCGCTGTCGTTGAGGACCTTGCCCGCAAGCAGGTCGGCGCCGGGGGCGACGCCCTTCTTCTTGCCGTCGCTGGCCGCGCCGGAGCCGCCCACGGTGGAGATGGTGTGGGTGCCGTGGCCCTGCCGGTCGTCCGTGGTGTCGGAGTCGGTGAAGTTCTCCGAGGCGGCGATCCGGCCCTTGAGGTCGGGGTGTTCGGCGTCGACACCGGTGTCGAGCACGGCGACCTTGGTGCCCTTGCCGTCGTATCCGGCGGCCCAGGCGAGGTCGGCACCGATCTGCTTGGTCGACTTGTCGAGAGTGGCCTGAACCTTGCGGTCGAGCCAGAGCTTCTTCAGGCCGGAGGCCGAGCGGGAACGGGTGCTGGTGACGTCCGACCAGAAGTCGGCCGCCTTCTCCTTGTCCGTCTTGAGCGCGACGCCGTCGATCGCGTCGAGTTCGAGTCCACGCTTGGCGCCGCGCGGGGTGGCGGGCGCGGAGCGGGCCACGTCCTTGCCGTAGACCGCGATCAGCGGCAGCGACTTGGTGCTCGCGTCGTCGTAGCCCTGACGGATGAGCCCGGTGACGTTGAAGAGTTCCTCGTCGACCGTGCCGGCGGCCAGCGCGTCGGTGGCGGTGTCGGGATAGACGTAGAGGTCCTTGCCGGACTGCCTGGTCTGCACGAGGGGGACGGTGCCGTCCTCGCGCGGCAGTGCGACGACCGATGCGGCCCCCGAACTGTCCGTGCTCACCAGGACCTTGTCGCCGGTGACCAGGGTGACGGTGACCGGCTTGCCCTCCTTGGTGTCGGCGGCCGCACTGCCGGTCAGTGGTCTCTTCGCGGTCGTGTCGTCCTGCGGCGCTGCCGCGGACGGTGCGATCGCGGTGACGGCCAGGACGGCAGCGGTGGCCGCCCCCAGTGCCGTACGCGATATCGGACGCATCGCTCTCCCCAAGTGAAACCGGAATATCTCTGAACAAACCGCGCTATTCCGGAGGTTGTTGGTACTGCGGTGGCGCCACATTGGCAGAGCGACGAGCGATAAAGGGATGATGTACACGGCGGGTTTACGCCGTGGCCGCTTTCCGCCACGACCGGGTACCCGAAGACAGTGACATCGTGCGGAATCAATGCGTCCGGGAGGGGTCCGGGGATGCTGGGAGCCATAGGTCTCGACGAGATACAGGAGTCGGCGTACCGCGCGCTCGTGGCGGTGGGAGCCGCGGAGGTCTCCGATCTCGCGCACCGGCTGGCACTTCCCGAGTCGGACACCGAACGGGCGTTGCGCCGGCTGGAGCAGCATGGGCTGGCCGCCCAGTCGTCGGCCCGTACGGGCCGCTGGGTGGCCGCACCGCCGGGCGTGGCGCTGGGTGCGCTGCTGACCCAGCAGCGCCATGAGCTGGAGCAGGCGGAACTGGCTGCGGCGCTGCTCGCCGAGGAGTACCGGGCGGAGGCCACCGATTCGGCCGTGCACGATCTGGTCGAGGTGGTCACGGGCGCGAGTGCGGTGGCGCACCGTTTCCACCAGTTGCAGTTGGGTGCGACGAGCGAGGTGTGCGCCCTGGTCACCGGGAAGCCGATCGCGGTCAGCGGAATGGAGAACGAGTCCGAGGAGCAGGCCGCCACGCGCGGTGTGTCGTTCCGGGTGGTGGTCGAGCGGGAGGTGCTCGCGCTGCCGTCCGGGATCACGGAGCTGTCGGCCGCGCTGAGCCGTGACGAGCAGTGCCGGGTCGTCGACCGGGTGCCCACGAAGCTGGTCATCGCCGACACGGCGCTGGCGATGGTGCCGCTGACCGGACGGGGAGCCGA
This sequence comes from Streptomyces sp. Ncost-T10-10d, assembly GCF_900091955.1. GTDB lineage: Bacteria > Actinomycetota > Actinomycetes > Streptomycetales > Streptomycetaceae > Streptomyces. Next base: position 114,498 of record NZ_FMDF01000101.1, read on the forward strand.
GCCTGCGGCACTGGTGGTTCACGCCTCCGGGCTGCTGGAGTCGCTGATGGGGCTCTTCGAGGCGGTGTGGCGCGATGCCATGCCGCTCAGGCTCGGCGAGAACGGCCGGATGGAGGAGGAGTCCACCGGACCCGATACGGCGGACCTGGAGATTCTTTCGCTGCTGCTGGCCGGGCTGACGGATGCGAGCGTGGCGAAGCAGCTGGAGCTGGGGCTGCGGACCGTACAGCGGCGGGTGAAGGGTCTGATGGAGCTGACCGGGGTGTCGACCCGGCTGCAGCTGGGCTGGCACGCGTACGAGCGGGGCTGGGTGTCCCGGACGCCACGGACCTGAACGCGGCCCCCACCGAATATCCCGGCCCGGTTTCCCTGCCGCTTCGTCACGGCTCCGAGCTCCACCGGCGGTCCCCGCGCCGAGCCGCGCTGACGGGCGCGACCGGCCGGACTCCGGCAGGCTGGTCAGATGGGAGTGTGGCAGCTCGTCGCCGTCGGCCTGGTGATGCTTCTCGGCCTGGTCGGCGTGCTGGTGGCGGGGGTGCCGGGGCAGGCGATCGTCTGGGCCGCCGTGCTGTGGTGGGCGTTGACCGACATGACTCCGGCCGCCTGGGGGGTACTCATAGGTGCCACCGCACTGCTTCTGCTGAATCAGGCGCTGAAGCTGTTGCTGCCGCCGCGCCGCCCCCGTGAGTCCGGTGCACCGCGCAAAACTCTGATGCTGGGCGGGGCCGGTGCGATCGTGGGCTTCTTCGTAGTGCCGGTGGTGGGCGGGATCGTCGGCTATGTGGGGGCGATCTACGGGGCGGAGCGGCTGCGGCTCGGCAGCCACGGGGCGGGGTGGGCATCGGTCCGCTCGGTGATGCGGGCGACGGGCTGTTCCGTGCTCGTCGAGCTCTACGCATGTCTGCTGGTGACGGGGGCCTGGCTGAGCGCGGTGATCTGGGCCTGACCTCCGCCCCTCCCTCTGACCATCTGGATGGATGTTGTCCAGATAGAGGGAAACACATCGGATCTCTCCCGCTCTATTGACGCAAGGATGCCCCGTGCCTACCTTCCCTGAAGGAATAGCTCGGATGAATCGATGTGCCTGCGTACGAGTCGCCAGGAGACGCCTTGCCCACAGCACCGGACCCCTCCCGCCCGTCCCGGAACGAATCCCCGTCCCCGTCCCGAAGAAGTGTTCTCGCCACCGGCACCGCGATCGGCGGAGCACTCATGGTGGGCGGTGCGTCCGTCCCCGCCCAGGCAGCCGCCCCGACCGCACCTGCACCCGCCGCCCCGGCCCCTGTCACCGTGCACTCCCCCGACGACAGCTGGCGCACGGTCCTGGACGACGCCGACCTGCTCTGGCAGAAGCTGCCGAAGACCTGGTACGAGGGCCCGTACCTGGGCAACGGCCGCCTCGGCTCCGGCATCTACGCCGAGCCCGGCGCCACCACCACGGCCGTACGCTTCAACGTCCAGCACTCCGAGGTCCAGGACCACCGCCCCGAGTTCGGCTCCCTCTTCGGCCTCGCCCGCCTCCCGATCGGCCACTTCACCCTGGAACCGGCCGGCACCATCACCGGCATCGAGTGGTGGATGCGGCTGCGCACCGCCGAACTCGAAGGCACGATCACCACCACCGCGGGCACCCTGAAGCTTCGCGCCTTCGTCCACTCCTCCAGCGATCTGCTCGCCGTGGAGGTCACCCCGAGCGCGGGCGAGCAGGACTTCCGCTGGGTCTTCCACCCGGCCGACGCGATCAGCCCGCGTGCCGATTTCAAGCCCCTCCCGGACGGCTACACCGGCAACGCGCCCGCGGTGACCGAACAGCACGGCGAGATCACCGCCGCCGTCCAGCCGCTGCTCGCGGGCGGTCAGCACGTCACCGCCTGGCGGGAACGCAGCAGGGGCACGAGCCGCACCCTGTACGTCACCGTCACGCACTCCCACCCGAAGACGACCGCCCGTGACCGCGCGCTGCGCACCGTCAAGACCGCTTCCGCGCTCCCGTACGCACGGCTCGCCGCCCCGCACCGTTCCTGGTGGGACCGGTTCTACCGGAAGAGCTTCCTCTCGCTTCCGGACGCCCGACTGCAGCGCTTCTACTGGATCCAGCTGTACAAGACGGCGTCTGCGGCCCGCAAGGACGCGCCCGTGATGGCCACCTCGGGCCCCTGGCTGGAGCCCACCCCGTGGCCGAACACCTGGTGGAACCTCAACGTCCAGCTGGAGTACTGGCTGATCCACGGCTCCAACCATCTGGAGCTGGACGCCGTCACCCGCGCCCTGAGCGAGTTCCGGGACCAGCTCTCCCGCGAGGTCGCGGCGCCCTACCGGGCGGACTCGGCCGGCATACCGCGTACCACCGACCCCCAGTTGGTCAACGGCGCTTCCGTGACCGACGGCGGCTACGGCGTCGGCATCCCCGGCCAGGACCCGCCCACTCCCGAGGTCGGCAATCTGACCTGGGCGCTGCACAACGTGTGGCTCTCCTACCGCCACACCATGGACGAGTCGATCCTGCGCGACACGCTCTTCCCGCTGCTGCGCAAGGCCGTCAACTACTACCTGCACTTCCTGACGCCCGGTGCGGACGGCAGGCTGCATCTCCCCGCGACGTTCTCCCCCGAGTACGGCGTCAACGCGCCGGACTGCAACTACGACCTGATGCTGCTGCGCTGGGGCTGCCGCACCCTGCTGGACTCGGCGGAGCAGCTCGGCGTCCACGACCCGCTGACCGCCCGCTGGCAGGAGGTTCTGGCCAGGCTCGCGCCGTACCCGGTCGACGCCAACGGCTTCATGATCGGCGCCGGGGTGCCGTTCGCGAAGTCGCACCGCCACTACTCGCACATGCTCGCGGTCTACCCGCTGTACGAGCTGACGGGGGCGACGGCCGACGAGCGCGCCCTGATCGAGAAGTCCCTCGCCCACTGGGTCGGCTTCGAGGGAGCCCTGCAGGGCTACACCTTCACGGGTGCCGCCTCGATGTCGGCCCTCCTCGGCAAGGGCGAGGACGCGCTGAAGTACCTCGGTCAGCTGATGAGCCGCTTCATCCAGGCGAACACCATGTACAAGGAGTCGGGCCCGGTCATCGAGACCCCGCTCTCGGCAGCCCAGTCGCTGCACGACATGGTGTGCCAGTCGTGGGGCGGCACGATCAGGGTCTTCCCTGCGCTGCCCGCCGCCTGGCGGGAGATGACCGTCCATGACTTCCGTACGCAGGGGGCGTTCCTGCTCAGTGCGGTACGCGAAGAGGGACGGACCCGCTGGGTGCGGTTGACCAGCGAGGCGGGCGCGCCCTGCGTCGTACGCCATGGCATCGAGGGGGCCATCGAGATCCGCGACCGGCACGGACGCCCGCTGAACCACGAGGAGTTGGCCGACGGTGCGGTACGCATCCTCCTGCGCAAGGGCGACTCGGCGCTGATCACGGCGAAGGGTGACCGCCCGGACCTGACCGTCCGCCCGGTCACGGCGAACGAGCCCGCGCCACGCTGGGGCCTGCCGGCCTGAGCCCCGGCCCGAAGTCCCAAGACCGGTGTCCGATACATCGGACGATGCAAGTGACGGGTACGCGTGTGGGGCTGACTCCATGCCGAATTCAGCGAGGCCGAGCGCGCGTACCTCAGCACCCAACGGCCGGGGCGGCCGGCCACCGTCGCCCCGAACGGCCGGCCGCAGGCCGATCCGGTCTTCCCGCAGGACGACGGGACGATCCTGGTCGTCGGCTACGCACTCGGGACGACGAAGCAATGGCGCAACCTCCGGAGGGTCTAGAGGCTCAGGTGCCGCACGGCGTACGAACGCCAGGGCCGCCACCGCTCCGCCGCTGACCTCCCGTCCGGATCCACATCGGGGTCGCCGAGCGCACGCATCCTGATGAGCGCCGCGGCTGCCGGACCGATCCCCGGCAGCCGCAGCAGCGTCTGCTCGGCCTCGTCGCGGTCGGCCCCGGCATCGAGCCGTACGTCCCCGTCGGCGAGCGCGGTCGCCAGAGCCCGCAGCGCCGGGTCGTCCACCGCACCGGCCAGCACTCCCGGCTCGGGAAAGACATGTGTGAGCCCACCGCAGGGGACGTCGAGGAGCTTCCCGTACATCTCGACGAGCCGCTCAGCCCCTGCCCCGCCCACCAGCGTCCGTACGGCGAACTCCTCCGGATCCGCGGCACCCGGCGAGCGCAGCCCCGGGCGGGCGGCGACACTCGCTGCGAGTCGCGGGTCGGTGCCGAGCCGCTCGTCGACGGCGTACGGATCGGCGTCCAGGTCGAAGAGGCGCCGCAGCCGCTGCACGGCCGTCGTCAGATCCCGCAGGTCCGTGAGGTGGATCCGGGCATCCAGCCAGGACCCGGCGGACCGTTCGTCGACGGCCACGATGCCCGTGCCGTACGGGAGCCGCAGGGTGCGCCGGTAGGTACGGGTACCGGGATCCCCGCTGACCTCCTCGATCCGGGTGACCGTCTCGCCCGCCAGGAGATCGAAGACCTCGCGGGCCGCGTACGGCCCCCGGTGGGCGAGCCGCAGCGGGATCCCGGTGGTGCGCGCCTGCCGTACCGCCGCTCCCAGCCCCGTCCCGGCCTCGGCGCGCAGTGCGCTCGGCGTACGGGCATAGATCTGCCGGATCGTGTCATTGAACTGCCGCACGCTGGCGAAGCCGGACGCGAAGGCGATCTCGGTCACGGGCAGTCCGGTCGTCTGGAGCAGCACCCGCGCGGTGTGGGCCCGCTGGGCGCGGGCGAGCGCGACGGGTCCGGCGCCCAGCTCCGCGTTGAGCTGCCGCTGCACCTGCCGTGAGCTGTAGCCGAGCCGGTGGGCGAGACCGGGCACACCCTCCCGGTCGACCACGCCGTCGCCGATCATCCGCATGGCTCGGCCGACGACATCGGCCCGGACGTTCCAGTCGGCGGAGCCGGGCACGGCGTCCGGGCGGCAGCGTCTGCACGCCCGGAAGCCGTTGCCCTGGGCGGCGGCCGCGGTCGGGTAGAAGCGGACGTTCTTCCGCTTGGGGGTGACGGCGGGACAGCTCGGCCGGCAGTAGATGCCGGTCGTTTCGACGGCGAAGAAGAACTCCCCGTCGAAGCGGGCGTCACGGCTGCTCACCGCCTCGTACCTGGTCTGTTCGTCCATCACACCGTCCAGTGTGCGGCACCTCCGGGTACCGCACTGGCGGTATTCGGACGTCGTCCAGCGTTGCGGCCTACCGCAGCCGGCCCCGCTTCGCGTCCATGGCCGCCCGGCCCTCGGCCCCTCTGCGCTTCCATTCACGCAGCATTTCGGACCGCACCCGGGCATCGGTCTTGGCGACGATGCGCTGGTTCTCGCGCAGCAGCTTGCGGAAACTGTCGAGGCGCCGCTCGGAGAGCGAACCGTCCTCGATCGCGGCGAGTACCGCGCAGCCGGGCTCCGACTCATGGGCGCAGTCGTGGAACCGGCATTGCTCGGCCAGCTCCTCGATCTCGGAGAAGACCTGGCCGACGCCGGTCTCCGCGTCCCAGAGCCCGACCCCGCGCAGTCCGGGGGTGTCGATCAGTACGCCTCCGGAGGGCAGAACCAGCAGATTGCGGGTCGTGGTGGTGTGCCGGCCCTTGCCGTCGACATCGCGGGCGGCCTGCACCTCCATCACATCGCGGCCGAGGAGGGTGTTGGCGAGGGTCGACTTGCCCGCGCCGGACGCCCCGAGCAGCACGCTCGTCCCGCCCGCGACGATGGCGCCGAACACATCGAGCCCCTCTCCGGTGGCCGAGCTGACGGGCAGCACCTGAACACCGGGGGCGATGGCCTCGATGTCCTGGACGAGGTACGACAGCGTGGCGGTGTCCGGCACCAGATCGGCCTTGGTCAGGACCACGATCGGCTGGGCGGCGCCGTCCGCCGCGGACGCCCCGTCGCGCAGCAGCGCGTCGCCACTGGAGCTGGACATGGCGAGCGCGAGGAAGCGCTCCACCCGGCCCAGGTCGAGCTCCACGGCGAGCGAGACGCAGATGGCGATGTGGTCGACGTTGGTGGCCAGCACCTGCCCCTCGGAGCGCTGCGACGACGTCGAGCGCACAAAGGCCGTACGCCGTGGCAGCAGCGTCCGTACGAACTGCGGATCACCGTCGGGGTCGACGGCGACCCAGTCGCCCGTGCAGATGATCCGCATCGGATCACGCGGGACGACGAAGGCGGTGTCGGCCCGGAGCGTACCGTGCGGTGTGACGACATCGCACTGCCCGCGGTCCACCCGCACCACGCGTCCGGGCAGCAGACCCTGTCCGGCGTACGGAGCGAACTCGGCGGCCCAGTCGTCGTCCCAGCCGTACGGGGACAGCGGATGCGACGCGGACGAGCCCTGAAGAGAAGAGACGAAGGACTGAGAAGACGGGAAAGACAAGGGAAACCCTTCAAAGGGTGGCCCCGGCAACGCGCACACAGGCGCGAAGAGTTACGGAAAGGTCAGCCGGCGACCACGGAGGTGGGAACGATGCTCTTCTGGTTGTGGGTAACGCCCACCGCAGCGACAGTCATCAATGTCCTCACCTCCTGGTTCAAGCACGGGACCGACACCGGCAGTTCTTGTCCGCCGTCCGGAACGCTGCACACAATAGCCCGCGACCATCGGGGGCCGTCAACACATTTGATCCACGGGATCCGGCAGCCCCGCCCCGGGCACTTCGCTACCGCATTCATCGGAGATATCCATCGATCCCCCTCGATCAGGTGATACACAGGCACAACGACCGGTTCCGCGCCGTTGAGGTGCCGAGCATGACCTCCCTCGAGGAGTTGCTGCGGTCGTTCGCAGGCGACGAAGAGGTCATCATGACCCCCGCCCACTGCGTCCTTCCGGTACGCAGCCTGGGCTGAGCCGCCCCCGTACGCCGGATGCCCGCCGCCCCCGTGGAACGGTGGGCGTCGACGTGTGCGGAGCCCTCGGGCTGTGCCCGGGATACTGCTCAGTGGTGTCTTACGCCGGAGTGCGGGCGACAGCCAGGCGGATTCCCGAATCGCCCGCACTTCAGGAATCTCAGCTGTTGCCGACCCCGTTGCCGGAGAGCACCGGGATGTCGTCCACGAGGTGCGACAGCGCCTCGTCGCCCTTGGCCGGCGTGCCCTGGACGAGCTGGAACTGCGGCCTGCCGTCACCCTGGCTCACGCTGTTGCCGAACTCGCCCACGATTTCGTTGCCGTTGACCGACGTGGTCCTCTGGTCATTACCGATCGCCATGGCCGCGGGGGCAACGGCGGCGGACGGACCGGCCAAGGACACGGCCACTGCTGCGCCGGCCATCATCTTCTTCATCACGCTTTACCTTTCGGAGCGTCCCGCTGTGGAACGTATTGATCAACCCGCTACGGAAGCACCGGTTCCGCATCGCGACTCACATGGGTTCGATCCGGCGTGAGGTCGACGCCGCGCCCTCACCCGTCGACGTCCTCTTCGGAGATACGGGCCCCAGGAACTCGACTTCCCGCACAAGGTCGATGGGGTTGCGCGGACGGCGCCGGCTCCGGGCCGCCGCGGGCCGCCTGCCATTCGGCGAGCAGCCGGTCGTAGATGGGCGTGACGTCCTGCGCGTGCCGCTGCCGGCCGCTGGAGCGTTGGCTGTCGTACTGGTCCATGAACAGCCCTTACCCGGTGTGAGCAGTGACGCCTGCTGTCACTACGGCAACCGGCCCAGTACGCCCGCCCCTTCGAGGGGTCGGCGGCACCCCGGACGCGCGACATGGGGCCGGCGCCCCGGGCCGGCCACCGAGGCCATAATCCTCTTGATCGCCAAGTAGCCCTTCCGGGGCTTTCGGTTGCCGACCGTCCAAAGCGCTCCGCCCAACTCAGGGCGGCGGGGTTGGTTGTGCCGCTTCCACTCGAACGATGCTTCTGCTGTCCGGTTGTTCGCCGAATGCACAGCACCGGAGGAGTGCGAAATGCTGCCCAGGAGCGGGGCACTGCCGTGGCGTGAGGATCAGCCGCCGAGCGGCAGGCCGCCCATCAGCGGGGTCGCGCCCTTGGCCGCGTCGGTGGCGTGGCCGGCCGGCTTGTTGACGGTGCCGTTCTTCTGCACCGAATCGGCGGCGCCGCCGACCATGTCCGCGATCGGGTCGACAGCCTGCGGGGCGCCTTCCGCGGCCTGGTCGACACCACCGTCGAGGCTGAAGTCGGTGGCCGTGGCGGTGGTGACGGCGGAGGCGGGAGCAGCCGTTCCGGGAGCAACCACGGAACCGGCAACGAACGCAGCGGTCTTCGCGTACTTCACTTTCAGGTTTCCTTCCGCAGCGGCATCTGTTCCGGTCGCACATCCGCGCCGCACAAGCCTTCTTCAGCTGCGCCTTCTGCCGCTTTCGCCCTGGGTTCCCATGCGGTCGCGACACGACGACTGGACGGGGCCGCCTCTTCTCCGGGACCACTCGATCGACCACCGGGAAATGGGGGAAGGCCCCGGCCCGCATCGGATGCGTGCCGGGGCCTCCCGGTCATGAGCGTTCGGCCGGGCCGACCGGAGATCAGGTGTTGGAGCAGGCGTTACCGGAGGCGGGGTTGAGCCACCCGATCACGCTCACGGTGTTGCCGCAGACGTTGACCGGAACCTGGACCGGAACCTGGACAGCGTTGCCGGACACCACGCCCGGGGAGTTGGCGGTGCTGCCGTCGGCGCCTGCGTCGGCGAAGGCGGGCGCGGCAGCACCCATCGCCATCAGAGTTCCGGCGGCAATGGCGGCAACCTTGGTGTACTTCACTTTTTTCCCTTTCGTTTGACGGAGTCCGGAGCGGCCACGTCTTTCGTGCCGCACGAGCGCGGTCCTGATCACTCGTAACTCCGCCGCTGCAATTCGTAACGATGTAAGACCGTAGGCGAAACTCTTTGAGAAGAAGATCTCCGAAAAACCGCCCGAATGACGCAGTATCGTTCACTCAAAGTCACGGGCGCGATCATCGGACAATCCGATGCACCGGTACCAAGAAAGGCGACCAACGAACCCGAGTCGCACGGAGGAGGAATTCCGACGCCCCCGGCCTTTCATTGCGGCTGAATCAGCTGTTGCCGGCACCGTTGCCGGAGAGCACCGGAATGCCACTCAGGATGTGCGACAGCGGCTCGTCGCCCCTGGCCCGGGTGGAGTTCTCCGTGCACTGCTGGTTCTGCGGCGAGGACAGCACGTTGACGTCCTGGGCCGCGACCGGGACCGGGCCGAACTGCGGGCTGCCGTCACCACGGGTCTCGGAGTTGCCGAACGACTGCGAGGCTCCGTTGCCGTTGACCGAGGTCGTACCGTTGTCGTCGCCGATCGCCATGGCCTGCGTCGCACCCGGACCCAGGATGGAGGCGGCAACGGCACCCGTGGCCAGAACCCTCTTGATCACGATCAACCCTTCTCGTACTGAATGCCCCGTACCGGAGCCTCCTGCCCAACTCATGACCAGGCGTTTGGTTCTCTCCATTCACCCGATTGCCGAGGTGCACGGACAGCAGTACGAAGCAACGCCGCGGGGGGCACCTGCGCACGACGAGCGGCGTCAGCATGAACGCGCATGATTAACCCGTTCGAGCGATCACAAAATTCCCACGAACTTTCAAGTTTCCTCAACAATTCCTCCTCGTTATGACTTCTATCAAGCATGCAGCTTGGGCGTTCACCGAGCAGGAATAGGACTTGTCACATGAAGAACGCTTCTTCGTGGTCTCTCCGCCTTTCCGCAATCGCCGCTTGCCGACTCACGTGGGAAGACCCCCGGGGTGGCGTCCCCGGCGCAAGCTGCATCGCCTGATGAATGAACCGCGAGCCTTCTGCTCGCACGGAATGTCCTAAGGAAGGGCAACCAATGCGAAAAGCCTTGAGTAAGAGCGTGCTGGTCATGGCGGCGGCGTCAGGCATTCTGACCGCGGCAGGCGGGTACGCGTTCGCGGACGCGTCGGCCGATGGCGCCGCCACCGGTTCGCCGGGCGTCGGCTCGGGCAACGCCGTGCAGGTGCCGGTGCACGTTCCCGTCAACGTGTGCGGCAACACGGTCAATGTGATCGGTCTGCTGAATCCCGCGTTCGGCAATGAGTGCGGGAACAAGGGCGGCGCTGGGAACGGCAACGGCGGTGGGGGTGCGAGCGCCAAGGGCACCGCGACCGACTCTCCCGGTGTGTTGTCCGGAAACCTCATCCAGGCCCCGGTGGACGTCCCGGTCAACGTCTGCGGCAACAGCGTCGACGTCGTCGGTGCCCTGAACCCGGCGTCCGGCAACACGTGCTCAAACGTGAGCGGGCCGGACGTCGAGCCGCCGGTGGTCGAACCGCCTGTCGTCGAACCGCCCGTGGTCGAACCCCCTGTCGTCGAGCCCCCCGTCGTCGAACCG
>NZ_FMDF01000103.1 GCF_900091955.1 Streptomyces sp. Ncost-T10-10d
CGGCCGCCCGCGTCAGGCCCTGGTCGGCGAGCATGGCTGCGAGGCCGCCCGCGTAGCCCTGACCGACGGCGCGGACCTTCCAGGCGCCCTGGCGGCGGTAGAGCTCCAGGGCGGTGACGGCGGACTCGGTGTCCAGGCCGGTGAGGGTGAAGGTGGCGATCTCGCTGCCTTCGAGCCCGGTGACGGCGACGAACGGTGAGGCGACCGCGCCGAACCGGACCGGTCCGCCGACGCCCGTGGGCAGGGCCAGCAGCACGGTGACCCGGTGCACCGAAGCCGGCAGGGCGTCGAGGTCCACGGCGAGCCGGTGTTCGGCGGCTGCCTGTCGGGACACCTCGAGCCCGGGCAGCTGTGGCGATCCCGGGTGGGCGACCCACTCGGTGCCGTGCACGGTGCCGTCCTCGTCGCCGAGCGTGGCACCGGCCACGATGGGCGTGCCGGCCGATACCCGGATCTCCAGACGGGTCTGGGGCAAGGTGTGGTTCTGCCCCCGGACCAGCTCGGCCGTCATTGCCCTGTCCCCTCGATGAGTTGCTGCTGCGTGGTGTGGTGTCGTGCGGTGCGATGTGGTGCAGCTCCCGGCGGCCGATGCCTCCGGGAGCTGCGCGTACCGATATCGACCGGCTGGTCCGACCGTGCCTTACAGGTGCGGCAGGATCGCCGGCATCAGGTCCTGGAAGGTGCGGCCGTTGGCCGGGTTGCCGAGGGCGGTCATCTGCCACCCGTTCCCCGAACGGTGCACCTTCGCCATGATCTGGGCCGTGTACTGCCCGCCGCCGTCCAGCGTGTAGCGGGCCAGCTCCTGGCCGTTGGTCTCGTCGACGATGCGACAGAAGGCGTTCTGCACCTCCTGGAACGTCTGGCCGGTGAAGGAGTTCACCGTGAAGACGATTTGGTCGATGTGGACCGGCACCCGCTGCAGATCGACGAGGATCGCCTCGTCGTCGCCGCCCGAACCGGCGCCGCCGACCAGGTTGTCCCCGGTGTGCTTGACCGAGCCGTCGTCACTGACGAGGTGACGGAAGAAGACCACGTCGACCGGCTGCTTGTCGGCGAACAGCACCGCCGAAGCATCGAGGTCGATCTCCCTCGTACGTGAACCGAACAGACCACGGCGCGGCGCCGCCTGCCAGCCGAGCCCCATCCGTACCGCGGTCAGGGTCCCCCCGTCGCTCTTCTGCAGGCTGATGGCCTGACCCTTGGTCATATTGACCGTCACGCGCTGTCCCCTCTCCGCTTGCCCCGCAACCGTCCGTGTGCGGTTTTCCAGCACCCTACGCATTCACACCGCACGTGTGGCCGCTTGGGGCCTTTTTGTGTCGGTCCTGCAACACACCGGGGGCGACGGCGTCAGGCAAGGCCCGCCTCCCGCATCTGACGCAACTCCTTCTTCAACTCACCGACCTCGTCGCGCAGTCGGGCCGCCACTTCGAACTGCAGGTCAGCGGCGGCTGCCCGCATCCGGTCGGTCATCTCCTCGATGATTCCGGCGAGTTCGGTGGCGGGCCGGTCGGTGACCAACGCGCCGTTGCCCCCGGCCTTCTTGGAGCCTGCCGCCTTGACGCCCAGCGTGGGGACGGGAGCCTTGGCACCCTTCGTCTGGCGGTAACCGGTGCCGAGCAGCTGCTCGGTGTCGACCTCCTCGCGGGCGATCGTCGCAACGATGTCATTGATCTTCTTGCGCAGCGGCTGCGGGTCGAGGCCGCGCTCGGTGTTGTAGGCGATCTGCTTCTCGCGACGGCGATTGGTCTCGTCGATGGCCTGCGCCATCGCCGGGGTGATCTTGTCCGCGTACATATGGACCTGCCCCGACACATTACGGGCGGCGCGCCCGATGGTCTGGATCAGGGACGTCCCCGAGCGCAGGAAGCCCTGCTTGTCCGCGTCGAGGATGGCGACCAGCGACACCTCGGGCAGGTCGAGGCCCTCGCGCAGGAGGTTGATGCCGACCAGCACGTCGTACTCACCGGAGCGCAGCTCGCGCAGGAGCTCGATGCGGCGCAGGGTGTCGACGTCGCTGTGCAGATAGCGGACCTGGATGCCGAGCTCGAGGAAGTAGTCGGTGAGGTCCTCGGCCATCTTCTTGGTGAGGGTGGTCACCAGGACCCGCTCGTCCTTCTCGGCGCGCGTGCGGATCTCGTGCACCAGGTCGTCGATCTGGCCCTCGGTGGGCTTGACGACGACCTCCGGGTCGACGAGGCCGGTGGGGCGGATGATCTGCTCCACGAAGCCGTCGCCCCTGGAGAGCTCGTACTTCCCGGGTGTGGCGGAGAGATAGACGGTCTGGTTGATCCGGCTCAGGAACTCCTCCCACTTCAGCGGACGGTTGTCGAGCGCGGAGGGGAGCCGGAATCCGTGGTCGACGAGGGTCCGCTTGCGGGAGGCGTCGCCCTCGTACATGGCACCGATCTGCGGCACGGTGACATGCGACTCGTCGAGGACGAGGAGGAAGTCCTCGGGGAAGTAGTCGAGGAGGGTGTTGGGGGCGGTGCCGGGTGAGCGGCCGTCGAAGTGCATGGAGTAGTTCTCGACGCCGGAGCAGGTGCCGATCTGCCGGAGCATCTCGATGTCGTACGTGGTGCGCATCCTCAGCCGCTGGGCCTCCAGCATCTTGCCCTGCTTCTCCAGCTCGGCGAGGCGCTGTTCCAGCTCCTGCTCGATGCCGTTGACCGCCTTCTCCATGCGCTCGGGGCCTGCGACGTAGTGGCTGGCCGGGAAGACGTGGAGGGACTGGTCCTCACTGATGACCTCGCCGGTGAGCGGGTGGAGGGTGGAGAGCGCCTCGATCTCGTCGCCGAACATCTCGATTCGGACGGCGAGCTCCTCGTAGACCGGGAAGATCTCGATGGTGTCGCCGCGGACGCGGAAGGTGCCGCGGGTGAACGCCAGGTCGTTGCGGCTGTACTGGATCTCGACGAAGCGGCGCAGCAGCTGGTCGCGGTCGATCTCGTCGCCCACCTTGAGCTGGACCATCCGGTCCACGTACTCCTGGGGCGTACCGAGGCCGTAGATGCAGGAGACGGAGGCGACCACGACGACATCGCGCCGGGTGAGCAGCGAATTCGTCGCGGAGTGGCGCAGCCGCTCGACCTCCTCGTTGATCGAGGAGTCCTTCTCGATGTAGGTGTCCGACTGCGGGACGTACGCCTCGGGCTGGTAGTAGTCGTAGTACGAGACGAAGTACTCGACGGCGTTGTTCGGCAGCAGCTCGCGGAACTCGTTCGCCAACTGGGCGGCGAGCGTCTTGTTCGGCGCCATGACGAGGGTGGGGCGCTGCAGTTTTTCGATCATCCAGGCGGTGGTCGCCGACTTTCCGGTGCCGGTCGCGCCGAGCAGGACGACATCCTTCTCATCCGCACGGATGCGCCGCTCCAGATCGGCGATGGCCGCGGGCTGGTCGCCGCTGGGCTGGTAGGGACTGACGACCTCGAAAGGCGCCACCGAACGTTCGATCTTCGAAACGGGCCGCATGCAACCACCGTACGACCCACCGCTGACAACCGGGCCGGGTCGGCCGCAGTGCCGGGCCGAGGTCACCATTCTCCCGGCGGCGCGGGATCGCGCGGCCGGGAGTGGAACGACGCCGGGTCGGCATGTGTTCCGAATCGCGGGACCTGCCTCTGGGCCGGGATTCCGGGTGGCCGTCCGGCCCCGTTCATGGCCCTGGGGTCGTCCCAGTCCGGGCTGCCCATCACCATCAGGGGGTCGAACATCACGACCACCGCGGCAAGGATCAGGAAGCAGCCGGGGCCGATCATCAGTGGCAGGAGGGGGGCGGCCCGGCCGCCGGCCGAAGCCGGGCCGGCGAGGGCGCCGGGGTGCAGATGGACGCTCAGCGCGGCCATGCCCGTGTAGTGCATGCCGCTCACCGCGACGCCCATCACGACGCTGGCGCCGAGACTGGGCAGAAAGCCATGGATGGAGACGGCCGCCCAGAGTGCGGTCGTGGCGGCCACCACGGCTATGACGACGGAGAGGGCCACGGTGAACGTGTCGTACTCGAACTGTCCCTCAAGACGCATTCCGGCCATGCCCAGGTAGTGCATGGTGGCCACGCCCAGCCCGGTGATGGTGCCGCCCGTCACCATCGCCATACGGGTGGCACCCCGGTACCCGACGATGAAGATCCCGATGGCGACCATGCCGATCGCGACGGCGAGGCTGGCGAAGGTGATCGGCTTGTCGTAGCTGATGGTCACCCCCTCGACGGAGAAGCCGATCATCGCGATGAAGTGCATCGTCCAGATGCCGGAGCCTATGGATGTCGCGCCGAGGGCCAGCCAGCCGGCCTTGAAGGAACGCTCGGTGCGCAGCGAACGGCTCGTACATCGCAGCCCGAGGGCCGCACCGAGGCAGGCCATGAGGAAGGCCGCGACAGGCGTCACCGCTCCGTAGCTGAAACCGTCGATGGTGCCCTGCATGCTCGTACGCCCTTCGCGGAAGCCCGGGTTCGGGGGTGACCCCAAGACGCGAGGCCCGGCAGACAAACAGAAGAGCAGCATTTTATCGACAGGGAAAGCGGCCCGTGACCCGGTCTCCGGAGCGGCGTTCACGTTGTGGCCATCCTTCGCCTGTCCCTCGTTGGGGGGCGGCTGTCACTCTCGGCCCGTCCGTAACTCTGACGCAAGGAGTACACGTGTACGCACGCACCGCAACCGCCGCCGTCGCTGCCGCCGCCCTCGTGGGCGCCGGCGCGCTGCTGATGTCGACCGCCGGTACGCAGACCACTGGCAGGGGCACGGCCACGGCCGGGCACACGAGCACGGGCACGAGCATCCGGACCGTGAGCGCCCGGACCGCGGACGCGAAGCCGGTCGCCCCGGTCGTCCTCGCCCACCGGGGCGCTTCGGCCTATGCGCCGGAGAACACCCTGGCCGCGGTCGACAAGGCCGATGCGCTCGGCTTCGACTGGGTGGAGAACGATGTCCAGTTCACCAAGGACGGTGTGCTGGTGGTCGTCCACGACACCGACCTGAAGCGGACCACCGACGTCGAGGAGGTCTTCCCGGACCGTGCCCCGTGGGCGGTCAAGGACTTCACGGCCGCCGAGATCGCCCGGCTGGACGCGGGCAGCTGGTTCGGTCCGCAGTTCGCCGGGACCCGGGTGCCCACCCTCAAGCAGTATCTGGACCGGATCGAGCGGAACCACCAGAAGCTGCTGCTGGAGATCAAGAGCCCGGAGATCTACCCGGGCATCGAGAAGGAGACCCTGCGGGTGCTGAGCCGGAAGGGGTGGCTCGACCGCGACCACGTCAAGAACAGGCTCGTCATCCAGAGCTTCGGCGCGGACAGCGTGAAGAAGGTGCACCAGCAGCGTCCGGACGTCACGACCGGCTTCCTCGGCACCCCCGCAGTGGCCGATCTGCCCTCGTACGCAGCGTTCACCGACCAGATCAACCCCTCGTACACGTCGATCTCCGCCGACTACGTGACGGCAGTACATGCGCTGAAGGGCGCACACGGCAAGAAGCTCCGGGTCAACACCTGGACGGTCAACGACGCAGCGACCGCGGCGAAGGTGGCGGGCTTCGGCGTCGACGGAATCATCACCAACACCCCCGATGTGGTGCGCGAGGCCACGGGCTGACGGCTCGGGCGCCCCGTTGCCGCGGCCCGTTGTCAGTGGCCGGTCGTACGGTGGTTCCCATGAACAGCAACGGGGTTGTCGAGTGGGCCGTCGTCGAGAGCGACATCGGCCCGCTGCTGCTTGCCGCGACCGACGCGGGACTGGTGAGCGTGGTCTTCCACGCCTGTCCCGAGGTGCGGGAGAAGGCGGTCGGGCAGTTGCGGTCGCGACTCGGCGCGGAGCCGGTGGAGAATCCCGGCTCCGCACGGCTCGCCGAGCCGATACGCCAGCTCGCGGCGTATTTCGCGGGCTCGTTGCGGGAGTTCTCCCTCGACCTGGACTGGTCGCTGACCTCCGGCTTCAACCGCCAGGTGCTCCGCGAGCTGGCGGCCGGGGTGCCGTACGGGGCGGTCGTCGGATACGGGGACCTCGCCGAGCGCGTGGGGCAGCCGACGGCGGCTCAGGCGGTCGGGGCTGCCATGGGGTCCAATCCGCTGCCCGTGGTGGTGGCGTGCCATCGGGTGGTGGAGAGCGACGGCGGACTCGGCGGGTTCGGCGGTGGCCTCGAAACCAAGCGGAAGCTGCTGGCTCTGGAGGGCGTGCTCCCCCAGCCGCTGTTCTGAGCCGGTCGTGGAGACCGGGCTCCCCGCACCGGGGCACCGGGTCCGGTGCGCGGTCCGTGCGTGGTCCGTGCCCTGACGAGACCCGGTTTCGCACCTGTGTACGGGCTGGCACACTGCGTCAGTGACCAACAACCTCGATGCACCTGACACCCCCACCGGGCCCGGCCACCCCGCCGGCCGGGTCACGGCGGCCGAGCTGCCCGGATTGCGGCGCAGAACGTCCGCAGTGCTCATAGCCAGCCAGATACTCGGCGGCCTCGGCGTGCCCATCGGTATCGCCCTGGCCCCGGTCCTGGCCACGGAGGTGAGCGGCTCCGAGGCACTGTCCGGTCTGGCCCCGACCGCGTCGGTGACAGGTACCGCGCTGCTCTCGCTGCCGCTGGCCGCGCTGATGACCTCGCGCGGCCGGCGCCCCGGTCTCGTCCTGGCGTATCTGATCGGTGCACTCGGCGCGGGGTTCGTGGTACTGGCCACCGTCGTGGAGAGCTTCCCGCTGTTGCTGCTCGGCATGGCCGCGTTCGGTGCCGGTTCCTCGGCCAATCTGCAGGCCCGGTTCGCCGCCGCGGATCTGGTCGAGCCCGACCGGCGCGGCCGGGCGATCTCCACTGTCATCTGGGCCACGACGATCGGTTCGGTTCTGGGGCCGAACATCGCGGCCCCGGTGGGGCGGGTCTTCCGCGGCACCGCGATATCGGAGAAGGCGGGGCCGTTCTTCTTCGCGGCCGGGATCTTCCTGCTGGCCGCCGTGGTGGTCGGGGTGCTGCTGCGGCCGGACCCGCTGCTCACCGCACGGGCGCTGGCGCCGCAGGACAACGAGTCCCCCGCAGGCCGATCGCTGCGTGCCGGTGTCGCAGCGGTCCGGGCGTCCCCGATGGCGCGGCTGGCGCTGGTGACGGTGGCTGTCTCACACACCGCGATGGTCTCGATCATGGTGATGACCCCGGTCGATCTGGGTCATCACGGCGCCGGACTCCAACTGATCGGCCTGGTCATCAGCGGCCACATCGCGGGTATGTACGCGTTCTCCCCGGTGATGGGCTGGCTGTCCGACCGGTTCGGCCGGCTCGCCGTGATCGGTCTGGCGGTCGGGCTGCTCTCCTGCGCCGCACTGCTGGCCGGCACCGCGGGCCCCAGCCACGGTCAGACGGCGGCAGGCCTGTTCCTGCTCGGGCTCGGCTGGTCGGCCGGGCTGGTCGCCGGTTCGGCGCTGCTCACCGACTCCGTACCGCAGCCCGCCCGCGCCGCCGTGCAGGGTCTGTCGGACCTGACCATGAACACGGCGGCGGGCATCGGCGGTGCGATCGCCGGAGTGATCGTCGCCAGGGCGGGCTACGGCTGGCTGAACGCAGTCGGAGCATGTCTGCTGCTGCCGATGGCGGCGCTGGCACTGCGCCGGGCGCTCGCCCGGCCGACCGCGCCCGTTGCGCCCGCCTCGCCCGACGCAGCCGGCACACCTGCACCCACGGCACCCGCCTCCGACCTCTGAAATTTCAGAGGCTGATGTGGTAGGCCTTGCGCAACGTCTCGTGCACGGTCCACGTCGTTCGGTCGCCCTCGCGCAGCACGCAGGCGTCACCCGGCCCGACCTCCAGCGTCGCCCCGCCCTCGACCGCCACGGTCGCGCGCCCGCTGACGACCACGAACAGCTCGTTGGCCTCCGTGTCGGTGACCACGCCCGGCGTGATCTGCCAGATCCCGCGCAGCTGCTTGCCGTCGGGCGACTCCCAGAGCACCTTGCCGGTCACCGCGGGCTCGCCCGAGACGATCTGTGCGGGGTCGAGTGGTTCCGGTTCGAGCTCGGCGTCCGGAATGTGTACGGCGAACGAGGCGGGAGTTTGATCAAGTGTGGTCATGGCCGGTCACCCTAGCGACCGCTTCGAGGCGACTCGACACCAGGACCGGGAGAACATGCGGAGGGGACGGGTGATTCGGCCGGTGTCCCGGCCGCACGTTTGAGGTCGATGCGCCCGCGACAGGGATGTGGACATGTCACTGAATGCGTCGCACAGCGCACACTCCTACACCCCCGCCCTCTCCACCGAGGTACAGGCGGCCCTCGCCACGCACCACCCCGTCGTGGCTCTGGAGTCGACGATCATCGCCCATGGTCTGCCACGCCCCCGCAATCTGCAGGTCGCCGAGGAACTCGAAGGGCTCGTCTGTTCTGCGGGCGCCGTGCCCGCCACGATCGCCGTACTGGACGGACGGGCCCACATCGGTCTGGACAAGGCCCAGTTGGAGCGGGTCGCCGCGGACCCGGCGATGCGGAAGCTGGGGCACCGGGACCTCGCACCGGCTCTGGCGACGGGTGCGAGCGGGGCGACGACCGTGTCCGCGACGGCATTCCTGGCCGCACACGCGGGCCTGCGCATCTTCGCGACCGGCGGCCTCGGCGGCGTACACCGGGAGTGGACCCGGACCCAGGACGAGTCCGCGGACCTCCGGCTCCTCGCGCGCACCGGCATCACCGTGGTGTGCGCGGGGGTGAAGTCGATCCTGGACGTTCCGGCCACGCTGCAGCGCCTGGAGACGCTCGGCGTCGGAGTCCTCGGTTACGGCACCGACCGCTTCCCCGGCTTCTACCTGAACAGTTCGGGCGAACCGGTCGACTGGACGGTGCGGACGCCCGAGGAGGTCGCGGCGGTGATGCGGGCCCAAGACTCGCTCGGCGGTCCCGGCTCCGCGCTGATCGTCGCCAACCCCGTATCCGTGGAGCACCAGTTGGATCCCGCACTCCACGATCGTGTGCTGGCCGAGGCCCTCGCCGCATGCCGGGAGCGCGGCATCGTGGGTCAGGCCGTCACACCGTTCCTGCTGGACCGGCTGATGCGGGGAACCGGGGGCGCTTCGCTGGAGGCCAATCTGACGGCCGTACGCGGAAACGTAACGCTTGCCGCGCGGATCTCCGGCGCATGGGCCGCCGCCGCACAGGAGACAGCAGCGCACCCGGACGCGCAGGACACGGCATCGCACCGGAACCCGGCGGCCGGCCGATGACCGACGACGGCCTTCTCGTCGTCGGTGACGTGGTCACAGATGTCGTGGCCCGGCACGCAACGGCGCTGATCCACGGCACGGACACCTCGGCCCGGATCCGTACCGTCCCTGGCGGCGCGGGCGCCAACGTCGCCTGCTGGGCGGCGCGTTCGGGATGTCGCGACGTACGGCTGCTGGCCCGGGTCGGCGCCGACAGCGCGGCCTGGCACCGGGACGCGCTGCAGCGGGCAGGGGTACGTTGCCTGCTGGCCGTGGACGACGACATACCGACCGCCACCGTCGTCGCCCTCGTCGATTCCGCCGCCGAGCGCACCTTCCTCACCGACAGCGGTGCCGTGCTCCGCCTTTCCCGCGACGACTGGTCACCGTCGATGCTCGACGGCATCGCCCATCTCCATCTCTCCGGGTACCTTCTCTTCGCCGCGACGAGCCGGGCGACGGCCATGCTCGCTCTGCGGGAGGCCCGGCGACGGCAGATCCCGGTGAGCGTCGACCCGGCTTCGGCCGGCTTTCTCGCCGAGCTGGGCGTCGACCGGTTCCTGACAACCGTGGAGGGCGCGGATCTGCTGCTGCCCAATGCGGACGAGGCCCGGCTGCTCACCGGACTCCCCGAACCGGCGGACGCCGCAGCCAAGTTGAGCCTTCAGGTGCCCCGGGTGGTTGTCACGCTCGGCGAGGGCGGAGCTCTGCTGGCCATCGCGGGCGTGGTGACCCGGCACATCCCGGCGGTCCGGGTACGGGGTGCCGTGGACTCGACGGGCGCGGGCGATGCGTTCACCGGCGGCTTTCTCGCGGCGCACCTGTCGGGTGCGGACGACGCCTCGGCCGTGGAAGCAGGCTGCCGGTCGGCGGCGGAAGCGGTCACCACCGTGGGGGGCCGCCCCGGTCCATGACACACCCGGCTCGGTGAATCAGCCCGGCCTGCTACCCGCCCCGCCTCCACCCGGTCCAGGCGGGGTGCAGCGGATCGTCGGCCCGTACGACCGCGTCCGCACGGTCGCCGGGCACCACCTCGTCCTCGTACCGCGCGAAAGCGGGCAGGGTCCAACGCTCGCTCTCCTCGGTACGCCGCCGCAGTGCGCCCGGCGACAACCGCAGATGGACACTCAGGTCGAACGGGAACCAGTGCCCCAGCATCAACGGGCCATGCGCCACCAGCACACCGCCCTCGGGCAGGAGTTGATACGGACTGCGGGTGGCCCGGTCCGTCACCGGATCCCAGAGATCGGGCAGCACCCGCCCGCTCCCGCCCGCCTCCAGCGGTCCGAACACCTCGCGCCACAGCGCGCCCGTGTCGAACCAGCTGTCGTAGTACGAGTCGGGGTCCTCCTTGCCGTACTCGTACCGAAGACTCGCCGGTCGCAGGAACCCTTCGGTGGACACGACGAGCACCGCACGCCCCCGGACCCGCAGCGCCTGTGCGACCAGCCCTGCCAGCTCCCCGGTACGGGCCGCCGGCGCACCGTCGACGGCAACCTTCAGCCAGGGGCCGGCGTCGGCCGGCTTCAGACCGTCGGCGTGCGCGGCGAAGGCCTCGGCCAGCCGCTCCCAGGTGATCGCTTCACATCGCACGCGTCCATCATCACCCCGGCCTCGTGCGTCGGCGTCGGCCGTCCCGCCGGCGAGGTTCTTCCTCGTCGGTCCCCGCCAGGTGGTTCTCGGCCAGGCGGTGGGCGAGCGTCGTTCGCTACTTCTTCGCGTCGCAGTCCACCGCGTCGGCGTCGTCGGAGAGCGCGCTGCCCTCCGGCAGCAGATAGGTCACCCAGAGCACGACGGGCTCGGTCCCCAGATTGCGTCCGATGTGACGGTGAGCGGATCCGGACGGCTCGATGAAGGACGAGCCCGCGGGCGTCACCTCGACCGAGCAGTCGTCCAGAGTGCGCGTCAGCGTCCCGGACTTGACGACGGCGATCAGCTGACCGCCATGGGTGTGCCAGCCGGTGGAGCCGCCCGGCTCGACGGTGATGGTCCGGAAGGTCACATCGGTGCGGCCGTTGGGGGTCTTCACCTTCAGCTTTCCCACCGATGTGCCCTTCGCGACCACCGTGCCGCTCACACCGCTGCCGGGTGTGGCGAGGGCCGCCGACGGTACGAAGCCGAGCGCGGCCACGCAGCCGCCTATGACCAGGGCCTTGGCGAGTCGCCCCTGCCGTACCCGCCGCCCCCGGCTCCCCTGCTGTCTGCCGACCCTCACGTGCGACTCCTCTGCCTCGGCGTCCTGGAAATGTCCTGGACATCCTGAACCGGACATCCCGAACGCCCGCACGCTACCCGTGAGTTGAGCTGCGGAACCCTCCCGGACCGACAGTCATTCGCCGCGAAGTTCGGCGGCGAGCGGCCCGTCGCCCGACACTTCGATACGTCCGTCCTTGACGGCCTCGGCGAACGTCAGTTCACCTCGCCCGAGCGCCAGACAGACCTCGACGTCGAGCGCGATGCGGGCATCGGCCCGGGCCGCAGGACCATCCCCGTACACAGCCGCACCGGTCGGCGCACCACCGGCACGCACATGGAACTCACCCTCGTCCAGATGGACTTCGACGACTCCCGCATGTGTCAGCCCGTCCAGCGAGCGCAGCAGCGGAAGTGCGAACCAGTGCGCCCGTACCGCATCGGTGGGCCGCCGCTCGGCAAGCGCGGGCGCACCCCACTCGGCGAGCGCGGCGAGTACGGGCAGCAGCCCGTGGCCGCGCTCCGTCAGTTCGTACACCGAGGCCGCGGCGGGCGGCGGAAGCCGGCGGCGGGTGACCAGGCCGCCCTGTTCCATGTCCTTGAGCCGGGAGGCGAGGACGTCCGTACTGACGCCCGGCAGGTCGGCGTGGAGGTCGGTGTAGCGGCGGGGGCCCGCCAGCAGTTCACGGACGATCAGCAGGGTCCACCGGTCGCCCACGGAATCGAGGGAGCGTGCGGTGGCGCAGAACTGGTCGTAACTCCGGCGGCGAGCCGAGCGTGTTGCGGGCTGTTGCTGACGTGGCATGCGACGCAGTCTAGACATGTTGTTGGACTTTCCAAGCCCGAGCTTGGTAAAACCAAGTATCGCAATCAGGTCGGGGAGGCCACCGCATGGAATTCCGGCAGTCCAGCAAGCTCGACGAGGTCTGTTACGAGATCCGGGGCCCGGTCATCGAGCACGCCAACGCCTTGGAGGAGGCGGGTCACAGCGTGCTCCGCCTCAACACGGGAAATCCCGCGCTCTTCGGTTTCGAGGCGCCGGAGGAGATCGTCCAGGACATGATCCGGATGCTTCCGCAGGCCCACGGCTACAGCGATTCGCGCGGCATCCTGTCCGCCCGCCGGGCGGTGGCGCAGCGCTACCAGGCCATGGGTCTGACGGATGTCGGGGTCGACGACATCTTCCTCGGCAACGGCGTGTCCGAGCTGATCTCCATGGCCGTCCAGGCATTGCTGGAGGACGGCGACGAGGTGCTGATCCCGTCCCCCGACTATCCGCTGTGGACCGCGGTGGTGACCCTCGCGGGCGGCAAGGCCGTGCACTACACCTGCGACGAGGCCTCGGACTGGAACCCGGACCTCGCGGACATGGCGTCGAAGATCACCGACCGGACCAAGGCCGTCGTGATCATCAACCCGAACAACCCGACCGGCGCCGTCTATCCGCGCGAGGTCCTCGAAGGCATCCTCGATCTGGCGCGCAGGCACGGCCTGATGGTCCTCGCCGACGAGATCTACGACCAGATCCTCTACGACGACGCCCAGCACCACAGCGTGGCGGCCCTCGCCCCCGACCTGGTCTGCCTCACCTTCAGCGGTCTGTCGAAGACGTACCGGGTGGCGGGGTTCCGCTCCGGCTGGATGGTGGTCTCCGGCCCGCAGCAGCATGCCCGCAACTATCTGGAGGGGCTGACCACTCTCGCCTCGATGCGCCTGTGCCCCAACGCGCCCGCGCAGTACGCCATCCAGGCGGCGCTCGGCGGCCGGCAGTCCATCCGGGAACTGGTCGCGCCCGGCGGCAGGCTGTACGAGCAGCGCAACCGGGCCTGGGAGAAGCTGAACGAGATTCCCGGCGTGTCGTGCGTGAAGCCGAAGGGCGCGCTGTACGCGTTCCCGCGCATCGACCCGAAGGTGCATCGAATCGTCGACGACGAGAAGTTCGTCCTGGATCTACTGCTGCGGGAGAAGATCCAGGTCGTGCAGGGCACCGGCTTCAACTGGCCGCGGCCCGACCACTTCCGGATCCTGACACTCCCGTACGCTGACGATCTCGACGCGGCGATCAGCCGCATCGGCCGCTTCCTGACCGGATACCGCCAGTGATCGGATGCCCCTGGTGACCTGCCCCGCCTGCCGCGTTCCCGTCCTCACCCAGTTCGCCTCGTTCGAGCTCGTCGGCCCGATCGTGGAAGGCGGTCTCGATCCGGCCACCGACCCGGCCTGGGCGGATTCGGGTGCGGCGTCACCGGCCGAGTATGCGCGCTGGGCAGGTCACCTGTGCGGTATGACCTGCCTGCGCATGGCGCTCGGCGCCGGGGCCCCGCCCCTGTTCACGCTGCGCGACGGTGCGCTCAAGTACGGCGCGTACACGGAGGATGCGGAGGGGGTGATCCGGGGCCTGGTCTACGCCCCCTTCGCAGAGTACGTACAGCAGGAGCACGGCCTCGACGCCACGGTCCACCGCCATCTCTCGTCGCAGGAGATCCTCGGCCTGCTCGACGGCGGCCGGACGGTCATGGCCTCGGTGCACTACGGCATCCGCCACCCGCGGCGGCCCGCTCCGGGGCGGGGCGGGCATCTGGTGCTGCTGACGTCCCGTACGGCCGACGGCACCGGCGTCCACTTCCACAACCCGTCCGGCACGACGGCCGCAACGCGGGCCGCGGAGCTTCCGCTGCCCGAATTCGAGCGCTTCTTCGCGGGGCGCGGGGTGTCACTGCCCGCGGGCGTGTGACGGGACGTCCCGCGAAACGGGAGCGGGCCCGGGGGCGTAGCCGGCCCCCGAGCCCTGAAGATGCCACCCATTCGGCACGCCGACACTTTTAAGGACCCGTGTCAGGTTTATGTCGTCGCGTCCTGCCTTTAGACGACCGCAGATCGAAGCTCTGCGGGCCGGAGTCGAACCGGCATCTCGACGCCCATGGGCACGGGCCCGATTGATTCGGCGATCGGTGGCGAATGCTGAGCCTGGAGCAAGAGTCTGAGATTGATCGCGGTCTGCCTCTGCCAGTTGGGCCACCCCGGCCCGTCCGTGTGCGCAGCACGCACAGAATGCCGGGAGGAGGACTCGAACCTCCACTGGAACCGCGTCGTCACGACAAGCTTCAGTTTCAGCTTGCGCTCCTCGCGCACCCCGGCCGAAGTGCTCCGGCCGGGGAATCCATGGTCGGTCACCCGAAGAGGTAACCGAATACCGCATCACCCACCCGCTGGTCGGTGACGTCCACGCCGTTGGCCTCCTC
The DNA here is from genome assembly GCF_900091955.1 of Streptomyces sp. Ncost-T10-10d. Classification (GTDB taxonomy): domain Bacteria; phylum Actinomycetota; class Actinomycetes; order Streptomycetales; family Streptomycetaceae; genus Streptomyces. The sequence continues at coordinate 14,601 of NZ_FMDF01000103.1, forward strand.
GCGGGCGAACTTCACGGCCTGCTGGAGCTTCTCGACCCGGTTCAGCAGTTCGTTGACCCGCCGTGCGGGGAGAGCTCCGGAGAACTTCACGGTCGTCCAGTAGCCGATCGGGATGTCCTCGTAGTACACCTCGACCTGCGCCGGATGCTTATCGGTGGCCTCCGCCTTCACATGGTTGCGGGGCACCTTCTTCGTACGAAGAGTCCTCACCGGCTCGGTCTTCCAGGAGTCCGTCGACGGGTCCTGTGTCCAGGCCTCGGAGGCGTCGAGCACCGGAAGCTTGCGAACAAAAGTGTTGATGTCCGTCAGCTGCTTCTCCAGGAAGAGCAGATACGACACCGGCACCTCGCTCACGAGTACCCGCCCGTCGACCTTCACATCCGCGCGGGCCGAACAGTTCGCCCAGTCCTTCGTGGCGGTCACATCGAAGAGCCGGGTCAGGGTCGTCGCGGTCTCCCGCAGCACGTCCTCGGCCTTGATCTGCACCAGGGTCGACTCGGGCGGCAACTGCTCGCCCTCCTCGTCCTTCGGCTGATACGTCCGGGAGATCCCGGCCAGCAGACCGGTCTTCTGAAGGCCGTGATGCGCCGCCGTCAGGTCCTGGTGGGCCTTGGACTTGACGCCCTTCTCCACTGCGATGATCTGATTGAGTTTCGCCACATCGAGGAAGCTAGCAGTGCCGCGCCGCGCGGAACCAGGGCTTTTCGCGGTGCCGGCCGCTTCAACCGGCCACCGGAGCTCCGGCGCGCGGGGCGCGCGTTCAGCCGGACAGTGCCGCGGTGAGGTCGACCTCGATCAGCTGCCCGGGGAAGCCGAGCCGCGCGACGCCGAGCAACGTGCTCGCGGTGGTGAACGCGGGCCCGATGACCGAACCGGTGAGCCGGCGCCAGGCGGCTCCCAGTTCCGTGACGTCGTCGCTGACCACGTAGATGACCGACCGGACGACCCGGGAGGGCTCGGCGCCCACGGCCGCCAGAGCAAGGAGGGCATTGGCCGCCACCTGATCGATCTGGACATCGAGGTCGCCCGGACCCACCAGCGCACCGTCGCGGTCGAGCGGACACTGCCCGGCCAGGAACGCGGTCCGGCCCGCCTCCACCACAGTGATGTGGTGATAGCCGGGCGTGGGGTGCAGCTGGTCCGGATTGATCCGGCTGATCTCCGCAGTCATGCGGATAAGTCTGACGGCCTGAGTCACGGGGCGCAGCGGGATTTCGGCGGGCCCGCGGGCCGACCCGTACGGGTGGTTTCCGGCGGATGCCCATGTCCTGCCGCCGTCCGGCGGGGGCTGCTTGCCACAGTGAGCCGCGCGCATCCGCGCCGCAGGCCCACGCAGACTCCGGCCTCACAGGCTCCGAACGAAGGTCCCCGCCGTGCCTCGCTTCCCTCATCCCGCCAGCACGAAGGGTCTCACCGGCCCGAAGCAGCACACCGCACTCACCGCGGCCGCCGCCGCCCTCGCCGTACTGGCCGTGGGCGCGCCCGTCGCGTGCGCCACACTCGGCGACGATGCCCTCTCCGCCTCGCAGCCGGTGACATCGGCCGGTGTCGCGCGCGGGAAGGCCTATATCGAGACCCGGTTGTTCTTCGGCACCGAACGTCCCGACGGCGGGCCGGATGTGACCGATCGTCAGTTCCTGACGTTCGTCGACGAGGAGGTCACGCCCCGCTTCCCGAACGGGCTGACCATCCAGGACGGCCGGGGGCAGTGGCGGGATTCCCGCGGGGTGATCGAACGGGAGCGCAGTTACGAACTGACCCTGCTCTACCCGGCGTCCGAGGCACGTGTACGCGACGTCCAGATCGAGCGGATCCGGAACGCCTACGAGAAGGCATACGCCCAGGACTCGGTGGCCCGGATCGAGGAGCACACGACCGCCGACTTCTGACACCGTCCGCCGCCCTGGCGCGCCGCTCCCTGATCACGTTGCTGTGCGGGCCCCGTGCCCGTGCGGCCGACCGAGCCGGCGCGCCAGCCCGTGCACTCCCGCGACGGCCACCGGGAGGAGCGCCAGCGTCGCTGCCGCTGTGCCGACGCCGCCGCTCTCGATACCGGCCGCCTTCAGCCGCCGCACAGCCCAGAGCGAGTACGGAATGACAACGGCCGGTGCCGTGGCGACCCCTGGTGTGTAGCCGCGGTACGCCAGCGACTGCGCCATGTGGACGACGCCGTGCAGCCCGAATCCGACCAGTACGGTCCGGAAGAACGGGCTGCGGCCTCCCGTGCGCGCCCCGTCCGCCGACGCTGCCGCCACGACCCCGCCCATGAGGCCGATGGCGACATTGACATCCCGCTGCGAGAGTTCCATCCGCGCCCAGACCTGCTCGGGCACTTTCGGGAATCGCTCCTGGAGCCTCGGTCGGGCGGACCGCGTCCAGCCGGCCATGGTGGCCAGCTCCTCCAGGTCGTTGGCCACCCAGGCGGCGAGCAGCCCCCAGGTCACCGCCTTGGAAACCGCTGCCTCCGCCATGCCTGGCCCCCATACGTCGCAGTACGATGACCACACCATACAACGCAACGTTGCGTTGCTTTTCCCTGGAGCGCTCATGCCCGATCCGACCGTGAACCGCCGCCCGGGCAAGGGCCCTCGTGCCGCCGAAGCGATCTTCGAAACCACGCTGCGCCATCTCGCGGAACGCGGCTACACCCGTCTCACCATCGAGGCCGTCGCCCAGGACTCCGGGGTCAACAAGACGACGATCTACCGCTGGTGGCCCTCGAAACCGGCGCTGTTGCGGGCGGCCATGCTCCATGCCCGGGTCCTTGACATCGACATCCCCGATACGGGCAGCCTCCGCGGTGATCTGATCGCCCTCACCGAACAGATCACCGACCTGCTCACCGACGGGCGTACGGAACCGGTCGCCCGCGCCATGACCTCGGGTACCGGCCTGCCGGACGACGAACTCGCCGCCCTCACCCGCGATTTCTTCGCCGATCGGTTCTCCCGCGAGCAGCCGGTCTTCGCCCGCGCCACCGCCCGTGGTGAACTGCCCGAGAACGCCGACCCGATGCTGCTGCTGGACCTGATCGCGGGAGCGGTCTGGATGCGGGTGCTGCTCCGCCGGGAACCGGTACCGCCGGACTTCGCCCGCGATGTCGTCGATGCCGTGTTGCCTCGCTGAGGGCGGCCCCGGGGTGGTCGGGTACTGTGCCGCAGCCGGACCGAGACCCATCACATGCGCGGAACAGGGAGCGATCCACATGGGTGCGCCGATACGCCACTACACAGCCATGACGCCGGATGGCGAGGTGTTCACGGTCAACATGGAGCGGGATTTCCGGTACGACCCGTACCGTGACTTCCTGATCTGTGCGCACTGCGGCTGGTCGCCGTCACTCCTGACCATGGAGAAAATCATCGACATGGCCGGGGAACATCTGGCGTCGGCGCACGGCGCCGACCGGGGACTGTCCCAGCAGGAGAACGAGTCGTTCCGGAAAGCGCGACTGATCGTGCTGCCGATCGTCGTCGTGCTGCTGATCGGTCTCTTCGTCTATCTGCGGAGTTGAGAAGCTGAGGTCGGTCCGGGGCCGGCCGGGGGTCAGCCTCCGCCGAGTTCCATGAGCGCGCCCACCGGATCGGAGTCCGGGGTGGCGCGGGGCCACCAGTCGTCCTCGCCCGGCTCGGATTCGTAGCCGTACCAGCGGCCGTCGTGGCCGAAGCGGAGCTGAAGTGTCCCGCTGGGGTGCGTGAGGTGGTTGCGCCAGGGGTGGAAGCGGGGGAAGTCGGCGGCTGCGAGCGCGGGGCGGGCGCGGTCGAACGGGCCGGCCGGAGGATCCCAGGGCGTTTCGAGGACGGCCAGTCCTTCGGCGCCGCCCTGGCGCCAGGCCGCGACGGCTCGGGCCAGGTCGGTGGGGGTGCGGCCGGTGGCGTACGCCAGCTCGCGGTAGAGGGCACGGGTGGTTGCGGTGAGTCCGGCGGTGGGGCGGGACGCGGCCAGCCGTACCGCGTCCTGCCAGGAGGTGAGGCCGGCGAGCGGGTCGAGGCCGGTGGTGAGGAGCGTGTGCGCACGGGCCGCCGCATCCGTGGCGAGGTGGTCGAGGGCGAGCGGGTCGCGGGCGCCGGGCAGGCTCGGGTACGAGGGTGGCTGCCCGGGATGCGGCAGGACCGGGAGCGGGGCCGGGAGCGGCGGGAGGTAGCGGTCGGCGAGGGCTTCGCGGGCCGGCACGGAGGGGGTGGCAGGGGCCGTGGGGCGTTCCCGGGCGGAGTGTGCGGCGTTGCGACGGCCCAGCTCTTCGAGGAGTTCGCGCTCGCCCCGGCCGCGCAGCAGCAGCAGGACGAACGGGTCTGCGTCCAGGAGACGGGCCATCTGGTAACAGAGGGCGGCCACATGTTTGCAGGGCCAGCCGTGGTCGGGACAGGAGCAACCGGGGTCGAGATCGCCCCCGGCGGGCAGCAGTCCGACACCGGCCTCGGCCGCCGTGTCGACCAGCGAGTGCGGCATCTCCTTGGCGAGCAGCGCGGCAAGGTGGCCGGGGCGGGCGGCGACCTCGTCCAGGAACATGTCCCAGTCGGCGTCGGTGAGCGACCGCAGACGCAGCTCGGCGCGGTAGGGGCGGGGGCGGCTGCCGTGAACGTAGGCGACGACCCGTCCGGGGGTGACGGTGATCGCTGCGACCTTGCCGCTGTCGGCGTACGTACGACCGCGGGAGAGCCGTCCCTCGTCCATCGACAGGGACTCCAGGGCGGCCACCCAGGCGCGGCCCCACCAGCTGTCCGCGAAGGGTTCGTCGCCGTCGGACGGGCGGGGCGGCACGGCCTCGAAGGTGCGCCGCAGATCGTCGGGGCCGGGGCGCGAGCGTGCGACGGGACGGGGCTCGGGGCGGGCATACGCATGGGACTGGGGGCGGGGGCTCATGACGGCCTCCGGAGCGAGACGAGATCGGCCAGGTCACGATCGCTGAGCTCGGTCAGCGCGGTCTCACCGGCGCCGAGGACCGCGTCGGCCAGGACTCGCTTGGCCCGCAGCAGCTCGTCGATCCGGTCCTCGACCGTGCCTTCCGCGATCAGCCGGTGGACCTGCACGGGTTGTGTCTGGCCGATGCGGTACGCCCGGTCCGTGGCCTGTTCCTCGACGGCCGGGTTCCACCAGCGGTCGTAGTGGATGACGTGGGCGGCCCTGGTGAGATTCAGTCCGGTGCCCGCCGCCTTGAGGGAGAGCAGGAAGACCGGGACCTCGCCGGACTGGAAGCGGTCCACCATCTGTTCCCGCTCGGCCACAGGCGTACCGCCGTGCAGGAGTTGAGAGGGGATGGCGCGCGAGGCGAGGTGGGCGGAGAGGAGCCGGGCCATCGTCACGTACTGGGTGAAGATGAGGACGGAGCCGTCCTCGGCAAGGATCGTGTCGAGGAGCTCGTCGAGCAGGGCAAGCTTTCCCGAACGGCCGACGAGGCGGGTCGGTTCTTCCTTCAGATACTGCGCGGGGTGGTTGCAGATCTGCTTGAGCGAGGCCAGCAGCTTCATGATCAGACCGCGGCGGGCGATGCCTTCCGAGGCTTCGATGAATGCCATCGTCTCGCGGACCGCCGCCTCGTAGAGCGTGGCCTGCTCGCGGGTGAGGAAGACGGGGTGGTCGGTCTCCGTCTTGGGCGGCAGCTCGGGGGCGATGCCCGGGTCCGACTTCTTCCGGCGCAGGAGAAAGGGCCGGACCAGCCTGGAAAGCCGCTCGACCGCTTCGCCGTTGGCGAGCCCGGCAGCCGAGCCGGTGTTCTCGACGATACGGGCGTGCCTGGCCCGGAACGCCTTGAGGGGGCCCAGCAGTCCGGGGGTGGTCCAGTCGAGCAGGGCCCACAGCTCGGAGAGGTTGTTCTCCACGGGGGTGCCGGTGAGGGCGACTCTGGCCGGGGCCGGGATGGTGCGCAGCGCCTTCGCAGTGGAGGAGTGCGGGTTCTTCACGTGCTGGGCCTCGTCGGCGACGACCAGTCCCCAGCTGTGGCCGGCGAGTTGCGCCGCGCTCGAACGCATCGTGCCGTAGGTGGTCAGGACGAAGCCGCCGTCGGGTTCGGCGAGTGTGCGGTCGGTGCCGTGGAAGCGGCGCACGGGGACGCCGGGGGCGAAGCGGTTGATCTCCCGGTGCCAGTTGCCCAGGAGGGAGGCGGGGCAGATCACCAGGGTGGGCGCGGGGTGGGCACGATGCAGATGGAGGGCGATGAGGGTGATCGTCTTGCCCAGGCCCATGTCGTCGGCGAGGCAGCCGCCGAGGCCGAGTGAGGTCATCCGGTCCAGCCAGGCGAGGCCGCGCAGTTGGTAGTCGCGGAGCGTGGCGTCCAGACCGGGCGGCGGGGCGATGGTGGTGTCGTCGGCGGTGATGCGGGTACGGAGTGCGGCCAGCGCTCCGACGGGCACCGCTTCGACCTGTTCGCCGTCGACTTCGGCGCTGCCGGTCAGGGCGACGGCAAGCGCGTCGACCGGATCGAGCAGGCCGAGCTCCCGCTTGCGCGCCTTGCGTACGAGCGCCGGGTCGACGACGACCCACTGGTCCCGCAGGCGCACCACCGGCCGGTGGGCTTCCGCGAGAACGTCCATCTCCGCCTCGGTGAGCTGCTCGTCGCCCAGCGACAACTGCCAGTTGAAGGCGAAGAGCTGCTCGGCGTCGAAGAACGAGGTGCCGTCGGTGGCCGAACCGGGGGCGGGTCGCACAACGGCGGAGGCAGTGAGGGAACGGACGAGCTCCCTGGGCCAGTGGACGCTCACCCCGGCCGCCGCCAGCCGTGCTCCGGCGTCGCTCAGCAGCTCGTACAGCTCGTCCTCTTCGAGTGCGAGCACATCGGGCACCGGCTGGTCCAGCAACCGCTCCAACGGTGCCCAGACGCGGGCGGCGCGGCGCAGTGCGAGCACGGCGTCGATCCTGGCCCGCGGGCCGAACGGCTCCCCCACCCCGCCGTGCCACAGCGCGGCGGCGTCGACCACATAGGTCGGGTCGGCCAGGCTGTGCACCTGGGTGATGGCTGCGGCGGCGTGCCGCGCGGCGCCGGGACGGGCATCCGCCGCCGTACCGGAGGCCCCGTTGTCGCCGAAGGCCTCGCTGTCGTCGGGGCTGTCGTACGTATCGGCCGTGTCGAAGAGTTCGTATGCCGACAGGTCGAGACGCAGCGACACCCGTACACCCGCATCGAGACCGGCCGCGACCTCGACGGCCCAGTCACGGGCTCCTGGCAGATGCTGGGCCTCACGGGCTGCAAAGGCCGCACCCATCGCGTACGCCGCGGCCGGCGTACGGGGCAGGACATCGGCAACAGCATCGAGGAACGCCCCGAGCAGCCACTCCGGATCGGGGAGCTGAAGCGGTGCGCGGTCCGGGAGCGGCACCGCGTACCCCTCGACCGGCATGGCGGCTGCGATCGCCCGGAGATGGGCGATGTCCTCGGCGTCGCGCGGTCCGGCCCGCCAGGCGTCGTGGTCGTCGCCGGTCAGGCCGGGGAGCAGCCTGCCGCGCGCCACCAGATGGAGCGCCTGGAGTGCGGCTGCACCCCAGCACCGGGTGGCGGGGTGGGCGGACTGCTGGTGGCGGGCGCGGGCCAGCAGCGGCAGGGCATCGGTCACGGGCAGCAGGATGGCGGGCACCGTACGCCGACGGACGCCGTCCTGTTGTCCATGCCGACGGACGACGGTGATCTCCGCGGCGGTCGGACCGGGTGTCCGATCTTCGAAGTCCGCGGAGTCACCCGGCTCCGGGAGGGGGCCGCCATCGGGATCCCAGAAGGCGATGCGCCCGTCCCTCGGCAGCGATGCGGGCAGGAAGACAGCGGCACAGCTCAGGAGGCGGGCAGCGGACGCGTCCAGCTGATGTCGTGCCGTGGTCATCGGTCCCCTCCCGTCCCGCCCCGGTCCTTTTGATCGTCTTGATCCTTATGACTCCTGCGAGTCTAGGCGGGGGGTCTGACAACCGGTCGCGCACCTGCATTCCAGCAGGTCAGATGCAATACAGGCCTTGATACGCCCTTGCCGACAGGCCGACCCGACCGGCCCAGGGCAGGAAATGGCGCGGTTCGGCTCAGTGCCTGGCGAGCGGCTTCGGGCGAGGGGGCCGCGCGGGCGCCGTGGCCGCAGAAACAGCGGGCGCGGAAGCCGGAGGGGCCGCGGGCGCCACGGACGGCTGCGGCTGTGCCTGCGCAGGGCGCTGCGCCTGTGCAGGGCGCTGCGCCTGTGCAGGGCGCTGTGCCTGTGCAGGGCGCTGTGCCTGTGCCGGCTGCTGCGGCGGCCGCACGGCCTGCTGCGGCTGCCTCACCTGCTGCTGCACGGGCTGCTGCGCCCGCTCCAGGAAGCGGAGCAGCTCCACCGGGAACGGGAGCACCAGCGTGGAGTTCTTCTCGGCCGCGACCGCGACCACCGTCTGCAGCAGGCGCAGCTGGAGCGCGGCCGGCTGGGAAGACATCTCCTTCGCCGCCTCGGCGAGTTTCTTCGAGGCCTGAAGCTCGGCGTCCGCGTTGATGACGCGGGCTCGCCGCTCACGGTCGGCCTCGGCCTGACGGGCCATGGAGCGCTTCATCGTCTCCGGCAGCGAAACGTCCTTGATCTCCACCCGGTCGATCTGCACACCCCACCCGACCGCTGGGCTGTCGATCATCAGCTCAAGGCCCTGATTCAGCTTCTCGCGGTTGGACAGCAGATCATCCAGATCGCTCTTGCCGATGATCGACCGCAGCGAGGTCTGTGCCATCTGTGACACCGCGAACCGGTAGTCCTCCACCTGGATCACGGCACTCGCCGCATCGACCACCTTGAAGTAGATGACCGCGTCCACCCGCACCGTCACGTTGTCCCGGGTGATTCCGTCCTGCGCGGGCACCGGCATCGTCACGATCTGCATATTGACCTTGCGCAGCCGCTCGATGCCGGGCAGCACCATGGTGAATCCGGGCCCTCGCACATCGTTACGGAGCCTGCCGAGCCGCAGTACGACGCCCCGCTCGTACTGCTTGACGACCTTGGCCGCCGCCGCCATGTACAGCGCACCCGCCGAGGCCGCCCCCACTATCGCGATTACGAGCTCCTGGACCATGACGGCCCCCTGAACGCCGGAAATATCTGCGACACAGAAATCAATCGCTGTTACCACGGTATGCCCAATATCAACCGATATGAACATAAGTCGAGGCCCACCCTGTACGACTGTCGCCCGGCCGGCCGCGCACCGGATGCCGGACCACCGGGGAGCAGGCAGGGTGACCAGCGTCAGCACGTTCTCCGTGGCGCATGCGGTGCTGTGGCGTACGCCGTGCTGACGGATGAGCCGGACGAGACAGACGAGGACCCGCCCATGCCCGTGATCGATCACCGGCGCCGCCGTCTCGGCATCGCAGCCGGGACCGCGCTCCTGACCCTCACCGTCGCGGGCTGTTCCGGCCTCGGCCGGACCGCGGTCGGGCCGATCATCTACACGACCGAGCGGGACGCCGTGATCGCGGTGAACAGCCCTTCGGTGAAAGGCTGCCACCCGCTTGCTCCCGCTGGTGCCAAGGAAGTGAGCAACGGCACCCTGATCGACATCATTCTGTACCGCACACCCAACTGCACCGGTCCGGGTACGACGTACCTCGCGACCACACTCAGCGACGTCAACGGGTCCGGCGCCCTGCCGTGGCGCAGTTTCAGCACGGTCCACTGACCGGCCGCGTGCAGAGCGGAAAGCCGCTGAAGGGTGTCCGCCGGCGCCCGCTGCCGAAGTTTCGGTGCCGGGCCGTCGACGTGGACGAGAGCCGCTCCATGGCCGCTATGCACGCCTGCGGACGAGCGCGACCAGATCCGCCGTGCGGCCCTGTCGCTCCCGGGCGATCAGGACGAGCAGCACGATGAGCAGCGCCGGCATGATCGCGTTCATCCGGTCGAGCAGTGTCAGTTGGACGATGGAGGCGCCGGCCATCAGCCCGCAGAAGGCCATGGCCGCCACTCCTGCCAGGACCGGGATCAACAGGGCAATGGCCCCCGCCATCTCCAGCCCTCCGATGGTGTACATCGCGGCCTGGTTCCAGCCCATCCGGTCGAAGGACTCGATCGCCGTCTCATGAGCGATCAGCTTGGCGAACGCACTGAACCCGAAGAACAGGGCAAGAACGACGCGTGCGGCGGTCAGTGCGACGGCCCCGCGACTGCGACCCCCGGCTCGGGTGCCGGAAGAGGTGGCAAGGGTGGCAGCGGGGGTGTTCGGGACCGGTGTGCACTCGGACATCTGGGTCTCCTCGGGAAAGCTTCGCGCGGTGTTGCCTACGAAGAGGTAGACCGGTCCGCGGTCCGGAACTCATCGCTTCCCGGACCGCGGATCCTTCGCTCCGAGGGGCTACTTCGGCAGAGCCCGCACCCAGATCCCGTCATCGGTGAGATACCGGTCGACGGTCAGACCCGCCGCCTCCAGGTACCCCTCGAACTGCTCCTTCGACAGCGCCCGCGACAGGAATGTCTGGGTCCACCGCGCATCGTCGAAGAGGTACTCGGCATGCACCGAGTCCACCCCGTCCTCCACGGGCTCGGCCGAGACGATCCGTACGGTGCAGCCGCCCGGATCGACCCGTTCCCGCGGCAGGTTGGTGTGGTAATCGGCGCCCTCGCGCTGGATGAGTACGGCCCCGCCGTCCTTGACGTGGTTCCGGCAGGCACGCAGCATCCCGTCACGCACCCGGTGCTCGCTCGTGTGCACCAGGAACGACGCCAGCATCACCACGTCGAACGTCTCGTCACCGAGGTCCAGTGACTCGATGGGGCTCTGTACGGTGCGGGCGCCGCGGATGTGCTCCAGCATCTGTGCCGACTCGTCCACGGCGGTGACGTCGAAGCCTCGCGCGATCAGCGGATGGGTCACCCGGCCCGCCCCGCAGCCCAGTTCCAGAATGCTTGCCCCGGCGGGTACGGCCGCCGCGATCACCTCCGGTTCATCGCCGACGGTCAGCCGTCTGTACAGTTCGACCGCACAGCCGTCCGGCGTGATCGCGCCGGGGCCCGTCCCTGAATATCCCTCACGCACCAGTCGTCCGCTCATGTACAGCCGAACGAATGGCCGTTGATGGCCGTTCCTGCCACGCAGTCTTCCCGTCACACCGAACGACAGGCGAGCGGAGCGACGGTGACGCACTGACAGGTCGTCGGGGCGCAAGGTACGGGCCGACCGTCAGTGCACCGGGTAGCGGTCGGCCGGCCACACGACCGCGTGCTCGAACTCCACGCACAGGTCGTCGGCCACCTCGGTGATCACCGCTCGCCCCTCGGTCGCCACCAGCCAGGACGGCGGAAGGTGTACGTCCCCGTGGCGCGCGCCGAGCAGATTGCCGCAGACCGCACCGGTGGAGTCGCTGTCGCCCGAGTGGTTGACCGAGAGCAGCAGCGACTGGGCCACCTGATCGGCGCCCGGCAGCACGAGGGCGCAGTACACGGCGATGGCAAGGGCCTCCTCGGCGACCCAGCCCGCGCCGAGCCTCTCCACCTTCTCGGCGGTCGGCTCGCCTTCGGCGGCCAGGTCGACGGCCGCCCGCAGCGCCGTCGTCGTCTCCTCGTGCCCCGGGTGGCGGCCCAGCAGTTCCATGGCCCGCAGCACCGCACCCGCCATGGAGTCGCCCTCCAGGAGATGGGCGACGATCGCGGCGAACGCCCCGGCCGCGTACGCACCGGTCGGGTGGCCGTGGGTGATCTGCGCGCACCAGTAGGCCAGCCGGAAGCCCACCTGGGCGTCCTCCCCCACCAGTCCGAAGGGGGCGGACCTCATCACCGTGCCGCACCCCTTGGACCCGGTGTTGACGGGGCCGGGCTCACCGAGCCGCCCCGTCGGTTCGGGGACATGGCCGGTCGCGAGCCCCGTCAGACAGGCGTTGCCGGGCGCCCGGCGCGCATACAGCCAGGGCTGCTGCCTGAGCCAGCCGGTGCGTACCGGGTTGTCGGCTCCGCCGACCGGCAAAGTGGGGTGGTTCTGGGTGTCCAGCCAGCGCAGATAGGCGTTCCGCACGATCCCGATCTCGGCGCCGCCGATACCCTTCGACATCGCCCGGGAATGGGCCCTGATCAGTCCTTCGGCCGTGAACAGGGTCATCTGCGTATCGTCCGTGACCCGTCCGACGACCCCCTCCTCGTCGGGGAGAAGTCCTTGCACACCGTATTCACCGTGCGCGCGGCGGATACCGGCGAGCGAAAGGAACTCCACCGGGTTCCCCAGGGCGTCCCCGATCGCCCCGCCCAGCAGACAACCCCGGACCCTCGCCCTGCGGCCGGTACGGTCCCCCCACGATGTGCCGTTCACGCACGATCCCCTCAATCCGATCCGACGTCTCCATCCGATCCGACGTCGACATGTTCCAAAACACCGTCGCGGGTCCATCCTGGTAGGAGAGGCGATCGCCATGCGTACCGGTAATGAACCGACGACTGCACGCAGTCCTCTGCGGCTGCGGCTCTGCCTGAGTCTATGGGGGCTGGCCTGGGCCGTCTTCGGCCTGGTTGCGTTCACGCTGACCGATCGCCCGGGCTGGGCCGCGGCCTGCGGTCTGCTGCTCCTGCTGGTCCTCGTGGACATCGCGGTGATCGTCCACCACATCCACCAGGGCCCGCACTACCAGCCGGGCCGCAATATCCCGCCGTACGAACCCGACCACGGCGGACGCGGCAGGTACGGGCACTGACTCGGATGTGCCGGGGCCGGGACGAGCTGGGGCGCACGCGCCCCGGCGGTGGGCGTCAGCCGTCCGTACGGAAGCGGGCCGCCTTCAGATACTCCGGGTTCGGGTCCAGTGCGGCGGCCAGCCTGAAGTGGCGTGCGGCCCGGTCGGAGCGGCCGGAGCGCTCGAAAGTGCGGGCGAGCGCGAAGTGCGCGAAGGCGTTGTCCGGTTCGCGCTCCAGGACGAGTTCGAATTCGAGCTCGGCAGGGCGCAGTTGGGCGGCGGCGAAGAAGGCGCGGGCCCGCAGCAGCCGGGCGGCGGTGCTCTCCGGATGGGACGCGATCACCGAGTCCAGGAGCTTGACCGCGCCCCTGGGGTCGTGCGCCGCCAACAGGTGTTCGGCCGCGCGGAAGTCGATGACGTTGGTTTCCGGAGTCCTCTCGGGCACGATCGCATCCTTCCCTTCGCTACCGCGTTCTCAACATTCGGCCACTGTCCGGTATTCCGATACGGAAATCAGCCTGCCGCGGCCCGCTGGGTCAGCTCCGACCAGACCTTGCGGACCTGCGGCTCCAGTTCCTCCAGCGGCCCGTCGTTGTCGACGATCAGATCGGCCACGGCACGCCGCTGCTCCCGGGTCGCCTGCGCGGCCATGCGGGCGCGCGCCTCGGACTCGGTCATGCCGCGCAGCCGTACGAGCCGGTCGAGCTGGGTCTCGGGACTGGCGTCCACGACGACGACCAGGTCGTAGAGCGGGGCGAGGCCATTCTCCGTGAGGAGGGGGACGTCATGGACGACGACCGAGTCGGGTCCCGCGGCCCGCTCCAGCTCGGCGGAGCGGGCGCCCACCAGCGGGTGGACGATCGCGTTGAGGGTGGCGAGCCGGTCGGCGTCGGAGAAGACGATCGAGCCGAGCTTCGGCCGGTCCAGGGTGCCTTCGGCGGTGAGGATGCCGGCACCGAACGCGTCGACGACGGCCGCGAGACCGGGGGTTCCTGGCTCGACGACCTCTCTGGCGATCCGGTCCGCGTCGATCAGCACCGCTCCGTATCCGACGAGCAGCCGTGACACTTCACTCTTGCCGGCGCCGATCCCACCGGTCAGGCCCACTTTCAGCATGCCGGGCAGCCTAGTACGAGGGGTGACGGGCGCGGCCGGTCAGGCGTCCCCCTCACGCTCCGCGAGGAATCGCTCGAATTCGAGACCGATCTCGTCGGCGGACGGCAGGTCGACCGGCTCGGCGACCAGGTTGCCCCGGGTCTCGGAGCCCGCGACCGCGTCGTACTGGTGCTCAAGGCCCTCCACGAGCGAGACGAGCTCCTCGTCGCCCTGGTCGATCTGCCGGTCGATCTCCGTCTGGGTGCGGTGGGCCTCCGTGCGCAGCGCATGGGCGACGGTCGGCAGGACCAGGCCGGTCGCGGCCGTGATCGACTCCAGGGCGGTGAGCGCGGCGTCCGGGTAGGCGGAGCGGGCGACGTAGTGCGGCACATGGGCGGCGACGCCGAGGACGTCGTGTCCGGCCTCCATCAGCCGGAACTCCACCAGTGCCTCGGCGGAGCCGGGCACCTGCGCCTCGTCGAACGGGCTGCGGTGGCCGGGCATGAGGTCCGTGCGGTTGCCGTGCGGGGTGATGCCGACGGGGCGGGTGTGCGGGACGCCCATCGGAATGCCGTGGAAGTTCACCGCGAGGCGGACACCGAGGCGTTCGACGATCTGCTCGACGGCGGCGGCGAAGCGCTCCCACTCCACGTCCGGCTCGGGCCCGGAAAGCAGCAGGAACGGCGCTCCGGTGGCGTCCTGGACGACCCGTACGTCAATCGTCGGGGTCTCGTAGGCCGCCCAGCGGTCGCGCCGGAAGGTCAGCAGCGGGCGTCGTGCGCGGTAGTCGACGAGCCGGTCGTGGTCGAAGCTGGCAACGACCTGGTGCGGCAGCGTTTCGAGCAGGCCGTCGACGATCTGCTCACCGGTCTCACCCGCGTCGATGTATCCGTCGAAGTGATAGAGCATGACCAGGCCGGCCGACTCCTGGGCGAGCGCCATGTCGACGACGGCCAGTCCCTTCGGCTCCCATTCGTACAAACTCTGCGGATCAGGCACGGTTACCGCTCCTCCTCGTGTTCTTGGAGAAGAACGCCCGGTGGGGTACGGGCATTCCCGGACCGTGCCCCTTCACCCGGCGTTTCATGCCAGACCTTATGCGAGAACGCGGGTGTGCAGTGCCGTCACCGCCTTCCGCGCGGAGGTGAACGCGCCGTGCTGCCAGGCATCCGCGTAGCTCAGGTGGTCACCGGCGAAGTAGACGCGTCCGGCGGCCTGGTTGAGCGGTGCGAAGGTTGGTGCGTCGGGGCCTTCCGACAGGGAGTGCCAGGAGGCCTCCGGGTACGGGGTCTGCCGTCAGTGGTGGGAGAACGACGTGGCAGGCTCCGTCCGGTACTTGTCACCGTGGATCTTCACGCCTTGGGCGATGGCCCGCGCCTCCCTGTCGCTCGGGGTGAGAGCGGCGTACGCGTCGGCGTTGGAGCCGGTGTTGCAGTACCCGATGCTGGTGCGGCGCTTGCCCTGGTGGCCGTAGAGAGGAGTTCGGCAACATAGCCGTACACGTCGGCCTTGGCGGTGCGGTAGCGCACCGGGGCCTTCATACCGGCCTCCTCGTTGAAGATATAGGCATGGGCGTTCACGTTGGTGAACACCTCGATAGGAACGTCGAGTTCGCGACGGTGGTCGAGGGTGACCATCCACTGGGAGATCCGGGCGGGCCCCGCGTTCATGTACTGCCCGTCACTGAAGTGCGCGGTCTGCCGGTTGCCGTAGGTGTCGATGGTGGAATCGCCGCCGCGCACGGTGAAGTTGCGGCCGCCCGTACGGCTCCGGGCCTCCAGGATCGTGCAGTCGTAGCCCGCCTTGCCCAGTTCGTACGCGGTGGTGAGTCCGGCGATTCCGCCGCCGACGATCACGACCTCGGTCACAGCCGCCCCTTCAGCGTGAAGTCCCCTTTACTGGGTGCGCGAAAGGCAGGTTCGCGGCTTGCTGCCTGGGCCGCGGGGGCGATGCCGAGGGCCCCCATGGTCGCGGACATCGCGCCCGCGCCACCCGTGATCCCTACGTTGCGCAGAAACGTGCGGCGGCTCGCGCCCGGCACCACAGGCGAGTTGCGCGAAGTGTGCGTCATGCCCCGGCGCCCCTTCGGATCGCGAGGTTGCCGGGATCCTGGCAAGGGCTTGTTACGGGCCGTCAGTTACTCGTGTATTCCGCACGTTTCTCTCTGCTCACCCCGATCGACGCCGCCGCGAACAATGGTCCAGACCTTGACATGGCCACACCTCACCCTTACCGTCACTGGGCAGCACGTTCAGAGACTCGCCCCACATTCACGTACGAGAACTCTCGAACTCTTTCGACGGGAAGGCACCCCATGCGTACCCGCACGCTGCTCCCCGCTCTGCTGGCCACCGCACTCGCCACCGGCGGCCTCGCCCTCACCTCCGCCACCACCGCGGACGCGGCGACGGTCATCGATGTGAGCACCGCCGCCCAGCTCAAGTCCGCCCTCACCGCCGCGGCCCCCGGCGACACGATCAGCCTGGCCGACGGGACCTACACCGGCAATTTCAAGGCAACCGTCCCCGGCACCGCCTCCGCCCGGATCACCCTCACCGGCTCCGCCAAGGCAGTCCTCACGGCCGGCGGCGGCTACGGACTCCACCTCAACGGCGCCTCCTACTGGACCGTCCAGGGCATCACCGTCGCCGGCGGCCAGAAGGGCATCATGGCCGACGCCGCCACCGGGGTAGTGATCGATTCGGTGACCGTGCACGATCTGGACATGGAGGGCGTGCACTTCCGCAAGTCCAGCAAGAACGGCGTCATCAAGAACTCGCGGATCTACGACACCGGGCACGACGGCCGCGGCATGGGCGAGGGCGTCTACGTCGGCACGGCGGGCGATCTCTCCGACCGGAGCGACCAGGTCCAGATCCGGAACAACACGATCGGACCGGGGGTCGGCGGCGAGAACGTCGACATCAAGGAGGGCACCACCGGGGCACAGATCATCGGCAACACCTTCGACGGCAGCGGGCTGACCGGCGCCAACTACGACGACTCCTGGGTCGATGTGAAGGGCAACGACGTCCTGGTCGAGGGCAACACGGGCTCCCGTACGACCGACAACGGCTACGAGACCCACACCCAGCAGAGCGGCTGGGGCTGCGGCACCGTTTTCCGCAACAACACCTCGGACCTGACCGGCTCCACGGGCGACAAGCAAATCGCGTTCGACGTGACCAACCACAGCGCGAGCTGTCCGACCACCGTCTACAGCAGCAACACGGTGATCGGCGGCAAGGGCCTGACCAACATCAGCGTCACTCCGTGACGGCACCGCGCATACGAGTGAGGCCCGCTCCCCGAGGGGAGCGGGCCTCACTTTCAGCTACTGCAGCCGATCACCGGCCGGAGGGGCAGAGCGTCAGCTCTGGCCGCCCGCCAGCTTCTCGCGCAGGGCAGCCAGGGCCTCGTCCGACGCCAGGGCGCCGGAGTTGTCCGCGGACTCCGAGGAGTACGAGCCGCCACCGCTGCCGCCGGAGGCAGCCGGGGCGCCACCGGCCGGGGCAGCAGCGCCCTCGGCAGCAGCGGCCTCGTCGGCCTCGCGGGACTTGATGACCTGGGCCTGGTGCTGCTCGAAGCGCTGCTGCGCCTCGGCGTACTGCGTCTCCCACGCCTCGCGCTGGGTCTCGTAGCCCTCGAGCCAGTCGTTGGTCTCGGGGTCGAAGCCCTCGGGGTAGATGTAGTTGCCCTGGTCGTCGTAGGACGCGGCCATGCCGTACAGGGTCGGGTCGAACTCGACCGAGGCCGGGTCGGCACCGAAGGACTCGTTGGCCTGCTTCAGCGAGAGGCTGATGCGGCGGCGCTCGAGGTCGATGTCGATGACCTTGACGAAGATCTCGTCGTTGACCTGGACGACCTGCTCCGGGATCTCCACGTGGCGCTCGGCCAGCTCGGAGATGTGGACCAGACCCTCGATGCCCTCGTCGACGCGCACGAACGCACCGAACGGAACGAGCTTGGTGACCTTACCGGGAACGACCTGCCCGATCTGGTGCGTACGGGCGAACTGCTGCCACGGGTCTTCCTGCGTCGCCTTGAGCGACAGCGAGACGCGCTCGCGGTCCATGTCGACGTCGAGAACCTCGACGGTGACTTCCTGGCCGACCTCGACAACCTCGGAGGGGTGGTCGATGTGCTTCCAGGACAGCTCGGAGACGTGCACGAGACCGTCGACGCCGCCGAGGTCCACGAACGCACCGAAGTTGACGATCGAGGAAACGACGCCGGAGCGGACCTGACCCTTCTGCAGGGTCGTGAGGAACGTCTGGCGGACCTCGCTCTGGGTCTGCTCCAGCCAGGCACGGCGGGACAGGACCACGTTGTTGCGGTTCTTGTCCAGCTCGATGATCTTGGCCTCGAGCTCCTTGCCCACGTAGGGCTGGAGGTCGCGGACGCGGCGCATCTCGACGAGGGAGGCCGGCAGGAAGCCACGGAGGCCGATGTCGAGGATGAGACCACCCTTGACGACCTCGATGACGGTACCGGTGACGATGCCGTCCTCTTCCTTGATCTTCTCGATCGTGCCCCAGGCACGCTCGTACTGAGCGCGCTTCTTGGACAGGATGAGGCGGCCTTCCTTGTCCTCCTTCTGGAGAACCAGGGCCTCGATCTCGTCGCCGACCTTGACGACCTCGTTGGGGTCGACGTCGTGCTTGATCGAAAGCTCGCGGGAGGGGATGACGCCTTCGGTCTTGTAACCGATGTCGAGCAGGACCTCGTCCCGGTCGACCTTCACGATGACGCCGTCGACGATGTCGCCGTCGTTGAAGTACTTGATCGTCTCGTCGATCGCGGCGAGGAAGGCTTCCTCGTTACCGATGTCGTTGACCGCTACCTGCGGGGTGGTGGCGGTGGTCTCGGTGCTGCTCGTCATGTGGGAAAGGGCTCCGGTACGGACAGTGAGTCGTAGGTACTGCTACGCCGGGAGCCCGTATCGCCTCTGCAGAAGCCGGACAGCCCGGGAAACACCGAACCCGCTGGGCGGGAGGCGCCTCGTGAACCGAGGGGACATACAACAGACGCGAGCGCGGCCTGCTAGGTCTGAGGCGCGCAGGCTCGCAGCGCAACTTGTAGCATACGGGGGCAGCCGGGCACGGTCAATGCGCGAAGGCGCACACCGGGGGCACAGTGCCCCATATCCGGCACAATTCGTGTTCTCCGAGGCCACATCGGCCCCGGGAGACAATCCGTGAGTACGGAGCCGTACTCACGGGTACCCCTGGGTACGTACCGCGTGCGGCGGGGTGAAGGCAAACTACAACGACGGACACGATGAGCCAAGAGATCTACGCGGCCGAACCCGAAGCGACTCGCCGCAGCGCGTCGGAGGCGGAGAGCAGCCGGGCAAGTCGCGGCTGGTGGGACCGGAACGCCGACGAGTACCAGAGCGACCACGGCGCCTTCCTCGGCGACGACCGTTTCGTGTGGGGTCCGGAGGGGCTCGACGAGGCCGAGGCCGGTCTGCTCGGCCCCGCCGATTCGCTGAAGGGCCTCGACATCCTGGAGATCGGTGCGGGCGCGGCGCAGTGCTCGCGCTGGCTGGCCTCCAAGGGCGCCCGCCCGGTGGCCCTGGACCTCTCGCACCGGCAGCTGCAGCACGCGTTGCGGATCGGCGACGAGGTCCCCCTGGTCGAGGCGGACGCCGGGGTGCTGCCGTTCCGCGACGGCTCCTTCGACCTGGCGTGCTCCGCCTACGGCGCGGTGCCGTTCGTCGCCGATCCCGTGCAGGTGTTCCGCGAGGTGCACCGGGTGCTGCGCCCCGGGGGCCGCTGGGTCTTCTCGGTGACGCATCCGGTCCGCTGGGCGTTCCCGGACGAGCCGGGTCCCGAGGGGCTCTCCGTCTCGGCCTCGTACTTCGACCGCACCCCCTATGTCGAGCAGGACGAGCAGGGCAATGCCGTGTACGTCGAGCACCATCGGACGCTGGGCGACCGGGTGCGGGACGTGGTGGCCGGCGGGTTCCGGCTGGTCGACCTCGTCGAGCCGGAGTGGCCCGCCTGGAACAACCAGGAGTGGGGCGGCTGGTCCCCGCTGCGCGGCAGCCTGATCCCGGGGACGGCGATCTTCGTCTGCGTACGGGACTGATACGGAGGCCCTGGGCCCGGTCCCGGGGTACGGGAGCCCCGGTTCCCCGTACGAGACTGGGAGCGTGATCCGTACCGACGCCCTGGACCAGTTGCCCGTACGCACCGCTGTGCCCGCCCTGGAACGGGCCCTCGACGACCGCGGTGTCGCGGTGCTGTGCGCGCCGCCCGGCACCGGCAAGACGACCCTCGTACCGCTGGTCCTGGCCGGTCTGGCCGGGGGTGGCCCGGTGCGCAGGGTGGTGGTCGCCGAGCCGCGGCGCATCGCGGCGCGGGCGGCGGCGCGCCGGATGGCATGGCTCATCGGCGAGCAGGCCGGCGGGCGGGTGGGCTTCACGGTCCGCGGGGAGCGGGTGGTCGGGCCCCGCACCGTGGTGGAGGTGGTGACCACCGGGGTGCTGCTCCAGCGGCTGCAGCGCGACCAGGAACTGGCCGGCGTCGATGCGGTGATCATCGACGAGTGCCATGAGCGGCATCTGGACGCGGACACGGTCGCCGCGTTCCTTCTCGGTGTGCGGGAGGCGATCCGGCCCGATCTGCGGCTGGTCGCCGCGTCCGCGACGACGGACGCGGAGGGCTGGGCACGGCTGCTGGGCGACGCTCCGGTGGTGGCGGCGCAGGGTGTTTCGCATCCGGTGGAGGTGGTCTGGCCCCGCCCGCCGGGCCGGTGCGGCCGCCGCACGGGATGCGGGTCGATCCGGCGCTGCTGACACATGTCGCCTCGACGGTGCGCCGGGCACTCGCCGAACGGGAGGGCGATGTGCTTTGTTTCCTGCCCGGTGTCGGCGAGATCGGGCGGGTCGCGGTGCAGCTGGCGGGGGTGGCCGCCGAGGTGCTCCAGGTGCACGGGCGGGCCCCGGCGGCGGTTCAGGACGCTGTGCTGGCCGGGTCGTCCGACAGACGGCGGGTGGTACTGGCGACCTCGGTCGCGGAGTCGTCCCTGACGGTGCCCGGGGTGCGGGTCGTGGTCGACTCGGGGCTGGCCAGGGAGCCGCGTACCGATCACGCGCGGGGGCTGAGCGCGCTGACGACGGTACGGGCGTCGCAGGCGGCGGGAAGGCAGCGGGCGGGCCGGGCCGGGCGTGAGGCGCCGGGGGCGGTGTACCGGTGCTGGGAGCAGGCGGAGGACGGGCGGCTGGCGCGGTTCCCGTCTCCGGAGATCAAGGTCGCCGATCTGGCGGCGTTCGCGTTGCAGGCAGCGTGCTGGGGCGATCCGGACGCGTCGGGGCTGGCGCTGCTCGATCCGCCGCCGGCGGGTGCGATGGGCGCGGCACGCGAGGTGCTGACGGCCGTCGGCGCGGTGGACGCCGACGGGCGGGTGACCGACCGGGGCGTACGGATGTCCCGGCTCGGCCTGCATCCGCGTCTGGCGCGGGCCCTGCTGGACGGCGCTGCCGAGGTGGGCGGCCGCCGGGCTGCCGAGGTGGTGGCGCTGCTGAGCGAGGAGCCGCCGCGCGAATACGGGGATGATCTGGCGGCGGCGCTGCGTACCGCCCGGCGGGGCGGGGACGGCTATGCGGCGCGTTGGCGGCAGGAGGTCCGGCGGCTGTCCTCGTCGGTCCAGGACGTGGGTGGGGGTTCCGGTCCGGACGATGGAGCCGTCGGTCTGGTGGCCGCGCTGGCGTTCCCGGAGCGGGTGGCGCGGGCCCGGGGCGAGGGAGCGTTCCTGATGGTGTCGGGTACGGGTGCGGAGCTGCGCGACGGGTCTCGGCTGCGCAGCGCGCCGTGGCTGGCGGTCGCGGTCGCCGACCGGCCCGCGCACGCGGCGTCCGCGCGGGTGCGGCTCGCCGCCGTCATCGACGAGGACACGGCGCGGACGGCTGCCGGGCATCTGCGGTTCGCGGGCGAGGAGGTCCGCTGGGCCGGCGGCGATGTGGTGGCCCGCAGGGTGGAGCGGCTGGGTGCCGTCGAGCTGTCGGTGCGCCCGCTGAAGGAGCCTGCGCCCGAGCTGGTGCGCGAGGCGCTGATCGAGGGTCTGCGGCGTGAAGGGCTCGGGCTGCTGCGCCGGACGCGTGATACCGAGCAGTTGCGGGAGCGGCTCGCCTTTCTGCACCGGACGTTGGGCGCGCCCTGGCCGGACGTGTCGGACGGTGCGCTGCTGGACCGTACCGAGGAGTGGCTGGAGCCCGAGTTGTCACGGGCGCGGCGGCGCTCCGATCTCGCGCGGATCGATGCGGGGCAGGCGTTGCGGCGGCTGCTGCCGTGGGCGACCGGCGAGGCGGCCCGACTGGACGAGCTGGCACCGGAGCGGATCGAGGTGCCGAGCGGCTCCCGTATCAGGGTGGAGTACGGCGGGGCGCAGCCCGTACTCGCGGTGAAGCTCCAGGAGCTGTTCGGCCTGCAGGAGACCCCGAGGGTGGCCGGGGTGCCGGTGCTGGTCCACCTCCTCTCCCCCGCCGGCCGTCCCGCGGCCGTCACCGCGGATCTGGCGTCGTTCTGGCGGGACGGCTACCGGGCCGTGCGGGCGGAGCTGCGGGGCCGCTATCCGAAGCATCCGTGGCCACAGGACCCCACGACGGTGGAGGCGACCCGGTTCACGAAGGCGCGGCTCAGGCGGGAGTAGGTTCCGGGTCCGGGGCGGGTGCCGGTGCCCCGTCGGACAGTTCGTCGTCCGGGCGCCGGGAGCGCGCCTCCAGCCACAGGGCGAGCGCGAGCAGGACCGTGCCGAGGGCGAGGAAGCCCCAGGGCAGGTACGAGGTGAGCAGCAGGACCAGCAGCCGCTGGGACTTGACCAGGGCGACGATCGAGTCGACGTAGTCCGCGCGCATCTTCACGTGCCCGGCGAACACGGTGACGGTGTCCTGGGACATGCCCATCGCCTTGGCGTTGCGCAGCTCCTCCTTGTGGATCTCCTCGCCGTTGACGGGCGCTCCGGTGACCGGGTCCACCCAGAACATCCGCTTGGTGGTGTACCAGCGGGTCATGCCCGTCTTGGCGATCTGTTCCGGGGTGACGCCCTTGATGGGCATCTTCTTCGGCATCGGGACCTTGGTCCACGGGATGGTCTGCTCGAAGTAGTAGACGTCCATGCCGTGGAAGGTGCGGGTGCCCTGGTAGTGGATGGGCGAGCTGGTGCGGGCCTGCGCGTCGAAGTACTCGTAGTCGCGCTTCTCGGTGAGGAAGGGCCACTTGAACTCGATGCCCTCGCGCCTGACCGGGTCGCCGTCGACCATTTCGCCGGTGGCGTGGACGGGGGCCTGGCTGTGGGCGTCGAAGATGTAGCGCTCGGGGATCTCGGAGACCATTTTGCCGTCGGGGCCGGCCACGTAGCTGAGGGCGTCCCAGACGACGACGTCGCGGCCGGCGCTGCGCTCGATCTTCTCGGACTCCTCCACATTGCCCTTGAGGGTCTGCACGATGGTGACCTTGGGGACCTGCTTCACCTTCATGTTGTCGTTGTAGTCGAGGAGGGTGGCGGGCTTCGCCTCCAGCACCGTCTCCTGGTACTGGCTGGGCGGGATCTTCGCCAGCCGCGGGAAGGCGTACCAGCGCAGCAGTGGCGACATGGCGGCGAAGAAGACGGCGAAGGCCAGGAGTACGAGGCTGGCTCTGCGGCGCATGGTGGTGCCCTCCCTCAGCTTCTGTTGCTTCTTCCGGTGGCTAGTTCTTGGGGCCCGGGACGGTGGTCAGCAGGGGTTTGGGCGAGGTCTCTCCGGGCGGGGCGCCGATCGTGGTGATGGTGAAGACGAGCGCGAGGGCTGCGGCCAGCCCGATGGCGGCGGCGACGAGGGCACGCATGCCGGTCCTCCCGGAGAACACGGATCTGATGGGTCGTCAGGGTTGGGGCACCGTAGCAATGCGGGCGCGAGATGAGAACACGTAGAACAGCCCCTCTGCCGGGCGGTGGCAAAGGGGCTGTCGTGAGTGACGTGCGGCGGAACGGGTCAGGCAGCGGGCGTCTGCGGGGCCTCGACCTTGAGCTCGATGACGACCGTGGCGCCGCCCTCGGTGGTGAGGCGCAGCTTGTACGTGCCCGCGGTGTCGTCGGCGTAGATCTTCGGGAGCCTCAGGATGCCGTCGGCGTCGGTCTCGAGGTCCGTGAGGGTACGGACCGTCCTGCCGTCCGCGTCCTTGAAGTACGGGCCGTTGCCGTTCTCCACCGGCTCCGCGGCGTCGGTGATCATGGTTGCGGTGACGGCTACACCGGCGGCGACCGCGTCCTTGTAGGTGGCCTTGACCTCGACGGTGTCGGCGAACTCGGCGCCGGGCGCGGCGGTCAGTGCCTTCTCGTCGGTCCTGACGATCGCGTCGGCCTGTCGGGCGGTGACGGTCGCGGTGTAGGTGACGGCGGGCAGCGAGTGGCCGGTGGCGGCGGCTCGCACCGTGAACTGCCCCGTCTTCTCGCCCGCCTTCAGCACCGGCGCGGTGACGGTGCCGTCGGCTCCGGTGCGGAGGGTGACCGCGTTCTTCCCGCCGGTGAAGGTGGCGTCCGTGTCACCGGCGATGGTGAAGGTCACGGACGCCTTGGCGAGCGAACCGCCGAGCTTGTCCTCGGCCCGCACCTTGATCCGCTCGGCGAACGCGTCGCCCGCGGTCGCGGTGAGCGCGCCGGTACCGGCGTTCTCCACACGTGCGACGGTCCGGGACGGCGGGGGCGTGGGTGGCGTGGGCTTCGGACTGGTCGGAGTGGAGCCGCCCGGCTTCGGCGGCTTCGGCTTCGAGCTCGGAGGCGGGGTCGGGGACGGTGAGGCGCCGGGGGTGTTGGGGTTCGGGCTCGGGTCCGTACCGCCGCCGAGGCCGGGCGGGACCGTGCCGGTGCCGTCGGGGATCTCGTGGGTACCGCGCCTGTAGTAGTCGAACCAGGAGCGGACTGTACGGAGGTAGGCGTCCGAGTGGTTGTAGCTCAGGACCGCCCGGTCGAGATCCGCGGCTACGGACAGATCGCGGGAACCGGCGCAGAGATAGCGTCCGGCGGCGAGCGCCGCGTCGTAGATGTTGTTGGGGTCCTTGCGGCCGTCTCCGTTGCCGTCCTGGCCCCAGGTCGCCCAGGTGGACGGGATGAACTGCATCGGGCCGACGGCACGGTCGTGCGTCGCGTCCCCGTCGTACGCCCCGTTGTCGGTGTCCTTGATCATGGCGAAGCCCCGGCCGTCGAGGACCGGGCCGAGGATCGGGGAGAACGTGGTGCCGTTCGCATCGACCCTGCCGCCGCGGGCCTGGCCGGACTCGACCTTGCCGATCGCGGCGAGCAGCTGCCACGGCAGCCGACAGGCGGCATCGCTGCCGGCGACGGTCTGTTCGGCCTTCTTGTACGCGGCCAGGATCGAAGCCGGTATGCCGGCTTCCGCACTGCCGGTGATGGGCAGATCGGTCGCGGTTCCAGGCTTGTTGGGCGTGTTCAGCGGCGGAAGGTCCGTGTAGTACGGCGAGTTGCCGGTGGCCGGAGTGTCGTCGGGCGACGGTGTCGTTCCGGCGGACTGCTGATCGCCACTCCCGGTGGCCAGCGTTGCGCCAGGGGCCCCTGAGGCGGAGAGTGCCGCCACGGCGACCGCGGCCACAGCGGTCGTGGTCGCCCCCTTGCGAAGTCGGCGACCGAATTGCGCTGCCATACCTCTGGCCCCTCCCCTTCGACGGCTGTCCGCGCTCCCCAGCGCCGGGACTCAGGCGACCCTACGGCAACTTGTGCCGCCGGAACACCGTGCACTGACCGGTTCTTACCTGTTTTTCACGTTCCGGACAGCAAGTTGTACGGCGGGTGTCGGGCGGGCGACGGCGGCTCACGCATACTTGCCGCCATGCCGTTCACACTCAGTCATGCCGCGGCCGTGCTGCCGGGGATGCGGCGGGACGGAACGGCGCGCGGGCCGCTCCTCGCCTCGGCCCTCGTCGCGGGTTCGTTCGCCCCCGACATGACGTACTACGCGGACACCGCGATCCCGGGGGCCATGGAATTCGGGCGGGTCACCCACTCGGTGTGGGGCGTGTTCACGGTCGATGTGCTGATCACCGCGGCCGTGGTGGCGCTGTGGCTGCTGCTGCGCGAACCGTCGGTGGCGCTGCTGCCGAGGACCTGGCAGGGACGGGTGCATGCGTTCGTGCGAGGGCAGTGGTGCGGATCCGACCGAGGGGCGTGGAATGTCCGGGACGGTGCGTGGTTCGTACTGTCGGCGGTCATCGGATCCGCCACGCATGTCGTCTGGGACGCCTTCACCCATCACGACCGGTGGGGTGTGCGGTTGCTGCCGGTGCTCGACCGGAACATCGGCGGGATTCCCGTGTTCCAGTTGGTGCAGTACGGCAGTTCGGCGGTGGCACTGGCCGTGCTCGCCTGGTTCACGGCTTCGGGGCTGCGGCGGACCGGGGCGCGCCCGGTCCCGCCGTCCGTGCCGGTGCTGGGCCGTCGGGGGCGGTGGTCGGCAGGGGCGCTGCTGAGCGTCTGCGTCGTGCTCGGCGTCGTGCACCGGTGCGCGCGCTGGTATGCGTACTTCGGGCACATCGACACCCCGCTGGACATCATCCCGACCGCCTGCTTCGGCGCAGGGGCGGGACTGGCGGCGGGCCTGGTGCTGTACGGGGCGTGGATGCGGCTGCGGCGACCGCGCGCTTCCGTACCCTCGGCCGCCGGACGGGCCTGATTCCTCCGGGGCTGTCTGCACAAACCCCCGGGGCCCGTCCGGCGCCGCCGCGTCAGTGCGCTGCGGACTCCCAGTCCGTACCGACACCCACCGATACATCCAGCGGGGCGCGCAACTGCACGGCCGTGGACATCTCGTGGCGGAGGATCTCCTCCACCTGTGCCCGCTCGCCCTCGGCGATCTCCAGAACGATTTCGTCATGGACCTGGAGCAGCATCCGGGACTTCAGCTTCGCCTCGGTCAGCGCTTGGTCGACCTGGAGCATGGCCACCTTGACGATGTCCGCGGCCGTGCCCTGAATCGGTGCGTTGAGCGCCATGCGCTCGGCCATCTCGCGGCGCTGACGGTTGTCGCTGTTGAGGTCGGGGAGGTAGCGGCGGCGGCCGAAGGCCGTCTCCGTGTAGCCGGTGGCCCTGGCCTCCTCCACCACGCGGTGCAGATAGTCACGCACTCCGCCGAACCGCTCGAAGTAGGTGTCCATCAGGCCGCGCGCCTCGCCCGCCTCGATGTTCAGCTGCTGGGAGAGGCCGAACGCGGAGAGCCCGTACGCGAGTCCGTAACTCATGGCCTTGATCTTGCGGCGCATCTCCGGGTCGACGGCCGACTTGTCGACGCCGAAGACCTGCGAGGCGACCGTCGTGTGCAGGTCCTCGCCGGAGGTGAACGCCTCGATCAGGCCCGCGTCCTCGGAGAGGTGGGCCATCACGCGCAGTTCGATCTGGCTGTAGTCGGCCGTCATCAGCGTTTCGAAGCCCTCGCCGACGACGAAGCCCCGGCGGATGGCCCGGCCCTCGTCCGTACGGACCGGGATGTTCTGCAGGTTGGGGTCGGTGGAGGAGAGCCGGCCGGTCGCCGCCACCGTCTGATTGAACGTGGTGTGGATACGGCCGTCCGCCGCGATCGTCTTGATCAGGCCCTCGACGGTGACCCGCAGCTTTGCCTGCTCGCGGTGGCGCAGCATGATGACCGGCAGCTCGTGCTCGGTCTGTGCGGCGAGCCAGGCCAGGGCGTCGGCGTCCGTCGTGTACCCGGTCTTCGTCTTCTTCGTCCTGGGCAGACCCAGCTCGCCGAAGAGGACTTCCTGGAGCTGCTTGGGCGAACCGAGGTTGAACTCGCGGCCGACCGCCGCGTGCGCCTCCTTCACCGCCTGCTGCACCGCACCGGCGAACTGCTGCTCCATCCCTTCCAGATGGGCCCGGTCGGCGGCGATGCCGTGCCGCTCCAGACGGGCCAGCAGAGCGGACGTCGGCAGCTCCATGCCCTGCAGCAGCTCGGTCGCGCCGACCTCTGCCAGCCGGGTGGTGAACGCATCGCCCAGATCCAGGACCGCGCGGGCCTGCGTCATCAGGGCGTCGGCCTCGGCCCGGTCGTCCGCGCCGAAGGCCAGCTGCCCGTCGGACGCCGCCGCGGGGGCCAGCTCCCGGCCCAGATACTCCACCGCCAGCGCGTCCAGCGCGAAGGAGCGGCGCCCGGGCTTGACCAGATAGGCGGCCAGCGCGGTGTCCATCGTGACGCCGTCGACCTGCCAGCCGTGCTCGGGGAAGACCCGCATGGCGCTCTTCGCGTTGTGCATGACCTTCGGCCGCCGCGCGTCGGCGATCCACGCGGCGAACGCCTGCTCGTCGCCCTCGTCGAGCTCCGCGGGGTCGAACCAGGCCGCCGCCCCGTCGGCCGCGGCGAGCGCGATCTCGGTGACCGTGCCACTGCCCACCGCCCAGGTGTCGACGGTGGCGACGCCGAGCGGCTGCCCGCCATGTGCGGCGAGCCAGGGCGCCAGCTCGCCCGCGCCCAGCACCGCGCCGTCCAGTTCG
The DNA here is from genome assembly GCF_900091955.1 of Streptomyces sp. Ncost-T10-10d. Lineage (GTDB taxonomy): Bacteria > Actinomycetota > Actinomycetes > Streptomycetales > Streptomycetaceae > Streptomyces. The sequence continues at coordinate 42,757 of NZ_FMDF01000103.1, forward strand.
ATGCCCGCGGCGGGCGCCGGAGTCTCGTCCTCGGCCGCGCCCGGGTCGACGGCCAGCAGCCGCTCGCGCAGGCTCGGGTTACGGATCTCCAGGACGTCCAGCACGCCCGTCACCGCGGTGCGGTCGTACGGTGCGCGCTCCAGGTCCTGCGGGGTCTTCGGCAGCTCCACGTCGCGGACCATCTCGGTCAGCCTGCGATTGAGCCGCACCGCGTCCAGGTGGTCCCGGAAATTCTGCCCGGCCTTGCCCTTGACCTCCTCGGCGCGCTCCACCAGCTCGTCGAACGAACCGAACTGGTTGATCCACTTCGCGGCGGTCTTCTCACCCACACCGGGGATGCCCGGAAGGTTGTCCGACGGGTCACCGCGCAGCGCCGCGAAGTCCGGGTACTGCTGCGGCGAGAGCCCGTACTTCTCCTCGACCTTGGCCGGGGTGAAGCGCGTCAGCTCCGAGACGCCCTTCGTCGGGTACAGCACGGTGACGTTGTCCGTGATCAGCTGGAACGAATCCCGGTCACCGGTGACGATCAGCACCTCGAAGCCGGCCGCCTCGGCCTGCGTGGCCAGCGTGGCGATGACGTCGTCCGCCTCGAAACCGTCGACCGCGAAACGGTCGGCGTGCATCGCGTCGAGCAGCTCGCCGATCAGCTCGACCTGCCCCCTGAACTCGTCCGGGGTCTTCGAGCGGTTCGCCTTGTACTCGGGGAACTCCTCCGAGCGCCAGGTCTTGCGGGAGACATCGAACGCCACCGCGAAATGCGTCGGCGCCTCGTCACGCAGCGTGTTCGCCAGCATCGACGCGAAGCCGTACACCGCGTTCGTCGGCTGCCCCGAACCTGTCGTGAAATTCTCCGCAGGCAGCGCAAAGAACGCCCGGTACGCCAGGGAGTGCCCGTCCATCAGGAGCAGGCGCGGTCGGTTGTCTGCCGTCTTCTTCGATGCCGTCTCAGCCACGCCCCCGATCCTGCCACGGACCACTGACAATCCCGACCGGACATGGCTCGCCGGACTCTCTGTCGGTGCCTCGTGACAGGATCGAGGGAGGAACACGTACTGCATCGCCGCGCACCGCGCAGTGATGCAGTTGCTCAAAGGGGAGCACGAAATGGCCACGAAGCCGCCCACAGGTGACCCGGTCCAGGATGCGCCGCGGGTCGAGCCGGCACAGCACGCCGCCGCCGGACTGCCGGCCGTCGCGCACAGCCTGCTCATCGCCCAGCAGCAGATGGGCGTGCGGCGCACCGCGCAGACCCTCCTCAAGGTCAACCAGAAGAACGGCTTCGACTGCCCCGGCTGCGCCTGGCCCGAGGGTGACGAGCGGCACACGGCGGAGTTCTGCGAGAACGGCGCCAAGGCCGTCGCCGAGGAGGCGACGCTGCGCCGTGTCACCCCCGACTTCTTCGCCGCGCACCCGGTCGCCGACCTCGCCTCGCGCAGCGGGTACTGGCTGGGCCAGCAGGGGCGGATCACCCAGCCGATGTACCTCCCCGAAGGCGCCGAGCGGTACGAGACGGTGACCTGGGAGCGGGCCTTCGGCATCATCGCCGAGGAGCTGGGTGCGCTCACCTCGCCCGACGAGGCCCTCTTCTACACCTCGGGACGCACCAGCAACGAGGCGGCGTTCCTGCTCCAGCTGTTCGCCCGCGAGTTCGGCACGAACAACCTCCCCGACTGCTCCAACATGTGCCACGAGTCCTCCGGCTCGGCGCTGACGGAGACCATCGGCATCGGCAAGGGCAGCGTCTCGCTGGAGGACCTCCACCAGGCGGACCTGATCATCGTCGCCGGGCAGAATCCCGGCACGAACCACCCCCGGATGCTCTCCGCCCTGGAGAAGGCCAAGTCCGCGGGCGCGAAGATCATTTCGGTGAATCCGCTGCCCGAGGCCGGCCTGGAGCGGTTCAAGAACCCGCAGACCCCGCTCGGCATGATCAAGGGCGCCGCGCTCAACGATCTCTTCCTGCAGATCCGCATCGGCGGCGACCAGGCCCTCTTCCGGCTCCTCAACAAGATGATCCTTCAGGCCGAGGGCGCCGTCGACGAAGCCTTCGTACGCGACCACACCCACGGCTACGAGGAGTTCGTGACCACGGCCCGCGAAGCCGACTGGGAACAGACCCTCGCCGCCACCGGCCTCGACCGCAGCGACATCGAAGCGGCCCTCGCGATGGTCCTCGCCTCGAAGCGCACCATCGTGTGCTGGGCCATGGGCCTCACCCAGCACAAACACTCCGTACCGACCATCCGCGAAGTCGTCAACTTCCTTCTGCTGCGCGGCAACATCGGCCGCCCCGGCGCCGGAGTCTGCCCCGTCCGCGGCCACTCCAACGTCCAGGGCGACCGCACCATGGGCATCTTCGAACGGCCCGCACCCGAATTCCTCGACGCACTCGACAGGGAATTCTCGATCACCTCACCGCGCCACCACGGCTACGACGTCGTCCGCTCCATCCAGGCCCTGCGCGACGGCGATGCCAAGGTCTTCTTCGCCATGGGCGGCAACTTCGTCGCGGCCACGCCCGACACGGAGGTCACCGAGGCCGCGATGCGCCGCGCCCGCCTCACCGTCCATGTCTCCACCAAGCTCAACCGCTCGCACGCCGTGACCGGCACCCGCGCGCTGATCCTGCCGACGCTGGGCCGTACCGACAAGGACGTCCAGGCGAGCGGCAAGCAGTTCGTCACGGTCGAGGACTCCATGAGCATGGTCCACGCCTCACGCGGCAACCTCACCCCGGCAAGCCCGCATCTGCTGTCCGAACCCGCCATCGTCGCCCGCCTCGCCCGCGCCGTCCTCGGCCCCGGATCGGCCACCCCCTGGGAAGAGTTCGAGAAGGACTACGCGACGATCCGCGACCGCATCTCCCGCGTCGTCCCCGGCTTCGAGAACTTCAATGCCCGCATCGCACACCCCGGCGGTTTCACCCTCCCGCACGCCCCGCGCGACGAGCGCCGCTTCCCCACCGCGACCGGCAGGGCCAACTTCACCGCCGCACCCGTCGAGTACCCCGAACTCCCCGAAGGCAGGCTGCTGCTGCAGACCCTGCGCTCGCACGACCAGTACAACACCACGATCTACGGCCTCGACGACCGCTACCGCGGCATCAAGGGCGGCCGCCGCATCGTCCTGGTCAACCCCGACGACGCCCGCACCCTCGGCCTGACCGACGGCGCGTACACCGACCTCGTCAGCGAATGGAAGGACGGGGTGGAGCGCCGCGCCCCCGGCTTCCGCATCGTGCACTACCCGACTGCCCGGGGCTGCGCCGCCGCCTACTACCCGGAGACCAACGTGCTGGTCCCCCTCGGCTCCACCGCCGACACCAGCAACACCCCCGCCAGCAAGTCCGTCGTCGTGCGCTTCGAGAACATCCAGGGGCAGAACGCCCAGAGGTAATCCGTACCACAACCCACTAAGCGTTCGCTCAGTCGTCTGATAAGAACGATGCACACAGCAATAAAGCTATGAACCACGCAGACGATCGGAGCCGGACCCCATGGGCGAGCACACCGCACCCAAGTTCCCCCAGGAGATCATCGACGAGTACGCCACGCTCGGCGTCGATCTGCCCGCACTCTTCTCCGCCGGCCACCTCGGCGAGCGGATGGGCGTCACGATCGTCGAAGCCTCCGCGGACCGCGTCGTCGGCACCATGCCCGTCGAGGGCAACACCCAGCCGTACGGACTCCTCCACGGCGGCGCCTCCGCCGTCCTCGCCGAGACCCTCGGCTCGGTCGGCTCCATGCTCCACGGCGGCGCCACCAAGCTCGCTGTCGGTGTCGACCTGAACTGCACCCATCACCGAGGGGTACGGAGCGGACTCGTCACGGGCGTCGCCACCCCCGTACACCGCGGCCGCTCCACCGCCACGTACGAGATCGTCATCACCGATGAGCACGACAAGCGGGTCTGCACCGCCCGCCTCACCTGCATGCTCCGCAACGCACCGCAGGCCAGCGCCGCCTGACCGACCGAAACACACCGCACAACACCCCCGACACCACTGCCCGGCCGGACCGCATTCCGGCCGGGCAGCACCATTCCCGCCCACAACCACCCACGCACAAGGCATTGTTGAGCAATCGAACCGGCCAACACCCTTGACTCTCCAGCTGGTTGTGTGGCCACCTCGGCACCCCGGCCACACCCGGCACACACCCCACGCACACAACACCGCGTCGACCACATCGGCCCCGATGTAACACTGCGTAACAAGTGCGCAATGCGCAACGTCTCCGCGCAGCACCCCGAACCCCGCCCCGCAGAAGCCGGGCTGCTCGTCGCGCCCCCATATCGCCCTCTTCGCCCCTCGACGCGCGACAGCAGCAAGATCACCTCAAGCCCCTTAGCAGAGCTGCGCGTTCTCACGATGCGGTCATTTCATCGACTCGTAAAAAGCCGTACATGTCCGCACAGCCACCTCAAGCCTTGCTCAAGGGCATAACAAGACAGTCACATCCTGCGGCGGACCCATCCCGGACCCCCACACCTGCGCCTAGAGTCACCGCCAGTCACCGCGCCGCCGGGCGCGTCTGCAGCACGGCCCTGTACCAACCAGTACGGCCCGGCGAACGACACGGCACCTCAAGCAGAGGAGGCCGCGCCAGGGAAAGGACCTTTCGTGCGACACCGTTCTTTGCTCATCCTCACCACAGTGCTCACCACAGGAGCACTGACACTCACCGCCTGCGGGTCGCGCGACGACAGCAAGAAGAGCAGCAGCGGCGACACCCAGACCGTCGTCATCGGCGTCGACGCGCCCATCACGGGCGACCTGTCCGCCCTCGGCCTCGGCATCAAGAACTCCGCGGAACTCGCCGTCAAGACGGCCAACAAGGACAAGACCGTCCCCGGCATCAAGTTCGAGGTCAAGCCGCTCGACGACCAGGCACAGCCCTCCGTCGGACAGCAGAACGCCCAGAAGTTCATCGACGACGACACCGTCCTCGGCGTCGTCGGCCCGCTGAACTCCGGCGTCTCCCAGTCGATGCAGAAGCCGCTCAACGACGCCAGCCTCACCCAGATCTCCCCCGCCAACACCGGCACCGAACTCACCCAGGGCGAGAACTGGAAGACCGGCGACAAGAAGCGCCCCTACAAGACCTACTTCCGCACCGCCACCACGGACCAGATCCAGGGCGCCTTCGCCGCGAAGTACCTCTTCAACAACGCGAAGATCAAGCAGGTCTACCTCATCGACGACCAGAAGCCCTACGGCGCCGGTCTCGCCGCCTCCTTCAAGGCGACCTTCACCACCCTCGGCGGCAAGATCGTCGGCACCGACCACGTCAACCCCGACGACCGCGACTTCAACGCCGTCGTCACCAAGGTCAAGAAGTCCGGCGCCAAGGCCGTCTACTACGGCGGCGAATACCCCGCCGGCGCACCCCTGAGCCAGCAGCTCAAGGACAGCGTCCAGATCCCCCTCATGGGCGGCGACGGCATGTACAGCGCCGACTTCATCAAGCTCAACAAGAAGGCCCAGGGCGACATCGCCACCTCCGTCGGCAAGCCCGTCGAGGAACTCGACTCCGCCAAGAAGTTCATCGCGGACTACAAGACGGCCGGATACAAGGACGCCTACGAGGCCTACGGCGGCGGCACCTACGACGCCACCTGGTCGATCATCGAGGCCGTCAAGATCGCCGTCGCCGAGAACGGCGGCAAGCTCCCCAGCGGCGACGACGCCCGCGCCAAGGTCCTCGCCGCCATGGCCAAGGTCAAGTTCGACGGCGTCACCGGCCCCGTCTCCTTCGACGAATACGGCGACACCACCAACACCATGATGACCGCCTACCAGGTCGACGGCGGCAAGTGGACGTCCAAGCTCAGCGAGGTCTACAAGCCCTGACCCGGCCCGCCCCTCCCGAGCACGCACTGAACTGACACCAGACCGCGCGGGGGCGCTACCAGCGCTCCCGCGCGGTGCCATATCCGAACCACTCCACGGAGGCCCTGCGGTGAACGAACTGCCGCAACAGCTGGCCAATGGACTCATCCTCGGCGCGATGTACGGTCTCATCGCGATCGGCTACACGATGGTCTACGGAATCATCCAGCTCATCAACTTCGCCCACGGCGAGATCTTCATGATCGGAGGCTTCGGAGCTCTCACCGTGTACCTCTGGATGCCGGCCGGCGTCTCCCTCCTCGCAATCATCCCACTCATGATCATCGGCGGCGTCATATGCTCCGTCGCCGTCAGCACAGCCGCCGAACGCTTCGCCTACCGGCCCCTGCGCAACGCCCCCCGACTCGCCCCGCTCATCACCGCGATCGGACTCTCCCTCGCACTCCAGCAGGCCATCTGGAAGTGGTACCCCGACGCCAAGAAGGACCGCTCCTTCCCCCAGTTCAAGGGCGAAGCGATCGACATCTTCGGCGCCCACATCCAGCGCGGTGACCTCTTCGTCCTCATCACCGCACCCATCTGCATGCTCGCCCTCGGACTCTTCGTCTCCAAGACCCGCACCGGTCGCGGCATGCAAGCCACCAGCCAGGACCCCGACACCGCAAAGCTCATGGGCATCAACACCGACCGCATCATCGTCATGGCCTTCGCCATCGGTGCCGCGTTCGCCGCCGTCGCCGCCGTCGCCTACGGGCTCAAGAACGGCCAGATCGGCTTCAAAATGGGCTTCATCATGGGCCTCAAGGCCTTCACCGCAGCCGTACTCGGCGGCATCGGCAACATCTACGGCGCCATGCTCGGCGGCGTCGTACTCGGCATCGCCGAATCCCTCGCCACCGGCTACATGAGCAACGTCCCCGGCATGGAACTCTTCGGCGGCGGCGCCTGGAAGGACGTATGGGCCTTCGTCCTCCTCATCATCGTCCTGCTGCTCCGCCCCCAGGGCCTGCTCGGCGAACGCGTCGCGGATCGGGCGTGATACCGATGACCACCAACCACACCACCGCACCCGGGGCCGCCCCCTTCCTCGCGATCCCCGCAGCCGCGGCCCGCATCGGCACCCTCGCAGGCGCTGCCGTCGCACTCGTCGGCACCTTCCTCGCCTGGACCTGGACCAGCGAATTCCCCGGCGACCTCACCGTCACCGGCTACCCCGGCGGCCTCCAGGTCCTCACCCTCATCAGCGCCGCACTCACCCTGCTCTTCGCGCTGTCCGGATACGGAATCCGAGGCCTCGGCTGGCTCACCCCCGGCGGCACCAACAGCCCCGTCCGCCTCCTGGCGCTCGGCACCTTCGGCACCACCGGCTACACCATCGGCGCCATCGCGTACGACCTCGGCGGCGTCGTCAACCTGGAACCCGGCGCCTGGGTCAGCGGCATCGGCGCACTCATCGCCGCCTCCGCCGCACTCGGACTCCCCGGCGACCAGCCGCACCCCAGCACCACAACGGCCGGCGCCTGGCAGCGCTTCCGCAACAGCCTCGGCGCCCCGCCGGCCCGCCGCGCCAAAGCGCTCCCCGACTGGACCGAGATCCTCATCATCGTCGTGTCGTTCGGCATCGGCCTCCAGGTCTTCGCCTACGGCATCGACACCGACTACACCGAACTCTTCATCGGCTTCCTCATCACCGTCGGCTTCGGCTTCACCGCACTCCACCGGGCCGGACTCGTCTCCCGCCTCACCGCCCTGACCACGAAGCACCGCAACATCACCCTCGCCGCCGCCCTCGTCGCCGCCGTCTGCTTCCCGTTCACACAGCAGAAGGAGGAATACGCGCTCATCGGCGCCAACATCCTCATCTTCGGCACCGTCGCACTCGGCCTCAACGTCGTCGTCGGCCTCGCCGGCCTCCTCGACCTCGGATACGTCGCCTTCCTCGGCGTCGGCGCCTACGCCGCCGCCCTGGTCTCCGGCTCCACCATGTCGGCCATCGGCGTCGAATTCCCCTTCTGGGCCGCCGTCCTGACCGGCGCAGGAGCCTCGCTCGTCTTCGGCGTACTCATCGGCGCACCCACACTCCGACTACGCGGCGACTACCTGGCCATCGTCACCCTCGGCTTCGGTGAAATCTTCCGCCTCACCGTGAACAACCTCAACGGCAACAGCGGCCCCGACCTCACCAACGGCTCCCAGGGCATCCCCAGCATCCCCGACCTCAACTTCTTCGGATTCGACTTCGGACTCAAGCACGACATCCTCGGCTTCACCCTCGGCAGGTCCGCCAACTACTACCTGCTGATGCTCGTCTTCACCGCCGTAGTCGTCCTCGTCTTCCGCCGCTCCGGAGAATCCCGCATCGGCCGCGCCTGGGTCGCCATCCGCGAGGACGAAACCGCAGCCACCGCCATGGGCATCAACGCCTTCCGCCTCAAACTGCTGGCCTTCGCCCTCGGCGCCACCCTCGCCGGCCTCGCCGGAACCGTCCAGGCACACGTCAACTACACCGTGACACCCGAGCAGTACCAGTTCGCCGGCTCCGTACCTCCCAACTCCGCATTCCTCCTCGCCGCCGTCATCCTCGGCGGCATGGGAACCCTCAGCGGACCCCTCGTCGGCGCCGCACTGCTCTACCTCATCCCGGCCAAACTGCAGTTCATGCAGGACTACCAGCTCTTCCTCTTCGGCGTCGCACTCATCCTCCTGATGCGCCTGCGCCCCGAAGGCCTGGTCGCCGACCGCAGGAAGCAGCTCGAATTCCACGAGACCGACCAGCTCGACGTACCAGAGCCACGGCAGTCCGAAGAGACCGACGCCGGCATCGCCAAGGCGGGGGCGTGACCACCATGACCACCACCACGAAAACCGCCACCACCGTCCTCGACGCGAGCGGCGTCACCATGCGCTTCGGCGGCCTCACCGCCGTACGCAACGTCGACCTCACCGTCAACGCGGGCGAAATCGTCGGCCTCATCGGCCCCAACGGCGCCGGCAAGACCACCTTCTTCAACTGCCTCACCGGCCTCTACGTCCCCACCGAGGGCAAGGTCAGCTACAAGGGCACCGTCCTGCCGCCCAAGCCCCACCTCGTCACCCAGGCAGGCATCGCCCGCACCTTCCAGAACATCCGGCTCTTCGCCAACATGACCGTCCTGGAGAACGTCCTCGTCGGACGCCACACCAGGACCAAGGAAGGCCTCTGGTCCGCCCTCCTGCGACTCCCCAGCTTCACCAAGGCCGAACACGCCAGCCGCGAACGAGCCATGGAACTCCTGGAGTTCATCGGCCTCCAGGACAAGGCCGACCACCTCGCGCGCAACCTCCCCTACGGAGACCAGCGCAAGCTGGAAATCGCCCGCGCACTGGCCAGCGACCCCGGACTCCTGCTCCTCGACGAGCCCACCGCCGGCATGAACCCGCAGGAAACCCGCGTCACCGAAGAACTCATCTTCGCCATCCGCGAGCAGGGCATCGCCGTCCTCGTCATCGAGCACGACATGCGGTTCATCTTCAACCTCTGCGACCGCGTCGCCGTCCTCGTCCAGGGCGAAAAACTCGTCGAAGGCACCTCCGACGTCGTCCAGAGCGACGAACGCGTCGTCGCCGCCTACCTCGGCACCCCCTTCGAAGGCGCCCCCGGCGCCGAAGAAGTCGCCGAGGTCGAAGCCGCCGAAGCCGGCGCCGCCAAGACAGCCGACAGCACCGCCGACACCAGCGGCACCGCCGACGCCACCAGCACCACCAGCACCACCAGCACCGAGGAGGAGGACACCCGATGACCGCACTGCTAGAGGTCGAGGACCTCCGCGTCGCCTACGGCAAGATCGAAGCCGTCAAGGGCATCTCCTTCACCGTCGAAGCCGGCCAGGTCGTCACCCTCATCGGCACCAACGGTGCAGGCAAGACCACCACCCTGCGCACCCTCTCCGGGCTCCTCAAGCCCGTCGGCGGCAGCATCCTCTTCGACGGCAAACCGCTCAACAACGTCCCGGCCCACAAGATCGTCTCCCTGGGCCTCGCCCACTCCCCCGAGGGACGACACATCTTCCCCCGGCTGACGATCACCGAGAACCTCCAGCTCGGCGCCTACCTCCGCAACGACAAGGCAGGCATCGAGAAGGACATCCAGCGCGCCTACGACCTCTTCCCCATCCTCGGGGAACGCCGCAAGCAGGCCGCCGGAACCCTCTCGGGCGGCGAACAGCAGATGCTCGCCATGGGCAGGGCCCTGATGTGCCAGCCCAAGCTCCTGATGCTCGACGAACCCTCCATGGGCCTCTCCCCGATCATGATGCAGAAGATCATGGAGACCATCGTCGAACTCAAGGCACAGGGCACCACCATCCTGCTCGTCGAGCAGAACGCCCAGGCCGCGCTCTCCCTCGCCGACCACGGCCACGTCATGGAGGTCGGCAAGATCGTCCTCTCCGGCACCGGCGCGGACCTCCTCCACGACGAGTCCGTCCGCAAGGCCTACCTCGGCGAGGACTGACCCCTCCCACTCATACGCGAGAGGCCCGCACCCCGATCGATCCGGGGTGCGGGCCTCTCTCGTATACGCGCGCCTACTGGTCGCCGTCCTTCGCCGCCCGCTTCTTCTCCTCGGCATCCTCGATCAGCGCCTCGGCAAGCTGCTGCATCGACAGCCGACGGTCCATCGACGTCTTCTGGATCCAGCGGAACGCGGCCGGCTCCGACAGCCCGTAATCCGTCTGCAGAATGCTCTTCGCCCGGTCCACCAGCTTCCGCGTCTCCAGCCGCTGCGCGAGGTCGGCGACCTCACCCTCCAGCGCCTTCAGCTCCGCGAACCGCGACACCGCCATCTCGATGGCCGGCACCACGTCGCTCTTGCTGAACGGCTTCACGAGATACGCCATCGCCCCCGCGTCCCGCGCCCGCTCGACAAGATCGCGCTGCGAGAACGCGGTGAGCATCAGGACCGGCGCGATGGACTCCTCGGCGATCTTCTCCGCGGCGGAGATCCCATCCAGGATCGGCATCTTCACATCGAGGATGACCAGGTCCGGCCGGTGCTCCCGGGCGAGCTCGACGGCCTTCTGACCGTCGCCCGCCTCACCGACAACCGCGTAGCCCTCTTCTTCCAGCATCTCTTTGAGGTCGAGACGGATGAGCGCCTCGTCCTCGGCGATGACGACGCGGGTCGTCAGCGGCGGAACGTGCGACTTGTCGTCGTCGGCGACGGGCTGGGGCGACTCGGGGGCGGTCACGGGGACTCCTCGTTCCAAGGGCAGGTACAGCTCCTATGAGCCTACCTAGCAGCGGACCGGGCGTGTCACCCGGTACACTTTCCGGCAGCAGCCTCGCCGGGTTGGTGGAATGGCATACACGGATGTCTCAAACACATCTGCCCGAAAGGGCTTGCGGGTTCGAATCCCGCACTCGGCACATGCGAGACAAAGCGGATGTTCACGTTCTCGTGAACATCCGCTTTCTGCTGCACTCAGTAGCGAGTGGTCGCTCATGGTGTTCGCATGAACTTCCACGGACCAGAATTACGGCAGAAGGCGCTCACCCTCCTTCGAGGCGGCGCAAAGAACGCGGACGTGGCACGGAAGCTGAACGTACCCGCCGGCACGATCAGCTACTGGAAGCACATGGACCGCGCCAAACGCGGCGAGTGCCCGGGAGCCCATCGTTCCTTCTGCCCACGATGCGAGGGAGAGTTGGACCGCTCGGCCTACGCCTACCTTCTCGGCCTCTATCTCGGTGACGGGCACATAATCCAGAACAAGGCCATGCGCACGCCCAGCCTGTCCATCACATGCGCCGATTCCTGGCCAGGCCTCATGGATCTGTGCGAGAGCTCTATGCGTGCCGTCTTCCCCGATAACTCTGTGTGCCGCGTCCGCCGGAAAGGGTGCCGCGAGGTGAAGATGTACTCCAAGCATCTTTGGTGCCTCTTCCCTCAGCATGGCCCCGGCAAAAAGCACGAGCGCCCGATCGTCCTCGCAAACTGGCAACAGGAGATCGTGGACGCACACCCGTGGGAGTTCATCCGTGGTCTGATCCATTCCGACGGATGCCGCATCACCAACTGGACCACCCGCCTCGTCTCCGGGGAGCGGAAGCGCTACGAGTACCCGCGCTACTTCTTCTCCAACAAGTCCGACGACATCCGCAAGCTCTTCTCCGACACCCTCAATAAGGTCGGAGTCCAGTGGACGACCCTCGCTCGCGGCAGCGATCCGTTCAACATCTCCGTCGCCCGACGGGCGTCCGTCGCGCTCATGGACGCCCACGTCGGGCCGAAGTACTGACGACCGGCCTACTTCGGGCTGTCGTCCTCGCCGATGTGGTGCACCCGGACCAGGTTCGTCGAGCCCGGGACTCCCGGCGGGGAGCCGGCCGTGATGACCACGATGTCGCCCTTCTCGCAGCGGCCGATCTTCAGCAGTTCCTCGTCGACCTGGGCCACCATCGCATCCGTCGATTCCACGTGCGGGCCGAGGAAGGTCTCGACGCCCCAGGTCAGGTTCAGCTGGGAGCGGGTGGCCGGGTCCGGGGTGAAGGCCAGGAGCGGGATGGGTGAGCGGTAGCGGGAGAGGCGCCTGACCGTGTCGCCGCTCTGGGTGAAGGCGACGAGGAACTTGGCGCCCAGGAAGTCGCCCATCTCGGCCGCCGCGCGGGCCACCGCGCCGCCCTGGGTGCGGGGCTTGTTGCGGTCGTTCAGGGGCGGGAGGCCCTTGGCGAGGATGTCCTCCTCGGCGGCTTCGACGATGCGGGACATCGTGCGGACCGTCTCGATGGGGTACTTGCCCACGCTGGTCTCGCCGGAGAGCATCACCGCGTCCGTGCCGTCGATGACCGCGTTGGCGACGTCGGAGGCTTCGGCGCGGGTGGGGCGGGAGTTGTCGATCATCGAGTCGAGCATCTGGGTGGCGACGATGACCGGCTTGGCGTTGCGCTTGGCGAGTTTGATCGCGCGCTTCTGGACGATCGGTACCTGCTCCAGGGGCATTTCGACGCCGAGGTCGCCGCGGGCGACCATGATGCCGTCGAAGGCGGCGACGATGCCGTCGATGTTCTCGACGGCTTGAGGCTTCTCGACCTTGGCGATGACGGGGAGGCGGCGGCCTTCCTCGTCCATGATGCGGTGGACGTCCTCGATGTCGCGGCCGCTGCGTACGAAGGAGAGGGCGATGACGTCGGCGCCGGTGCGCAGGGCCCAGCGGAGGTCTTCGATGTCCTTCTCGGAGAGTGCGGGGACGGAGACGGCGACGCCGGGGAGGTTGAGGCCCTTGTGGTCGGAGACCATGCCGCCCTCGATGACGGTGGTGTGGACGCGGGGGCCGTCCACTTCGGTGACTTCGAGGGTGACTCGGCCGTCGTCGACGAGGATGCGTTCGCCGGTGGTGACGTCGGTGGCGAGGCCGTCGTAGGTGGTGCCGCAGGTGTGGCGGTTGCCTTCCATGGGTTCGACGGTGATGGTGAAGCTGTCGCCGCGTTCAAGGAGTACGGGGCCTTCGCGGAAGCGTCCGAGGCGGATCTTCGGGCCTTGAAGGTCGGCGAGGATGCCGACGCTGTGTCCGCTCTCGTCGGAGGCCTTGCGTACGTGGTGGTATCGCTCTTCGTGTTCGGCGTAGGTGCCGTGGCTGAGGTTGAGGCGGGCGATGTCCATTCCCGCTTCGACCAGTGCCTTGATCTGGTCGTATGTGTCGGTGGCGGGGCCCAGGGTGCAAACGATTTTTGCTCGGCGCATGGTTTGAGCCTAGACCTTACCTACGGGTAGTTGATTGGCCCCGTATGACGACCCAACAACCTTTGGGTGAAGGGTTATTGACAAGTGTTGAATTGTGCGCCGGGGTGCTCGGATGAGCGTTGGATGAGCGTTCTCTTTATAGTTTTGGCGGTGACATGGTGAAGCGGGCGTTCACCTGGGCGTAGACCGTCTGGCGTTGTGGTTCCAGGTCGAGGGCCGGGGCGGGTTCGGCGGCTGCGCCGCCGTAGGCCGCGCGTCCCCGGAGGCCTCCGGGTGCGGCGGGCATGGCTATGGCGGGGGCGGCGTTCTCCGCGCCGAGGTCGGCGAGTTCGACCAGGGCGGTGAGGTGGGCGCCGAGGGCGTCGGCGTATTCGCGGGCGCGTTGGACGGCTTCGCGTACGGCCTGGCGGCGGGCGTTGGCGTGGGCGGGTGAGTCGGGGCGCAGGGCCCACCAGGGGCCGTTGATGCGTGTCATGTCGAGGTCGGCGACACGGGTGGTGAATTCGCCGAGTGCGGTGAAGTCGTTGAGGACGGCGGTGACGTGGACGCGTCCGTGGTAGGCGCGGATTTTTTCGTCGCGGCCGCGTTGGGTGAGTTCGGGGGTGATGGAGAATGCGCCGGTTTCGAGTTTTTCGACTGCTTGTCCGTAGGACCGTGCGAGTTCGAGGACGTGGTTGTTGCGTCGGGTGAGGTCTTCGAGGGCGGCGCGGCGGTCTTTTCCGCGGGCGCTGACGGTGATGCCGATGTGGGCGGTCTCGGGGTCGACTTCGAGGCGGGCTTCGCCTCGGACGGCGACGCGGGGGTGGTCGGGGGTGCCGTAGGGCGGTGGGGTGTCGGTCATGGGTCCACTCTCGCATCCGGGTAGGACAGCGGGTGGTCATCAGATCGAAACCCGCAGGGGGTGTTGCCGGGTGTGGCTTCTGGGTCATTATCTACGCGCGTTGTGCACTGCGAGAACTGAGCTGTGCGAGTACTGAGCTGTATGAGAACTGAGATGTGGGAGACGAAATGCCGCTGAACCGTAGGACGTTCCTGGGCACATCGGCGGCCGCCGGTGCCGGTGTGGCGATGGCTGGTGGTTCCGCCGTTCCCGCCGCGGCCCACGGTCCTGGTCATGGGTCCGGCCATGGGCGTCCGCCGAAGCGGTACTCGTTCACCGTGATGGGCACCACGGATCTGCATGGGAACGTCTTCAACTGGGACTACTTCACCGACAAGGAGTTCGACGACAAGGCCCACAACGATGTCGGTCTGGCGAAGATCTCCACGCTGGTGGACCAGGTGCGCAGGGAGAAGGGCCGTCACAACACCCTGATGATCGATGCGGGTGACACGATCCAGGGCACCCAGTTGTCGTACTACTACGCCAAGATCGATCCGATCACGGCGAAGCGTGGCCCGGTGCACCCGATGGCGCAGGCGATGAATGCGATCGGCTATGACGCCGCGGCGCTCGGCAATCATGAGTTCAACTACGGCATCCCGGTGCTGCGGAAGTTCGAGGAGCAGTGCGACTTCCCGTTGCTGGGTGCGAACGCGCTGGACGCGAAAACGTTGCGGCCGGCGTTCGCCCCGTACGTGATCAAGAGGATGCGTACCCCGCACGGTCCGGATGTGAAGGTTGCGATCCTGGGTCTGACCAACCCGGGCATTGCCATCTGGGACAAGGCGAATGTCAGCGGGAAGATGGTGTTTCCCGGTCTGGAGGAGCAGGCGGCGAAGTTTGTGCCGCGGCTGCGTTCCATGGGTGCGGATGTCGTGATCGTTTCGGCGCATTCGGGCAGCAGTGGTACGTCGTCGTACGGTGATCAGGTTCCGTATGTGGAGAACGCGGCGGGTCTGGTGGCTGAGCAGGTTCCGGGTATCGACGCGATCCTGGTCGGGCATGCGCATCAGGAGATTCCCGAGTATTTCGTGGAGAACAAGCAGACCGGCAAGAAGGTGGTGCTCTCGGAGCCGTTGAAGTGGGGGCAGCGGCTGACGCTGTTCGACTTCGATCTGGTGTGGGAGAAGGGCCGTTGGGTGGTGGAGAAGGCGGGTTCGCAGGTGTTGAACTCCAACACCGTGGCCGAGGACCCGGAGATCACGAAGCTGCTCATGGACGAGCATGAGAAGGTCGTGGCGTACGTCAATCAGGTCATCGGGACGTCCACGGCGGCGATGACGACGGCGGAGGCGGCGTGGAAGGACGAGCCGATCATTGATCTGATCAATGTCGTCCAGGCGGAGACGGTGAAGGCGGCGCTGGCGGGTGGTGAGTACGCGGCGCTTCCCGTTCTCTCGCAGGCGTCCTGTTTCTCGCGTACGGCGCAGATCCCGGCGGGGAATGTGACGATCAAGGATGCGGCGGGTCTGTACCCGTTCGAGAACACTCTTGAGGCGCGGCTGCTGACGGGTGCGCAGATCAGGGACTATCTGGAGTTCTCGGCCCGGTACTACGTGCAGACGGCGGCCGGTGCTCCGGTGGACACGGCGAAGCTGACGAACGCGGACAACACTCCGGACTACAACTACGACGCGGTGTCGGGTCTGACGTACGAGATCGATATTGCGAAGCCGAATGGTTCGCGGATCGTGAATCTGTCGTTCGAGGGCAAGCCGATCGATCCGGCGGCTCGGTTCGTGTTGGCGGTGAACAACTATCGGGCGAGTGGCGGTGGCAATTTCCCGCATGTGCCGGGTGCCAAGCAGTTGTGGGCGAATTCGGAGGAGATCCGTAACACGATCATTGCCTGGGTGCAGGCGAAGGGTTCGGTGGACGGTGCGCAGTTCGCTTCGGTGGACTGGCGTCTGACGCGGGATGGTACGCCGGTGTTCTAGGCGTTCGCCTCTGGGGGTGTGCTGGTGTGGGTCGGCGGCCGTCTTCTCCTTGTGGAGGGGGCGGCCGCCTTCTGTCTGTGTGTGTAGGGGTTCAGTTGCTCTGGGTGAGGGTGATGAGGTCGGGGTTCTGGGTGGGGATGGGTGGGGTTTGGGGGGTGAGGCCGAAGGTGGTGAAGGCGGTGCGTTGTGGGAGGGGGTAGGCGTTGGTGCCGGTGAGGTTGTTGAGGATGGTGGCGCTGCGCCAGGCGGCGAGTCCGAGGTCGGGGGCGCCGACGCCGTGGGTGTGGCGTTCGGCGTTCTGTACGTAGACGTTGCCGGTGACGGTGGGGTCGAGGACGAGGCGGAACCGGTCGTCGATGTGGGGGCGTTCGGAGGCGTCGCGGCGCATGTGGGGGTCGAGGCCGGTGAGGATGTGGTCGAGGGGGCGTTCGCGGTAGCCGGTGGCGAGGACGACGGCGTCGGTGGTGAGGCGGGATCGGGTGTTCTGCTGGGTGTGTTCGAGGTGGAGTTCGACGCGGGTGCCGGCGACGCGTCCTGCGGTGCGTACGGAGACTCCGGGGGTGAGGGTGGTGTCGGGCCAGCCGCCGTGGAGGGTGCGGCGGTAGAGCTCGTCGTGGATGGCGGCGATGGTGTCGGCGTCGATGCCTTTGTGGAGCTGCCATTGGTGGGGGACGAGTTCGTCGCGTACGGATTCGGGGAGGGCGTGGAAGTAGCGGCTGTAGTCGGGGGTGAAGTGTTCCAGGCCGAGTTTGGAGTACTCCATGGGTGCGAAGGCCTGGGTGCGGGCGAGCCAGTGGAGCTTTTCTCGGCCTGTGGGGCGGGCGCGCAGGAGGTCGAGGAAGATTTCGGCGCCGGATTGTCCGGATCCGATGACGGTGATGTGTTCGGCGTCGAGGAGTGTTTCGCGGTGGTGGAGGTAGTCGGCGGAGTGGATGACGGGGATGGATTCGGCTTCGGCGAGGGGTTTGAGGGGGTCGGGGATGTAGGGCTCGGTGCCGATTCCGAGGGCGATGTGGCGGGTGTGTGCGCGGCCGAGTGCTTCGGCTTCGCCGCTGGTGTCGAGTTGGGTGAAGTCGACTTCGAAGAGGCTGCGTTCGTTGTTCCAGCGGATGGCGTCGACCTGGTGGCTGAAGTGGAGGCCGGGGAGTTGGTCGCTGACCCAGCGGCAGTAGGCGTCGTATTCGGCGCGTTGGATGTGGAAGCGTTCGGCGAAGTAGAAGGGGAAGAGCCGGTCGCGGCTGCGCAGGTAGTTGAGGAAGGTCCAGGGGCTTGCGGGGTCGGCGAGGGTGACGAGGTCGGCGAGGAAGGGGACTTGGAGGCTGGCTCCGTCGATGAGGAGGCCGGGGTGCCAGTGGAAGGCGGGGCGTTGTTCGTAGAAGGCGGTGGTGAGGGGGTGGGGGTTGCCCGGGATGCCGTGGGCGAGTGCGGCGAGGGAGAGGTTGAAGGGGCCGATGCCGATGCCGACGAGGTCGTGTGGCTGGTCGGTCTCGGGGGTGGGCAGGTCGGTCATCGGGGGGTGTTGCCTTCCGCGAGGTCGTTGGCGAGTTGGTTGACGAGGTCGAGGAGTGTGCGGAGGTTGTCGGGGGTGGTGTGGGGGTTGAGGAGGGTGGCTTTGAGCCAGAGGCGGTTGTCTGTGTGGGCGCGGCCGAGTACGGCGTGGCCTCGGGTGAGCAGGGTGCGGCGGATGGTGGCGACGGTGTTGTCGTCGGCGTCGGTGGGGCGGAAGAGGACGGTGCTGATGGTGGGGCGGTCGTAGAGGTCGAGGGTGGGGGTTTTGGCGATGAGGTCGGCGAGGTGGTGGGCGGCGGCGATGGTGTGGTCGATGAGGTCGGCGAGTCCGGTGCGGCCGAGGGCTTTGAGGGTGACGGCGATCTTGAGGGCGTCGGGGCGGCGGGTGGTGCGCAGGGAGCGGCCGAGGAGGTCGGGGAGGCCGGCTTCGGTGTCGTCGTCGGCGTTGAGGTAGGGGGCGTGGTGGTGGAGTGTGTCGAGGTGGGTGCGGTCGGGGGTGGCGAGGATGCCTGCGGGTGCGGGTTGCCAGCCGAGTTTGTGCAGGTCGAGGGTGACGCTGTGGGCGCGGTCGAGGCCGTGGACCTTGCCTCGGTGGGTGGGGCTGAAGAGGAGGGGTCCGCCGTAGGCGGCGTCGATGTGGAGTTCGGCGCCGTGGGTGGTGCAGAGGTCGGCGATGTCGGCGAGTGGGTCGATCTGGCCGGTGTCGGTGGTGCCTGCGGTGGCGGTGACGAGTAGGGGGCGGTGGAGTTCGGTGAGGGCGTAGTCGAGTGCGGCGAGGTCCATGACGCCTGTGGGGGCGGGGATGACGACGGGTGCGGGGAGGCCGAGGAGCCAGGCGGCGCGGGTGATGCTGTGGTGGGCGTTGGCGGCGCAGATGGTCTGTACGGGGCCGTTGCGTTCGCGGGCGAGGAGCAGGGCGAGTTGGTTGGCTTCGGTGCCGCCGGTGGTGATGAGTGCGTCGGGTGAGGGCTGGTGGGGGTAGATCTCGGTGGCGAGTGCGGCGGTGATGTCGGCTTCGAGGGCGGAGGCTGCGGGGGCTTGGTCCCAGGAGTCCATGGAGGGGTTGAGGGCGGAGGCGGCGAGGTCTGCGGCGGCGGCGAGGGCGAGGGGTGGGGTGTGGAGGTGGGCTGCGCAGAGTGGGTGTGCGGGGTCTGCGGCGCCTTCGGTGAGGGCGTTGATGAGGGTGCGCAGTGCGTCGTGGGGGCCGGTGCCGTGGTCGGGGATGACGGGGTGGGTGGCGGTGCGCAGTCCGGGGGGTGACGGCGTCGGGTCCGCCTGCGGGGAGGGGGCCGTCGCGGCGGTGGGCGCCGTCGTGCAGTGCGGTGAGGACGGTGTCGATGAGGGGGCGCAGGGCGGCGGGGCCGGTGGTCGAGCCGGCGAGGGGCGGGGTGGGCATGGTGGCGGGGTCCTTCGGGTGTGCATGGGTGGACATGCCAGCTTGTCCGGGTTTTCGGGGGCGCCGCCGCAGAGCTCGGTGATCTGAACTCGAAAGGGGGATGCGGGTTGGGTGGAGGGGTGTTGTCGGGGGTTTCGGTGATATGGGTGTGGCGTCGGATATGGGTGTGCCCGGCGCCTCCCTGTGTGGTGGGGGTGGCGCCGGGCACGGGTGGTGCCGACCGTTTGGGTCAGTGGGTGTCGCGTACGGCGAGGGCGCGGCGCAGGTCGTCGATCTGGTCGATGAGCTTGCGGCGCAGGGCGGGGATGAGGTCCTTGTCGTTCAGGGCCTGTTCGCCGAGGTGGAGGCTGTCGGCGTCGACGGCGTGGGCGGGGAAGGCGTAGCGGCCTGCGGCTTCGGCGATGGCGGGGCCGCGGCGGGCGGCGAGCCGGGTCGCTTCGGGGTAGTAGCGGGGTACGTAGTCGTGTACGAGGTCGGCCTGTTCGGGCTGCCAGAAGCCTTGGGCGGTGGCGGTGAAGAGGTAGTTGGAGAGGCTGTCGTCGTTGAACAGGGCGTGCCAGGCGGCGGCCTTGGCTTCGGGGGTGGGGAGGGCGGCCCGGCAGCGGGCGGCGCCTTCCTGTCCGGTGGCGCTGGGGTCCTGTTCGAGTTCGGCGGTGATGGCGGTTTCGTCGGTGGCGCCGAGGACGGCGAGGCGGGTGAGGATGCGCCAGCGCAGTTCGGGGTCGAGTTCGGGTCCGCCGGGGACGGTGCCGTTGGTGAGCCAGTCCTGGATGGTGTCGGGCTGGGTGGCGGCGTCGATGAGGTGGCGTACGGCGATGAGGCGCAGGCCGGGGTTGTGGCCGTCCTCGGTGCGGCGGATGAGGTCGCGGCACAGGGCGGTGAGGGTGGCGAGGGCGGCGGGGCGGTTCTCGGGGGCGAGGTAGCGGCCGGCGATCTGGGTGTCGGCGAAGGCGAGTACGCCCTGGGCGAGGGCGAGGTCGGTCTCGTGCGGGAGGTGTGCGCGGGCTGCTTCGAGGTAGGTGGTGGGGGCGAGTTCGCCGTCTCGGACCATGTCGCGGGCGGTGTTCCAGACGACGGCGCGGGTCAGGGCGTCGGGGATGCCGGACAGGTCGCGTACGACGGTGTCCCAGGATTTGGTGTCGAGGCGGACCTTGGCGTAGCTGAGGTCGGTGTCGTTGAGGACGACGAGGGCGGGGCGCCGGCCGGGCAGTGCCTTGATCGTGTCGTTCTGGGGGACGTCGATCTCGAACCGGTCGCGCAGGACGAGGCGGTCGGGGCCGGGGTGGGCGTCCGGGGCGTGGTCGTATGCGCCGACGGCGATGCGGTGGGGGCGGGTGCCGTCGTGGTCGACGGTGAGGGACCATGTGCCGTCGGATTCGTCGATCCGGGGGGTGAGGGTGTCGACTCCGGTGGTGCGCAGCCAGGCGTCGGCCCAGGCGTGGACGTCGCGGTCGGTGGCCGATGCGAGGTTGTCGATGAAGTCGGCGAGGGTGGCGTTGGCGAACTTGTGGCGGGCGAAGTGGGTGTTGATGCCGGCCAGGAAGTCCTTCTCGCCGAGCCAGGCGACGAGTTGGCGCAGGGCGGATGCGCCCTTGGCGTAGGAGATGCCGTCGAAGTTGAGCATCGCGGACGCGGTGTCGGGGACGGCTGCCGGGTCGGGGGCGACGGGGTGGGTGGAGGGGCGTTGGTCGGCGTCGTATCCCCAGCCCTTGCGGGCGACGCCGAAGTCGACCCAGGTGTCCGTGAAGCGGGTGGCCTCGGCGAGGGTCTGGTAGCCCATGTACTCGGCGAAGGACTCGTTGAGCCAGATGTCGTCCCACCAGGCGAGGGTGACGAGGTCGCCGAACCACATGTGGGCCATCTCGTGGGCGATGACCATGCCGCGGGTCTGGCGCTCGGTGTCGGTGACGGCGGAGCGGTAGATGAACTCGTCGCGGAAGGTGACGAGTCCGGGGTTCTCCATGGCGCCCGCGTTGAATTCGGGGACGAATGCCTGGTCGTAGGAGTCGAAGGGGTAGGGCTCGTCGAACTTCTCGTGGAAGCGGTCGTAGCAGGCGCGGGTGATGTCGAGGATCTCGTCGGCGTCCGAGTCGAGGTACGGGGCGAGTGAGCGGCGGCAGTGGATGCCGAAGGGCAGTCCGGCGTGTTCGGTGGTCACGGAGTGCCAGGGGCCTGCGGCGACGGCGACGAGGTAGGTGGAGATGGGCGGGGTGGCTGCCAGGGTCCATCGGCCGTCGCCCCGGTGCTCTGCGATGCCGTTGCCGAGGACGGTCCAGCTTTCGGGGGCGGTGACGGTGAGTTCGAAGACGGATTTGAGGTCGGGCTGGTCGAACGCGGCGAAGACGCGCTGGACGTCCTCCATGAACAGTTGGGTGTAGACGTATGTTTCGCCGTCGGTCGGATCGGTGAAGCGGTGCATTCCTTCGCCGGTGCGGGAGTAGCGCATGGCGGCGTCGATGCGGAGTTCGTGTGTGCCGGCGGTGAGTGCGGTGAGCGGGAAGCGGTTCTCGGTGAGGTCGGTGGGGTCGAGGGGTTGTCCGTCGAGGCTGATCGAGCGCAGGGTGGCCGGCTTGAGTTCGACGAACGTGTCTCCGGCCGCGGCTGCGGTGAACTGGATGACGGTGCGGGAGTCGAAGGTCTCCTCCCCTCCGGTCAGGTCGAGGTCGATCGTGTACCGGTGTACGTCGAGGAACTGGGCTCGGGTCTGCGCTTCGTTGCGCGTCAGTACGGACATGCGTCCATGCTGCCGTACGGTTCGGGCGGGGCGCAGGCGGGTTCTCCCAGGGCTGATCGGAGGCTCGGTGGGGTGACTGGGCGGGAAGGATCGGTGGGCTTTTCAGGGCTAGGATTCTTACCCGTTGTGTTCCTGTACGGAGGGGTGCCGGGAATGGCGAAGGACGCGGCTTCCGTTTCCGCGACGCGGCAGGACGCGGTGGCGTCGGTCGTCGAGGACTGGCGGCGGGAGCGGCCGGATCTGGATACGGCTCCGCTGGAGGTGTTCGGCCGGCTGCACCGGGCGTTCCTTCGGTACAGCGCGGCGATCTCCCGGCCGGTGGAGCGCAAGGGTCTGTCGATGGCCGGGTTCGATGTGCTGACGGCGCTGCGCAGGGCGGGGGCGCCGTTCCGTCGTACGGCGGGTGAGCTGGCCGATTCCGGTTTGATCAGTTCGGCGGGGGTCACGCTGCGGATCGACCGTCTGGAGAAGGACGGGCTGATCCTGCGGGAGCGTGATCCTCAGGATCGTCGGGTGGTGCACTCGCGGCTCACGGACGAGGGTCTGTCGACGATCGACGAGCTGTTCGCGGAGCATTTGGACAATGAGCGGCGGATGTTGGCGGGGCTGACTCCTGCGGAGTGCCGGCAGCTGGCCCGGCTGCTGGAGAAGCTGGAGCGGTCGGTTCTGGCGGCGGAGGAGGACGCGTAGTCGTCCCTGATCGCCGGGACGGGCGGGAGATCAGGGGTCCGTCCGGCGACGGGGACGTCTGTTCGGCCCGTCCGGCGGTTGAGGACGTCTCGGGTTCGGCCCGTCGCGTCGGCCTGCGCTTCCGCCTCCGTGCGGTACATGCGGCGTACGCGGACCACTCCCAGGTCGTGCTGGTACAGATTCTCCGCCTGGTCGGCGTCGGTGCGGAGTTCCTCCAGGATGACGCGGTCCTGTTCGAGAACCTCCCAGTGCCGGTCCTCCAGGACGGTCTTGTACAGGAACCGCCGGGTGTCGCGCTGCCGGTCGGTCACTCGCCGGTAGCGCCGGAAGAAGACGGCGCAGCGGTCCTCGTCGATGGGGGTGGCCATGCCCACGATGCCGAACGGGCCGCCGGGGCCTGCGGTGGGCGGGTACGGGATGGTGAGGTCGACCTGGTCGACGCCTGTGCGGCAGAGCTCGACCCGGTCGAAGTTGACGCTGCTCCGGTCGGTCTTCTCGAAGAAGAAGCCGCGTTCGGTCTCGTGGATGCGGAGGCGGGCGGTGGTCTGCCCCTCGGACATGCTGTGCGAGTCGCGGTGCAGGAGCGACCCGTGCATCGGGTCGAGCAGATTCTCCACGGCGTGGCGCTGGTTGACGTTCCACTCGGCGTAGCAGAGGCACGCCGTGGCGTCGGGGTCGGTGAGCTGCGGTGCCGTCGGCGCGGCGGAAGAGCAGCCATTGTTCACCGAGGAGGGTGAGTCGCTTCATGCCGCCGGCGGGGACGAAGCCGGAGGGGCAGACGGCGTGCCACTGGTTGCGGATGCCGGTGGCGAAGTGGCGGTCGGCGGTGCGGTTGCCGGGGCGGGCGGCTTCGGATGGCCGGGTGGCCTCGTCGGTGAGCGTCATGGTGGTGGTGTCGGTGGTCATGGTTGTCTCACGCTCGCGGTCGTCGCATCTCGCTGCGGAAGGTGTCCTCGGTCCACGGGCTGCCGGGTTGACGCAACCGGCTAATCACATTAGCTTTATGGTTATACACATTAGCTCCGGAGGGCGGACATGACCGAGTTCTTGACCATGGGCAGCGGACAGCTCGCGTACGAAGTGACCGGCGAGGGCCCGCTGATCGTGCTGGCCCACGGCATGGGCGACAACAGAGCGGCCTACCGAGATGTGGCTTCCCGGCTCACGGCGGCCGGATTGCGGGTCGCCGTCATGGACCAGCGCGGCCACGGCGAGTCCAGCACCGGCTGGGCGTCCTACACCCGCACCGACGCAGCGGCCGACATCCTCGCCCTGATCAGGCACCTGGGCGGCCCCGCCGTCGTCGTGGGCCACTCCTTCGCCGGCGGCGCCGCCACCATCGCCGCGGCCCAGGAGCCCGAACTGGTCAGCGCCATCGTCGAGATCAGCCCGTTCACCCGCGCACAGAAGATCAGCCCGGGCGCTCTGATGTCCCACGCCCGCTACCGCAAGGGCATGAGCCTGCTCATGGGCGCCGGCCTGCTGCGCAGTGTCGGGCTGTGGAGGCGCTACCTCGACCATGCCTACCCCGGCGTCAAGCCCGCCGGTTACGCCGACCATGTCGCCGCCCTCGACGCCGACCTGCGCAGGCCCGGCCGGATGGCCGTCGTCAGCAAGATGGGCATGTCCGCGCCCACCGACGCCGGTGCCTGTCTCGACGCCATTCAGTGCCCCGCCCTGATCATCGAGGGCACGCTCGACCCCGACTGGGCCGACCCCAGGGCCGAGGGAGAGGGCATCGTGGCCGGCATGCCCGCAGGACTCGGCCGGCTCGAGATGATCGAGGGAGCCGGTCACTACGCGCACGTCCAGTTCCCGGACGAAGTCGCCACGGCCATCCTGGCCTTCCTCAAGGTCGGCGCGCGTGGCTAGGGCAGCGCTCACCCCGGATGCCGTCATCGACGTCGCGCTGCTGATCATCGACGAAAAAGGCCCCGCCGCCCTGACCTTGTCGGCGGTGGCCGGCCGGGCAGGCGTCGCCACCCCGTCCCTCTACAAGCACGTGCGCAATCTGGCCGAGCTGCGCAGCCTCATGTCGGCGCGGATCATGAACGAGATCGCGGACGAGGTCGGTGAGGCCGTGCTGGGCCGCTCTGCCGACGAGGCGATCCGCGCGCTCATGATGGCCTGGCGGCACTACGTACTGCGGCACCCGCACCGCTACTCGGCGCTGATCCAGACGCCCGAGCCGCGCACGGTCGAGGCGGGGACGCGACTGATCAACATCATGCTCGCCACTTTCCGTGCGTATGGAATGGCAGACTCCGCAGCGATCCACGCAGCCCGCTGCCTGCGAGCGGCCGTCCACGGCTTCGCAGTTCTGGAGGCCGAGGGCGCGTTCGGGCTCCCGGAGAAGCTGGACGAGAGCTACGACCTGCTGATCCGCATGATGATCACAGGCCTGCACGCATCTCACTGATCAGGCCATGATGAGGGGCCTCTGGCCGAACGCGTCACAGAGCCGCATCATCAACGACAACCGAGCGCGGCGGGGGTATCGGGGCAGATGGACCCTATGGGACAGGCGGTGTCCGAAGCGGAGCGCGGGGCTGCGGGGACGGGCGCGGACATCACACGGCGGCGGGCCGTGGGGGTCGTGCCATGGGGAGTGGCGGCGGGTGCGGTCGCCTGGTGTCTCGCGGGGAGCCGGCGCGCCGCGCACATGGAGAACTATCCCTGGAATGTCTGGACTCCGATCGGCTACGGGGCGGTCAAGGGCGTATTCCTGGGGCTGCTGGCCGGCTGGTGTGCCGTGTTGAGCCTCCGGGCCGGCCGGGCGGCTTGCCGGACGGAGGACAGCGGGGCAGCGCGTTTCGCGGGGCTGGTCTTCGGCGGCGGGCTGCTGGGCGGGCTGGTGCCCGGGTCGGTCCGGGACTTCATGGGGGCGCCACAGCCGCGGACCCTGTACTACTTCGACGGGCCGAGGCCCGAATCGGAGTGGTACTGGCGACCGCTGCTGTCCGAATGGCTGACCTACACGGTGCTGCCGGCGCTGGGCTGCGCGGTGCTCCTGACGGTGGGTGCTCTGGTGTCCGCCCGGTCCTCGCGCCGCGAAGGCGTCGGCTGGGCGGTACCCGCGCTGGTGGGAACGGGACTGCTGTTTCTCCCCCACTACGCGGCCGCCGGGCTGCCCACGCCGGAGGGCAACGGGGACCATGTCAACGAGTCGGCCTCGGCCGGGCTCGTCGTTCTGACCACGGGACTCGGTCTGCTGGTGAGTGCCTGGGTGGCGTGGTCGAGGCGCAAGCGGTCGGCCGGGCGGTCCGGCCCGTATCCGTCGCACCGGGCGGGCGAACCACCCTCAGCTCAGTGAGAAGACAAGAAGTGGAGAGCGATCAACGCTTCCCCGACCACGGGGAGCGTCCCGTTGGTCGCAGCCTCGGCTGTCGGCCCGCAGGGATCAATCCCCGGCGCCGGTCTCCCCGTTCGTCGCCGACTCCTCCGCGATCCGTTCATGGTGGCGGATGACCTCCGCCACGATGAAGTTCAGCAGCTTCTCCGCGAAGGCCGGATCCAGATGGGCGCTCTCCGCCAGCTGCCGCAGCCTGGCGATCTGCCGGCTCTCGCGGGCCGGATCGGCCGGGGGGAGCTGGTGGGCGGCCTTGAGGTGGCCGACCTGCTGGGTGCACTTGAAGCGCTCGGCGAGCATATGGACGACAGCCGCGTCAATGTTGTCGATGCTCTCGCGCAGCCGGTTCAGTTCCGCGCTCACGGACTCGTCGATGTCCCTCGTGGTCATGGTCAGCGAGCTTAGACGGCCGGGCCCAGGGGGGTGATCGTCGGTGGGTGTTCCGGGTCCGGGACCTGGTCGCTCCAGCCGCCCGGGACGCTGCGGCCCTGCTGATCACGGAACCGGACCGGGGCGGTACCGACCCGACGGGCGAAGAGGCGGGAGAAGTACGCCGGGTCGTCGTAGCCGACACGTCGGGCGACCGCGGCGACCGGCAGGTCGGTGGCGGCGAGGAGCTCCTTGGCGCGGCCGAGCCGGATGCCGAGGAGGTAGTCCTTCGGGCTGCAGCCCGCGCCCCGCCGTACCGCCGTGCGAAGTTCGGCGGGTGTCATTCCGTGCCGGGCCGCGTGCTCGGCGACGGAGAGCGGCTGGAAGGCGTCACGGGCGAGGGCCTGCAGGACCGGGTCGCCGTCGGGGCTGACATCGGCGCGGGCCCGGCGCAGGGCGACGAGGAGTTCATGCACGGCGGCGCCGGTCTCGACCTCCAGCAAGGGGTTGCCGCGCCGTGCCGCGCGCACCATCCGCCCCACCGCGGCGCGGGGGCCCGCCGTGTCGGCGAGCGGGACGAGCGGGCGGTCCGGCTCGATGTAGCCGAGCTCGGTGTACGTGGCGGTGGCTGGGCCGGTGAAGTCGACGAAGCTCTCGTCCCAGCCGGTGCCCGGATCGGCGCCGTAGTGGTGCGGGGTGCCGGGGGTCAGCCAGATCAGGCTGGGTGCGATGACGGGCACCCGGCGGCCGTCGGCTCCGATGAACCAGCCGCTGCCGGAGTTGATGACGACGGCCACATGGTGGTCCAGGGTGCGCGGGCCGACCGTCGGCAGTGCGCCGTGCTGCAGCCCCACGCCCAGACAGACGAGGCCCAGCCGGTGGTGGAGCGGGCTGGGAGTGAAGAAACGCATCCAGGTGTGGTACATCGGCCTTCCTTCCTCCCTCTCTTTCTCTGGCGTTGGTCCGAACAGTTCTCGTCCGAACAGTTCACGTCCGAACAATTGTGTCCAAACAGCAGTGATCTTTGTCCATGGACCGGCCGCACGCCAGGGGGCAAAGGTTGGTTGCAACATTCCTCCCGGGTTCGCCCGCTCCGTGGTGCGTGCCGTCGTGCGACCCCTGGGCGGCGCGACCCCGGGGGACCGCACGCACAGGAGAGTACGAGCACGATGGCTGACTTCACCGTGGGGGACGACCACTTCCGGCTCGACGGGAAGCCCGTACGGCTGCTGTCGGGAGCCCTGCACTATTTCCGGGTCCACGAGGCACAGTGGGACCACCGGCTGTCGATGCTGCGCGCCATGGGTCTCAACTGTGTCGAGACATATGTGCCGTGGAATCTCCATGAGCCACAGCCCGGCCGCTTCCGGGACGTGGCGGCGCTGGGCCGCTTCCTGGACGCGGCGCAGCGGGCCGGGCTGTGGGCGATCGTCCGCCCGGGACCGTACATCTGTGCCGAGTGGGAGAACGGTGGTCTGCCGGCCTGGGTGACAGGGCGGTTCGGGCGACGGGTGCGGACCCGTGACGAGGAGTATCTGGGCTCCGTGGAGCGGTGGTTCACGGCGCTGTTGCCGCAGGTGGTGCAGCGGCAGATCGGACGCGGCGGCCCGGTGATCATGGTGCAGGCGGAGAACGAGTACGGGAGCTACGGCACCGATCGCGTCTATCTGCAGCGGGTGGCCGGGATGCTGCGGGAGCGCGGGGTGACCGTGCCGCTGTTCACCTCCGACGGGCCGGAGGACCACATGCTCACCGGCGGCTCCGTGCCGGGGCTGCTCGCCACGGTGAACTTCGGGTCGGGTGCGCGGGAGGCGTTCGAGGTGTTGCGCCGCCATCAGCCGAAGGGGCCGCTGATGTGCATGGAGTTCTGGTGCGGCTGGTTCGAGCACTGGGGTGCTGCGCCGGCGGTACGGGATCCGGCGGAGGCCGCGGAGGCCCTGCGGGAGATTCTGGAGTGCGGGGCGTCGGTAAATGTCTACATGGCGCACGGGGGGACGAATTTCGCGGGCTGGGCGGGGGCGAACCGCTCGGGTCCGGTGCAGGACCAGGATCTTCAGCCGACGGTGACGTCGTACGACTACGATGCGCCGATCGACGAGTACGGGCGGCCGACAGAGAAGTTCTGGCTGTTCCGCAAGGTCTTGGCGGAGTTTGCGGACGGTCCGCTTCCGGAGCTGCCGCCGGAGCCGGTCGGGCCCTCGGCGCCGGTGCGGGCGGAGCTGACCGAGTGGGCGCCCCTGTCGGTGGCCCTGGAGGTGCTGGGCGACCCGGAACGGGCGGAATCCGGCGTTCCGCCGACGTTCGAGGAGCTGGGCGTGGACCGGGGCCTGGTGCGGTACGAGGTCACCGTTCCGGGCTTGCGACGCCCGTACGCGCTGGGTGTGTCCGGGCTCCGGGACCGTGCGGTGGTGTTTGTGAACGGCGTCCGGCAGGGCGTGCTGAGCGGCGAGAGCGCCACCCTCGACGAGCCGGTGGCCGGGCCCGCGGAGGTCGAGCTGTGGGTGGAGTCGCTGGGCCGGGTCAATTACGGGCCGCGGCTGGGCGAGCCGAAGGGCATCACGGGCGGCGTCCGGCACGAGCGGCAGTATCTGCACGGGGTACGGGCGCGGGGGCTGCGGCTGGCCGCCTTCGAGGAGCCGGGTGCGGTGGACGCGGTGCCTTTCGGAGGCATTGCCGAGCGGGGCCGTGCCGGGCTGTACCGGGGTTCGTTCGAGTCGGCGGAGTCGGGACTCGCGGGTCTTCCGGATCACGCGGCGCTCGAACTGCCGGGCTGGACGCGCGGGTTCGTGTGGGTGAACGGTTTCTGTCTCGGCCGGTACTGGTCGGCGGGTCCGCAGCGGACGCTGTATGTGCCGGGTCCGGTGTTGCGGGAGGGCGTCAACGAGGTGTGGGTGCTGGAGGTGGAGGGCGCCGGGGATCCGTGGGTGGAGCTGGGTCCGGGTGTGCCCGTCCGGACGGGCACACCCGGGGGTGCTCAGAGCTGATGCGGTGGGGCCGGCCGGGGCGTCAGAGCGTGGCTGCCGCGGAGGCGATGTTGGCGGCGAACGTCGAGACCTCGCTGTACACACCCGGGTAGCCGGGCTCGGCGCAGCCCTGGCCCCAGCTGACGATGCCCACCTGGATCCAGGCTCCGGCGTTGTCCTTGCGGAACATGGGGCCGCCGGAGTCGCCCTGGCAGGTGTCCACGCCGCCCGTGTCGATCAGCCCGGCACAGATCTCGTCGCCGGGGACGAGGTCGCTGCCGTATGCACCCTGGCAGTCGGCATCGGAGACGAACGGCACGGCGGCCTTCAGCAGATACCGCTGCTGGCTTCCGCCCTCGGTGGCGGCGCCCCAGCCTGCGATGGTGAAGGTGCCGTTGTTGTACGTGGTGTTGGTGGCGATCTTCAGGGTGGGCAGGTCGATGGGCTTGGCGAGCTTGATCAGTGCCCAGTCCTTGCCCATGCCGTTGTAGCCGGGGGCCTGGAGGACCTTGGTGGACTTGACCTTGATCGCGCTGGACGACTGGAGGTCGACGACGCCCGCGGTGGCGGTGATGGAGGTGTTGTTGCCCGAACCGTCCACACAGTGAGCGGCGGTGAGGACGATGTCCTTGGCATAGAGAGCGCCGCCACAGCCCATCGACAGCCGGACCATGAACGGGAATTCACCCTGGGCGGCGCGGGTTCCGCCGACGACCGGGGTGGGGGCCGCGGACGCTCCGGCGGGCTGGAGGCTGACGGCCGCGAGGACGACCGCGGCTATGACGGAACATCTCTTCACGGCACGCAGAAGCTGCTTCAACGGATTACCTTCTCTCGTGGGGGGTTCTTGTGGGGGGTTGCACGTGGGGGTGCGTGCCCTCGCCCAGGGTCCTGGCCACGGGCAGCACAGCCCCGTTGGTCATGCCCCCGACAAAGGCATGATTCGGATTATCGGGAAGTGATCACGACCCCCACAAGGTCCACTTTCCGGCCAAGATCACTCACGTGGCTGCGGCTACAGTGGAGACCGGTCGATCGTCGCGGATGGGGGCGGGGACGTGACGGACAGCAGCCGGGGCAACAGCCAGGACCACGGCCGGGGCGGCGGAAGTCCGGTCGTCCACGGCTTCCCTCATCTCGACACCGTCCGGTCCGCGATCACGGCGCTGTACCGGAGGCTGTCGTACGACGGTGTCCGCGGCTACGCCACGAGCCTCGCCCCCGCCGACGCCGCCTTCTCCGACCAGGACGATCTGCACCTCGGCGCCCAGCGGGTGGCGCGGGCCATGGTCCAGCATCTGCACCTGCCGGACGCCCGCATGATCGTCAGCTTCCGGACGATGGAACACGCCGCCGGTGTCGAACTCGCCGCGGGGCCCGAGTACTTCATCGAACTCAACGACCGCTTCCGCACCCATCGCAGGGACATCGGCGCCGCGCTCTCGCACGAGGTCATGCATGTGCTGCTGCACCGCCTCGACCTGGAGTTCCCCGGTACGCGCGACAACGAGATCCTCACCGACACCGCGACGACGTATCTGGGCGCGGGCTGGCTGCTGCTGGACGCCTTCCGTGAGGACGCCGTCTCCAGCCAGAAGCTCGGCTATCTCACCCCCGAGGAGTTCGGATACGTCCTCGCCAAGCGGGCGTTCGCCTTCGACGAGGATCCCTCCCCATGGTTCACGAGTCCGCAGGCGTACACGGCGTACACGAAGGGGCGCGCCCAGGCCCTTCACGACACCCGGCAGCCGCCCCTCGCGGCGGCCGGCTGGGCGGGCCGGCACCGTTACGCCAAGGACCGGCGGTACGCCCAGGACCATCCGGGTGCGGGGGCCGCCCCGGGCCCCGACGCCCCCTACACCTTCGAGAACGGCCCGCAAGGACTCCGGGTCTCCTTCGCCTGCCCCACCTGCCACCAGCGCATCCGCGTTCCGGTACGCGGCCGGGTGCGGGCCCGGTGCGGGTTGTGCCGAACGGTCCTGGACTGCAGCACCTGAAGCAACCGGGGCTGCGGGAAGGGGCGGGCCGGGAAAGGCCGCCGCAGGCGCCCGCCTCCAAACCGCCGCACCTCGAACCCATGTGGCGGCGGGCGTCAAGGGCGTGACGGTCACCACGGCGGTGGACGGGCTCCCGCACCGGCGATTGAGGAGCAGTCTGCGGCGCAGTTCGAGCCCGGATCCGTCCGGTTGCCGTCCTGTCCTCAACTCCCCCATAGTCCGAAGGGCATGGGAGGGACCCGCTCGACGGCTTGAGATCGCCGACGATCGCGGACGGAGCGGTGACCGGACAGATCCGGTCACCGCATGTCGTCCGTACCGCTATGCGGCCCTGCGGCCACGCCCCGCCGCCGCACCACCGCGTCCGGCACCGGCCCCGGAACGCCCGGCACCGCGTGCCTCGCCACGGCCACCACCGGCACCGGCACCAGCGCCACGAGCCGAGCCACCC
>NZ_FMDF01000190.1 GCF_900091955.1 Streptomyces sp. Ncost-T10-10d
CGCGGCCGAACCAGCTCGCGATGCGCTCGACCGACCCCGGCTCGAACAGGTCGGCCGCCGCTACCACCGCGCCGTACAGCCCCGCCGGTGCGCCAGAGGCGTCGAAGGCCTCCCTGAGACCGACCTCCAGGTCGAACCGCGACACTGTCTCCCCTGCCGACAGCCCGCCGGCCTCCAGCCCGGGCAGGTCGAGCACGGCCTCCGCCGTGTTCTCCAGCGACAGCGACACCTGGTACAGCGGGTGTCGCGACAGCGAACGTGTGGGAGCCAGCTCCTCCACCAGTTTCTCGAACGGCACGTCCTGGTGGGCGAACGCCGACAGACTTGTCTCGCGCACCCGAGCCAGGACGTCGGCGAACGTCGGGTGGCCGGACAGGTCCGTCCGCAGCACCAGGGTGTTGACGAAGAAGCCGACCAGGTCGTTGAGCGCCTCGTCCGTACGGCCGGCGTTGGCCGTACCGATCGGGATGTCGGTCCCGGAACCGAGGCGGTTCAGCAGGACGGCGAGGGCGCTCTGCAGCACCATGAACATGGTGACGCCCTCGGCGCGCGCGATCTCGGCGAGGCGCGCGTGCACGTCCGCCGGGATCGCCAGCGGAACGCCGTGCCCGCGGTGGCTGGCCGCCGCCGGGCGGGTGTGGTCGACCGGAAGCTCCAGCTCCTCCGGCACCTCGGCCAGTTCCGCACGCCAGAAGTCGATCTGACGCGTCATGAGGCTGTCCGGGTCCTGGTCGTCCCCCAGCAGCTCGCGCTGCCACAGCGTGTAGTCCGCGTACTGCACCGGCAGCGGCTCCCACTCCGGCGCCTGCCCCGCACGACGCGCCGCGTAGGCGACCGACAGGTCCCTCGCGAGCGGGCCCTTCGACCAGCCGTCACTGGCGATGTGGTGGGTCACCAGGACCAGCACATGCTCGCCGGCTCCCGTCTTGAACAGCCAGGCCCGGAAAGGTACTTGCGCCGCCAGGTCGAAGGTGTGTCCGAACGCCGCGGACACCGCGTCCTCCAGGTCGGTCGCTGCGACCTCGACGACCTCCATTTCCCACGCCAGATCGTCGGGGCGGATGATTCGTTGATACGGCTCGCCGTCGACGGTATCGAACACCGTACGCAACACCTCGTGCCGACCGATGACGTCCCGCAGCGCGGCGTTCAGCGCCTCACGTTCGATCTCACCGGCCAGCCGCAGCGCCACCGGGATGTTGTAGGACGCACTCGGGCCCTCCAGCCGGCTGATGAACCAGAGGCGCCGTTGCGCGAAGGAGAGCGGCACGAGCTCCGGACGTTCCATGGCCGCGAGCGCCTTCCGGGCCACCTCGCCGCCCGTGAGCCGGGCGGCGAGGCCGGCCACCGTCGGGGCCTCGAACAGGGCACGGACCTCCACCTCGACGCCGAGCGCCGCACGGATCCGGCTCGTCAGGCGGACGGCGAGGAGGGAATGACCGCCAAGAGCGAAGAAGTCGTCGTCGACACCGACCTCAGGCACCCGCAACACCTCGGCGAACGCCTCGCACAGCACCCGCTCACGCTCGTCCGCCGGACCACGCCCCGAACCGGCCCCACCGGAAAGCTCAGGGGCAGGCAACGCCTTACGGTCCAGCTTCCCGTTACCCGTCAACGGCAGCGCATCCAGGACCACAGCAGCAGAGGGCACCATGTACTCCGGCAACCGCCCCGCCGCGAAAGCACACACCCGGTCCGGCAACCCATCCAGGTCCCCGTCCGGGTCATCCACGACCACATACGCCACCAGACGCACATCACCCGGCACGTCCTCACGCGCCACCACCGCAACCTGGGCCAACTGCGGATGCCCGGCAATCACCGCCTCGACCTCAGCCGGCTCGATCCGGAAACCACGCACCTTCAGCTGCTCATCGCCCCGGCCGAGGAACTCCAACTGACCGTCCCGCCGCCACCGCGCGATATCACCCGAACGGTACATCCGCACACCCGGCTCGAACGGACACGCCACAAACCGCTCCGCCGTCAACCCCGCACGCCTCACATAACCACGAGCGACCTGAACACCGGCTATGTACAGCTCACCCGCAACACCCGGAGCCACCGGGCTCAGCCGCTCATCCAGCACATACAGG
>NZ_FMDF01000104.1 GCF_900091955.1 Streptomyces sp. Ncost-T10-10d
GTGCCTTGTCCGCGGCCAGGAAGGAACGTATCTCCTCGTCCTGCCGACCGGCGTCCAGCGGGCGCAGGTCCAGCTCCTGCCAGGGCATGGGGCCCGGAACGGGAATCACCTGCACCGGTTCGGCGCCGTCGGTCCAGAACCCCGCGCGCAGGTTGGGGTGCCGGCGCAGCAGTGCGGACCCGGCGGCGCGCAGCCGGCCGGCGTCCGGCCGGCCGGACAGGTCGAGGACCAGCTGCACGGTGTAGACGTCGGGCGCCTGCTCGTCGTACTGGGCGTGGAAGAGCAGCCCCTGCTGCAGCGGCGAGAGCGGCAGTACGTCGTGGTGGCCGGGGTGGCGGGCGGCCAGCCGGTCCCGGTCGGCGGCGTCCAGGCGTACGAGCGGGGCCGGTTCGCCACCGGCCGGGGCGCCGTCGGCCACCCCGGCGGCGACCTGGGCCAGGGCCGCGGGGGTGCGGTGCCGGAAGACCTGCCGTGCGGTGATCCGCAGTCCGGCGGCGCGCGCCCTGGCCACCAGGGTGATCGCCGAGATGCTGTCGCCGCCCAGCTGGAAGAAGTCGTCGTCGGCACCGGCCTCGTCCAGGTGCAGGGCGTGCGCCACGGCCGCGCAGAGCACCCTCTCCCGCTCCGTCGCGGGCCGGCGGCCGGCCCCGGGCCGGGCCGGGGGCGGGGTGGGCAGCGCGGTGCGGTCGAGCTTGCCGTTGGGGAGCAGCGGCAGCGCCTCCAGCACGGTGATCTGCGCCGGCACCATGTGCCGGGGCAGCACCGCGGCCAGCTCCCCGCGCAGCGCCTCCGGGTCGGGCCCGGCCCCCGGTTCGGCCACCACGTGGCCGATCAGCCGCGGCGGGTCGTCGGCCGACACCACCGCGACGGCCTGCCGGACACCGGCGCATTCGGTCAGCGCCGTCTCGATCTCGCCCGGTTCGATCCGGTAGCCGCGGACCTTGACCTGCCGGTCGGTCCGGCCGAGGAACTCGAGGTCGCCGTCGTGGTTCCGGCGCACCAGGTCACCGGTCCGGTACATGCGCGTGCCCGGCGCCCCGAACGGGTCGGCCACGAACCGCTCGGCGGTCAGGCCGAACCGGCCGGTGTAGCCGCGGGCGACATGGGGGCCGGCGGCGTACAGCTCTCCCGGGACCCCGGGAGGCACCGGGCGCAGCCGGTCGTCCAGCACGTAGCAGGCGGTGTTCGGCAGCGGTCGTCCGATCGGCGCGACCGCGGTCGGCGGCTGCTGCCGGCCCGGCCATGTGGTGGCGACGACGGTGGTCTCGGTCGGGCCGTACCCGTTGACGAACGACACGTCGGCGCCCAGCCGCACGACCAGCTCGGCCGGGCACGCCTCGCCGCCGACGAAGACCACCCGGAGCGTGGGCGGCGCACCGGCCGGAAGGGTGGCCGCGACCGGTGTCGGTGCGAGGAGGTGCGTCACCGCGTGCCGGCGCAGCCAGTCCGCCAGCTCCGCACCGAGGAGGGCCGGTTCGCTCGGGGTGACGACGAGCGCGGCACCGGCCAGCAACGTCGGCAGCAGTTCCAGCACCGAGATGTCGAAGGACCAGGTCGACCGGTTGGCCACGCGGTCGTCCGGCCCGATGCCGAGCAGGTCGATGTGCGCGTGGGCGAGGTTGCTCAGCCCGGAGTGCGGGACCGCCACGCCCTTGGGCCGGCCGGTCGATCCGGAGGTGTACAGCACATAGGCGAGGCCGGCCGGCCGCAGCGGGGCCGTCCGGTCGGCATCGGTGAGGTCGGCGTCGTCGGCCCCGGCCAGCTCGGCGAGCACGGCCGGGTCGTCCAGCGCCAGCACCGGGGCCTCGGACAGGTCCTGGTCCGCCGTCGCGGCGAGGGTGAGGACGAGCGCGGGCGCGGAGTCGGTCAGCAGGAACTCCCGGCGGAGCGGGGGGAGGTCGGGATCGACCGGTACGTAGGCGGCGCCGGCCTTGAACACCGCGAGCACCGCGACGATCATCTCCGCGGACCTCGGCAGGACCAGGGCGATCCGCCACTCGGGACCCGCGCCGCGCCGGACGAGCAGCCGGGCGAGCCGGTTGGCGCGGCTGTTCAGCTCGGCGTAGCTCAGGCAGACGCCGGCGCCGACCACCGCCGGGGCCTCGGGGCTCGCGGCCACCCGGGCCTGGAACAGGTCCGGCACCAGCCCGGCCGGCAGCTCCCGGTGCGGACCCCGGCCGTCCGCCGGCCGCGCCCCCTCCTCCGCGCCGGCCAGCGGGAGGTCCGCCAGCCGGGTCTCCGGCGAGGCAGCGGCCAGAAACCTGACGTAGCGCTCCGCCAGGGCCTGGGCCGTGCGGCGGTCGAACAGGTCGGTGCGGAAGCTCAGCCGCCCCTCCTGCGGACCCAGTTCCAGAACGAGCTCGTCCTTGGCGGTGCCGGTGTCGACCAGCTCGTTCCCGGAGTCGGGCAGGTAGTTGAACGCGATCTGGTAGAGCGGGGAGATACTGGGGTCGCGTTCGGGCGACAGCTCCTCGACCAGCTTCTGGAACGGCAGCTGGGAGTGCTCCAGCGCGTCGGCCACCGCATCGCGGGTACGGGCCACCAGCTCGCCGAAGGTCGGGTTCCCGGACGCGTCGGTGCGCAGCACGACCGTGTTGACGAACATGCCGATCAGCGCGCCCACCTCGGGCAGGACGCGTCCGGACACGGGAACGCCGACCACCACGTCCGCACTGCCCGAGGTACGCGCCAGCAGGGCCGTGAACGCCGCGAGCAGCACCGTGAACGGTGTGGTGCCGCCGCGCCGCGCGAGCGCGGCCACCGCGTCGCCGACCTCCTCGGGCACGGCGAACCGCACGGTGTCACCGGTGTTGCTCCGGACCGGGGGGCGCCGCCGGTCCAGCGGCAGGGCGTGCACCGGTGGCAGCCCGGCCAGCCGCCGTCGCCAGTAGGCCAGGTCCGGCTCGAACTCGCCGCTGTCGTACCGGGAGCGCTGCCAGGTGGCGTAGTCGGCGTACTGCACAGGCAGCGGCGGAAGCTCGGCGGGGCGGCCCTCCGCGGCCGCCCGGCACAGCTCGGTGACCTCATGGTCCAGCAGGGCCACCGAGGCGGCGTCGAACGCGCTGTGGTGGACCACCACCAGCAGCAGCCGGTCCGCTTCGGAGAGGCGGACCAGCCGGGCGCGGAACAGCGGGGCCCGCGTCAGGTCGAAGGGCTCCGCGGCCAGCTCGGTGAGGAGCTCCTCGGTCCGGCTGCGGGCCGCCGCCCGCTCCAGGGACCGCAGGTCCTCCTCGTCCACGGTCAGTTCCACGTGCTCGTGAACGGTCTGGCGGAGCGAGCCGTCCGCCGCCTCCGCCAGGGATGTCCGCAGGGCCTCATGGCGCTCCACCACGGTGCGCAGGGTCGCTGCCATGTCTCCGGCGCCGAGCGCGACACCGGACAGCGACACGACGGTGGGGACGTTGAACGCCGGGGAGTCCGGATCAAGCCGGCTCGCGAACCACACCCGCTCCTGGTCGAAGGAGGCCGGAGTACTCCAACCCGTCATGGCCGCCAACCCCCGGTCCCCACTTGCCTTCCCGCCGCACGCCGAATCCCTTCGGCCGTACGCCGGCCCGCCCGTTCCCGACCCCGCCTGCGGAGGCACATGGTTCCACCTCCCGAAGCGCTCCCACAAGATCTTGACCGCTACAGAAAACCGCACGCGCAACGGGGTTGACCGAATCTCACTTCAATAACGAGCAAGATCATGGCAGTTGGCCCGGCGCAGTGCGTGGGCTACGCTCCGACGCGGGGTGTGTGCCTCCGTCTCAGCCCTCCTCGCCGACGCGGAGCACCTCGTGAACATCACGATCGTTTTTCCCCCCGCCGCTGATCCTTCGCTGCCCTACGGCGCTCTGCCGCTGCTCGGCGCGGTCCTGAAGCGGGCCGGTTACCCGGACGTGTCGCTGCGCGACGTGAACCTCGAGGCGTTCGACGATCTCTGGCGACCGGACGCACTGGCCGAGGCGCTGCACCGCGAGGACGTTCCCGGCCGGACGAGCGGCACGGCTGCGGAACTGATCGCCGACATCGACGCGGCGCGCGCCATTCTGCGCGACCCGGTCGACTTCTACGACCCGATGAAGCTCCTGTTCGCCAAGCGCCTGTTCCACCTCGCCGGCGACCTGCTCTCGGCATCGCATCCACGGGTCCGGTTCGGCAAGTACTCCTATTCGCCGAGCTCCTACGACTCCTACGAGGAGATCGAAGCAGCCGTCCGGACCGACGCGGGCCCGCTCGCCCGGTACTTCGAGACGACCACCGTTCCGTCGCTGCTGGCCGCGGCCCCGAAGGTGATCGGCCTGTCCGTCCCGTACTTCTCCCAGCTGATACCCGCGTTCATCCTGGCCGACCGCATCCGCGCAGCGGATCCCGGCATCCACCTCACCTTCGGCGGCCCGGTGATCACCTGGGGCAAGGAGGTGCTGATGGCGGACGGACGGTTCGGACGCTGGATGGACTCCTTCTTCGTCGGCGAGGCAGACGAGACGTTCCTGCACTTCGTCGACGCGCTGCACGGCAAGCGTGACCTCACCGCCGTCGTCAACATGGTCCGGTACGTGGACGGCCAAGTCGTCAGCCAGCTCGACGACCACTACCAGCTCGATCTGGACTGGTCGCCCACGCCGGACTTCACGATGATGCCGATGGACCGCTATTTCGCGCCCAAGCGCATCATCTGTCTGATGCCCACGCGCGGCTGCTACTTCAACAAATGTGCTTTCTGCAACTACGCGTTCATCAAGATGACGCCGTACCGGATGCGCTCGCCGCAGCTCATCGCCGAGGACGTCGCCACCATCCAGAAGGCCACCGGCGAGAGCGTGTTCTCGTTCGAGTCCGACGTCATGCTGCCCCTGCACCTGAAGCAGATATCCGAAGCCCTGATAACCCGCGGCACGGACATCAAATGGCACGGCGTGGCCCGCTTCGAGAAGGGGATGACGGACGAACTCTTCGCCACCATGCGCCGGGCCGGCTGCGTGCGCCTGTACATGGGGATGGAGAGCGCCAACGAACGCGTGCTGGAGGCGATGGTCAAGGGGACCGACCGGCAGCGCATGTCGAACATCCTGCGCATGTGCAGCTCGGCGGGTATCTCCGTGGAGGCCGGGGTGTTCAGCGGCTTCCCGTCCGAGACGGCGGAGGAGGCGGACGACACCTACCGGTTCGTCCGCGACCACCGGCACGTCATCGCCCGTGCGGACGTGGGCACGTTCAGGCTGCTCAAGGGCGCTCCCATCGCCGACACCCCCGAGAAGTACGGGATCATCGTCCTCGGCGACCCCAAGAAGCGCTGGTACCACCTGGACTTCCGGCACACGGCACCGCAGGAGGTGTCGGACGGCGCGGCGGCCATGGAACGGATCCAGCGCCTCTACCCGGAGGTCGCCCTGATCGACGTGCCGGAGGACATCCTCTACAACGCCGACGTGGGCCCGGACGCGTTCCGCCGGTTCTTCGCCGCCGCCGGCGAATCGGCGACCCCGTCGAAGGCGGTACCTGACGAGGCGACGGTCGCCCTGTCCACCGACTGCGAGCTGCAGCGGGTCCATGTGGCCAACTCCGGGGCCGTGCACTTCGACGACCCCGCCGCGCAGGGCGCGCGCCCCGTCTTCGAGGTGTCACGCATGACGCTGACCATCGCCGTCGACAGGGCGGCCTCGGCCCTGTACCCCCTGAGCCCCGCGGAGGAGTTCGTCCTGCGCCGTCTCGGAGAGGGCCCGATGTCCGCCGCCGGTCTGCGCGCCGAGATCCAGAAGTACGCGGAGTCGGGCGCTGACCCCGACGACACGGTCGACGTGAGCCTCCTGGACCACCTGGTGGCCCAGGGGGTCGTGGTCGTACGCGCGGTGGACGTCGCCACCGAAGCGGTACTCGGACGAGTACACCCGTGACGCGATCGAGCTCGTGCCTTCGTTCGGACGGACGGTGACCGATGTCGCCCGCGAGCCGGGCATCGGCCTCGGCGCCACCTCGTCGGCTCCGGCCCTGTCATCGTCAGTACGGGAGCGTCTCACCGGTCTTCTCAGCGACCGGCCCGAACCCACCGAGTAGCTGAACAGGTCCGGTCGGGCGGTCCCGGCAGCCCGCAAGCCCGGCCCGAGCGACTACGCCGACACCACACCGGAGCAACTTCGAGCAGACATCGGCCGGATCACCGGCATCAGCGGCGAAGTCGCGCCCCGACTAGCCGAGCGCGCGGTCCAGACCGAAGGCCGCGCTGATCAGCGCCAGGTGGGTGAAGGCCTGCGGGAAGTTCCCGGTCTGCTCCCCGGTGTGGCCGATCTCCTCCGCGTACAGACCGAGGTGGTTGGCGTACGTGAGCATCTTCTCGAAGGCGAGCCGGGCCTCGTCCAGGCGGCCGGCGCGGGCCAGTGCCTCGACGTACCAGAACGAGCAGATCGAGAACGTGCCCTCATCGCCCCGCAGTCCGTCCGGGCTGGCCTGCGGGTCGTAGCGGTAGACCAGCGAGTCGGACACCAGGTCCTCGCCCAGCGCGTCCAGCGTGGCGAGCCACTTCGGGTCGGTCGGGGAGACGAACTTCGCCAGCGGCATCATCAGCAGGGACGCGTCGAGGACGTGGCCGTCCTCGTACTGGACGAAGGCGTGCCGCTCGTCGGACCAGCCATGGCGCATGATCCGGCGATAGATCGCATCCCGGGCCCGCCCCCACCGCACGATGTCGACGGGCAGGCCGCGATGCTGGGCCAGCCGCATGGCGCGCTCGATGGCCACCCAGCACATCAGTCGCGAGTAGAGGAAGTTCTTGCGCCCGCTGCGCGCCTCCCAGATCCCCTGGTCGGGCTGGTCCCAGTGGTCGCACACCCAGTCGACCACCTCGCTGATGCTGTCCCAGTGCGCACTGGAGATGGGCTGCCCCCACTTGTTGTAGAGGTAGAGGGCGTCGATGAGCGCCCCGTAGATGTCCAGCTGCAACTGGCCGACGGCATCATTGCCGACGCGTACGGGGGCCGAGCCCCGGTACCCCTCGAGATGGGTCAGCTCGCGCTCGGGCAGCTCACGGCGCCCGTCGATGCCGTACATGATCTGCAGCGGGCCGGTCGTCTCGGTCACTTCGAGGGGGACATGCTCGGAAAGGAAACCCATGAAGGCCTCGGCCTCCTCGGTGAAGCCGAGCCTGAGCAGCGCATACACACAGAACGCCGCGTCACGGATCCAGACGTAGCGGTAGTCCCAGTTGCGCTCGCCCCCGATGCGTTCGGGCAGGCTGGTGGTCGGTGCGGCGATGATGGCACCGGTCGGGGCGTAGGTGAGCAGCTTCAGGGTGAGGGCGGAGCGCTGCACCATCTCCCGCCAGCGACCGCGGTACCGCGACCGGGACAGCCACCGCCGCCAGTAACCGACGGTGGCGTTGAACTGCTGCTCCGCCTCGGACAGCGGGCAGAAACGGGGCGCCACGTCGCCGCCGACCCGGTCGAGGGCGAAGACCGCGGACTCGCCCTCGTGCAGCTTGAACAGCGACCATACGTCCTGGCCGGCGACCTCGAGCGGCACACTCGACGTCAGCGCGAGAGTGAGTGAGGGCGATTCGAAGACCGCCTGGCGATGCTGTGCGTGCACGGTGTGCGGCTGCGCCCCGTACTCGAAACGGGGGGCCACACGGGCGCGGAACGGCAGCGATCCGCGGACGCACACCACGCGGCGGATCAGACGGTGCCGGTCGGCCTCGCGCGAATCGTCGAGTACCGGCATGAAGTCCTGGACCTCGCCGACCCCGTCCTCCGCGAAGAAGCGGGTGATCAGCACATTGGTGTCGGGGAAGTAGAACTGCTTGGTGCGCGTCGGGGCATCCGCCGCGAGCTCGAAGTACCCGCCACGGTCGGCGTCGAGGATCGACGCGAAGACACTGGGTGCGTCGAAGCGCGGGCAGCAGTACCAGTCGATGGTGCCGTTCGTGCCCACCAGCGCCGCGCTGCGCAGATCGCCGATCAGGCCGTGCTCGGCAACGGGCAGATAGCGGGGCGCGCCGACGCCCGGGGACGCGCCGAAACCACTGAACGTTCCGGTGCTCGCATTGGCCTCCACAGTCACGACGGACCTCCCTGAGCCTGCGCCCCCCTTCTTCAGGCTAACCAGCCGTCGACGTGCAGGACAGCGGGAGACGGGCCCGGTACCGTGCCCGCCCGTCGGCGCCGAGCGCATCGATGTCAGGATGGTTGCATGACGAGCAAGGTTTACTTCGACATCACCATCAATGACGAGCCCGCTGGGCGGATCACGTTCACACTGTTCGACGACGTCGTTCCCAAGACCGCGGAGAACTTCCGCGCGCTGGCGACCGGCGAGAAGGGCTTCGGCTACAAGGGATCGTCCTTCCACCGGATCATCCCCGACTTCATGCTGCAGGGCGGCGACTTCACCCAGGGCAACGGCACGGGTGGCAAGAGCATCTACGGGGCGAAGTTCCCGGACGAGAACTTCAAGCTCGCGCACACCAAGCCGGGCCTGCTCTCCATGGCCAACAGTGGCCCCGACTCCAACGGCTCCCAGTTCTTCATCACGACCATCGTGACGTCGTGGCTGGACGGCAAGCACGTGGTGTTCGGCGAGGTCGACAACCAGGAGAGCATGGACCTGGTCAAGAAGATCGAGGCCCTCGGCACGCAGAGCGGCCGGCCCCAGGCGAAGATCACCATCGCGGACAGCGGCGTCCTCTGACCCGCATACGGAACCGCTGAACGAGCGCGCCGTCCGACGGACTCCGTCGGACGGCGCGCTCCGTCGTATCCGGCCGGAGAGGGACGGCCTCGGCCGACCGGCCGACCGGCCGCGCGATTCCGCTCGGTACGGTGTTCGGATGGGGAACGTCTTTCACGGCGCGGGCCGCAGCCTGTCCATGTCCAACGGGAGCACGGACGTCTTCGTCGATGTGCTCATGCTGGCCGTGTCCGACCTCGCCGAGAGCGTCTGGGAGCACCGCTTCGCCGCTCTGCTGACCTTGCAGGACCAGAACGTCATCGGGCGCGGGGTGGTCGGGTTCGATCTGGAGGACGTCGACTGGGGCCGCTCCCCGCACGAGCAGGCCGCGGCGAAGGACTTCGTCCTGCGGGTGCTCGATCTCGCGCTGCGCAGGCACCGGTGGGACGAACTGGACTACGAGCCGCCCTTCGCCGAGGGCTTTCTGCGGCAGTACCGGGAGATGGTCGAGGCCTTCGATCCGGCCGACGTGGAGCGGCCGAGCGGCGGCTTCCCCTTTCCCGGCCCGGAGGAAGCCGCCATGGCCTCGTGCGTGCGGCACCGCGTCCTGTGCGCGCCGGCCCATTGGGAGGCATGCGTGTTCTGTACGGCGCTCTGGTGATCCCGCACCGGTGGCGCGGATTCCGCAGCCTTCACTGTCAACTGATGGTTGACAGTGAAGATGTGTCAACCTACAGTTGACACATGGTGAAACCTGTACGCCCAACCAATCCCGTACGCCTCGACGACCTGATCGAGGCCATCAAGAAGGTCCACACCGACGCCCTCGACCAGCTCTCCGACGCGGTCATCGCCGCGGACCACCTCGGTGATGTGGCCGACCATCTGATCGGGCACTTCGTGGACCAGGCCCGGCGCTCGGGCGCTTCCTGGACGGAGATCGGGAAGAGCATGGGGGTGACCAGGCAGGCGGCCCAGAAACGGTTCGTCTCCAAGGACCCCGGCGAGCCCTCGGACCTGGACCCCAGCCAAGGGTTCGGCCGCTTCACCGAGCGGGCCAGGAACGTCGTGATGACCGCGCAGAACGAGGCCCGCGCGGTGGGTAACAACGAGGTGCGCACCGAGCACCTGGTGC
Organism: Streptomyces sp. Ncost-T10-10d; assembly: GCF_900091955.1. Taxonomy (GTDB): domain Bacteria; phylum Actinomycetota; class Actinomycetes; order Streptomycetales; family Streptomycetaceae; genus Streptomyces. The sequence goes on from NZ_FMDF01000104.1 coordinate 9,779, forward strand.
TGGGACTGCTCGCCGAGCCGGAGGCCCTGGGCCCCGCGTTCATCAAGTCCCAGGGCGTGGCGCTGGAGGCCGTCCGTCAGGCCGCGACCGATGCTCTGCCGGCCGCGGTCGACGAACTGCCGGACCTCATCCCGTTCGACGCCGGCGCCCGCAAGGCGCTGGAGCTGACGTTCCGGGAGGCCCTGCGGATGGGCCACAACTACGTCGGCACGGAACACATCCTGCTCGCCCTGCTGGAGCAGGAGGACGGCGCGGGTGTGCTGACAGACCTCGGCATCGACAAGGCGACCGCCGCGACGAGCATCGCCGCGGCCCTCACGCTCATCGCCAACGACAAGGCGACCGCCGAGACGGGCATCGCCGAGGCCCTCACGCACATCGCCACCGCCTCGGACAAGGAGGCCTGACCGAAGCGGCCCGTCCGGGGGAAGACGTGATGCGCCCGCGAGAGGCGGCCGTTCAGCGGGCTCCCGCTTCGAGCCTGAGGCTCCAGCGGCCCGGCACACCGGTGAGCGTGACCGTGGACAACGGTCGGACGTCGACGTTCCAGTACGTCGACGGCGGGGCCCCCAGCGCATAGACGAGGGCGGCCCGGACCACTGCCGGTTCCGCGACGGTGACGATGGCGCCGTCGCATGCGGGGCGGGTGTCCAGCCAGCCCCCTATCCGCGAGATGAAGGCGAGCAGCGGTTCACCGCCGTGCGGGGCTGAGCGTGGGTCCGCGAGCCACGCGTCGACGGCCGCGGGTTCGCATGCCGTGACATCGGCGAGGGTGCAGCCGCGCCAGCGGCCCATGTCGCAGTCGCGCAGGGCGGGCTGGACGAGCGCGGCGTATCCGAGCGCCTCACCGGTGGCGCGGCTGCGTGGGGTCGGTGAGCAGTAACGCAGTTCGGCGGCGGCCAGGAGCGGTACGAGGGCGTGTGCGGCGAGCTGCACCTCGTGCCAGCCGGCGTGGTCGAGCGGCCGGTCGTCGTCGAAGCGCTCGGCGAGCAGGGCGGAGCTGCGTGCCGCGGCGACGAGCGAGACTCGAACAGTCATGGCGGTGATCGTGGATCCCAACGCCACGCGGGTCAAGAGGGCCTTCGCAAGCGCGTCCGGCTCAGCCGAGCCGGAGGAAGTACATCCACTTGTGCGGGTCCTTCAGTGGCTCGAAGTCGACCTTCTCGTAGGCCCCGTGGGCATCCTCGGTGGCGAGCGTGAACCTGCGGTGGTGGATACGGGCCGCGTCCGGACGGGACGGGTCGGACGAGATCTCGTGACGTTGCCGGGGCCTGTCGTCGTTCATGGCCGGAGGCCGTCCCCCTGACCGGTCAGGACTTCGTCGCAGGCGGTGCGCAGTCGTCGGACCCCTTCGGCGATCTCGGCCGCCCCGGCGACCGTGGCGAAGCTCAACCGGACCTGCGGGAAAGGGGGTTCGGCGCAGAAGTACGGGCGGCCGGGTGCGATGGCCACGCCCGCGCGCAGAGCCGCCGAGACCACCGCGGACTCGTCCGTACCGGCTTCCGCGTCGGGCAGGCGCAGCCACAGGCTGCCGCCGCCCGCGGGGATGTGCGGGAGCGCGAGGGCGGGCAGCTCCTGCCGCAGGGCCGTCGTCATGGCGGTGCGCCGGTTTCTCAGCTCGGTCGATACGGAACGCAGATGGTGACCCCATGCCGGGGAGCCGACCAGTTCGAGCGCGGCCTCCTGGAGCGGTCGGGGTACGAAGAAGCTGTCGACGATCTGGATGGCGCGCAGCCGTCCCAGCACCGGACCGCGGGCGGCGAGCGCGCCCACCCGCAGGCTGGGCGAGGTGACCTTGGTCAGGGAGCAGACATGCACGACCACACCGTCCGGGTCGTCGGCGGCCAGGGGTGCGGGCAGCGGCCCGGCGTCGTCGTGGACCAGGCGGCGGGCGAAGTCGTCCTCGATGACGAAGGCTCCCGCCGCACGGGCGATCCGCACGACCTCGCCGCGCCGTTCGGGGGCGAGGACCGCGCCGGTCGGGTTCTGGAAGAGCGGCTGGCAGACGAAGACGCGCGCGCCGGTGGCCCGGAAGGCGGCGGCGAGCAGTTCCGGCCGCACACCGTCGGCGTCGACGGGTACCGGTACGGGCCGCAGTCCGGTGGCGCGGGCGGCGGCAAGCATTCCCGGGTAGGTGGGCGATTCGACCAGGACCGGGGCGCCGGGCGGGGCGAGGGCGCGCAGTGCGGTGGCCAGGGCGCTCTGGCCACCCGCGGTGATCAGTACGTCGGCGGCGGTGAGTGCGGGCCCGATCTCCCTGGCGAACCAGGCACGCAGTTCGGTCAGACCGTCGGTGGGCGGGCGGTCCCAGGCGCCGGGGCGGCGGCCGGCCCTGGCGAGGGCGGCGGCGAGCGCCCGCTCCGGCTGGAGCGAGGAGTGGAGGTAGCCGCCGTTGAGCTCGATGACGCCAGGCGGCGGTGCGGTGAGCGTGACCAGGACACCGGAGGCGTCGACGGTACGCGGCACCGCTTCGGGGCCGCCGTCGCCGCTGAGGGAGATCTCCTGCCAGGAGGTGTCGCCCGGCGGGGGCACATCGGTACGGGGCTGCGCCCGGAAGGCGCCGGAGCCGGGGCGGGTGACGACGAGCCCCTCGGCGGCGAGCTGGGCAATGGCCCGGGAGACGGTGACGGGGCTGACCCGGAAGCGCTCCACGAGGGCCCGGCTCGACGGCAGCTTTCCACCGGGTGAGTAGCGGTTCAGTTCACCACGGAGAGAATCAACGAGTTCAGCGACGCTGCTACGCTCTTGCATGAAAGTTAAGGATAGCGCTACTCCCGAAAGTGCGATAGCGGTCGGCTCATCGACGGCCGGCCCGTCGAACGGCGGCGGCGCAGTTCTCGCCGGGATCGGTGTCGTCGCCTTCTCGCTGACCTTCCCGTCCACGGCCTGGGGCCTGGAGAGCTTCGGCCCCTGGTCGCTGGTGGCGCTGCGCACCCTGCTCGCCGCCGCGATCGCGGGTGGTGTGCTGCTGGCGGGCCGTGTCCCCGTACCGGACCGTCGGCACCGGGCAGGGCTCGTCGTCGTCGCCGCCGGTGTGGTGGTCGGCTTCCCGCTGCTGACGACGCTGGCGCTGCAGACATCGACGACCTCTCACGCAGCCGTTGTGGTCGGGCTGCTGCCGCTGACCACCGCGGTGTTCTCCTCGCTGAGGACCGGGGCGCGGCCGCCGCGCGCCTTCTGGATCGCGGCGCTCGCCGGGGCGGCCGTGGTGATCGCGTTCACCGTGCAGGAGAGCGGTGGTGCGCTGTCCGGCGGTGATCTGTACCTGTTCGGTGCACTGCTGGTGTGCGCGGCGGGATACACCGAGGGCGGCAGGCTGGCCGGGGTCATGCCGGGCTGGCAGGTGGTCGGCTGGGCTCTGATCCTCTCCCTGCCGCTCGCGGTGGCGGGGGCGGCCGTCGCGTTGCCGTTGGAGCCGGTGCGGCTGACCGCGCACGGGGTGATCGGACTGGTCTGGGTGGCGGCCGGGTCCACCTTCTTCGGCCTGTACGTCTGGTATCGCGGGATGGCGGAGATCGGGGTTCCGCGGGCCAGCCAGCTTCAGCTCGCGCAGCCGTTGCTGACACTGGTGTGGTCGTTCTTCCTGCTCGGCGAGGAGGTCTCGGCGGCGGCGCCGGTGGCCGCGATCGCGGTGCTCGTCTGCATCGCGGCCACCCAGCGGACGGGGCGCGCCCGGCGTCGTGGGTGAGAACCACGAACCTTCCACCGGGCGAAGTCGCTTTTCGGTCATAGACTTGTCGACAAGGACCGCACCCGTGAGGAGGTCACTCCCGATGGAGGCACACGCGGGCGACCGGCTGCTGACGCACGGCAGGACCGTGGGACAGCACGACCGGGTCGCAGAGATCGTCGAAGTGCTCGGGGCCGGGGGCACCCCCCCGTACCGCGTCCGCTTCGAGGACGGACACGAACACCTGATTTCGCCCGGTCCCGACAGCGTCGTACAGCACACCGTCGTCCGGAAGCAGGCACCGGAGACCCCGTAGCGGCCTCCGGCGGACGGCACTGCTCTTCGCCCCCGGGCCCTGGGCGGGCCGATCAGTTCCGGGCAGCCCGCCCACAACACCCCGCGTCCACTCCGCTCTTCTGTCAGCGGGGTGGACGCACTCTGTTGCGATAGTGGTCGGCCACCACCCGGTCCATGGTTCCGATCCGGTCCGTGACCACGTCCTTGCCGGAGAAGTAGACATGACCGCGCACCTGGTCGTAGGCGGCGGCGAAGTCGAGGTGGCGGGAGAGTTCGGCCGGGTCCTGCCAGGCGGCGGGCTGGGCCGGGTCACCGGCCTTGTAGAGGGCCTCGCCCACGAACAGATCGACGCCTGTGCCCCGTACGACCGCGTTCCACCAGGGCAGCAGCTTGGCGTAGTCGGCGGCGGCGAAGCCGATGTTCCAGTAGATCTGCGGGCAGATGTAGTCGATCCAGCCCTTCTGGACCCAGCCGCGGGTGTCGGCGTGCAGATCGTCGTAGGTCTGCACACCCGCCTTCGTGTCGGAGCCGAGCGGGTCGGTCGCGGCGTTGCGCCACACACCGAACGGGCTGATCCCGAACTGGACGTTCTTCTTGATCTTCTTGATCCGCTCGGCCGTCTCGCGCACCAGTTTGTCGGTGTTGTCGCGCCGCCAGGCTGCCTTGTCGGGGAAGCCCGCACCGTATTTCGCGTACGTGGCGTCGTCGTCGAAGACCTGCCCGGCCACCGGGTACGGGTAGAAGTAGTCGTCCCAGTGCACGGCATCGATGTCGTAGCGGCGGACCGCGTCGAGCATCGCGTCCTGGACGAAGCGGCGGACCTCGGGGATTCCGGGGTTGTAGTAGAGCTTCCCGCCGTACGGCAGGACCCAGTCGGGGTGCAGCCTGGCGGGGTGGGTGGCGACCAGGCGGGACGGATCGGTGTGGTTGGCGACCCGGTACGGGTTGAACCAGGCATGCAGTTCGAGCCCGCGGCGGTGCGCCTCGCGGACGGCCGTGCCCAGCGGATCCCAGCCGGGGTCCTTGCCCTGCACCCCGGTGAGGTACTGGGCCCACGGTTCGTAGGGCGAGGGCCACAGCGCGTCGGCCGTCGGCCGGACCTGGAGGATCACGGCGTTCAGCCGCCGGTCGACGGCCTCGTCGAGGTACGCGATCAGCTCGGCCTGCTGCGCGGCCGCTGTCAGACCGGGCGCGGAGGGCCAGTCGATGTTGGCGACGGTGGCGACCCACATGCCGCGCAGTTCACGCCGTGCCACATGACGCCCACGCTTGCGCGGCGCCGTGTCCGCCGGTTCGGTGCCGGTCTGCCGGGACGGCACCGCGACGGCATCACCGGCCGTGGTGATGGTGCTCACCACCGCTGCGACCACCCCGGCCGCACCCGCCACAAAGCCTCTTCTGGCCATTTGCCGCATTTCTTTGCACCTGCCGTCTCTCTGTCCTCGTCCGTCGCCCCGGTAGCCGGGCGTAACGCAGAGCATGCCCGCCCCGGCCCGCAATGACCCGTAGGTCGCGGAGTAACGTCGGGGGGTCGGGGCGGGCACCGGAATCAGACGGGAACCTGCGACACGCAGAACAGCGAAAGGCACGAGGTGACGGACTCTATGGCCGACATTGCACGCGTCGGAGTGGTGGGCTGTGGCCAGATGGGCGCGGGTATCGCGGAAGTGTGCGCCCGCAGCGGTCTTGAGGTCATGGTGGCCGAGACCACCGGCGAGGCACTGGAGATCGGCCGCACCCGGCTGCACAACTCCCTCTCGAAGGCCGCCGAACGCGGCAAGATCACTCCGGAGGAGCGTGACGAGACACTGGCTCGTCTGAGCTTCACCACCGACCTCGGAGAGTTCGCCGACCGCGATCTCGTCATCGAGGCCGTCGTGGAGAACGAGCAGGTCAAGACCGAGATCTTCCAGGTACTCGACCAGGTGGTGACCCGGCAGGACGCGATCCTCGCCTCGAACACCTCCTCCATTCCGCTGGTGAAGCTGGCCGTGGCCACCGCTCGCCCGGACCAGGTCATCGGCATCCACTTCTTCAACCCGGCCCCGGTGCAGAAGCTCGTCGAGCTGATTCCCGCGCTGACGACGTCCGACGAGACGGTGAAGCGCGCCGAGGCCCTGGTCCAGGACGTGCTCGGCAAGCACCCGATCCGCGCCCAGGACCGCTCCGGCTTCGTCGTCAACGCGCTGCTGATTCCGTATCTCCTCTCCGCGATCAGGATGTTCGAGTCGGGGATCGCCAGCCGTGAGGACATCGACAACGGCATGGAGCTCGGCTGCGCCCACCCGATGGGCCCGCTCAAGCTCTCCGACCTGATCGGTCTGGACACCGTGGCCTCGGTCGCCGACTCGATGTACGCGGAGTTCAAGGAGCCGCTGTACGCCGCTCCCCCGCTGCTCCAGCGGATGGTGGACGCGGGCCGGCTCGGCCGCAAGACGGGCTCGGGCTTCTACCCGTACTCCTGATCCGTCCCTCGCGCCCGCACGGGGCCGGCCGGGAAACCCCCGGCCGGCCCCTTTCGCGGTTGTGGGGCTTCATCCCGGCCTCGGCTCCGGGGGTTTCATCCCAGCCGTAAGTGATGGAGCATCATCAGTCCGGCCACCATGCCCGCGGCCGGGACCTCGCCGCGGGCGATCATGTCGGGCACCAGCTTGAGCGGTATCCACTCGCGGCGCGAGGACTCGAAGTCGTCGCTGGGCTGGCCGGTCCACGTGGCCTCCTCGGACCAGTAGAGGTGGTGCAGGGCGTCGGTGAGGCCGTTCGACGGCTCCACGGTCAGCAGCGGGCGCAGCGGTCCCGGGCGCCAGCCGGTCTCCTCCTCCATCTCCCGGGCGGCGGCCGCCGCGATGTCCTCGCCGTCCTCGACGACGCCCGCGGCGAGTTCCCAGCCCCAGCTGTCGGTGATGAACCGGTGCCGCCAGAGCAGCAGTACCTCGTTGGCCTCGTTGACGACGGTGGCCGCCGCGACGGGGCGGAGCCGGATGAGGTAGTGGTCGAGATGGCGGCCGTCGGGGATGAGTACATCCGCGAGATTGACCCGGAACCAGCGATTCTCATACACGGTTTGCTCGTTCAGATTCGTCCACTGCACGGTTTTGCCACCTTCCGACAAGTAGGTGACAACATCGCAGCAGGAGCGGGACCGGAGGGGAACGTACCGGAACCCGCGGGTACGCACTCACAGCGGCACGCGCAACGCCCCGTCGATCAGTTCGGCGGCCCGCCCCGCGTCGGCAGAGCCACTCGCGATCAGATCCGCACGCACCGCACGCAGCCGGTCGCGCAGCCGCTGCGACTCCATGCCCCTGGCCCGCTCCGCCATCTCCACGGCCGTGGCCGCCGCCCGGTCCGCCTCGCCCTGACGCAGCTCGATATGGGTCAGTATGGCCAGCCGGTGCACCCGGCCCCGGTCGTGCGCCGGGGTCCGCACGGCCGTCACCGCGTGTTCCCTGGCCCCGGGCAGATCGCCGAGACCGAGCAGGGCCTCGGCCACCTGCACATCGACCAGGCCCGGCTGGACGTACCCCGTCTCGTCCGGTTCATGACCCGGCCGGATGCGTCCGGCCTCCGACTCGGCGCGCCGGATGCACTCCAGGGAGCTTGTGGCGTCGCCGATATGCGCGTACGCCTTGGCCTGCATCGCGTACAGATCGGCGGCCAGCGCGGGAGTGATGTGCCGGCCGGCTGCCCGAAGCGCCGCCTGCGCGAAGGCCACCGACTGCCGGTACTCGGCGAGGAACAGCGACTGGTTGACCAGCAGGGCGATCACATAGCCGCCGAGCCCCCGGTCCCCGCTCGCCTTGGCCAGCCGCAGTGCCTGGTGGAAGTAGCGCTGGGCGAGCCCGTGCGCGTCGGAGTCGTAGGCGCAGATGCCCGCGACCGCCACCAGCCCGCCCGTCGCCCGGTGCAGTTGGCGCCCCATCGCGTCGCTGTAGCCGCCGCGCAGCAGCGGGGCCGTCTCGCTGTTGAGGAATCCGACGATGCGGGAACGGGTCGCGATTCCGCCTGCCCTGCGGTACATCAGTTCGTAGTGGGCACGGGCCGCACGCAGGGTCATTGTGTCGGCCGTGCAGACCCGGGTCGTACCGGTGCGGGAGACATCGACGTCCTCCGGCGGGTTCTCCCACTCCCAGACGGGCATCACCGCGGTCGTGCCCGTGACGGCGGCCGAGGCGAGTATGTGCGGGCGCTGCTGGTCGTCGGAACGCCACAGCGCGGTGGCCCGCTCGACGAATCCGGTGAGCGTGGATCCGGGCACGGCCGCGCCGGCGCCCGGGGTCGCCATGCCGATGTCGTCCAGCGAAAGAGGCCTGTTCAGCCGGTTCCCGAGCACTTCACAGATCAGGTCGGGTACCTGGCCGCGCGGGCGCTGCCCCTTCAACCAGCGTGCCACCGCGGTGTGTTCGTAGCGCAGGCACAGTCCGCGGGAGCGGCCGGCCCGGTTGATGTGCGCGGCGAGGCCCGCCCGGGAGACATCCGCCTCCTCGATCAGGGCCTCCAGCAGAATGTTGGGCTCCGTCGCCCCCATTTGCCCCTCCGGTGGTTCGGCACGCCGAGGCGTGCCGAACCAGTGGAGCACGATTCACACGGGGTGTGAACGCAATGCCCGAACCGTCCCGCTGCGCACTCTGTTGCGCCGGTCCGCGGATCGGTTGAATCAGTCGTCTCGCAAGAGGCGGCCGGGTCGTCTGCTCCCCCTCGTACAGTCGACGACCCGCACCCGCGCCGTCCGTTTCCGCCGACCTGCCCGACACTCCGTGGCGGCGCGGACAGTGCGGGGAACGCCCGCGAGCGGTTCTGTGCCGCTCGGCGAGCACAGGAGGGGCGTATCCGGTCACCGGATACGCCCCTCTTTCATGATGTGTGCCGCATGAGGCGTTACGCGCCCCGCAGCACCGCGCCCGTCCGCTCGGCGGCCAGGGCCACCGCCGCGTCGCGGGCGGCCGTGGCCTCGTCCACGGTCAGCGTGCGGTCCGCCGCGCGGAAGCGCAGCGCGTACGCCAGGGACTTGCGGCCCGCACCGATCTGGTCGCCGGTGAAGACATCGAACAGCCGCAGCGATTCGAGGAGTTCACCCGCGCCCGCACGCAGCGCCTGCTCCACCTCGGCGGCGGGGACGCTCTCGGCGACGATCAGCGCGACGTCCTGGGTCGCCACCGGGAAGGCGGAGATCCGCGGCGCTTGGAGGGCGCCCTGAGACGCCTGCTCCAGCAGGTCCAGGTTCAGCTCCATCGCGCAGCTGCGCGCGGGCAGGTGCAGCGCCTTGACCACGCGCGGGTGCAGCTCACCGGCGTATCCGACGGTGTGCTCCGCTGCGTCGATCACCACGGCGAGCTCGGCGCAGCGGCCAGGGTGCCACGGACCGTACTGGCCCTGTCGGACGATCAGTTCGGCCCCCGCCTCACGGGCGACCGTGCGGGCGGACTCGATCGCGTCCGCCCAGTCGGCCGGGCGGCCCTTGCCCCACCAGCCGGCCTGCTCACGCGCACCGGCGAGCACGACGGCGACATGGCGCGGCTGCACCGGCAGAACCCCGCTCAGACCGGCGATCTCCTCGTCGGTCGGACGGCGGTGGACCGGCAGCCGTACCGCGATGCCCTCCTGCTCGGGAGCCCGGAAGACCAGGCCCGCCTCGAAGAGCGCCAGGTCGTGGCTGCCCCGGCCGTCGTTGCGGCGCAGCGCACCGAGCAGCCCGGGCAGCAGCGTCGTGCGCAGCGCGGGCTCCTCGTCGGAGAGCGGGTTGACCAGCCTCACCAGGCTACGGTTCTCGTCGTCCACCGGGATGTCGAGCTGGTCGAGTACCTGCTCGCCGATGAACGGGTAATTCAGCGCCTCGACATAGCCGGCGCCGGCCAGCGCGCGGCCGACGCGGCGGTACAGCCGCTGCCGCTCGGTGAGCCCGCGGCCCGAGGGCGGCTTGGGCAGCGTCGAGGGGAGGTTCTCGTACCCCTCGAGCCGGATGACCTCTTCGGCCAGATCGTTCGGCTCGCCCAGGTCGGGACGCCAGGACGGGACCGTGACGACCAGCTCGTCCTGCCCGTAGACGTCGCAGCCGACCTCCTGGAGACGGCGTACGACGGTCTCGCGGCCGTAGTCGACGCCCGCGACACGGTCCGGGTGGTTCGCCGACATGGTGATCGTCCGGGGCGCGGACGGCGCGATGATCTCCGTGACACCGGCCTCGGCGGTGCCGCCCGCGAGAAGCACCAGCAGGTCGACGGTCCGCTGCGCGGCAGCTGCCGCGGCCTGCGGGTCGGCGCCGCGCTCGAAGCGCTTGGACGCCTCGGAGGCCAGCTTGTGGCGGCGCGCGGTACGGGCGATGGAGATTGCGTCGAAGTGCGCTGCCTCGATGACGACCTCGGTGGTGGCACCAACCTGGTCGTCGTGGTCGGCGACCTCGGTGTTGGCGCCGCCCATGACACCCGCGAGACCGATCGGCCCGCGGTTGTCGGTGATCACCAGGTCTGCGGGGTCCAGCACCCGCTGGACGCCATCGAGAGTGGTGAGCTTCTCGCCGGGCTCGGCGCGGCGCACCCCGATCGGCCCGTCGAGACGGGAGCGGTCGTAGGCGTGCAGCGGCTGGCCCAGCTCGAGCATCACGTAATTGGTGACGTCGACGGCGAGCGAGATCGGGCGCATCCCGGCCTTCTGGAGCCTGCGCTGCAGCCAGATCGGGGAACGGGCCTCGGGCTCCAGTCCGACGACCGTACGCGCGGTGAAGCGGTCGCAGCCGATCGGGTCGGCCACCTTCACCACGTAGCCGTACGAGTTCGGGGCGGGGACGTCGAGAAGCGCCGGGTCGCGCAGCGGCAGGCCGTACGCGATGGCGGTCTCGCGGGCGACACCGCGCATCGACAGGCAGTAGCCGCGGTCGGGCGTGACCGCGATGTCGAGGACCTCGTCGACGAGTTCGAGCAGCTCGATCGCGTCGATGCCGACCTCGTGCTCGGGCGGCAGCACGATAATGCCGCCGCTGCCGTCGTCGCCCATGCCGAGCTCGTCGCCCGAGCAGATCATGCCGTGCGAGGTCTTGCCGTACGTCTTGCGCGCGGCGATCGCGAAGTCACCGGGCAGTACGGCGCCCGGCAGGACCACGACGACCTTGTCGCCGACGGAGAAGTTGCGCGCGCCGCAGACGATCTCCTGCGGCTCGCCGGTGCCGTTGGCCTGGCCGACGTCGACGGTGCAGAAGCGGATGGGCTTCTTGAACTCCGTCAGCTCCTCGATGGTGAGGACCTTGCCGACGACAAGGGGGCCCTTGAGCCCGGCGCCGAGCTGCTCGACGGTCTCGACCTCGAGGCCGGCGGACACAAGTTTGGCCTGGACGTCACGACCGGTCTCCGTCGCCGGCAGGTCGACGTACTCCCGCAGCCAAGAAAGCGGGACCCGCATCAGATCTCCATCCCGAACGGCCGGGTGAACCGGACGTCACCCTCGACCATGTCTCGCATGTCTTCGACGTTGTGGCGGAACATCAGCATCCGCTCGATGCCGAACCCGAAGGCGAATCCGCTGTACTTCTGGGGGTCGACGCCGGTGGCGATGAGCACCTTCGGGTTGACCATGCCGCAGCCGCCGAGCTCGATCCAGCCCTCGCTGCCGCAGGTGCGGCAGGGCCGGTCCGGGTTGCCGACGGACTCGCCGCGGCACACGTAACAGACCATGTCCATCTCGGCGGACGGCTCGGTGAACGGGAAGAAGTTCGGGCGCAGCCGCGTCTTCATGTCCCGGCCGAAGAGCGCCTGGACCATGTGGTCCAGGGTGCCCTTGAGGTCGGCCATGGTCAGGCCCTCGTCGACGGCGAGCAGCTCGATCTGGTGGAAGACCGGGGTGTGCGTCGCGTCCAGCTCGTCGGTGCGGTAGACGCGACCCGGTACGACGACGTAGACCGGCGGCTCGCGGTCGAGCAGCGTGCGGGCCTGCACCGGGGAGGTGTGTGTACGCAGCACGATGCCGGACTCGTCGTCCGTGGTGCCCTCGGGGCCCTGGACGAAGAAGGTGTCCTGCATCTGCCGGGCCGGGTGGTCGGGCACGAAGTTCAGGGCGTCGAAGTTGAACCACTCCGCCTCGACCTCGGGGCCCTCGGCGACCTCGTACCCCATGGACACGAAGATGTCCTCGAGGCGCTCCATGAGCGTGGTCAGCGGGTGGCGGGCGCCGGCCGGGGTGCGGTCGTGGGGCAGCGTGACATCCACCGCCTCCTCGACCAGCACGCGGGCGTCCCGCTCGGCCTCCAGCTCCGCCTGACGGGCGGCGAGGGCCTTGCTCACGGCGCCGCGGGCCTGGCCCACGCGCTTGCCCGCCTCGGCCTTGGCCTGCGGCGGCAGGGCGCCGATCTCCCGGTTGGCGAGCGACAGGGGCGAGGTACCACCGGTGTGCGCGGTCTTCGCCTGGGCGAGCGCGTCGAGGTCACCGGCGGCGGCGAAGGCGGCGAACGCCTCGTCCCGCATGCGCTCGATCTCTTCCGGTTTCAGTGCCTCGACCTCGACTGGGTCGTACGACTTGTTCGGTGCCGACATCTCTTCCCGTGCTTCCGATTGGCTGGTACTGCGCTTACCGGGGGACAGCCCCGGACCCCCATGGCCCCGCTCGACGACTGGAGGACGCAAAGGTGCCAAAGGTCGAGTCTAAGGGTCACAGGATGTGTGGGAGGCCCGTGGGCTGCTCAGACCAGGTAGGCCGGCGTGCTCACGGGCAGGATAAATCGGAATTCCGCGCCGCCGCCGGGGCCGCGGCCGACCGTGATCGTGCCGCCGTGCGCCTCGACGATGCCCTTGACGATGTACAGGCCCAGGCCCGTACCGCCGCGCTTGCTCCCCCGCCAGAAGCGGGTGAAGACACGGCCCATCGACTCCTCGGGGATGCCAGGGCCTTCGTCGCTCACGGTGACGGCCGTTCCCTTCTCGTCGCTCTTCGCGGGTGCGGGTGCGACTTCGATGGTGACGGTTCCCTCGCCGTGGCGCACCGCGTTTTCCAACAGGTTGCCGAGCACCTGGTCGACCTTGTCCGGGTCGGCCCAGACCGCCGGCAGCGGCTGGCAGGTACGGACGAGGAAGCGGTCGGGCGTCTGGCCGTTCGCGGTGAGGGCCTGGATGTGGCGTTCGACGGCGGCGGAGAGGTCCACGGGCTGCCGTCGCAGCTCCAGCCGGCCGGAGTCGATCCGGGAGATGTCGAGCAGTTCGGCGATGAGCCGGGTGACACGGCCCGCGTCTGCGTCGACGGTCTCCAGCATCAGGCGCTTCTGGTCGTCGGTGAACCGTTCCCATTTGGCGAGGAGGGTCGCGGTGAAGCCCTTGACGGAGGTCAGCGGGGAGCGCAGCTCGTGGGCGACGATCGCGATCAGCTCGGCGTGGCTGCGTTCGGTGCGGCGACGCGCCTCGGTGCCGCGCAGCGAGATCACCAGACGGCGTACGGGGCCGGTCGGGTGCTCTCGTACGTACCGTGCGGAGACCAGGACCTCTCGGCCGCCGGGCAGCAGCAGATTGCGCTCGGGCTGACCGACCCTGGTGGCGAGGCCGCCGTACGGATCGGTCAGCGCCCACCAGCGGCGGCCCTTGAGGTCCTCCAGCGGCAGCGCGTGTTCCAGGGGGCGGCCGAGAGCGGCGGTCCGGGGCACGGCGGTGATCCGGGCGGCCGCGGAGTTGAAGCAGATGACCCGGCCGGTCTCGTCGGCGATGACCAGGCCGTCGGGGAGGTCGTCGGGATCGACGATCGCATCGACCTGTCCGAGATCCGGTCCTTCGGCCGGTTCGCCCGCCGTGCCGGGGCCTTCACCGGCGCGCACGACGGCCGCGTGTGTCTCGCGCGGCCTGCTCATGCCGACAGCCATATCCCGTACCCCACCTCTCGAACCGGTGCAGTGGGCCCCCGAGTTGGTCACCCTACTAGTCGTCGGTGACGGAGCGACACCCTGCGGGGGCGCACTGCTGCGGTCCGCCGTTCGGCGGGGTACGGGGCACGGTGTCGGTCAGACGGCGACCTCGACGCGGTCCCCGGCCGGCCGGGCCGCCCGTTCACGCCTCATGAGCGATCCGGAGGCGAACGATCCGGCGGCCGTGCAGGCCGCGATCACCATCAGGAGCAGGGCCGCACCCCACGAGGCACCGTTCGCCGCACCGGTCAGCGAGGTGGCGAGCAGCGGTACGAATCCGGCCACGACGCCCGCGAGGTTGTAGGACATCGCGACGGCGCTGTAGCGGAACGCCTCGGGGAACATTCCGGAGACCACGGCGCCGATGGGGGCGTACGGAATGGAGAGTGCGCCGATCCCGAGCCCCACCCCGAGGTAGACCAGTGCGGGCTTGCCGGTGTCGACGAGCCAGAAGGCCGGGAAGGCGACGGCCATCGTGACGAGGCCGCCGATGGCACAGACCGTCCAGGCGCCGATCCGGTCGGCGATCCGCCCCGCCACGACGAGCACGACGATCTCGACGACCGAGCCGATGACGGTGGCGTTCAGCATCACGGACTTGTCGATGCCCAGCTCGTCGGTGCCGTACGAAATGATGAACGTGGTCATCAGGAAGAAGCCGCCGACACCGAGCAGGGCCGCGCCGATGCCGATGATCATGCGGCCCCAGGTGCGGCGGAACGCCTCGATGAGCGGTGCGGGCTTCGGGCCGTTCTTCTCCGCGTCGGCGAGCATCGCGTGGAAGACCGGCGACTCCTCGATCCGCAGCCGCATGTAGAGCGCGAAGCCGAGCAGCGGGAACGCGGCGAGGAACGGCAGACGCCAGCCCCAGGAGTAGAAGGAGTCGTCGGGCAGCATCCCGACGAGGGCGAACGCGCCGGACGAGATCAGCGTGCCGACGGGCGAGCCGAGCTGCGGGATCGAGGAGTAGCTGCCGTGCTTCTCCTTCGGTGTGTGCTCCAGCGTGAGCAGCATGGCGCCGCTCCACTCACCGCCGACCGAGATCCCCTGCAGGAAGCGGAGGAGTGCGAGGAGGACGGGGGCCCAGATACCGATGGTGGCGTAGCTGGGCAGCAGGCCGATACAGCCGGTGGTGACGCCCATCATCACGACGGTGATGATCAGGGCGACCTTGCGGCCGTAGCGATCGCCGATGTGGCCGAAAACGGCCGCACCGATGGGGCGGGCGACAAAGCCCACGGCGAAGGTGACGAAGGACGCGATGGTGCCCACGGCCGGGTCCAGCTCGGGGAAGAAGAGCCGGTTGAAGACCAGGGCGGCGGCGGTGCCGTAGAGGAAGTAGTCGTACCACTCCAGGGCGGTGCCGGTGAAGGCGGCGATCAGCAGTCGCCGGATGTCCTTGATGTCGGGCGAGCTCACACGTTCTCCTGGGGACGGAGGGCCTGGTGGCCTTGGGGGGACGGGGGAACGGGCTGTGCGGGTGTGCGGGTGGCGGCCTGGGCCGCGAGGCCGTGCGGGTCGTGGACGGGATCGCCGTCGACGACGGTCGCGAGGACCTGGAGCGAGCCGATCCGGTCCGGATCGGTGCGGAGCGGGTCGGCGTCGAGGATCGTGAGGTCGGCGAGCTGCCCGGGGACGAGGCGCCCCTTGCGGCCGCCGAAGCCGGTGGCGCGGGCGGAGCCCTCGGTCCAGGCCCGCAGGGCATCGAGGACCGGGACGCGCTCGTCGGGCCCGTACACCGCACCCGAGCCGGTGCGCCGCTGCACCATGGCCTGGATGGCGGGCAGCGGGGCGCCGGGCGCGACGGGCCGGTCGGAGCTGCCGGGTACGGGCAGCCCGAGGTCGAGCAGCGAGCGCAACCGGTAGGACCAGGCGGTGCGCCGCGCGCCGAGCGACTCCGCCATGGCGTCGCCGAACGGCGGCAGGAAGTTGTGCTGCGGTACGGGGACCACGCCGAGTTCGGCGAACCGTCCGAGCTGGTCGGGGCGGACCACTCCGGCATGCTCGATGCGGTGGAGCACGCCGGGGCGCGGGAGCTCGCGCTGAGCGCGGGCGAATGCGTCGAGCGCGAGGTCGACGGCCCGGTCGCCGATGGCATGGGCGGCGACGGTCCAGCCGGAGCGGTGGGCGGCGACGACGGTTTCGGTCATGGCGTCGGCGTCGTTCTGGAGGTATCCGGTGGGGTTGGCCGCCTCTGCCTCGTTGTGCGGGCAGCCGCAGAAGGGTTCGGTGACGGCGGCGGTCCGGCCGAGCAGGGAACCGTCCAGGAAGATCTTGACGGGGCCGAGGGAGAGCCGGTCGTCGCCGAAGCCGGTGCGTATCCCGAGGTCGAGCCCGAGGCCGATGCCGTCGTCGGCGTGCGAGACCAGCGGGTGCAGGACGTCGGAGGCGGCCATCAGCTGCGCGCGGGTGTGGAGCCTGCCGGTGTCGCGGGCGAGCTGGTACGCGGCGAGTTCGACGGGAGTGTGGCCGATCCAGCCGCCGCCGATGCCGGCCTCCGTGAAGCTGGTGATGCCTTCGGTGAGGTAGTGGCGGGTGGCGGCTCCGACGGCGTCGGCGACGGTCTCCACGGGGTACGGGAGTACGTGCCGCTGCACGAGGCGCTGGGCGGTCTCCTCCAGGAGTCCGTCGGGCCGGCCGTCCTCGTCGCGGGAGACGACCCCGCCGTCCGGGTCGGTGAAGCCTTCGGCCAGGATGCCCGCGAGGCGCAGCACCGGGGTGTTGACGACGCAGGCGTGGCCGGAGGTGTGCTTCAGCCACACCCGCCGGCCGCCCGCGGCCCGGTCGAGGGCGTCGCGGTGCGGGTAGCGCCCGCCGGTCCGGTTGTGGTCGAGTCCGGCGCCGATCACCCAGGCGTCCTCGGGCAGCGTGGCGGCGTACGCGGCCACGGCGTCGTACACCTCGTCGACGGTCCGTGCGCCGGAGACGTCGAGCTGGGTGAGAGTGAGGCCGAACCACGCGGAGTGGCAGTGGGCGTCGTTGAAGCCGGGCACGACCGTGGCGCCGCCCGCGTCGACGACCCGGGCGGCCGGGAGGTGCTCGACCTCCTCGTCGAGCCCGACGATGCGGCCGTGCAGTGCGCCGAGGGTGCGGGCGGTGGGCCGGGCGTCGTCGAGGGTCAGGATGTTCGCGTTGCGGACCAGCAGATCGAGTTTCACGGGCGAAGGGCTTTCGGGCTCAGGGCTTTCGGGCTCAGGGCTTTCGGGCTCAGGCGAGGTGGTGCAGCTGCGCCAGCGGCACGACGTCGGCGGCGGGGGTGGCGGTGGGGACGCCGTCGACCAGGACGGGTGCCGGTTCACGGGGCACGACGACGTGCGGGGTCGCGGTGTTGTGGAGCATGTCGGCGCGGGTGAGGCCGCGGGAGCCGCGGATCGGCGCGTAGGTGAGTCCCTTGGGCAGCGCCGCCCGGGCGGCCCGGTCCGCCAGCGCGGCCTCGGCGACGAAGATCCGGGAGAGCCGCGCGGGCGCCTGGCCGAGGGCGCCGAAGTAGGGCTTGTACGTACGGGGCTGGGTCAGCCGGGTCGATCCCGAACCGGACCCCGTGTTGCCCCATGCCACGAATCCGGCCTTGATGACCAGTTCGGGCTTCGAGCCGAAGTAGGCGGGGTGCCAGAGCACCAGGTCGGCGAGGCGCCCCACCTGAGCGGTGCCGACCTCGTGCGCGAGGCCGTGGGCGATCGCCGGGTTGAGGGTGATCTTGGCGAGGTAGCGCAGGGCCCGCTGGTTGGCGCGGTGCTCGACGCCGCCCTCCCCGGCCGCCCGTGCCTGGAGGTGGGCGAGCTGCCAGGTGCGGCGGACGGTCTCGGCGATGCGGCCCATGCCCATGGAGTCGGAGTTGACGATGGAGATCGCGCCGAGGTCGTGCAGGGCGTTCTCGGCGGCGATCGCATGGGCACGGATACGGCCCTTGGATATCTCCACGTCGCTGGCCGAGTGGTGGTTCTGCCGGTGCACGGTCATCGTCATCGGGAACAGTTCCCCGACGGTGTTCGGGGTGTACGGGATGGTCGGCGTGGTCGACGACGGCAGGATGTTCGGCTCGGAGAGGATCTCCAGCAGATCGGGGTGACCTCCACCACCCTCCACGTGGTACGCGTGCACGGTCCGGCCCCGGGTGGAGCCGATGGTGTCGCGCAGATAGCCGGACTCGTTCATGGAGTCGGTGTGCAGGGCGACCGGCAGATCGGCGGCCTCGGCGGTGTCGAGGCAGTTGTCGATGATGCGCGGGGTGGCCCCGAAGTCCTCGTGGATCTTGAAGCCGCCGGCCCCGGCGAGCACGGACTCGTCGAGCAGGGTGCGGGAGCTGGACGAACCGCGGGCCAGGAACGCGATGTTGAGCGGGGTGCCCTGCCAGGAACTCATCAGGGTGTGCAGATTGTGGGCCGGATTGCAGCCGATCTCCCAGACCCCGCCGAGTCCCATGCCGACGAGCGTGGTGACTCCGGCCGCGAGCGCTGCGGGCGCCACCTCGGGCGAGGAGAGATGGACATGGCTGTCCACGATGCCGGGGGTGGCGATCAGCCCCTCGCCGGGGACGACGGAGGTGTGCGAGTCGATGGCGTACTCGACCGGCATCACGTCCGGGTTGCCGACGCCGCCGACGGAGACGATCCGGCCGTCCTTGATGCCGATGTCGGTCTTGCGGACGCCGAGAACCGGGTCCATGAGGACGACTCCGGCGACCACCATGTCCAGGGCGGAGTCCCGGTCGGAACGGGGCGAGGCCAGCAGCCCGTCGCGTACGGTCTTGCCGCAGCCGCCGAGCAGTTCGTCGCCGGGGGTGCCGTCGTCGGCCTCCACCTCGACCCAGAGCGAGGTGTCGCCGAGCCGGATCCGGTCACCGGTGGTGGGACCGTACAGAGCGTTGTACGTACGGCGGTCGATGCTGGTCATGCGCGCTGCTCCTCGGACTGGGCGTGCTGCGGGTGACGGGAGAGGGGGATCAGCGAGACCTCCCGGGACTCCCCCGGTTCGAAGGCCAGCGCGGTGCCGGCCGCGATGTCCAGCCGCAGCCCCCGCGCCGCTTCCCGGTCCAGCTCCAGGGCCGCGTTCACCTCGTGCAGCGGATAGTGCGAGGAGACGAACACCGTACGGTCACCGGTGTTGCGGAGGGTGAGGGTGGTGCGTGGACGCCCCTCGTTGATCCGTACCGGATCGGGGGCGGTCCGTACGGCACCGGGTGCGGTGTCGGGTGACCCCGGGCCGATCGGCCGGTCGACGGCGACGAGGGCGGTGCCGCTCGGGAAGAGCGCCTCGACCTGCACGGTGGTGACGATGTCGGCCACGCCGTCCATCACGTCGGCCTCGGTGAGCACGGAGCGGCCCACCTCGATCACCTCGTCCAGACCGAGTCCGTCCCAGGCGGCCTCCAGCACCTCGTCGCAGATCAGCGCGATGGCCTCCGGCGTGTTCAGCCGCCGGCCGCGCGCCCTGCGGCGGCGGGCCAGTTCGGCGACGGTGAACAGCTGGAGACGCTCCTGCTCGCGAGGCGTCAGATGCACTGCCAGGACCTCCCTGAATGCGGTGGGCCCGGAGGGGGATTCCGGATTGCCTCAGCTTCAAGGGCAACGAGCACAGATCCAACGTCGAAACATCACCCGTACGGCCCCTTACATTGGTCATATGCACACTCCGGTTTCCGATTTCCCTCCCCCGTCCCGTCGGATCGCCGAGCTCGCGGGCCAGTGCCTGGACAACATCGACGGTCTGATCGGCCAGTGGATGGAGATGATCAATCCGGTCCGCAGCGCCTATGCGGAGCGGGTGCCGGACGCCGATTTCCGCAGCTCCGCCTGGCAGGCGTTCGAGCTGCTGCTGCGTACGGTGGCGCAGCTTCCGGTGCCCGTGCACATCGCCGGGGTGTCGCAGCGCGTGGGTGAGCAGCGGGCCCGCCAAGGTGTCCCGCTGGACTCGCTGCTGGAAGCGGCCCGGCTGGACTTCCGGGTGGTGTGGGCGGCGCTGGTCCAGCGGGCGGACGAGGAGGACATGGCGGAGCTGGTGACGTCCGCGTACCACGTGTGGGAGGCCGTCGAGTCCCATGTCACGGGCATCATGACGGCGTATCAGCGCACGGTTCTGGAGATGGGCCGGCGCCAGGAGGACGAGCGGCGGATGTGGTTCTCCCGGCTGCTGGAGAGCGAGGGCCACAACCCGACGGTGGTACGGAACGCGGCGCTGGCCCTGGGCTTCGACGGCGCGGGCACGTTCCTGTGCGCGGCGGCTCCGGCGGCGGAGGGTTCGGGGCTGCACCGGGCAGCGACGGCGCTGCGCGCGGCGGGTGCTCCGGTGCAGTACCAGGCGGTCGGCGGGGACGCGGTGCTGGTGGTGGAGCTGGGCCGACGCACCACGTGGCAGTCGGTGCTGGTCCGGCTCGCCTCCACCCCGTGCGGTGTCTCGCCGCAGGTGAACGGGCTCGCGGCGGTGCCCAGGGCGGCTGTGCTGGCCATCGCGACGGCGCAGATGCTGCCGCCGGACGCCCGTTCACCGAGGCTGCTGGAGGACAGCTGGCTGGATGTGCTGGTGCGGCGGGCCGGGGACTTCGGCACGGATCTGGCCGCCGATGTGCTGGGCGGTCTCGATGGCCCCGGAGTATCGGCAACGGAGGCCGCACGTCTGCTGGAGACCGTCACCGAGCACCTGCGCGGCAGCGGCTCCATCGCGGACACCGCGACCGCGCTGTACTGCCACCGCAACACGGTCCAGCACCGCTTCGCCCGCTTCCACGAGCTGACCGGCCGCGACGTCCGGCGCCCCGACGACGCGGCACTGGTCGCGGTGGCCCTGCGGGCCAGGACCGCGGCCGCGGATTAGCGGCGCGGGCGCTGGGCCCGTGCGGAGGCGTACAGGCAGACGGCCGCCGCCGTCGCCAGATTGAGGCTCTCCGCCTTGCCGTGGATCGGCACCCTCACGACGGCGTCGGCCAGCGCCCGGGTCTCCTCCGGCAGGCCCCAGGCCTCGTTGCCGAAGACCCAGGCGGTCGGCCCGCCCATGGTCCCCGCGTCCAGCTCGTCGTCGAGGTCGTCGTCGCCCGCTCCGTCGGCGGCGAGAATCCTTACGCCCGCGTCCCTCAGCCCCTGCACGGCCTGCTCCACCGGAACACCGACGGCGACCGGCAGGTGGAAGAGCGAGCCGACCGAGGCCCTGACGGACTTGGGGTTGTAGAGGTCCACCGATGCATCGGTGAGCACGACGGCGTCGGCACCCGCGGCGTCGGCGCAGCGCAGCACCGTACCGGCGTTGCCCGGGTCGCGCACGTGGGCGAGGACGGCGACCAGCTTCGGCTTCGCGGCGAGGATCGCGTCGAACGGCGAGTCGAGGAAGCGGCAGACACCGATGAGACCCTGCGGGGTGACGGTCTGCGACACATCGGCGAGCACATCGCTGTCCGCGAGGTGCACCCGGGCACCGGCGGCGTGGGCGGCGTCGACGATGTCGGCGTACCGCTCGGCCGCCTCGACGGTGGCGAACAGCTCGATCAGCGTCGCCTCGCCGTCGCTGCCGCGGTGCCCGGCGGCCTCGCGCACGGCCTGCGGCCCCTCGGCGATGAACCTGCGCTCCTTGCCGCGGAAGTTGCGCTTGGCCAGCCGGCGGGCGGCGGTGACGCGCGGCGATCGCGGGGAGATCAGTTCGGGGGTGCCCATGGTCGGCGGCGAGCCTCTCTGCGTACGGAGGTGACGGACGTACGGAACATGTCGTGCAACGCACCGGACCCGCAGACGACGAGCGCCTGCGGGTCCGGCTCAGAAGACAGGAAGTGCGACCTGGATCAGGCGGCCTTCGGGGCGTTGACGTCGCTCGGGAGGGCCTTCTGGGCAACCTCGACGAGGGCGGCGAACGCGTTGGCGTCGTTGACCGCGAGCTCGGCCAGGATCTTGCGGTCCACCTCGATGTTGGCGGCCTTCAGACCCTGGATGAGGCGGTTGTACGTCATGCCGTTCTGGCGGGCAGCGGCGTTGATGCGCTGGATCCACAGCTGACGGAAGTCGCCCTTGCGCTTCTTGCGGTCGTTGTAGTTGTAGACGAGGGAGTGGGTGACCTGCTCCTTCGCCTTGCGGTACAGGCGGGAGCGCTGGCCCCGGTAACCGCTGGCCTGCTCGAGGATTGCCCGGCGCTTCTTGTGAGCGTTTACTGCCCGCTTGACGCGTGCCACTTTTTAACTCCTTGTAGCGGGGCCGTGGTTGGACTCACACGGCCCGGAAACGAATTGGTCCCGGTCTGAGTCGAGGTCGCCGCCCACGGATTCACCGAGGGCTGCGGACTCACTTGCCGAGAAGCTTCTTGACCTTCTTGGCATCGCCCGGGGCCAGCTCGACCGTGCCGGTCAGCGAGCGGGTCTTCTTGGACGACTTGTGCTCAAGAAGGTGGCGCTTGCCGGCGCGCTCACGGAGCACCTTGCCGGAGCCGGTGATCTTGAAACGCTTGCTGGCACCGCTGTGCGTCTTGTTCTTCGGCATCGCGCCGTTCTCTCCTCGTCAGTGGCGCCCCTCGCGGTGCGGGCACCGGACAGCAGGGGCGTCAGATCTTGGTGGGAATTCCGGGGAGACCCGGGGCCGCCTGGATGGCGGCCCCCTGAGGTCATGCCTCGGAAGGTGTCTCGGCCGGAGCCTCGGGCTGCGCTTCGGCAGCCTCGCCCGCAGGTTCGGCGTCGGGGGTCGCACCCTGACGCCCCGCCTTGCGGGCGGCCTGGGCCTCGCGGGCCTCGGCCATGGCTTCGGTCTTCTTCTTGTGCGGGCCCAGAACCATGATCATGTTCCGGCCGTCCTGCTTCGGGTTGGACTCGATGAAGCCGAGTTCCTCCACGTCCGAAGCGAGACGCTGGAGCAGTCGGAAGCCCAGCTCAGGACGGGACTGCTCACGACCACGGAACATGATCGTGATCTTGACCTTGTCGCCCTGCTTGAGGAACCGGACGACATGACCCTTCTTGGTGTCATAGTCGTGCGGGTCGATCTTCGGCCGGAGCTTCATCTCCTTGATGACCGTGTGCGCCTGGTTCTTGCGCGCCTCACGGGCCTTCATGGCCGACTCGTACTTGAACTTCCCGTAGTCCATGAGCTTGCACACGGGCGGACGGGCGGTCGCCGCCACCTCGACCAGGTCGAGGTCGTACTCCTGTGCGAGTTCCAGGGCCTTGGCAAGCGGAACAATCCCGACCTGCTCGCCGCTGGGACCGACAAGTCGCACCTCGGGAACGCGAATCCGGTCGTTGATGCGGGGCTCGGCGCTGATGGATCCTCCTCGGTAGCACCACGCGGCCGCCTGGCGGACAGCCACGTAACGTCTGTTTCGTGAGACCAACCGCACCAGCGCATCAAAAATGCCCCGGACGGGACACAGGCGGGGCTCCTGGAAAACCGGAACACCGCCGCGGTCAACCGCGGGGCGTATCGGGCGGCTCCATCGTCCGTACGGAACGATGGGCGCCACCTGACCGGTGACCTGCCATCCCGGAGGATGGTCAGGTGGGAGATCGGAGCCTCCACTTGTGGGCCGAGCACATAGGTGCCCAGCCGGTCGTTACACAAGGTTAGCAGCTCCCCCGGGCGCACGCGAACCAGCTCTCACCCACCGCTCCCGCAGACGGGGCGGCACCGGAGTGGGCCTATCGTATGGCGCATGAGTGACGCGACCCCCACCACCGATTCCCCCGGCTTCGACGACATGGCCCGCGACATCGCGGAGGTGCCCGCGGTCGAGGTGATCGTGACGGTCGCGGTCAATCTGATGAGCGCCGCCGCCGTGAAGCTCGGGCTGACCGAGGACGGCGACGAGCACAAGGACCTCGACGAGGCCCGCAAGCTGGTGCATGCGCTGGCCGGCCTGCTGGACGCCAGCACCACCGAGATCAGCTCCTTCCACGCGGCTCCGCTGCGTGACGGCCTGAAGTCCCTGCAGCTGGCGTTCCGTGAGGCATCGCTCGTACCGGACGAGCCCGGCCAGGGTCCCGGCGAGAAGTACACCGGCCCCGTCTTCGGCTGAGCCCGCCCGCCTTCTCTTTCTCACGACTTACGACTTACGACTTCTGACGACGTGAGCCCCCTGCCCGGGCCGGGCAGGGGGCTCACGTCGTCGCGCCGAAGTCGCCGTCCGTACTTCGAGCCGGCGGCCGGCTCGGGGGTCAGCGCGTGAACAGGGCCTCACCGGGCGTGGTCGCATCGGCCGGGAGCAGCGCCAGGTCCAGGCCGCGCACGAGGCGGGCGCGCAGGACTTCGTCGGCCGCCAGCAGTTCCGCGACCCGGCGGGCCGCGTCGGCGGGGTCCGCACCGGGTGCGAGGACGAGGGCCAGGGTGCCGTCGGCCCGGCCGGGGCCGAGGTGGGCGCGGAGCACCGCGGGCTCGGCGGCGACCGCGTCCCGTACCGCCGAGGTGACCGCGGGGTCGTCCAGCGGATCGGCGCTGGTACGGCCCTCGGCGAGGGCGAGCAGTGCGGAGCCGGTCAGCTCGAATGCGACCGGGCCGGCGAGATCGAGGACGACCGTGTCCGCCTTCTCGTGCGCGGCGGCCTGAAGCGCCTGATGCAGGGGGACGGCGACGGGGCGGGCCTGCGGGTCCCAGCGGGCCAGCGAGGCGGTCGAGGTGAAGGCGGGCAGGGCACGACGGTCCCCCGCCTGAAGGGTGGGGACGGCCATGTCACTGGTCTTCTCGCGACGCAGTCCCTTCTCGTCCTCCTCCACCTCCCCCAGGACGGCGACGACAGGGACCAGGAGCCGGGCACCCTTGAGAGCTTCGAGTACCGGGCCGATGGCCTTCCGGTCCTCGGACCAGGCGGCGAGTGCCGCGGTCAGGGCCGGGGAGGCCGTGCCGTCGTCGTCGGAGTAACCAGGGTCCGGAATGTTCTTCAGCGCCACAGGGCGAGCGTAGTGCCTGGGGTTTCCCACCCCGGCAACTGGGGGTTTCTCACCCCGGCAACCGGGGGTTTCTTACCCTGGCGACAGGTCGGACCCAGCCTGTGCCCAGGTGCCGTTCCTAGCGTCCGGGGCATGTCCCGAAACAGATTCCGCGGCTCCGCCCTGTTCGCATCCGTGACGGCCGTGATCCTGCTGGCGGGTTCGGCCGCGGGTGGCATCTGTCTGGCCGGCCGGTCGTCGGATCACACTCCCCACGCCGCGGCTTCCGTATCGTCCGTACCGGCCGCCGGGAGCACTCCGGTCCCGGCAACGACGAGTGAGGAGCCGACGGTGGATCTCGACGCGGCGCTGGCCGCGGCGGTGGAGCCGCTGCTGACCGACGTGGGTGACGCGGAGGTGTCCGTCGCGGTGCTGGACACCGGGAGCGGGGCACGGGCGGTCTACGGGGACGGGGCTTACGACACCGCCAGCATCGTCAAGGTCGACATACTCGCGGCGCTGCTGCTCATGGCCCAGGACGAGAAGCGCGTGCTCACCGCCGGCGAGCACGGCCACGCGAGGGCCATGATCGAGCGGAGCGACAACGCCTCCGCCACCGCGCTGCTGCGGGCGATCGGCGGGGCGGAAGCACTCGACGCGGCCAATGAACGCCTGGGCCTGACCGGGACGACGGCGGCGCACGCATGGGGGCTGACCCAGACCACGGCGGCGGATCAACTGGCTTTGCTGAAAGCGGTGTTCGGTACGGAATCGGAGCTGAGCGAGGGTTCCCGCACTTATCTGCAGGGGCTGATGGGGCAGGTCGTGGCCGACCAGCAGTGGGGGGTGTCGGCGGCGGGCAGCGGCTGGGCCCTGAAGAACGGCTGGATGCCCCGGACGGCGACCGGGCTGTGGGACATCAACAGCATCGGGCGGGTGAGTGCGGACGGCCGCACCTATCTGGTGGCGGTGCTCTCGGGCGGGCAGCGGACGAAGGAGTCGGGGATCGCGCTCGTGGAGTCGGTGGCGAAGGCGGCGGTGGGCGTGCTCGACGCCGCCGGGTGAGCGCGGTCCGAGCGTTGCTGGAGCCGCGTTCAGCGCCGTGCGGTGGCCGTCCTGTCGCCCCTGCCGCGCCACAGCACCACGGCCAGTGCCAGCAGGAGCGCTCCGAGGCCGCCCGCGGCGGGGGCGAGCCAGCCTGCGGGGCTGCTGTCACGGTGCTCGGGGGTGGGGCCGGGGCCGAAGTACCGCTTCCGGTATCCGGCCTCGGCGGAGTCGGCACGCAGGCCGGCGGGCCGGAGCCCGGCTCCGGCCTTGATCGCCGCGGCGGGGTCGACGATGCCGTACCCGCGGGCGTCGTCACGGCCGGACGCCGGGGCGCTGCGGGCCGTGTCCGTGAGCAGTTGCTTGATCTGGGCGGGCGTCAGTCCCGGATGTGCGGCGCGGACCAGGGCGACCGCGCCCGAGACGAACGCGGAGGCGGCGGAGGTGCCCCACTCCACGTAGTACTGACGGTCGGGGGCGGCGACGACTATGTCGACTCCGGGGGCACTGACGGTGGCGTACCAGCGGCGGGTGGAGAACGCGGCATGTGTGCCGTACCGGTCGACAGCGGCGACCGCGATCACGCCGGGGTACGCGGCGGGGTACGAGATGTGGTCGCCCTTCTCGCCTCCGTTGCCCGACGAGGCGACGACGACGGCCCCCTTCTTCAGCGCGTACTGGATGGCGGCGTCCTCGCCCGATTCGGGGTGCGCCGACTCGCTGTCGTCGCCGAGCGAGAGGTTGATGACGTCGGCGCCGTGGTCGGCGGCCCAGCGGATGCCGTCGGCGAGGGCCGTGCCGCGGGACTCCCGGGCCTTGGCACGGGCCGGGTCGGAGGCTTCGAGGATCACCCGGACCGGGAGGATCTTCGCCTCGGGCGCGATGCCCAGCACTCCGTCGCCGCGTCCTGCACCATGGCCGTGACCTGCGATGATCCCCGCCATCGCGGTGCCGTGGCGGGCCCAGGACCGATCACCGCGGCCGGCACCGAAGCCGATCATGTCCTTGCCGGGCAGCACCTGGCCCGCCAGGTCGGGGAGGCTGCCGTCGACCCCGGTGTCGACGACGGCAACGGTGACCCCCCTGCCCTTGGTGGTCCGCCAGGCCTGATCGGTGTGGAGCGCCTGAAGGCCCCACTGCTGGTCCCGGATGGCATCGGCCCGGGCCGGCGCCGCGGGCAGGAGCGCGAACGCGGTGGCGGCGCAGACCGCACCCAGGGCGCGGCGGTGGCGGCGGGTGCGGCGGCTCATTCCGGCTTCTCCGTGAGGTCGGTGATGGTCCGGTGCAGGCCGCGCTCGATCCGGTCGGCGATTCCTTTGGCCTCGTGGCCGAGCCCGGCCTGGGCGGCGGCCGTGGTGGCGTTCGCGGCCATCGCCTTGGCGACGGGTTGCGGATCGGTGACCGTTCGCCCGTCGGCGAATCCGGAGACGGCGAACACGATGACGGGTGCCTCGGTCAGTACATGGACGGTCCAGCTGGCGCGCTGCCGGTCGCCGAACCCGGCTGCGACCGTGCCCTTGACGGGGTACGTACGGGGCATCAGGTCGGTGCGCCGGTCGAGGTGCTGGTCGGTGAAGCGGGTGCTCAGCGCTCTCATGGCCTCGGTGTCGCCCTCGGTGAAGATCACCCCGACCGTGGTGACACTGCTGCTGGTGGCGTCGGTGTAGGTGGCGCGGAGCATGCGCTCGCATCCGACCTGGCCGAGTGTCCTGGCCAGCAGCGGGTCCAGGGCCGGCGTACAGCCGCTGTCCTGGGCGACGCCGACCCGGGTCCAGACCCGGTCGGCACCGCCGGGCCCCGCTCCGTCGCCATTGAGCGTGCGCGGGAAGAGAGTGTCCACGGGGACGCTGTGCCAGGCCGAGCGGCCCACGGTGTAGGTGCTGTGGGCGGCGGGGTCGGCCGAGGAGGCGCTGGTGAGCCAGGCGCCGGTGGCCGCGCCTCCGATCAGTCCGAGCCCGAGGACGACGCAGGCGGCGGCGGTCGCGGTCCTGATGGGGTGGCGGGTACGGAGTGGGGGCGCAGCCGGGTGGTGGTCTCCGCGGGTGTCTCGGGGAGCGGATGGCGGTAAGGGTGCGGGTACGCGTGCGGGACGTACGCCTGCCCGGGCGGTGGCGGGGTCGCCCCCCGGACG
>NZ_FMDF01000076.1 GCF_900091955.1 Streptomyces sp. Ncost-T10-10d
GGAACGCAGGCGTTCGGCACGCTCGAGCAGCTGCCGATCGGCC
Organism: Streptomyces sp. Ncost-T10-10d; assembly: GCF_900091955.1. GTDB lineage: Bacteria > Actinomycetota > Actinomycetes > Streptomycetales > Streptomycetaceae > Streptomyces. The sequence goes on from NZ_FMDF01000076.1 coordinate 44, forward strand.
TCGGCCACGACACCCGCGTGTAGGCCTGCCAGCGGCTGAACCGCGTAGCCGCCGACACGCAGACCCGCTGCTCCCTTTTACAAGAAGCACCACTGGCTCATGCGCGGTGCGACCTTCCTCGACGCCGCGCGCGGCACCCGCTGAACGACCAACCCATTCCGCACACCCTCCGAAGGAGAACCCCCCATGCCGAACCGGACGACCCTCGAACCAGCCGCCCAGGCGTTTGCCGAGGCCACCGCCCAGCCGCCGTTCCTCTACCAGATTCCCGTGGCGGACGGCCGCAAGGCCGTGGACGACGTCCAGAGCGGTGAAGGCGTCCTGCTGCCCGCCGTCGACGAGGAATGGATCACTGTCCACGGCGGTCCGACCGGCGACGTCCGTGCCCGGATCGTCCGCCCGCGCGGTGCCACCGGCCCCCTCCCCGTCATCCTCTACATCCACGGCGCGGGCTGGGTCTTCGGCAACGCCCACACCCACGACCGGCTCGTCCGCGAACTCGCCGTCGGCACGGGGGCGGCCGTCGTCTTCCCCGAGTACGACCTCTCGCCCGAGGCCCGCTACCCCGTCGCCATCGAGCAGAACTACAGCGTCGCCCAGTGGATCGCCCGCGAGGGACACCACAAGGAGCTCGACGGCACCCGGATCGCCGTCGTCGGCGACTCGGTCGGCGGCAACATGACCGCTGCCCTCACCCTCATGGCCAAGCAGCGCGGCGACCTCCGCCTCGCCCACCAGGTCCTCTTCTACCCGGTCACCGACGCGAGCTTCGACACCGACTCGTACCAGCAGTTCGCCGAGGGCTACTTCCTGCGCCGCGACGGCATGCAGTGGTTCTGGGACCAGTACACGACCGACAAGGCCGAGCGCGCCCAGATCACCGCCTCGCCGCTGCGCGCCACCACCGACCAGCTGACCGGCCTGCCGCCCGCCCTGGTCATCACCGCCGAAGCCGACGTCCTGCGCGACGAGGGCGAGGCGTACGCGGCGAAGCTCCGCGCCGCCGGAGTCCCCGTCACCGCCCTGCGCGTACAGGGGGTCATTCACGACTTCGTCATGCTGAACGCGCTGCGCGAGACGCAGGCCGCGGAACTCGCCATCGGTGTCGCGATCGACACCCTGCGCAAGGCCCTGGCGTGAGGGAGCCGTCGATGAACATGCCGACGACGAGCATGCCCGTGGCGGGCCTCGTGCCCGGCCCGCGGCAGGAACAGCCGCAGGCCGACCTCCTCGTTCGCAACGCGAAGGTGTTCACCGGTGACCCCGACCGCCCCGAGGCCCGTGCCGTCGCGATCCGCGACGGCCGGGTCGCGGCCCTCGGTGACGACCACGACCTCGCCCACCTCGTCGGCCCGGGAACCAGGGTCGTCGACGCGCTCGGGCGCCGGGTGATCCCCGGCCTGAACGACTCGCACCTGCACGTCATTCGGGGCGGCCTGAACTACGTCCTGGAGCTGCGCTGGGACGGCGTTCGCAGCCTCCGGCAGGCCCTCGCCATGCTGCGCGAGCAGGCCGGCCGCACCCCCAAGGGGCAGTGGATCCGGGTCGTCGGCGGCTGGACCGCCGAACAGTTCGCCGAGCGCAGGATGCCCACCGTCGCCGAGCTGAACGCCGCCGCCCCCGACACCCCGGTATTCGTTCTGCACCTGTACCAGTCGGCCCTGATGAACCGGGCCGCGGTGCGAGCAGCCGGATTCACCCGAGACACCCCCGACCCGCGCGGGGGGCAGATCGTACGGGGCCGGGACGGCGAACCCAACGGGGTCCTCCTCGCAGCGCCGGGGGCCCTCATCCTGTACTCGACCCTGGCCAAAGCACCGGCCCTCGACGAGGCCGACAAGCGGACGTCGACGCGACACTTCCTGCGCGAGCTCAACCGCTTCGGACTGACCTCCGCGGTCGACGCAGCCGGCGGGTTCCAGAACTTCCCCGACAACTACGCCACGGTTGTCGACCTCGCCCGGTCGGGGGAGCTCTCCCTGCGCATCGCCTACCACCTGTTCCCGCAGACAGCCGGCCAGGAGCTCGCCGACCTGAAGCGCTGGACCGAGATGGTGAAGCCCGAGGACGGGGACGAGTGGCTCCGGCTGAACGGCGCGGGCGAGAACCTGACCTGGGCCGCCGCCGACTTCGAGAACTTCTCCGAACCCCGGCCCGAACTCGCCGCGGGGTACGAGGCCGAGTTCGAGCAGGCCGTCCGGCTCCTGATGGAGAACGGCTGGGGCTTCCGGCTCCACGCGACCTACGACGAGACGATCCGGCGCGATCTGGCCGTCTTCGAGAAGCTCGCGGCGGAAGGACTCTTCCCCGGCGGCAACCGCTGGCTCTTCGATCACGCGGAGACCGTCTCGGCCGACAGCCTGGACCGGATCGCGGCCCTCGGCGGCGCCCTGTCCGTCCAGAACCGCATGTCCTTCCAGGGCACCGCCTTCCGCGACCGCTACGGCGCCGAGGCCGCCGCCCACACCCCGCCGGTCCGGGCGATGCTCGACCGGGGGCTGACCGTGGGGGCCGGAACCGACGCCACCCGCGTCTCCTCCTACAACCCATGGGTCGCACTCCACTGGCTGGTGACCGGGCGCACCGTCGGCGGCACGGCGCTCTACCCGGCCGAGAACCTGATCAGCAGGGAGACCGCCCTCGGCCTCTACACCCGCGGAGGGGCACGACTCACCGGTGAGCAGGACGTCAAGGGAGTCCTGCGGGAAGGCTGTTACGGCGACCTCGCGATCCTGTCCGACGACTACCTCACCGTGCCCGAGGCGGCCATCCCCGACATCGAGTCCGTGCTCACCGTCGTCGGCGGCCGCATCGTCTACGCGAGCGCGGAGTACGAGGGGCTCGACGAGGCCCTCCCGCCGGTCAATCCGGTGTGGAGCCCGGTGGCCCACTTCGGCGGCTACCAGGGTGGTGCTCGCCAGGCGTCGCTCGTGGCCGAGGCCGTCGCCGAGTCCGAGCAGCACCGCCAGTGGCGCGTTGCACGTGGCTCCGCTCCCGAAGCGCCTCTGCCTTTCTACGACCCCTGCTTCGAGCACTGAACGAGGGAACCATCAATGAGTACCGCTTCCGCCTCCGCTGCCGGCGCCGACGACGCACCGGGCGACCGGCCGGACACACCGCCGGGACGCCGCTTCGAACCGGACCTCCGGTCGATGACCCGGATCAACCTCCGTCCCATCGCCTCACCCATGCCGCTGGGCTTCTTCACGGTGGCGATCGCCTCCGTGATGACGGGATGCCTGCAGCTCGGGCTCTTCGAGACCGAGGCCCGTCGTGCCGTCGCCCTGTGCGTGCTGCCGGCGTTCGCCCTGCAATTCCTGGTGAGCGTCCTGGCCTTCGGGGCCCGGGACGTGATCGCGGCGACGCTCATGGGCACGTTCGCCGGCAGCTGGCTGGCCTACGCGCTCGTCATGTTCACCGGCGCAGCCGACGGCCTCCGCGTGCTGGGCGTCTTCAATCTGGCGTTCCTCTGCTTCGGGGCGCTGATGGCCGCCGTGACGCGGCCGAAGCGCGCACTGTGGTTCGTCCTCGTGGTTTCCCTGCCGCGCTGGGCGGCCACCGGTCTGTCGGGGCTGACCGGCGCCGAATGGCTCACGCGCACGTCCGGGGCCCTCGGCCTCGTGGTGGCGCTCGTCGCGATGTACGCGGCGTTCGCCCTGATGCTGGAGGACATGCGCAGCGAGGAGGTGCTGCCGATCGGCCGCAGCGGCCCCGCCCACGCCGCCGTCGAGGGCGACCTCGCGGTCCAGCTCCGCAACCTGGAACGCCAGGCGGGCGTGCGCCGCACGCTCTGAACATACCGACCGATCCCCTTGACACCGTGACCCCACAGGAGCACCCGTGGAACCGCAGGTGGTGAACCGCCCCGAGAAGTCCCGCTACGAGATCCTCGCCGGTGACGACGGCACCGAGACCGCAGGCTTCGCCGAGTACCACCTCTCGGCGGGCGAGATCGCCTTCATCCACACCGAGACCGATCCCCGGTTCGCGGGCCGGGGGCTGGGCGGGCTGCTCGCCCGGGGCGCTCTCGACGACGCCCGGGCACGCGGGCTGCACGTCCTGCCGTACTGCCCCTTCATCCGGGGGTGGATCGGCAAGCACCCCGAGTACGCCGACCTGGTGCCCGAGGCGCGCCGCGCACATTTCGGCCTCTGAAGCACGCCGACCTCCGACCGGTCGCGGCGTGGAAGGGCAAGCCCTCGTGGGGCCTGATCGCCACCTCCGACCGGACCATCAACCCCGACGTGGTGCGCTACGGCTACGAGCGTGCCGGCATGACCACCATCGAGGTCGACTCCTCGCACCTGGTCATGCTTGCCCAGCCCAAGCGCGTGGCGGAGCTGATCCAGAACGCCGTCCGGTCCACCGCTGTCTGACGCGCGCTGCGGCCCGGGCCGGTTCGAGCCCACCCCTCGGGGTGGGCTCGAACGATTGGGTGATGAACTTCGAGCGCTGGTAGGCCTCCGGTCGCCCACCGAGAAACACCTGGTGGGCGACCGGAGCAGATCGCCCTGCGTGCCGGGGACCGGTCCCCGGCCGGGGACCTCGCGGCCCAGGCGGCCGAGCACTCCGCCCGTAGCCCTTCCGTGCCGACCCCGCACGGAATCGCCGCCCACACGGCTGCCCTGGTGAACCCCGACAACGCACTCCTGGAGCGGGGGTCGACCCGCATTCTCCGGGTCGACCCCCGCTCCTGCATCTCGCAGCCGCCTCCGCCGATCTCGGGCGGGCGCTCCTGACCACCGGCGACGGCGCCGCCCGATACCCGCGCTGACCAGGGCATACGAGGCGTACACGCACCCAGTTGACCCGGCTCGTGCCGGCGGAAGCCGACGTCGAGCCGGCCGACATCGGTCGATCCCGGGCGAACTCTGCGCCCGTGGGCAAGGTGTGGTGCGCCGCGCGACAACAGGCGACGCCGCGCCGACCATAGCGTGACGGCATTCCGTGCCGCACCGATGCGCGGACCAGCCGACCCGAATTGAGGAAGCACCCCATGCCGTACATCACCGTGGGCCAGGAGAACTCCACCAACATCGACCTGTACTACGAGGACCACGGCGTCGGTCAGCCGGTCGTCCTCATCCACGGCTTCCCGCTCGACGGGCACTCCTGGGAGCGGCAGAGCGCTGCGCTGCTCGACGCCGGTTACCGCGTGATCACCTACGACCGCCGCGGATTCGGGCAGTCCGCCCAGCCGACGGCCGGGTACGACTACGACACCTTCGCCGCCGACCTGAACACCGTGATGGAGACCCTCGACCTGCGCAACGCCGTCCTGGTCGGGTTCTCCATGGGCACCGGTGAGGTCGCCCGCTATGTGTCCGCGTACGGCTCCGACCGGGTCGCCAAGGTCGCCTTCCTGGCTTCGTTGGAGCCCTTCCTGCTCAAGAACGACGACAACCCCGACGGCGTCGCCCCCAAGGAGTTCTTCGACGGAGTCGTCGCCGCCGTCAAGGCCGACCGGTACGCCTACTACACGGCCTTCTTCAACGACTTCTACAACCTCGACGAGAACCTCGGCACCAGGATCAGCGCCGAAGCGGTGAGCAACAGCTGGAACGTCGCGGCCGGCGGCGGTTCCTTCGCAGCCGCGGCCGCGCCCTCCACCTGGTACACCGACTTCCGCGCCGACATCCCCGCCGTCGACGTCCCGGCGCTCATCCTGCACGGAACGGCCGACCGGATCCTCCCGGCCGAGGGAACGGCGCGCCCGTTCCACAAGATGCTCCCGTCCGCCGACTACGTGGAGATCGAGGGCGCCCCGCACGGCCTCCTGTGGACCCACGCGGAGGAGGTCAACACGGCCCTCCTCGCCTTCCTGTCGAAGTGACGCCGGACCTGCCGCTTCCACGGCCCACGTCCGCAGGATCCAGACAGATTCAGGAGAGCAGAGACCCCATGCAGTTCGGCATCTTCACCGTCGGGGACGTGACACCCGACCCCACCACCGGCCGCACGCCGTCGGAGCACGAGCGCATCAAGGCGATGATCGCCATCGCGCTCAAGGCCGAGGAAGTCGGCCTGGACGTCTTCGCGACCGGCGAGCACCACAACCCGCCGTTCGTACCGTCGTCCCCGACCACCATGCTCGGCTACATCGCCGCCCGCACCGAGAAGCTGATCCTGTCCACCGCCACGACGCTGATCACCACCAACGACCCGGTGAAGATCGCGGAGGACTACGCGATGCTCCAGCACCTGGCCGACGGTCGGGTCGACCTCATGCTGGGGCGTGGCAACACCGGCCCGGTGTACCCGTGGTTCGGGCAGGACATCCGCCAGGGCATCAACCTTGCCAAGGAAAACTACGCGCTGCTGCGCCGGCTGTGGCGCGAGGACACCGTGGACTGGGAGGGCACGTTCCGTACGCCCCTGCAGGCCTTCACCTCGACACCCCGGCCGCTGGACGGCGCCCCGCCATTCGTCTGGCACGGATCCATCAGGTCCCCGGAGATCGCGGAGCAGGCCGCGTTCTACGGCGACGGCTTCTTCCACAACAACATCTTCTGGCCGGCGGACCACACCAGGCGCATGGTTCAGCTGTACCGACGCCGGTACGCCCACCACGGCCACGGCCGTCCGGAGGACGCCATCGTGGGTCTCGGCGGACAGGTCTTCATGCGGAAGAACTCCCAGGACGCCGTACGGGAGTTCCGCCCCTACTTCGACAATGCTCCCGTGTACGGCCACGGCCCGTCGCTGGAGGAGTTCACCGAGCAGACCCCGCTGACCGTGGGCTCTCCCCAGCAGGTCATCGAGCGGACCCTGACCTTCCGGGAGAGCGTCGGCGACTACCAGCGCCAGCTCTTCCTGATGGATCACGCGGGCCTGCCCCTGAAGACCGTCCTGGAACAGCTCGACATCCTCGGCGAAGAGGTCGTGCCTGTGCTGCGCAAGGAGTTCGCGAACGGACGCCCGGCCGACGTGCCGAACGCGCCGACGCACACGGCACGGGACACCGCCGCCGCGACGACGCGGGGAGCGACCGCCGCATGAAGCTGATCGCCGTTTCCGCGGGGCTGAGCACCCCCTCCTCCACCCGCCTGCTCGCGGACCGGCTCATCGAGTCTGCCCGCGGCGAACTCGTGGCCCAGGGGCATACCGTGCCGACCGAGGTCATCGAGTTGCGCGAACTGGCCCGCGACGTCGCCAACCATCTGGTAACCGGCTTTCCACCGTCCCGACTGGCCGCGGCGATCGACGCGCTGACGCAGGCCGACGGCCTGATCGTCGTGACTCCCGTGTTCACGGCTTCCTACAGCGGGCTGTTCAAGTCCTTCTTCGACCTGATCGACCCGGACGCCCTCACCGGGAAACCGGTCCTGGTCGCGGCGACGGGTGGTACCGCCCGCCACTCCCTGGTCCTGGAGCACGCCCTGCGCCCGCTCTTTGCCTATCTGCGCGCCGCCGTCGTCCCCACGGCGGTGTACGCGGCGTCCGAGGACTGGGGATCAGGGGGAGACGAGTACACCGACGGCCTTCCCGCGCGTATCCGGCGGGCGGGCGGCGAGCTGGCCGCGCTCATGGCCGCCCGCCCGGCCCGCGCCGAGCCCGAGGACGACGTCACCGCGCTCGAACGGCAACTCGCCGACCTGCGCTTCGACTGAGGCCGGGGACACCCTCGGGGAGGTCGGGCCGGCCCCATGCTTCATACTGATCCGCCGTTACCGCACCCGGAACCGAGTCTCGTCCGGTGCGGCCCCCGCGGCGGAATGAGAGTGAACCGATTGACAGCATGGCCTTTTCCCGAGGACCTCGGCGGCGTGAGGGCGCCGATCCGCGGCAGGGAGGCGGAACTGGCGTTCATCGAGGAGCGGCTCGACTCGCTGGCCCGCCGCGAAGGCGGGATCGTCCGTGTCGACGGCCCCGCGGGCAGCGGCAAGACCATGATGCTCGTGGAGGCTTCGGCATCCGCGAAGCGGCGCGGGATGCGGGTGTTCCACGGGGGAGCGGACCCCGACGACCAGTTCGTGCCGCTCGCCCCCCTGCTGGAGGGGCTGATCTCCGGGGAGGAACCGCTGCCGGACGCCGCCCGGCTCCGGGACCTTGCCGCGGTGCCCAGCCAGCGGTTCTGGCTGCTCCAGGAACTGGTGGACCGCTTGCGGGAGGCGGCGCGGGGCGAGCCCCTGCTCATCGTCCTCGACGACCTCCAGTGGTGTGATGACCTGACGCTCCTCACCTTTCACACCCTCGCGGCCCGACTCTCGCCGCACGCGATCCTGTGGCTGGTGGCCGTGCGCAGCGGAAGCGTGCCGCCGGGCGTGCGCACGACACTGGACAGGATCCACCAGGCGGGCGCGCACGAAGTGGCCCTGGGCCCGCTCGCGGACCAGGCGGTCGCGCAGATCGCGGAGGACGTCCTGGGCGCGGTTCCTGACCCGGACGTCCTCCGCGTCGCCCGCCGCGCCGACGGTGTTCCGCAGCTGTTGGTCGAGCTGCTCGGCGGGCTGCGGGACGCGGGGGTGGTGACGGTCGACAACGGCACGGCCCGGCTGTCGGCCGGATCCCTCCCCGTTCGGGCTTTCCCCATCCGCCCCTTGCCCTCCGTCGTGCGCCGCCTCGACCTGTTGTCCGACGCGGCTCGCGAACTCGTGGAAACGGCAGCCGTCGTGGGCCGCCCGGTCACCGTGGGTCTTCTTGCCGAACTGCTCGGCAGGCCGTCGGCGGCACTGATCACCGCAGTGCGGGAATCCCTCGACTCCGATCTGCTGACCGAAGGGAGCGATCACCTGGAATTCCGCCACGAGCTGATCCGCGAGGCGTTGGAAGCCGGTCTTCCTCTCTCCGTGCGCCGAACCCTGCGCCGTCAGGCCGAGGTGCTACTGGAGAGCGCGACACCCCTGGTCGAAACCCCCATGTCACCAGTCGGCGGCGCGGAGCCCGGTGATCGGGCGGCCGTCGACCGGCTGCGCACCGCAGCGGCGGAACTCGCGGCCACCGCTCCCGGGTCGGCCGCGGACCTCAGCATCAGAGCGCTGGAACTCACCGCGGTGGACGCTCCGGAACGGCCGACGGTCATCGCCGAGACGATCCCGCTGCTCTGGCAGACGGGGCAGCGGGCCCGGGCCCGGCACCTGGGGGCCTCGGCCCTGTCGACCGGTGGTCTCGGGCCCGAGGACGAGGCACGGATACGCCTCGGCCTGGCGCGCCTGTCCTCCGAGTTCGACTTTTCCGAGGCGGTCCGGCAGGCCCGTGCCGGGGCGGCACTGCCCGGGATCCCGGCGGCCCTGCGGGCCCGACTGCTCGCGCTGCTCTGTCTCAACCTGTCGATGTCGGGCGACAACGAGGCGGCCGAGCAGGCCGTAGCCGAGGCGCTGGAGACCGTCGAAGCGGCCGGGGACCGGGCCGCCGAGGCCACCTTCAGGGTGGTCGACTCGATCGTGAGCTTCCACCGGATGGACTGGAACGAGGCGTTCCGTCAGGTGGACCGGGCCGCCGAGCTGGGCATCGTGCCTTCCGTGTGGGTTCCGGAAGCCCTGTGGCAGAGCTTCCTGCTGAACGCGGCCGGCCGCTCCGAGGAGGCGCTGGCCGTCGCGCAGGCCGGCCTTCGGAACACCCGGAACGTGGGCCATGCGGCCGCCACACGCATGTGGCTCATGATCCGTACCCGAGTCCTCCTCGACGCCGGACGGCTGACGGACGCCCGGGCCGAGGCGGAAGCCGCGTCCGCGATGACGGACGAGCTCGGCACGGGCAACCTCGCCGACGTCACGCTCTCGTACACGCTGATGCGCGTCGCACTCCACACCGGCGACCAGGAGGCCGTACGAGGGTACGCGGCCGATGCGCGGCGGATGCGAAGCGACAGTGCACCGCTCGTCCGCAACATGGGCTCCTGGATGCTGGCGCTGCTGGCGGACTGCGAAGGCCGGCCCGGCCGCGCCATGGCCGCGCTCGACGACGTGATGGCGGCGCTTGCCGAGGATCGGCCTTCCCTCGTCGGCCCGGTCGACCCCGCAGACGCCCCCGTCCTCGTCCGCATGGCACTGCGGGCCGGCGCACACGAGCAGGCCGCGCTCGCGGTCGCAGTGGCCGAGCGACGGGCCACGCGCAACCCCGACGTCACGATCCTCGCCGCCACGGCCGCGCACGCCCGCGGGTTGCACGACAACGACTTCGGTCACCTCCTGCACGCGGTCCGGTTGTACGAGGACTGCCCCCGGCCGATCGCCCGAGCGTCGGCGCTGGAGGACGCCGGCCGCAAGCTTGCCGCCACCCGTGTCTCCGAAGCGGTGCCGTACCTGGACAAGGCCCTCGCCCTTTACACGCAAGCAGGCGCCGAGCGGGACGTCGCACGCGTCCGTCGACGTCTGCGGGCCGCGGGCGTCCGCCGGCCGCCCTCGTCGGCCGGATACGTCAAGGAATGGCCCGAGCTGACGGCGTCCGAGGTCCGTGTGGCACGGCTCGTGGCTCAAGGACTGACGAACCTTCAGGTGGCCGAGCGACTCTCCCTCTCGCCGCACACGGTGAGTTCGCACCTGCGCCGCGCCTTCACCAAGCTCGACATCACCTCGCGAACGGAGTTGGCACGGCTGGTGGGGACCCGCGACAGCGGAGAGTAATCGCTTCGTATCCCCTGTCGGTGCCGTGCAGCATGGACGATTCGTGCGATGTGCTGACGTCGTCGCTTCCTCAGAATCATCAAGAGCTGCGGAAAGGAGAAAAGATCCGCAGGTCACAGGTGGTCGAGAGAGGAACAGTGCATGACCGTAAGGCCTCGGCGGGCCCGTCCTGGCAGCCCCGAGCTTCAGGCGCTTGTCGACGAACTCGCCGAGAAGCTGGGCCGGTCCATCGCGGTCGACGATCCGCTGCTCCGCATGATCTGCACGAGCCGCCACTTCGGTGACGAGGACCCGGTGCGCATAGGTACGCTGCTGCAGGGCCGCGCCGACAACGCGACCGTCCGGTACGTCCTCGCCCAGGGCATAGCCCAGTGGCCGAAGCCCGGATTCATCGAGGGCCGGGACGATCTCGGACTGCTTCCCCGCTACGTCGTGCCGCTGCGGGAGCGCGGATACCTCCTCGGGCTTCTGGTGGTGGTCGCGCCGGAAAGGGCGCTCGCGGAGCAGGAGACCGAAGCCATCGCGCGGGCGGCCGAGGCCATGGCCGCCCAGATGTACGCGGAACAACTCGCGGCCGACACCCGGAAGACCGACGAGCGGACCCTGGTGTCGGAGCTGATCGATACCAACGTCGCCACGTCTACCGCCGCACGCCGGCGGGCGATGGAGGCCGGGCTGCTCAAGGAGGCCGAGCACGTCCTGGTCACCGTCGTCCAGCTGTCCTGCGGCACGGAGCCCGTGCGGCAGGCCGAGGCAGCCCTGTGGGGGACGTTGGAAGGCTTCCGGCAGACACGATCGGCGCAAGGCTTCGTCGCAATCGACCAGGAGCGGGCGATCCTGCTCCAGCTGAGCGACCGGGCTCCCGGTCCGGCCGAGGTCGCCGCCCAGTCCGCCCGCATCCTTGAGGAACTCACCACGTTCCTGGCCCCGTCGGCGGCCCCCGTGATTGGCGTCGGCGGGCGGCACCTGGGCCTGCACGAGGCGTGGAGGTCGTACGAGCAGTCGCTCGTGGCGGCTCGCGCTGCGCGCCGGCTGCCCTCCCTGAAGGGCATGGGCGACTGGAACCTGCTCGGGGAGCTCGCCGTGCTCCTCCAACTCCCGGAGCACGCCCTGAACGAGTCCCTCGTCCCGAAGCCGCTCCGCACCCTGAATCAGGCCAACGGCGGCGATCGGCTGCGGGACACCCTGCGGTGCTTCCTCGAACACGCCGGCTCGATCCCCAGGACCGCGGACGCGCTGAAACTTCATCGCACCTCGCTCTACTACCGCTTGCGCCAGATCCAGGAGATCACCGGACTCGACCTGGACGACGGTGCACACCGGCTCACTCTGCACCTGGGGCTCAGGATCGAGGAACTCCTCACCAAAGGCGACGACGTGGGCACGTGATCCCTGCCCGGTCTCGGGCTGGGGCCAGACACAGGCGATGTTCCGCCACCAGGTCGCGGACCTGTCCCCCGGCCGTCGCGTCGTCACCATCGACCTGCGCGGCCACAGGCTGTCCGACAAGCCGCATCACGGCTATCGCATCGCTCGCCTCTCCCGCGACGTGCTCGAACTCGTCGACCATCTCCGGCTGGAGCGGTTCGACGCGCTGGGCTGGTCCATGGGCGTCTCGGTGTGGTGGAGCTTCATCGACCAGTACGGCACCGGATCTGCAGCCAGGGCATCACGCATCGCCTGGCCCGACGAGGCGTCGAGTCCTCCACCCACTTGGGCCGCCACCGCTGGGTTGTCGAGCGGTCCGTGGCCCGGCTCGCCGGATGCCGCCGACTCCACCGCCGCTACGAGCGTAGAGCCGACCACTTCCTGGCCTTCACCAGCATCGCCTGCACTCTTATCTGTTACCGCAGACTCACCAAATGAGACCACTTCTTGAGAGCAGCGATTCTCGAAGGGTTCCGGAGGCAGTTTGTGATCAACCGGCTCGCGAATGTCGAAGCGAAATGACGGCGTTGTCGTGGCCGCAACGTGGGACGGCCAGCCGCCCGTCAGAGCGCGGCCGGCCGTCGAGGTAGCCTGCGGTCACGTCTCAGCCGACCTGGCCCGTGCTCACTCAGCTGAGGTTGTCGTTCGACGGGGAGTCTCGGGTCATGCGCACGTTGGGCAGTTTCCCTCGCCAGAGCTCTCGCTCACCTGTGGCCTTGAATCCGTAGCGCTCGTAGAAGCGGACCGCTCGTTCGTTGTAATCAGTGACCCAAAGATGCATCGGTGTGCTTCCCGCCCAGGCGAGGAACTCACTCATCAATCGGCCTCCGACACCTTGGCCCTGGGCTTCGTTCAGGAGATACATCGGCCCGAGGGTGACCACCTCGTCCCGACGGCCGCAGAGGAACCCGACGATCTCCGTATCGGAGCGGACGACACGGCAAAACAGCAGGTCCGGTTGTTGCTTCACCGCCTCGATGAATTCCCGCCACTGTGCAACCCCTTCCGCGGTCGCGGCGGCGCCGCGCTGTTCACGGATCCATGTCTCATCGATCCCCGCTTCGTCATTGAGATACGTCTGCAGCCAGGCCCTCAACTGCACAGGCCCCAGAGAAGCGGCGTCTTCGGCATGGGGGGCTTCGATCACGTGGGTCATGGCGGCCATCCTCGGCGATGCTCCGCGAACACGTCGCCCAATTTTGGCTGCTCCTGGGCCTGGCCGCGTTCCGGCAGGGGTCAGCCGGCCTTGGCGGGCTCTCCGACAGCGAGACGGTCCTGCGCCGCTTCTACGATGTGCACCGCGATGCGGGGACCGGCCCGCTGCTCAACCCGTTCCCGCTGGATCTGTCCCGCCGCTCTCGGCGGGCTCACGCGCACCACAATCCGATGGACGGCTGGAGGCCCGAGCGGGTGGGCCGCTACCGGCCGAGCCTTCCGCGGCGAATCCCGCGCTCGATTCCGGAAGCATGGTTCAACAAGCTGTTCGCGGCGCTGCCCTCCAACCGCGACCGGCCCTTGGTCGCCTTCTGGATCTGCACCGGGGTGCGGGCTTCGGAACTGATCGGCATGCGTCAGCGCGATGTCGACCCCGGCCAGCAGTTGATCAGCGTGGTGCGCAAAGGCTCGCGGGCGGTCCAGCAGGTGCCGGCATCGGCGGACGCATTCGTATGGCTGCGCCTCTGCCAGCAGGAGGTACAAGGCCAGGTTGCCCGAGGCCGCACCCAGCCGGTGTGGTGGACACGGCGAGACCCGGTCCGCCCCCTGACCTACCACGGTGCCCACCGGATGTTCGAGCGCGTCAATGCCTCGCTCGGCGCCGACTGGACCTGCCCGATCTGGTGGGGGAGGCCCTCGCCGACTTCAAGGCCACGCAGATCGCCGAGAAGCTCGCGGCAGGGGAGAGATACGAGGACAACGGGTACGTGCTCGTAGATCGACTCGGCAGGGCACTCGACGGACGGCAGCTGCGTGAGCGGGCGTACCAGGTCATGGCCGAGAACGCGCTGCGCCGAGTCCGTTGTGCGACGCCCGCGCGAGTTGCTTCACGTACCTTGCGACCAACGGGGTGCCTGATCACCTCCTGCGCTCTGGGCGGGGCACGCCAAGGTCAAGACCACGAAGCGCTGGTATGTGAAGCCGGATGTGCAGGATCTTCGTCCGACGGCGCATACATGGGGAGGTCTGGCGAGTCTCCCGACCCCCTTCCATGAGAAATTGTGAGATATGGGAGCGTGAGCGGGTGAGTGAGACGACGACTGAAACCCTGCAGTACCGCTTTGACGGGCCAGAAGACGCACCGATCCTGGTCCTGGGCCCTTCCCTCGGCACCTCATGGCACATGTGGGACCGGCAGATACCGGAGCTCACCCAGCACTGGAGAGTCTTCCGCTTCGACCTCCCCGGCCACGGCGGCGCCCCCGCCCACCCCGCGACTGCCGTCACCGAAATCTCCGACCGGCTGCTTGCCACCCTCGACGGGCTCGGCGTCCAGCGCTTCGGGTACGCGGGCTGCTCGATCGGCGGCGCGATCGGCGCCGACCTCGCGCTGCGCCACCCGCACCGGGTCGCCTCGCTCGCACTGGTCGCCGCCTCGCCGCGGTTCGGCAGCGCCGACGAGTTCCGCCAGCGCGGGGTGGTCGTCCGCACCAACGGCCTGGAGCCGATGGCCCGCACCGCACCGGAGCGCTGGTTCACCCCCGGTTTCGCCGCAGCCCAGCCGGCCATCGTCGAGTGGGCCGTCCAGATGGTCCGCACCACCGACCCCGGCTGTTACATCGCCGCCTGCGAAGCCCTCGCCGCCTTCGACATCCGCGGCGAACTCGGCCGCATTACCGTTCCGACCCTCGTCCTGGTCGGCGCCGAGGACCGCGTCACCGGACCGGGCGATGCCCGCACTCTGGTCGCGGGCATACCGGACGCCCGGCTCGCCCTCGTCCCCGGTGCCTCCCACCTCGCCCCGGTCGAGCAGCCCGGAGCCGTCACCGATCTGCTTCTCACCCACTTCTCCACGGCCTGGCAGGACACCCTCGCCGCCATTCCCGTCCCGCCCTTCGCCCCGCAGCTCTCCACTCCGGTGCTGCCCATCGCGGAGATCACCGCAGCCACACCGCAGCCCGATACCGGGACCACCGGACGCGCCGACCCGTACGAGCCCGGCATGAAGGTGCGCCGCGAGGTGCTGGGCGACGCCCATGTGGACCGCACCATGGCCGCCTCCGACGATTTCACCGACGACTTCCAGGAACTGGTCACGCGCTACGCCTGGGGCGAGGTCTGGACCCGGGAGGGTCTGGACCGCCGCACCCGCAGCTGTGTCACGCTCACCGCGCTGGTCACCTCCGGCCATCTGGAGAGCCTGGCCGTCCATGTCAGGGCCGCACTGCGCAACGGCCTCACCCCGGCCGAGATCAAGGAGGTGCTGATGCAGACCGCCGTGTACTGCGGCGTACCGGCCGCGAGCGCCGCCTTCTCGATCGCCCAGACCGTGATTCAGGAAGAAACGACGCCCCGCCCGTAGCAGGATGGGGCCCATGAACGCCGTGAACCCCGTACACCTGACGCTGACCAAGAAGACGCACTCCTGCATCCGTCTGGAGAAGGACGGGCGGACGCTCGTCATCGACCCGGGCAGCTTCTCGGAGCAGGACGCCGCCGTCGGCGCCGACGCGATGCTGGTGACGCACGAGCACCTCGACCATTTCGACGAGGGGCGGCTGCGCGCCGGCATGGAGGCCAACCCGGCCGCCGAGATCTGGACCCTGCGCAGCGTCGCCGACCAGCTCTCCGCGGCCTTCCCGGGCCGTGTCCACACCGTCGGCCACGGCGACACCTTCTCCGCGGCGGGCTTCGACGTACAGGTGCACGGCGAACTGCACGCGGTGATCCACCCGGACATTCCGCGGATCACCAACATCGGCTTCCTGGTGGACGGCTCGCTCTTCCACCCGGGCGACGCGCTCACTGTCCCCGACCAGCCGGTCGACACGCTGATGCTCCCGGTGATGGCCCCCTGGAACAAGATCTCCGAGGTCATCGACTATGTCCGCGAGGTCGGACCGCGCCGCGCCATCGACATCCACGACGCGCTGCTCACCGATCTCGCCCGCCCGATCTACGACACCCAGATCGGCAGCCTCGGCGGCACCGACCACGGCCGGCTGGCCCCCGGGGATTCGACGGGCCTGTGACCGCTGCCGGTCCGGCGACTGTCAGTGGGAGCCGCTAGGTTTACGTACATGCGCATCGCCACCTGGAACGTCAATTCGATCACCGCCCGGCTCCCGCGGCTGCTGGCCTGGCTGGAGAGCACCGGCACGGATGTGCTGTGCATCCAGGAGACCAAGTGCACAGCCGAGCAGTTCCCGGCGGACGCGCTCCGCGAGCTCGGGTACGAGTCCGCGGTCAACGCCACCGGCCGGTGGAACGGGGTCGCGCTGGTCTCCCGGGCCGGCCTGTCCGACGTCGTGCAGGGGCTGCCCGAAGGTCCCGAGTACGAGGGGGTGCAGGAGCCCCGGGCGATCTCGGCCACCTGCGGCCCGGTCCGCGTCTGGTCGGTGTACGTGCCCAACGGCCGCGAGATCGAGCACGCGCACTACGCGTACAAGCTGCGCTGGTTCGAGGCCCTGCAGAAGGCCGTCGCCGCGGACGCCGCGGGCGCGCAGCCCTTTGCGGTCCTGGGCGACTTCAATGTGGCCCCGACCGACGAGGACGTCTGGGATCCGGCGCTGTTCGAGGGCGCGACCCATGTCACTCCGGCCGAGCGCGCCGCCCTTGCCGCCCTGCGCGAGGAGGGCCTGTCCGATGTCATGCCGCGCCCGCTGAAGTACGACCGCCCGTACACCTTCTGGGACTACCGGGAGCTGCGCTTCCCGAAGAACAAGGGCATGCGGATCGACCTCGTCTACGGCAACGCGCCCTTCACCGCGGCGGTCAAGGACAGCTATGTGGACCGCGAGGAACGCAAGGGCAAGGGTGCGTCCGACCACGCCCCGGTGGTCGTGGACCTCGATCTCTGACGCCTCGGACGTCGGCCGTCGTTGTCAGTGGTCGCCGATACGGTGGTCGATGTCCTTATCCCGCTTGCTGGCTGCTTGCTGTGACCAGGACAGCCCCGCCCGTTCAGCGCCGGGCGGGGCTTCATTCATGGCCGGTCAGACCGCAGGAACTCCGTCGCGACTTCGGTCGGTGGCCCGGCGCATTCCCCATGACGCCCCTGCGGTGCCCAGCGCCAGGACCATCAGGAGTGCGCTCACCCACAGCGGTGAGCGGAAGCCGAACCCCGCGTCGATCGCGAGCCCGCCGAACCAGGGGCCGAGCGCGCCGCCCACATTGAACGCGGACGTGGCGAACGAGCCGGACAGGGTCGGTGCGTCGCCCGCCAGCCGGAACACCCACGAGATCAGCGCCGTCCCGGTGCCGAACGCGAGCATGCCCTGGACGAAGACGAGCGCGACCGTCGCCAACGGGCTTCCCGCGGTCAGCGCGAACCCGGTCCAGCCGACGGCGAGCGAGAGCAGACCGGCCGTCGTGAGGGTGATCGGCCGGGCGTCGATGATCCGGCCGGCGACGGTGACCCCGACGAACGAGCCCAGGCCGAACAGCGCGAGCAGTGCGGGCACCCAGGCGGCACCGAGTCCGGTGACATGGGTTGCGAGCGGCTCGAAGTAGGAGAACGCGCAGAACGTCGCCCCTTGTACGAGGGCACTCGTCAGCAGGGTCAGCAGCAGCCGCGGACGGGTCAGGGCCCCCAGCTCGTCGCGTGCGGGTGCGGGGGCGGACTCCGGCCGTGCCCCCGGAATCGTCCTGGCGATCACGAGGACAGCCGGTACGCAGACGAGGGCCACGGCCCAGAACGCCGACCTCCACCCCCAGTGCCCACCCAGCGCCGCACCGGCGGGCACCCCGGCCACACAGGCGATGGTGACGCCCCCGACCACTACGGAGGTGGCGCGTGCCCGGGCCTCGGGTCCGACCATGGAGATCGCGGTCACCATGGCCACGGCCCAGAAACCGGCATTCGCCAGCGCCCCGACGACCCGCGTCGCGAGAAGCACCCCGTAGCCGGGGGTGAGTGCGCCGATGACATGGACGGCGCTGAAGACGCAGAGGAAGAACAACAGGGCACGGCGGCGCGGCCAGTTCCGGCTGAAGAGCGCCATCAACGGCGCCCCGACAACCATGCCGATCGCGAAGGCCGAGGTGAGCAGCCCCGCGGCCGGAATGGATACGTGGAGGTCGGCGGCGATGTCCGAGACCAGACCGGACAGCATGAACTCGGATGTGCCCTGGGCGAAGACGGCGAGCCCGAGTGCGTAGACGGCAAATGGCATGAAGAAACCCCATGGACGGCTGATGGATGGACCAGGCAGGGGGTGTGGGCCGCGCCCGCTCGTCAGGACGAGCGGCAACACGGAAGAACGTCCGGGGTGTTCAAGGACGGGACTCGACGACTCGGCAGGCGCCGGAGCCGGAGAATCTGCGCACGAGTGCGTCACGAGCGCATACGGGAAAGCGCAGCCCACACGGCGGTGGTCCTGCGGCGGCAGTCCGGCGGCAGCGAACCCACGGCCGGTACTCGGCCGTACGGGATCGACTCGGCAATGGATCAGCCACCGGTGGACCGGTGGCTAGTCTCTGTCGGACTCGGGGCTGGACATGATCGCGAACGTACCAGCTCGGATATCCTCGCTGCCACCCCTTTTGCCGCCGGAACAGCGGAGCACCGGAGCGTCGGCACCTCTCGGCCGCCCGAGGTCCCGGGCAGACCGACGCGGGCGGTGACCGTGCCGAGCGGAGTGATCGAGCCGCTGCGTCAGGGAACGAAGGAAGCGATCATTCGCGATGCGACAAAGCGGGCGACACGGGGTGATCTCATGGCGTGACCGAGCGCCGCAGGGCAGCGCCTCACGCCGCTTCGTACCGGTGCGCCTGCCCGCCGCGCCATTCGATCCAGTGCGGGTCGTCGAGGCAGTGCTCGGCGTCGTAGATCCCGGCTTGCCGGAGGAATTCGATCAGGTCGCGGTCGTCGCGGGCGAGGCCGGCGATGTCGCCGTTGATGGTGACCGCCCGGCCGCCGGCTGAGGAAGGGCGGTGCACGACTATGGGGGCGCTCATGTTTTCAGGGTGCGGCCGGCTGCCGCTCACAGCACCCCGAACTCGGCGTCCGGTCGGCAGTGTGCGCAGGCCCGGATGCCTTCGGCGAGTGCGGCGAGGGCCTGCTCGCGGCTGATGGCCCGGTGGCGTTTCCCGATGGCGTAGCAGTGTCCGGCGTGGACCTCGACGGGGCGGGCGCCGAGCCCGACGCTGAGCTCCACCACCCAGTCCGGTTGCGGCGGCCGCCGCTCCTCGCCCTGCTGCTGCTCGGCTGCTGCGAACGCTTCGTCGATCCGACCCAGCCACATGGCGTGCCAGGTCCGCAGGATGCGGAGGCGTGGCAGATCAGGCGGAAGATCGTACATTCGTTCGAGTCAATCGCCGTGCCGACTGCGCGAAAGCCGACGAGCGGAGCCGTATGAACGCCGCCGGCCTGCTGCGGCCCTCGGTGTCGCGCGGCCGGCGTATGCCCCGCCGTAGACTTATCAGGGAGCTTGAGCCTTGCCGGATGTCCAGTTCAGGCGGGCCCCGCGAGATTGGTCCCGCCGCCAAGGTCGGCGGGATTGGAGTTCCCCACGGCTCCGGCCATCGCGGGCTCTCTCTCCAATGAGTGGAAGCCTCTGCTTCGCCTTGTGAGCGGTGGAGTCCCCTCCGGAAGGACGTGGGCCAAATGAGCCACCTTGTGAGCCAGGTGCCCATCAGTGACATCACAGTGGCTGCCTCGGCTGTGCGCTGGATCTTCCCCGTTGGCATAGCAGTGGTCGTAGTCGCTGTTCTGCTTGGCCTCCTCTGGTGGGACACGCGCCGTCGGTCTCGGGCACGACAGCAGGGACCACGGGCCGAGCCTTCTTCCCGAAGCGACGAGAACCTGAGGGCTGCAGATGATTTCAGGGAAGGTCTGGGTCTCAGCCCGTATGAGCTCAACCGGCCCTCTTCGCCAAGGGACGCACGCAAGGAGGACAACGGTGGGGCTTTCGGCAGTGGAAGACCTGGCGGCTGACGGGGCGGCTACATCGGCGGCACCTGCCGAGATCATCGCGCGGTCAAGATCTGCTTTCGTAGTGAACAGAGCCATGGATGAGGCCGTGGACTCATCACATTCGCGCCCATGGCTGGGCGCAGCCACAGAACCGCCCCGCCCCGGAACAGCGCCCGGTGCGGGGCGGACGCGCTGGGGGACCAGTCCGCCGGCCGTGCCTGCATCCGGCGCAAGAATCCCCTCACCACTGGCGCGGTCGGTGTCGGAATCATCCGCGACCGGCTCGGCGCCCATAACCTCGACACCGAGGTCCGGGCCGGACCTTGCTGCCAGGGCGAGCAGCCGTAAAGCGGGCTGCTGATCGCCGAGGAGCGCAGCGACCGTGGTATCGAGGGCCTCGGGTCGAGGCCCCGGCGATGCGCCATAGGTGGCTGATTCGAGTGTCGTTCTGGGCGCCCTCGACGCGCTGGATCGTGTCGCGGTGGGGGGCTCGGTCCGATGGGCGAGCTGCTCCTGCGCGAGGGTTTGGTGCATGACCCGGTCGCGGATGCGGTGGTCGAGGGCGCGGCGGTGTTCGAGGATCCACGGCGGCAGGCACTCGACACATACTGTGACCTGCAAGGCCACAAGCCAACAGCTGATTTCCGGCATTTTTCGACCACGAATGATCGCTGCACTTGCCGGAGGGCGGGCTGGAACAGCCCTGATCCTCCTGGCATATGCGGCAGGGCTACCGGTAGTGTGTAAATTCGAACGTTTATTCACTCGCATGGGCGACCAGCGCGAAACGATTTCCATCGTTGGTCGCATTGCCGGTCTCGGGTCGCCGTCCACACCCCCCAAGGTGCAGCGACCCGGGGCCTGTTTTGTGTCATGGTGGGCTGATGTTCGCACTTCGCTCAGTTGACGCGAGGGGAGCCCGGTGGGAGTCGAGTGGGAGATGATCATGGTGAATGTGAGCGAACTGACGCTATCCGGAGCTAGCTGCTCGACGCCGCCCGTGTGTGATGCTCCCCAGGCCGGGCCCGTATTCGGTGGCAACGCATCAAAGGGGAATCGATCATGAACATCCCTTTCTTGGACAACTGGCGTAAGCGTCACGACGGTACGCGAGGGGCGGGGCTCGCAGCCGCCGTCGTGGCTGATCCCGAGGGTGTGGCCGAGCTCCTCGCCGAGTGCGAGCTGCTGCGTGTCCGGGCGGGGCAGCGGGGGCTCGAACTCGATGACAGTCCGGCCTCGTTGGCGGCTCTCGACCAGTTGCCGCCGCGCTGGCGCGACGATCCCGAGGAGCTGCCCTGGCTGGGCAACGACGCGGGGCTGTACCTGGGCACGGTTCTGGTGCGGAACGTGCCAGGTGCGGTCTGGAACATCTGGCCGAGCGGACAGCCCGTGGTGCGGCTCGCCTCGGGGCGGGAGATCGATGTGGTCGAGGCCGGACTGGACTGGGCGATCGCGGGCAGCCCCGAGCTCTCGCAGGTGTACTCGGAGTCGGCCGAGGGGTAGTACTTTCACTAAAACCAGATAAGACGCCTTATGCCCCATTTTTGCGTGTCGGAGGCGAAGCCCCTTTTCGCGCTGGATAGTTTGCGCTGACCTCGACATAGCGACAAGTGGGTGGGGCAGCGTATGGCCGTCGATCCGTTGATCGAGCTGCGGGACGTCAACAAGTTCTACGGGCAGTTGCACGTATTGCGGGACATCAATCTCACCGTCGGCCGCGGGGAGGTGGTGGTGATCATCGGCCCCTCCGGCTCCGGTAAATCAACGCTCTGCCGGACCATCAACCGGCTGGAGACGATCGAGTCGGGTCACATCGCGATCGACGGCAGACCTCTTCCCGAGGAGGGCAAGGGGCTGGCCCAGCTCCGGGCCGAAGTGGGCATGGTCTTCCAGTCGTTCAACCTGTTCGCGCACAAGACCGTGCTGGCCAATGTCTCGCTCGCCCAGCTCAAGGTCCGCAAGCGGAAGAAGGACGACGCCGACCGGCGCTCCCGGGAACTGCTGGAGCGGGTCGGACTCGCCTCGCAGGCCGACAAGTTCCCCGCCCAGCTCTCCGGGGGCCAGCAGCAGCGGGTGGCCATCGCGCGCGCCCTCGCCATGGACCCCAAGGCACTGCTCTTCGACGAGCCCACCTCGGCACTCGACCCGGAGATGATCAACGAGGTGCTGGAGGTCATGCAGCAGCTCGCCCGGGACGGCATGACCATGGTCGTCGTCACGCACGAGATGGGCTTCGCCCGCTCCGCCGCCAACCGCGTGGTCTTCATGGCCGACGGCCGCGTCGTCGAGGACCGCACTCCCGAGGCGTTCTTCACCGCTCCCGAGAGTGACCGCGCCAAGGACTTCCTGTCCAAGATCCTCAAGCACTGACGGGGAGCTCCGTGTTCCGTACGAGAAGAGTTCTGGCCGTCTGCGCCGGTCTCCTGCTGGCCGTGCTCGCCGCCGGTTGCGGCAAGGAGGGCAGCCCGCCGGTGAAGGGCCCGAAGCCCGAGCAACTGCCCGTGTACAAGGTCGACAGCGGCTTCCGGCTGCCCGGATCACCGACCTGGAAGAAGGCGAAGAAGCGCGGATACCTCAGGGTCGGGGCCAAGGAGGACCAGCCCTACCTGGGCGAGAAGGACCCGGCCACCGGCGTCTACTCCGGCTTCGACATCGAGATCGCCAAGATGATGGCGGCCTCACTCGGCTTCGACCCGAAGACGATCCGCTTCAAGACCATCGCCTCCGCCAACCGCGAGACGGCGCTTCAGAACGGCCAGATCGACTACTACGTCGGCACCTACACCATCAACGCCATGCGCAAGAAGCTCGTCGGCTTCGCCGGGCCCTACTTCATGGCCGGGCAGTCGCTGCTCGTCCGCACCGACGAACACGACATCAACGGCCCTCAGGACCTGGCCGGCAGGACGGTCTGCTCGGCGGCCGGATCGACCCCGTACCAGCGCATCGCCGCCGACTACCCGAAGGCGATCCTGGTCGCCTACGACACGTACTCGATCTGCGTCGACAACCTGCTGACGTACCAGGTCGATGCCGTCACCACCGACGACGCGATCCTGCTGGGCTTCGCCGCCAAGGCGCCCAAGGAGCTGAAGGTGGTGGGCAAGCCGTTCTCCGAGGAGCCGTACGGCATCGGCGTCCCGCGCAGCGACAACGCGCTGCGGTTCGCCCTCAACGACGCCCTGGAGGCGAACGAGAAGAACGGCAACTGGAAGAGGGCGTTCGAGGCCACACTCGGTCTGTCCGGGGTGCCCGCGCCGACTCCGCCGCCCATCGACCGCTACCCGGCGACCTGAGAGGGCGGGCACTGACCATGGACGTACTCACACAGAACCTCTCGCTCTACGGCAAGGGCTTCCTCGGCACGGTCGAGCTGACCGTCTACTCCTCGATCCTGGCCCTGCTCCTCGGCTTCTTCATGGCCTCCTGCCGGGTGGCTCCCGTCGGCTCGCTCCGGGTGCTCGGCACGGTCTGGGTGACGGTGCTGCGCAACACCCCGCTGACGCTGCTCTTCTTCGCCGTGCTGCTCGGACTGCCACGCTTCGGCCTGGTGCTTCCCTTCAAGGTCTTCGCGGTCCTCGCGCTCGGCTGCTACACCTCCGCGTTCATCTGCGAGGTGCTGCGCTCCGGCATCAACACCGTGCCGACGGGGCAGGGCGAGGCGGCCCGCAGCCTCGGTATGACGTTCGGTCAGACGCTGAACAGCATCGTGCTGCCGCAGGCGTTCCGTACGGTGATCCCGCCGATCGGCTCGACACTGATCGCCCTCGCCAAGAACTCGGCGATCGCCGGGGCCTTCAGCGTCACCGAGCTGCTCGGTACCTACAAGACCCTCAACGAGCTGGGTTACAGCATCATCTGGACCTTCGTCTGGATCGCCGTCGGCTACCTGATCATCACCCTGTCCATCAGTGCGCTCTTCAATGTGCTGGAGAAGCGCTGGGGAGTCGCCCGATGACCACGCGCACCGCGCCGTCCGCCACCGCGCTCTACGACATCCCGGGCCCGGTCGCCCGTAAACGCCACCGCTTGTACGGGACCGTCTCGACGGTCCTGATCCTCGCCCTGGTCGGCTGGGTCATCTATCTGCTCTTCGACACCGGACAGTTCACCAGCGCCAAATGGACACCCTTCGAGTACAAGGGCATTCAGAAGCTGCTGCTGCGCGGACTGGGCAACACCCTCAAGGCGTTCGCATACGCCGCCGTGCTCTCCCTCGTGCTCGGGGCGGTGCTCGCCGTCGGCCGGCTCTCCGACCACCGGGTCGTGCGCCGGGTCTCGACGCTGCTGGTCGAGTTCTTCCGGGCCATGCCCGTTCTGGTGATGATCTTCTTCATCTTCGTGGCGCTGAAGGTGCAGCCGCTGCCCGCGCTGGTCACCGGTCTGACTCTGTACAACGGTTCGGTGCTCGCCGAGGTGTTCCGTACCGGGATCAATTCGGTGGAACGCGGCCAGCGCGAGGCCGCGTACGCCCTGGGGATGCGCAAGACACAGGTCATCACGTTCGTACTGGCCCCGCAGGCGGTGCGTGCCATGCTGCCCACGATCATCAGTCAGCTGGTGGTGGCGCTGAAGGACACCTCGCTCGGCTATCTGATCACCTACGAGGAATTCCTCCACGCCGGCAAGCTCATCGCGTCCAACCTCGACTACGATCTCCCCTTCATCCCTGTGGTGATGGTGATCTCGCCGATCTACATCGGGATGTGCATGCTGCTCTCCTGGTTCGCGACCTGGGTGGCCAAGCGGGAGCGGCGCAATCCGAAGACGAAGGCCGTGGAGGTCGCACCGGCCGAACCAGGAACGCTGCTGCCGGGAGTGCAGTAGCCGGGACCCGCTGCGAAACGGTTCCCGAGGGGCAGTGCCCGCCCGGCAGCAGCCGGTGATCACTTCTCGCGCAAGGGAACGGACACGTACGACGGGTCCGCCCGGGGCGAGGAGAAGGTCAGCTGTGAGCCGGCCGGGTTGTGCTCGATGTACAGCGGGTCGACGGTGTCGATCACCAGGGTGGGCCGGTGACCGGCCGGGACATCGTAGGCGGTGGAGAACAGCTCCAGGTCCACGGGGAACGGCCGGTCCGGCGTCTGCCCGTGGAAGGTACAGGGGGCGTTGCTGATCAGCTTGCCGAGGCCGAGCGGCCCTTCGTCGTGGAGATACGCGACGAAGGTGCCGCTCTCCTTGTTGCTGGTCAGTGTGGTGTGGAGCCCGGCCGCGCCCCGGATGTGCCGCGTCGACGCAAAGTGACCCGACGGAAACCCTGGCTCCCTGCTCGTGGTAACTCGTCGGTGAGTTGCGTGAGATCAACGATTGTCGGATGCGGTGTCAGTAGCGCGGCGCGGCCGTGCGGCTCACTTCAGCGCGCTCTTCGCCTGCCAGTCGGACCATGTCACATTCCACGCCCCGTACCCGTTGCCCTCCGCGACCGTGCCCTTGGCGTCCGCGCCGGTGATCTCGAACGGGTCGCCGACCCGCACCTGCTGGTACAGCGCACCGGCATTGGCGTCGCTCATTCCGACACAGCCCGAACTGTGGTTGGCCACCCCGAAGTAGGCGGCGTTCCACGGCGCCGCGTGGGCGTACATCCCCGACCAGGTCAGCCGCATCGACGAGTCGACCATCTTGTCGTAGGCGTCGCCGAGACCGACCGTCTCGGAGCGCATGTTGATCGTGCCCTCCTTGGCCATCAGCACGGCCGTGCCGCGCCAGGACGCCTTCTCGCCGCCCGGGGTGCCGGCCGACATGGGCACGTCCATGACGGTCTTCCCGTCCCGCTTCAGCGCCAGCCGGTGACGGTCGAGGTCGACCTTGACCACCCGGTTGGTTCCGATGGTGAAGGTGGTCCTGTAGTCGCGGACGAACCAGCCGCCGGACGGGCCCGAGTCGATTCCGTTGAGGTCGGCGTCGAGCGTGACCTTCGTTCCGGACTTCCAGTACTCCTTGGGCCGCCAGTCCACGCGGTCCTTGCCGGAGTAGTCCTGCAGCCAGCCCCAGGAGCCCTCGGTGTTGTTCGAGGTGGAGACCTTCAGGGCTTTCTCGACCGCGGCCCTGTCCTTCACCGGGTTGTCGAAGACGATCGACAGGGGCTGTGCGATGCCGACCGTGGTGTTCTTGCCGGGGGCCAGTGTCAGCTTGTTGACCTTGTCGGCCCCGGCGGTGGTGAACCCGGCCTTGTCGCTGCCGCCCCCGGTGTCCTTCGCCTCGACGCTGTACGTGGTGCCGGGCGCGGCCGGCCGGTCCGACGTCCAGGTCCTGCCGTCGGCGGATATCCGACCGGTGAGCGCGTCCCCCTCGGCCGCGCTCACCGTGACCGTCTTCAGTTTGCCGTTGTCGAGGGTCACCTTCACCGGCTTGCCGGGGGTGGCTCCGCCTCCTTGGAGGTTCACCGAGATCTTGGTGTCCTGCGCCGGTGCTTTCCCGGCCACATGTCCCGATCCCTTGCCCGAGTCCGATGCGGACGCGCCGGAACAGGCGGTGAGCGTGGCGCCGAGCACCGCGGTACCCGCGATCAGGGTGAGCCGGACCGGGCGGCCGAGCGGGGCGGTACGGCGTATGCGCCGGCGTGCAGAGATCAACGGAAAAACCTCCAAGGCATTGCTTCTCGTCGGTGGAGAGGTATGCACCCGACGATAGGTTCCGCAAATCGGCCGAAAACCGGGAAATCCCCTGTGTGACATGGACCGCAGCGCAACGGTCATCGTCCGGTCACATTCGCCGCTCGGCTCCGTCACGGACCGCTGTGAGCATCCTGTGCAGCCCCGCAGAGCCGACAACGGGGCGGACCAGGGAGGGCCACGAACATGTCAGCGCTGCTCGCGACCGGAGACCGCAGCCATGACCACGAGCTACGGATACGCAGCCTGACCGCCGCCGAGCACCGGGCGTTCGTGTCCACCCGTACGGAGGCAAGCTTTCTGCAGTATCCGTCCTGGGCCTCGGTGAAGGACCGATGGACCTCCGAAATGGTCGGCTGGCACAGCGACTCGGCCGAACTGGCCGGGGCCGCGCTGGTGCTCTACCGGCAATTCCCGGGAACCCGCAAATACTTCGCGTACCTGCCCGAGGGGCCGGTCGCCGACTGGGCCGACCCCGACATCGACCGCTGGCTGCGGCCGCTCATGGCGCACCTGCGGAAGTCCGGTGCCTTCGCCGTACGGATCGGCCCCTCGCCGGCGTACCGCCGCTGGGACACCGCCCGCCTGAAGGCCGCAACCGGCCCCGGCCGCAAGGTCAGCGACGTACTCGCGACGGAGGTGGACCCGCTCGGCACGGCCGTCGCCGAACGGCTCCGGGCCCGCGGCTGGCGCCGGTGCGGCGGCGACGGGGGAGGGGACGCCGACGCACAGCCGCGCTATGTCTTCCAGGTGCCGCTCGCCGGACGGACTCCCGGCGAACTGTGGTCGGGACTCAACCAGGAGTGGCGCCGCAATGTACGCAAGGCCCAGAAGGCCGGGGTGCGGATCGTCATCGGCGGCGCGGCCGAACTGCCGGCATTCCACCGCCTGCTGCGGATCACCGAGGAGCGCGACGGCTTCCGGCTCGGCCGCTCCCTCGCGTACTACCAACAGCAGTACGCCGTACTCAATGCCGAACATCCCGGCCGGATGAAGCTCTATCTGGCCGTCCATCAAGGCGAGATCCTGGCCGCCCACACCATGATCAGCACCGGCCGGCGGGTCTGGTACCAGACCGGCGCCTCCGCCGACCACCGCCGCGAGGTCCGTCCCAGCAACGCGCTGCAGTGGAAGATGATGCTCGACGCCCATGGGCTCGGGGCCGATGTGCACGACATGCGCGGGGTACCCTCCACCCTTGACCCCGACGACCGCCCCTTCGGGCTGCTCCGTTGGAAGCTCGGCACCGGAGGCCAGGTCGTCGAGACCCTCGGAGAGTGGGAGACATCGGTGGGCGGAGCTGCCAACAACACCTTGTACCGTGCGTTCCAGGCGTACCTGGCGCGCCGATGACGGCCACCGAGGCGGCCTCCGCGAAGGCCGTAGAGCGCAAGTCCGGCTCGGTGCTGCGCAGCGGCGCCGTCATGGCGTCCGGCTCCATCGTCTCCCGGGCGACCGGCTTCATTCGCTCGGCGGTCGTCGTCGCCGCGCTCGGCACCGGACTCCAGGCGGACGGGTACACCGTCGCCAACACCGTGCCCAACATCCTCTACACACTGCTCATCGGCGGCGCGCTCAACGCCGTCTTCGTCCCCGAGCTGGTGCGGGCCGCCAGGAACCATACCGACGGGGGCGCCGCGTACACCGACCGGCTGCTCACCATCTGCACGATCGGGCTCCTCGCCCTCACCGCTCTCACGGTCGTCGGCGCCCCGTGGATCGTCTCGGTCTACGCCCCCGACTACCACGGCGAACAGGCCGACCTCACCATCGCTCTGGCCCGCTACTGCCTGCCGCAGATCCTCTTCTACGGGCTGTTCACCCTCCTGGGGCAAGTGCTCAACGCCCGCGACCGGTTCGGCGCGATGATGTGGACCCCGGTCCTCAACAACGTGGTGATCATTGCGGTGTTCGGGATCTATCTGGCCGTCGCGGCAGGCTCCGACGGTACGTTGACTTCGACGCAGGCCCAGTGGCTCGGCTGGGGGACGACCGCCGGGATCGCGGTGCAGACGCTCGCCCTGGTGCCCGCGCTGCGCGCCGCGAAGTTCCGCTGGCGGCCGCGGTTCGACTGGCGGGGCAGCGGTCTCACCCGGCCGCTGCGCGCGGCCGGCTGGCTCGTCATGCTCGTGGCTACCAACCAGATCGCCTACTGGGTGGTCACCCGGCTCTCCACCGCCACCGGTCAGCACGCCGCGGAACAGCATGTGCCGGGCGGCGTCGGCTACACCGCGTACAGCTACGCCTTTCAGTTGTGGGTGGTGCCGCACGGCATCGTGACCGTCTCGCTCGTCACCGCGCTGATGCCCCGGATGAGCCGGGCGGCGGCCGACGACGACCTGACGGGTGTCCGGCGCGATGTCTCGTACGCCCTGCGCACCTCGGCCGCGGTCGTGGTCCCCGCGGTGGCCCTGCTGTTCGCGCTGGCACCGTGGGTGATGGGGGCCGTGTACGGATACGGGCGCACCGGCGACGCGGACATTGCCGTGATGGCGGGGATGATGATGGCGTTCGCGCCGGGGCTGATCGCCTATTCCGGGCAGTACGTGCTCTCCCGCGCGTTCTACGCGATGAGCGACACCCGCACCCCGTTCCTCCTCAATCTGGTGATCGCGGCGCTCAACGCCGGGCTCTCGATCGCCGCGTATCTGCTGCTGCCGGTCCGCTGGGCCGTGACCGGGATGGCCGGGGCGTACACCGTGGCACTGTTCGCGGGCTTCGGCGTCACCGCGTATGTGCTGCACCGCAGGGTTTCCGGCGGCGATGCCGCCCGGCCCTCACTGATGCGTTCGCCCGGGCTGTGGGCGCAGCTCCGGCTGGCGGTGGCGTGTGTGCCCGCCGGGCTGCTGGGATACCTGGCCGCTCGCGCCTGCGAGGGGTCCGGGGACTTCGCTGCCGTGGGGGCGGGTGCTGTCGTACTCCTGCTCACGGTGGCGCTGCTGGCACGGCCGCTGCGGCTACGGGAGATCAGCGCCGTGATCGCGGCGGGCCGGGGGCGGCTGCGGCGGGCGTGAGCCCCGGCGCACAGTCCGGCCACCGGTTCGAATCCATTCCTTGATCGCTGGGATACTGCTGCCATGCCTCGCGTGTTGCTGATCGAAGACGACCCCTCCGTACGGGAAGGGGTCGAGCTGGGGCTGCGGCGGCGCGGTCATGAGCTGCGGGCCGTCGAAACGGGTGAGGAGGGGCTGGCCGCGCTGGGGGAGTTCCGGCCCGATCTGGTGCTTCTCGATCTGATGCTCCCCGGAATGAACGGGGTCCAGGTCTGCCGCCTGATACGGGAGACCAGCCAGCTGCCGATCATCATGCTCACGGCGCGCGGTGACGACTTCGACGTGGTCGTCGGGCTGGAGGCCGGCGCCGACGACTACATCGTCAAGCCCGCTCGTACCGAAGTGATAGAGGCCCGAATCCGCGCCGTACTGCGCAGGCTCGCCGAACCCGCGGGGCGCGTCGGCATCGAATTCCACGGCGAACTGGCCGTCGACCGCGCCGGGCTCTCCGTCGCCAAGGCGGGGCGGCGCATCCTGCTCGCGCCCTCCGAACTGAAGCTGCTGCTCCACCTCTCGGCCTCGCCCGAGCAGGTCTTCAGCAGGCAGCAGCTCCTCGAATACGTCTGGGAGCACAGCTACCACGGAGACGCGCGCCTGGTCGACGCCTGTGTACGGCGGCTGAGGCAGAAGATCGAGGACGTGGCGGGCAGCCCGCGCTACATCCAGACCGTCCGCGGTTTCGGCTACCGCTTCGGACCGCTCGCATGAAGCTCTTCGCCGCACGGTTCGGACTGCGGACCCGTCTCATAGGCGCCTTCCTCCTGGTCGCGGCGATCAGCGTCGTCACCACCGCGACCCTGACCTACCGGGAGGCCCGCTCCGCCATCCTCCAGCAGGCGCAGGACACGGCCGTCGCCCAGTTCCGCGACCGGATCGCCGCACAGGCGGTGACCCTTCCGGTGGACCCGGAGCAGCTGCGGCGGACCTGCCAGACCCTCGCCGGGGAGGGCAAGCCGCACACCTGGTTCGTCTTCGCCGAGTACGGCAAGACCCGGGTCTCCTCGACGGATCAGCCCACCTCCGGCGTGATCACGCCCGCACTGCGCGACGCCGCACGTGGAGACGCGCACGGCTCCTTCCAACGGGTCGTCAAGAATGGCAAGCCCTGGCTGACCATCGGGATGCCCGCAGTCTTCGACCGGGGCGACGGACGCCAGCCCACCGGGCTCGTCCTCTATGCCGTGATGCCGCTCTCCAGCGAGGAGGCCAATGTCAGCGCCATGGTCACCGCGGCCCGCGACGGCGCCCTGCCCGCCCTCCTGATCGCGCTGGTGCCCGCCCTGCTCGCCGCCCGCAGCGTGCTGCGCCCGGTACGCGATCTGCGGCGGGCCGCCGCCGGCATCGGCCGGGGCGAGCTCGACACCCGTATCGAGGTCAAGGGCTCCGACGAACTCGCCGAACTCGCGTGGACGTTCAACGAGTCGTCGACCAAGCTCCAGGAGTCGGTGGAGGAGCTCCAGCGGGCGGAGGCGCGGGCCAGACGGTTCGCCTCGGACGTCTCGCACGAGCTGCGCACCCCGCTCGCCGGGATGCTCGCCGTCACCGAGGTGCTCGACGAGGACGCCGCCCAGCTGAACGCGGACACCGCGGCGGCCGTCCGGCTGATCAGCGCCGAGACCGGGAAGCTCGCCACCCTTGTGGAGGATCTGATGGAGATCTCCCGCTTCGACGCGAAGGCCGCGGATCTCCACCTGGACGAGGTCGACGTCGCCGAGACGATCCGCAAGACCCTGCAGGGCAGGCACTGGGAGGACCAGGTCCGAACCGAACTGCCCGACGGGATAAGGGCGATGCTCGACCCGCGCCGCTTCGACATCGTCGTCGCCAACCTGGTCGGCAACGCCCTGCGGCACGGTGCGCAGCCCGTCACCGTCCGGCTGAGGACCGAGCGGCGAGGTGCGGCTCACTGGCTGGTGACCGAAGTCGCGGACAGCGGGCCAGGGATCGACCCCGCCGTGCTGCCGCACATCTTCGACCGGTTCTACAAGGCCGACGCGGCCCGCACCCGGTCGGCGGGCAGCGGGCTCGGCCTGGCGATCACCCAGGAGAACGTACGGCTGCACGGCGGCACCGTGCGCGCCGCCAACGGACCAGCGGGCGGCGCGGTCCTGACCGTGGAACTACCGCAGGAGGGACAGTGAGACGCGTACGCGCGTTCGGCGCCCTGCTGCCTCTCGTGCTGCTGGCGAACGGGTGCGGGATACAGGCGACGGATGTCGTCGAGGTCGGCGATCCGGCGACCGTGGATGTGGCGCCGGGGAGCCAGGGCACCCTGCTCTACTTCGTGTCCTCGTCGTCCGCGAACCGGCTGATGCCCGTCGTAAGGCCGTTCGCCCTGCCGGTGGAAGGCGAATCCTCGGGCACGGAGCACGTGTGGCGGGGCTCCGACAAGGCGATCGCCATGCTCTTCGACGGTCCCACAAAGGCCGAGGCCGAGGCGGGCCTGCGTACCGAACTTCCGTACATTCGAGGCGCGTTGAGTCTGACTCTGGGGCCGGACGGCGTGTCGGTCCGGGTGAACACCGCCGTCACGAAACTCTCCGAGGTCGCCCGGCAGCAGCTGATCTGCACGGCCGCGCAGGCCCGCACCGCAGACCGGAAGGCGGCGGTGAAGGTGACCGGAACCGACGGTGTCATCGGGCCGGCCCGCTGCTCCGTCTGACGGCCGGCTTCCTGCCTTCGCGACAGAGGCTCAGCCCGTCGCCCGGTGCGAGTTGCGCGGTGCGGGTACGGGGGTCTGCGCGGCCCGTGTCACATCGGCGACGCTAGCGGGCGATCGGCCCCGGGTTCACGGCGGTCCTGACGAGGTGGGCGCGGCGGCGTTACCCTGCGGCGGACAATCCTTCACTGGAGGTGCGCATGCGACGTCTCGTCGCGCGGAATGTGTCGTTGCCGGTTGTCTTCGCCGCTGTCGTCACGGTTGTGGCAGCCGCCCCGTCCTCGTCTGTACCACCGACCGCACCGCCGCCCAAGTCGCCTGTCGCGGTGGGTTACGGAGGGGCGGTCGCCAGCGTCGACGCGGATGCCTCGGCCGCCGGTATCGAGGTGCTCCGCAAGGGCGGCAACGCGGTGGACGCAGCGGTGGCGACCGCGGCGGCGCTCGGTGTCACCGAGCCCTACTCGTCAGGTCTCGGCGGTGGCGGCTACTTCGTCTACTACGACGCCAGGAAGCACACCGTGGAGACGATCGACGGCCGGGAGACCGCACCGCGCAGCGCGGACTCCTCGCTGTTCCTGGAAAACGGCAAGCCGCTCGCCTTCGCCGACGCCGTCACCAGTGGACTGGCCGTGGGCACCCCCGGCACCCCGGCCACCTGGGACACCGCGCTCGACACCTGGGGAAGCAAGTCGCTGCGGCAGGTGCTGAAGCCGGCCGAGCGGCTGGCCAAGGACGGCTTCGTCGTCGACAGCACGTTCCGCTCGCAGACCGAGGGGAATCAGGCCAGGTTCGCCGACTTCCCGGCGAGCCGGAAACTCTTCCTGCCGGGCGGACAACTGCCGGTGGTCGGCTCGGTGTTCAAGAACCCCGATCTGGCGCGTACGTACGAACAGGTGGGCCGCAAGGGCATCGATGAGCTGTACAAGGGCGAGCTGGCCGACGATGTCGTGCGGACCGTACGCAACCCGCCCGTGGACCCGAAGGCCACCCGGGTCGTGCGTTCCGGCGACCTCACGGCCAAGGACCTGCGGTCCTACCGGGCGCTGCGGCAGGCTCCGACGAAGGTCGGCTACCGCGGCCTCGACGTGTACGGCATGGCACCCTCCTCGTCCGGCGGTACGAGCGTCGGCGAGGCGCTCAACATCCTGGAATCCACGGACCTTTCGAAGGCGAGCGAGGCGCGGTATCTGCATCGCTACATCGAGGCGAGCCGGATCGCGTTCGCGGACCGCGGGCGATGGGTCGGCGACCCCGCGTTCGAGGACGTACCGACGCAGGGGCTCCTCAGCCAGCGGTTCGCGGACTCGCGGGCATGCCTGATCAAGGACGATGCGGTGCTCACCAGCCCGCTCGCGCCGGGAGACCCCGGCCACCCGGCCGACTGCAAGTCCGGCGGCACGGCCGCCCCGACGACGTACGAGGGGGAGAACACCACACATCTGACGACGGCCGACAAGTGGGGCAACGTCGTCGCGTACACGCTGACGATCGAGCAGACCGGCGGCAGCGGCATCACCGTGCCGGGGCGCGGCTATCTGCTCAACAACGAGCTGACCGACTTCTCGTTCGCGCCCGCCGGCCCGGCGGTCCACGACCCGAATCTGCCGGGTCCGGGCAAGCGGCCGCGCTCGTCCATCTCGCCGACGATCGTGCTGAAGCACGGTGAGCCGGTGCTGGCCCTGGGCTCGCCGGGTGGTGCCACGATCATCACGACCGTGCTGCAGTCGCTCATCGGCAAGGTCGACCGGGGGCTGCCGCTGGTCGACGCCATCGCGGCGCCGCGTGCCAGCCAGCGCAACTCGGCGACGACGGAGATCGAACCGGGGCTGTGGAACAGTCCTGTGCGGGCGGAACTGGAATCGCTGGGGCATGTCTTCAAGCTGAACCCGGAGATCGGGGCGGCGACGGGTGTGCAGCGGCTGCCGGACGGACGGTGGCTGGCGGCTGCGGAGAAGGTGCGCCGGGGCGGAGGTTCGGCCATGGTCGTGACGCCGAGCGGACAGCCGTGACGGTACGTCAATAAAGTTACGCATAGGGAGGGTTCCTCGTGCAGCCTGCACGAGGAACCCTCCCTGCTCTTGACGGGGACATGACTGTCTTTCTTGAGCTCCGTCACGCCAATTACTATACCGGTCGCAGCGGTATTAGAATGCCGACATGGTACGAACCCCCCTGACCCCGGAAGAACGCCGCCGCGGCGAACGCCTCGGAGCGCTGCTCCGCGAGGCGCGTGGCGGGCGCAGCATGGTCGAGATCGCGGCGAGTGCCGGAATCTCCGCCGAGACGCTGCGCAAGATCGAGACCGGCCGTGCCCCCGACCCCGCCTTCTTCACCGTCGCGGCGCTGGCCGGGGCGCTCGGACTTTCGATGGACGAACTGCTCACCCGC
>NZ_FMDF01000155.1 GCF_900091955.1 Streptomyces sp. Ncost-T10-10d
CCCCCCATGTGCCGGTCGGTCTCAGGCATGATGATCCTGCGGCACTGTCAGGATCTGGCAGTCGGAACGGGGGGAAGATGACGCAGTGGCCCGAGGGTCCCGCTGCCGACCCGGAACGGGCGCGCGAGCGGTACGACTCCGATATCCGGGCGGTGCGCAGGGACTTGCGGGAGGCAGCGCGGGCAGACCTCCCTGCCGCGCATTTCGGTCTGGGGACCGTAGTCGTTGTGAGTACGGTCGTTGGCCGGCTCGCAGGGCCTGTAGCCGGTGCCCTTGTGGCGGGCGCCTTTGCCGCACTGTTCCTTGTGACACTGGCGGTCATGCGCCTTCGAGGCGCCCGCGGACGGGAAGCGACCCGGCGGGCGTATCTGTTCTCCTTCGGCTGGGCGAACTGGATCTAGGCTCGGCCTGAAGGCGAGGCCCGATGCCGACACGCCGCTCCGGCCGACACCATTTTTGCCGGTGGCGTTGTGACAGACGGCTGGCGCGCACTGCATGAGGGGTGCTCTGATCAGTGCATGGCAAGTGCGAGCTGCGTGACGCGGAACCACATTGATCTGTGGAACGAACGATTTCTGGGGGAGGGACCGGTTCCGATCAGCTTCGGCATCGTGCTCCGTGGTTCTCTGCTCCCCGTCATCATCTGGCTGGTGGTGCTTGTCTTCGGGTGTGTCATCTACGGCCCCGTAGTGGCTGTGGTCATCGGGGGACTCTTCGTCGCCTTGTTCCTCGCAGGCTTTGTGTTTCGAAGGAGATCCGGGCACTCCATCAAGTGCAGCTTCTACGGTGCGGTGGGCGGCGTGCTCGACAAGTCGATGCTGGGGCTCTGAGCCGCTTCAGTCGTTCGCCCGGTCCGTCGACGCGGTGGACACGAGCCTCGGGCTGCTCGCAGCACACGAGCCGTAGCGCAATGTCCGAATAGCGCCAGACTTGCTGCCCGGGGGCAGCCAGCATTGATCGTCGAGGGCTTTCGGCTGCGCCGCCGCGACAGTGCGCAGGCTGTGAAGCCGCACGCACCCGCGCCGTCGAGGCGTCTGCCGGACGCCGGCCGCTGCGACGACAACACACCACCGAGGAAGACACCATGAACCACTCCGCCGTCGCCCCGACGATGTTCGGTGACATACCCCGGACCGGTGAGGCACCGCACGTTCCCTACGACAAGGACCTGCCCGCATTGAGCGAGCTGGACTGGCCTGCTCTGTACGGGCAGTTGAACGAGCGCGGTGTTGCGCTCACCCCGCCCCTGCTCAGCCGCGAGCTGTGCGAGGAACTCATCGGCACGTTCGACGAGAAAGGAATGTTCCGCAGCACGGTGGTGATGCAGCGCTACAACTTCGGCCGCGGCACCTACAAGTACTACGCGAACCCACTCCCACCGCTGGTGCAGGCGCTGCGCGAGAGCCTCTACCCGCCGATGGCGTGGATGGCCAACCAATGGGCGCCGATGCTGGGTGAACGCACCTTCCCCGACACGCTTGCGGAACTCACCGAGGAGTGCGCCGCCAACGGCCAGAACCGCCCTACTCCGCTGATCCTCACCTACGGGGAGGGTGACTACGCCTGCCTGCATCAGGACATCTACGGCGACGTCGTGTTCCCGCTGCAGATCGCGATCATGCTGAACCGGCCGGGCCAGGACTTCACGGGCGGGGAGAACGTCTTTGTCGAACAGCGCCCCCGCTCTCAGTCGAAGGCCGTTGTCGTCAAGCCGGAGCTGGGCCAAGGGATGATCTTCCCGGTCCGCCATCGGCCGGTGCGTGGCAGGAACGGCTATCGCCGGCACCCTGTACGGCACGGCACCGGAGCCGTTGAATCCGGGCGACGCAATACCTTGGGCCTCATCTTTCACAACGCCCGCTGAATCCATCCGCCAGTTTCCGGCAGGCAACGGCTGCGCCACGAAGGCGACGCCCACGACCTCGCCCGTTGCCCACCGCATATCGAGGAACGAGACCCGTGATCGACACAACACGCCCGGCCCGAACCGCGAGCGACCTGGTCGACGCCACCGATTGGGCGGTACTCACCGACGAGGTCGACGCATACGGCAGTGCGCTGACCGGACAGCTTCTCACCCATGACCGGTGCCGCGAGCTCGCCGGGCAGTACGACGAGACCGAACGCTTCCGCTCAACCGTCGACATGGCCCGCCACCGATTCGGCTCCGGCCAGTACCGCTACTTCACCCACGATCTGCCCGAGGTGGTCCGGGAGTTGCGCGAGGCGTTCTATCCGCACCTGCTCCCGATCGCCCGTGCCTGGGCCGACAGATCGGGAAAGCCCGCCCCTTGGCCGGACGAGTTGGAGGAATGGCTCGACATGTGTCACGCGGCCGGGCAGTCCAAGTCCTCCCAGATCCTCCTGCGTTATGGTGCCGGAGACTGGAACGCCCTGCACCGCGACGTCTTCGGCGACATGCTCTTCCCGCTCCAGGTCGTCATCGGACTCGACGCACCGGGCACCGACTACACCGGTGGCGAGTTCCTCATGACCGAGCAGCGCCCCCGCGCCCAGTCCCGGGGATCGGCCACCGTCCTTCCCCAGGGGCACGGGCTGGTCTTCACCACCCGCGACCGGCCGGTCGCCTCCAAACGCGGCTGGTCGACCACATCCGTGCGGCACGGAGTCAGCACCGTCCGCTCCGGCCGGCGCCGCACCCTCGGCCTCGTCTTCCACGACGCCAAATGAACGACCGCACCGATGCCCGCCAAGAAGCCGGTCAGCGCATCCGCACACTGCTCGGCCCCGACGGCGAGCTCTGCCGCAACGCCCTGGCGAAGGCCCCGGCAACTGTTGCGCAAGCCCTCATCGCCCGGCTCACCGGCTGACGCGGCCCGTCGACGCGTTGAGACCACGCCAGTAGCATCGTGCTCCTGCGTCGCTGTTGTATTCGCGTGCCGCCGACGGGCGACGACCGCACCGTGCCTGGGAGAACACCATGCTGAAGGTTTTCGATGACCTGTCCACACCACTCGTGGCCGATGCCTGCCTCCGTGTCGATGTGCCGCTGCGTGTCGCACCATCCGGTATCGGAGCGGTGATCTCAGGACACCGGATCGCGGGCCGGGCACTGCCGGTGCGGCACTACGGCAGCGTGGACGTGTTCCTGGAGGCGTTCGGCAAGACCGGGCAGGGTGACGTGCTGGTCATCGACAACGGCGGCCGGTCGGACGAGGCGTGTATCGGAGATCTCGCGGTACTCGAGGCCCGAGCGGCGGGCGTGGCGGCCCTTGTGGTGTGGGGGCTGCACCGCGACACCCCGGAACTGGTGGAGATCGGCCTTCCCGTGTTCAGCTACGGCAACTACCCGCCCGGTCCTGTCCGGTTGGACGAGCGGGAACCGGAGGCTCTGACCACGGCCCGGTTCGGCCCGCACCTGGTGAGCGGAGATGACATCGTCTTCGGCGACGAGGACGGCGTGTTGTTCGTTCCGGCCGAGCATGTCGAAGAAGTGCTCGCGACGGCGCACACGATCCGGCAGACCGAGCGTGAACAGGCCCGCAGGATCAGGGCGGGCGAGACACTGCGCAAGCAGACGTCCTTCGATGACTATCTGGCACAGCGCGCGGCCGATCCGTCGTACACCTTTCGGCAGCATCTCCGGCGGACCGGTGGGGCCATCGAGGAGTAAAGGGGCCCCGGTGGGCGCGGGGGCCCGTCAGCTCTCCGCCGCGATTCAGGATGTGCAGGGTGCCGGCCCCCTGGCATCGACGGGGAGCCGGGGGAGTGGTGACCCGGTCGGGGTCCCGCGTCGGTTCACATCGTGCGGTCGACGAAGAACGGGAGAAGCGCGAGGATTTCACCGAGCGCAGCCGGGGCCAGCGGAACGCCGTCCAGGCTGCGGCGGGCGCTCTCCAGTTGCTGGTGGGCTTCGGCCAGTGTCGCGGCGCGTCCACCGGCTTCTTCGACGAGGTCGGCTGCCCGCCGGGTGGCGGTGCGGTCGAGCGGGTTGCCGGTGCCGAGGAGCGTGGCGAGGCGCCGGGCAGCGGGGTGGTCCGTGGCCAGGGCCGCGAGGACGGGGTACGTCTTCTTCAGCCGGCGCAGATCACTGTGGACGGGTTTGCCCGTGACCTGCGGATCTCCCCAGATCCCCAGAAGATCGTCCACGGCCTGGAATGCCACCCCGAGGTGCCGACCGGCCCCGGTGAGGGCGTCGACGGTCGTGGCAGGGGCTCCGGCCAGGACCCCGCCCAGGCCTGCCGCACAGCCGAGCAGCGCGCCGGTCTTGTGCTCGGCCATCCACCGGTACTCGTGCGGCTGCACCGCTTCGGGTCCGGTCCAGGGCCGGGACTCGAAGAGCAGGTCCTCGGCCTGACCGCGCACCAGGTCGGCCAGTGTTCCGGCGAGATGCCGGACCGCTGCCGCACTGTGCACGCCCGGAGCGTCGGCCAGAGTCTGTACAGCCAGGGCGAAGAGCGCGTCCCCGGCGAGGATCGCGGGGCCGGTCCCGTACACCTTCCAGACGGTGGCGCGCTGTCTGCGCGTCTCGTCGCCGTCCATGATGTCGTCGTGCAGGAGGGAGAAGACATGGACCAGCTCGACGGCGACCGCGCCGACGACGGCGTCGTCCGCAGGGGCGCCGGCGGCCTCGGCACTCAGCAGCGCGAGAGCCTGGCGCACCCCCTTGCCCTGTGAGCCCGTGACGGGTCTGCCGTCCGCCGTGTCCCACCCGAGGGAGAAGGCGGCCATCTCCGCGTGCCACGGGTGCAGACGCTGCACGGCCTGTGCAAGCGCCGGGCGTACGAGGTCGCGACAGCGGGCGAGGATCTGCGGTGCCGTGGCCCGGTGGGTTACGGGTGGTGGTGTCATCGTCGTGCGCTTTCGTCGTCCGTCTCCCCACCGACCGGTGTCACACCGAGTTCGGCGTACGCCTTGTCCACCATGTCCCGGGCGTTGAGCAGGCCGATCCGGCTCAGGGTGTGGCGCAACTCGCCGAGATCGGCGGCGGTCTCGTTCGGGTCGCGGCCGAGCCGGGCGAGCGACTTGACGAGACCGAGCCGGGCCAGCGCTTCACCGCGAGGTTCGGACATGGCGCGGAACTCGGCAAGTGCTTCCTCGTAGACCTGGCGCGCCTCCTCGTAACGGCCGGCGCGGAAGAGCACGTTGGCGCGCATCTTGTGGTTGTACGCGAGCGCACTGGACAACTTCATCTCACGGCAGGTGAGTTCGGCCTCCGTGAGCAGGGCCAGGGCACGCTCCGGATCGTCGTCCCGCAGGGAGATGATGTCGGCCATGCCGCGCAGGGCCCACGCTCGGCCACGTCGGTCGTCCGCATTCCCGGCCAACTGCGCCGCTTCCTCGAACATGGCCAGGGCACTGTCGAGCGATCCGGTGTTGCGGTGGATCTGTGCGATGCCCTCCAGCGCCCACACGGTGTGGCGCGCCTCGCCACGGGCGCGCGCCTCGGCGAGCAGCTGTTCGTGCAGGACGGCGACGGTCCGGTAGTCGCCCTGTATTCGCCCGGTCTCCGCAAGGCCGGCGAGGGAGTAGCCGCGGGCGACGATATCCCCGCCGCGTTTCCCCATGTCGGCCGCGAGCCCCAACAGCCTGAAAGCGAGCCTGAGTTCACCGCGCTGGCGGGCGAGTGTCCCACCGCTCCACAGCGCCCAGGCCATAGCCCCCAGGTCACCGGCCGAGCGTGCGGCCCGGTAGCTGGCCTTCCACGCCTGATCGGCTTCCTTCACGTTGCCGAGCCTGCGATGCGCCTCGGCGACCGCGAGCCCGCATCGCGCCACTTCCTGCTGCGAGCCGCTGTGTTCGGCCTCCCTCAAGTGACGTAATCCTTCTGCCAGTACATCCGTGAGTGAGGAGTTCACCGACATCTTGGTGAGGGCGCCTTGGTACTCGGGCGCCAGTGCCTTGCTGTGCATGGGAGCCTTTCGCGTGCGACCGGGCGGTAGCAGAGCAACTATACATATCGTGTATACGTAAAGTGCATAGTTGTCCGGCGATCGGACCCGGGCACTCGTGGGGGGCGGACGTGGCTTGTCGCCTGCGGCGAACCGCCTTGCTGTGGATCAAGACGGCAGTGGCGTGTCCGAGGTTGCTCCGCGATCAACAGAAGTCGACATTGCCCGTACCGGGAGGATGTCCAAAGACGTCGTCGAGACGACGACCGGAACGCCCGTGGCGCACATCGGCAGCTTCGGCCTTCCGTCGGCCTCGGGCCGGTTCGGGAGCGCCGATCAAGGATTCATCGAGCCTTACCTCACGGCCGGGTGCGGCCGGCGCGTCACCGTGACATACGGCAAGCCGGTCGGCACCGAGGCCGGCGTCGACTACACGGGCAGCTTTCCCACCGTCACCGATACGTCGTCCGGAAGCTGCTTGAGCACCGCTTCGCAGACGACGGGCCAGGGGCAGGAGGTCACGGTGACGGGTAACGCGTCGGCAGCGGCTGTCAGCCCCACCTCGTAGTTGAATCGGCACCGGACGCGGCCGGTCGGCACTCCACGTGAAGCGTCCCCGGCGCCTTCTGGCTAAGCTCGACGAGGGGCCGAGTACCGGATCGACGGAGGCTCTCATGATGACCACACTCGAACCGCGCGATGTGCCCCCTCGCCTTGCCACCGGTGCGTTCATCCTGAACTCCGGCCTGGGCAAGCTGAAAGCGGACGAGGAGACGGCCCAGGGCGTGCACGGCATGGCTTGTATTGCCTACCCGTTCCTCAAAAGGATCGAGGCCAAGCGGTTCACCCGGCTGCTCGGTCTGACGGAGATGACGGTCGGCGGAACCCTCCTCTGCCCCTTCGTGCCGACCCGACTGGCCGGACTGGTGCTGACAGGGTTCTCCAGCGGCCTGCTCGGCCTGTACCTGCGGGTCCCGGGGATGCGGGAGCCCGGCAGCCTGCGGCCCACCCGGAACGGCACCCCGCTGGCCAAGGACTCCTGGATGCTGGCGATCGGACTCGGCTTCCTGAGCGCGGACGCCCACTGGGCGGGCGCCCTCGCATCCCGCTGTCCCCGGCGCCGGTCCCGAGGCTGATGGGCCGGCCGGGGCCCGGGTGGGGGGCTGCGGATGAGCGAGAGCGCGGTGAAGGCCCACGTCAGGCGCATCCTGCCTACTCTGGAGGTGGGAAACCGCGTCCCGAGCGGCGTCGCCGCCCGGGACGACGGGCCGGCGGATGACCCTCTGCTGCGCCGGGCGCAACAGTGGGTGACTGCCTGGAGTGCGCTGCTCCGGAAAAGCCTGATCCGTGGTGGCGCCCGCTCCGCCCGCAGATCCAAGGAGTGATCATGAGCGAATCGGAAGAATATCGCGGTCGCGTGAGGCAGATGCGCGCCAAGGCGAAGGATCTCAAGGACGCAGCCGAGCGCACCACCGACCCCAAGGAAAGCCAACGCCTGAAGGAGAAGGCCCGCAGGCTCGAAGCGGAGAGCGATCAGGTCAGCGGCATGGCGAGCGGGGACATCTATCCCATGGAGTAGTCGCCGCCGGGTGGCTGCCGAACACCAGGGCTGCTCCACCCCGACGCCGTGGGCGCACAACCGTCGCGCGGCCCCTGAGCGCTGCTGCTCAGGGGCCGCGCACGCCGA
>NZ_FMDF01000107.1 GCF_900091955.1 Streptomyces sp. Ncost-T10-10d
CCGGGGTCCGGGGCGGAGCCCCCGGTTCGGAAGGGGCGGGGCGGGCGAGG
Source organism: Streptomyces sp. Ncost-T10-10d (assembly GCF_900091955.1). Lineage (GTDB taxonomy): Bacteria > Actinomycetota > Actinomycetes > Streptomycetales > Streptomycetaceae > Streptomyces. Next base: position 51 of record NZ_FMDF01000107.1, read on the forward strand.
GCCCGCCGCCACCCCGCGCTCACCCCTGCCCTCACCCCGCTTTGTCCTGACGCGGGAAAAAGTTCGACAAGACCGCTGCGTAAGGGCTTTCCGTCCCGGACGAACAGGTCTACCGTCCCCAACGTGTTCATGACATGACTTCGGTCACCGGCGCCCCACCGGCCCCGCATGACCTGCGCGGCAGTCCCCGCGCAGAACGGCACGGCAGCACCCGCCCGTACAACCGGCACTCTCCGGAGGACACTCGTGCACAGAACCAGAAGCAGGAGCAGAACGCGGCTCCGCGTCCGTAAATCCCTCGCGCTGCTCACCGGCGGGCTGCTCGCGGCGGCCACCCTCGCCCTGGGCGCCTCGCCCGGAGCCGCCGCGGCAGGACCGTCCTCGCCGGCCGCCACCGACGCGGCGGCCGAGGACTTCCAGCAGGTCACCCTCGCCAAGGGCGCGGCCGAGACCGGCGAGCCCATGTCGCTGGCCGTGCTCCCCGACCGCAGCGTGCTGCACACCTCGCGCAACGGCGAGCTGCGGATCACCGACAGCGCCGGCAACACCAAGGTCTCCGGTGTCATCCCCGTCTACTCGCACGACGAGGAAGGACTCCAGGGCGTCGGCATCGACCCGAAGTTCAGTGAGAACCGGGCGATCTATCTCTACTACGCACCCCCGCTGGACACCCCCGCGGGCGACGCCCCCGAGACCGGGACCGCCGCCGACTTCGCCAAGTTCGACGGAGTGAACCGGCTGTCCCGCTTCGTCCTCAAGGAGGACGGCACCCTCGACCTGGCCAGCGAGAAGAAGGTCCTCGACGTCAAGGCGTCGCGCGGCATCTGCTGCCACGTCGGCGGCGACATCGACTTCGACGCCCAGGGCAACCTGTATCTGTCCACCGGGGACGACTCCAACCCGTTCGCCTCCGACGGCTACACCCCCATCGACCAGCGCCCCGACCGCAACCCGGCGTTCGACGCCCGGCGCACCTCGGGCAACACCAACGACCTGCGCGGCAAGATCCTGAGGATCAAGGTCGCCGACGACGGCTCGTACACCGTTCCGGACGGCAACCTGTTCGCGCCGGGCACGGACAAGACCCGTCCCGAGATCTACGCGATGGGCTTCCGCAACCCGTTCCGCTTCAGCGTCGACAAGGCCACCGGCATTGTGTACGTCGGTGACTACGGGCCCGACGCGGGCGCGGCCGATCCCAAGCGCGGACCGGCCGGACAGGTCGAGTTCGCCCGGGTCACCAAGCCGGGCAACTTCGGCTGGCCGTTCTGCACCGGCGACAACGACCCGTTCGTCGACTACGACTTCGCGACGAAGACGTCCGGTGCCGCCTTCGACTGCGCGGCCCCGAAGAACACCTCGCCGCACAACACAGGTCTGGTCGACCTGCCCGCGGCGCAGCCCGCGTGGATTCCGTACGACGGCGGCTCCGTACCCGAGTTCGGTTCCGGATCGGAGTCCCCGATGGGCGGCCCGGTCTACCACTACGACCCCGACCTCGACTCCCCGGTGAAGTTCCCCGAGGCGTACGACGGGGACTTCTTCGCCGGAGAGTTCGGCCGACGCTGGATCAAGCGCATCGAGCAGGACGACAACGGCACGGTCAAGTCCATCAACAACATCCCCTGGTCAGGCACCCAGGTGATGGACATGGCCTTCGGCCCCGACGGCGCGCTGTACGTCCTGGACTACGGCCTCTCCTGGTTCGGCGGCGACGAGAACTCCGCGCTCTACCGCATCGAGAACGCCACCGGCGGCCGTTCACCCGTCGCCGAGGCAGCCGCCAACAAGACATCCGGCACCGCACCGCTGAAGGTGCAGTTCTCCTCCGCGGGCACCACGGACGGTGACGGCGACGCGCTCACGTACGCCTGGGACTTCGGCGACGGCGGAACATCCACGGCCGCCAACCCGACGTACACGTACAAGAAGAACGGCACCTACACCGCCACCGTCACCGCCAAGGACCCCACCGGGCGCACCGGCGCGGCAAGCGTCCATGTGACCGTGGGCAACACGGCACCCAAGGTGAACCTGGAACTCCCCGGTGACGGGCAGCTGTTCGACTTCGGGGACGACATCCCGTTCAAGGTGACCGTCACCGACCCCGAGGACGGCACGATCGACTGCTCCAAGGTCGAGGTGCGCTTCGTCCTCGGCCACGACAGCCACGGACACCCCATCACCACCGTCAACGGGTGCTCCGGCACGATCAAGACCGCCGTCGACGGAGGACACGACCCGAACGCCAACATCTTCGGAGTCATCGACGCCTCCTACACCGACAACGGAGGCGGCGGCCAGGCCGCCCTGTCCGGGCACGACCAGTCGCAGCTCCAGCCCCGCCACCGGCAGGCCGAGCACTTCACCTCGTCGTCCGGCATCAAGACGTACGACAAGGCGGCCGCACACGGCGGGAAGACGGTCGGCGACATCGACAACGACGACTGGATCTCCTTCAAGCCGTACATCCTCGGCGACTCGACCAAGCTCACCGCGCGGATCTCCTCCGGCGGGGCGGGCGGCTTCCTCGAAGTACGGTCCGGATCCCCGACCGGCACGATCCTCGGCTCCGCACCGGTGCCGGTGACCGGCGGCTGGGAGAACTTCCAGGACATCGACGTACCGCTGCGCGGCGTTCCCAAGAAGGCCACGGAACTCTTCCTCGTCTTCAAGGGAGGCGCCGGAGCGTTGTACGACGTCGATGACTTCGAGCTCTCCAACAGCGCCCCCGACCGCACCGCCAAGCGGGTCCTGGTCTTCTCGAAGACGGCCGGCTTCCGCCACGACGCGATCCCCACGGGCATCGAGGCGCTGAAGGAACTCGGCAGGAGCAGCAACATCACCGTCGACTCCACCGAGGAGGCCGGCCAGTTCACGACCAGCAACCTGGCGCGGTACGACGCCGTCGTCTTCCTTTCGACGACCGGTGATGTGCTCAATGCCGATCAGCAGAAGGCATTCGAGAACTATGTGGCCACCGGCGGCGCCTACATGGGCGTGCACGCCGCCGCGGACACCGAGTACGACTGGGCCTTCTACGGCGGTCTCGTCGGTGCGTACTTCGCCGGGCACCCGGCGATCCAGCCCGCCACGGTACGCGTCGAGGACCACAACCACCCGGCGACCGCACACCTCGACGACGCCTGGGACCGTACCGACGAGTGGTACAACTACCGCACCAACCCGCGCAGCCAGGCCAAGGTCCTTGCCACACTCGACGAGACGACCTACACCGGCGGCACCATGAAGGGCGATCACCCGATCACCTGGTGCCAGAGCTACCAGGGCGGCCGCTCCTTCTACACCGGCCTCGGCCACACCAAGGAGTCGTACGCCGAACCGGCCTTCCGCCAGCTCCTCCTCGGCGGCATGCGGTACGCGGCCGGTCAGGTGAAGGCCGACTGCAAGCCCGACACCGGCTACCGGTCGATCTTCAACGGCAAGACGCTCGAAGGCTGGAAGCAGGCCGGCCCCGGAAAGTTCGACATCGTCGACGGTGAACTGCGCTCCGAGGGCGGCATGGGTCTGCTCACCTACCAGGCCAAGGAGCTCGGGTCGTACTCGCTCAAGCTCGACTGGAAGATGGAGGGCGACGACAACTCCGGTGTCTTCGTCGGCTTCCCGGAGTCCGACGACCCCTGGTCCGCGGTGAACAACGGCTACGAGGTCCAGATCGACGCCACCGACGCGCCCGACCGCACCACGGGCTCCATCTACACCTTCAAGGCGGCGAACATCAAGGCCCGTGACCAGGTCCTGCGGCCGCCCGGCCAGTGGAACAGCTACGAGATCAAGGTCCAGGGCGAACGTCTCCAGGTCTTCCTCAACGGAGTGAAGATCAACGACTTCACCAACACCGATCCGGTACGGAGCCTGAAGGACGGCTACATCGGCATCCAGAACCACGGTGCCAATGACCATGTGTCCTTCCGCAACATCCAGTTGAAGGAACTGCCCTCGGCGTAGGGCACACTCCGGCCGACAGCGGGCGGGGAAGGACATCCTCCCCGCCCGCCGTCACCACCCGATTCCATCCCCTCGTCGCACAGCGCCACTTGCTCTGCCCAGCCAGGACCCCCAGCCAGGGAGGCAGCCCGTGTCAGCATCCGCCGTTCGTACCGGAGTCTGGTTCATCGGAGCACGCGGCTCCGTCGCCACCACCGCCACAGCGGGGTGCGCGGCGGTCGCAGCAGGGCTCCACCCGGCGGCAGGCATGGTCACCGAAACACCGCCGTTCGCCGAGAGCCGGCTGCCCACCCTCACCTCACTGGTCTTCGGCGGACACGACACCGTCGGCTGTCCGCTGCCCAAACGCGCCGAGGCACTGGCCACCGGGGGAGTGCTGCCGCACGGCCTGCCCTCGGCCGTTCGCTCCGAACTCGCCACCGCCGACGCGGAGATACGGCCCGGCGGCCCACTGCCCGGCGACACCCGCAGCGACGAGGAGCTCATCAACGCCTTCGCTGCCGATCTCGCGGACTTCGGGCGCCGGAACGGCCTGGCCAGGACGGTCGTGATCAATGTCGCCTCCACGGAACCGGCCCCGGCCCCCGGCGAGCGGCGGTTGCCCGCCAGCTCGCTCTATGCCGCGGCAGCGCTCCGGGCCGGCTGTCCGTACATCAACTTCACCCCGTCCACCGGGCTGCGCACCCCCGCCCTCCAGGACGCCGTCGCGGGCTGCGGACTTCCTCACGCGGGCCGCGACGGCAAGACCGGCCAGACGCTGCTCCGCTCCGTACTCGCCCCGATGTTCGTGCAACGCGCCCTGCCTGTACGGGCCTGGTCGGGCACCAACCTGCTGGGCGGCGGGGACGGAGCGGCGCTGGCCGACCCGGGCGCGGCCGCGGCCAAGAACGCGGGCAAGGAACGCGTCCTCGCCGACACGCTGGGAATCGCGCCCGAGGGCGAGGTCCACATCGACGACGTACCGGCCCTCGGTGACTGGAAGACGGCCTGGGACCACATCGCGTTCGACGGATTCCTCGGGGCGCGCATGGTGCTCCAGACGACCTGGCAGGGGTGCGACTCCGCACTGGCCGCACCCCTGGTTCTGGACCTGGCCAGACTGGTGGCCCGCGCCCACGAGAAGGGGCTGACCGGCCCCTTGCCCCAGCTCGGCTTCTACTTCAAGGACCCGGACGGCGGCCCTGCCGCACTCTTCGAGCAGTACATGGCGCTGCTCACCTTCGCCGAAACGCTGCGGGGGGAGAAGTGACGGTACGGGCCTGGGCGGAGCTGCTGCGGGTGTCGGCGCTGTTCACCGTCCCCGGCGACGCACTGGCCGGGGCGGCGGCGACGGGCGGGCGCCCCGACCGCGGCACCGCGCTCGCCGTCGGCGCCTCGCTCTGCCTCTACGAGGCGGGCATGGCGCTCAACGACTGGGCCGACCGTGACGAGGACGCCGTCGACCGTCCGCACCGGCCGATCCCCTCGGGCCGCATCGCGCCCGGCGCGGCCCTCGCGGCGGCGGGCGCACTGACGGCCGCAGGACTGGGTCTCGCCGCACGGGCCGGCCGACCGGCCCTCGCGGTCGCCACGGGGCTGGCGGCGACGGTCTGGGCGTACGACCTCCGCCTGAAGCACACCCCGGCGGGACCGGCGGCGATGGCGGCCGCCCGAGGACTGGACCTGCTGCTCGGTGCCACCGCCACCGGCGCGGCGAAGCGGGCGGCGGGTCCGGGGGCGCGTACGGGCCCGGGGTCGGGTTCCGGTTCGCGCACGGGCAAGGGGGCGCGTGCGGCCTCGAGCTCGAGTGCGGCTCCGGCTTCCGGCTCGCGCACGGGTTCGGCTTCGGCTTCGCATGCGCGTGGCGTCGTTCGCGCCGCCCTTCCGGCCGCCGGACTGCTCGGGGCGCACACCTACGCCGTCACCGCCGTCTCACGGCACGAAGCACAGGGCGGGTCCACCGCCGCACCCCTCGCCGCGCTCGCGGCCACTGCCGCACTGGGCGCCGCGGCCCTGCGCGAGCGGCGCGGACCCGGGGATGCGTCCCCGGATGCGGGACGCGACAGGAAGGGGGAGTCGCACCGGTCGCACCGGCCACCGGCGACCCCCGCCTCCATCGCCCCCCGCCTCCTGCGCGCCGCGCTCACCGGCTCCTACTTCCGTACTGCCGCGGGTCCCCTGATCCACGCCGCCCTCAACCCGTCCCCGCCCCTCACCCAACGCGCCGTCGGCAGCGGCATCCGGGCGATGATCCCGCTCCAGGCAGCCCTCGCAGCCCGCGCCGGAGCAGCAGGTTCGGGGCTCGCCGTCATGGGACTCGTCCCTCTCGCCCGTACCCTCGCCCGGAAGGTGAGCCTCACATGACGATCCGCCTCGGCTACGGCACCAACGGGCTCACCGACCTCCGCCTGGACGACGCCCTCGGACTCCTCGCCGATCTCGGGTACGACGGGGTCGGGCTGACCCTCGACCACATGCACCTCGATCCCCTCGCCCCCGACATCGCCGCGCGCACCCGCCACGTGGCGTCCAGGCTCCAGGAGCTGGGCCTCGGCGTCACAGTGGAGACCGGGGCCCGCTACGTCCTCGACCCCCGTCGCAAGCACGGCCCGTCCCTCCTCGACCCGGACCCCGAGGCCCGCGCAGCCCGCACCCGGCTGCTCGTCCGGGCCGTCGGCATCGCCGCCGACCTCGGTGCGCACGCCGTGCACTGCTTCAGCGGCATCACCCCACCGGACACCACCCCCGACACCGCCTGGCAGCGGCTCACCGACTCCCTCGCCCCCGTCCTGGACGCCGCCGACCGCTCCGGCATCCCCCTGGCGATCGAGCCGGAGCCCGGACACCTCCTCGCCAACCTCGCCGACTTCCACCACCTGCGCGTGCTCAGCGGCGATCCGCCACCGCTCGGACTGACCCTGGACATCGGCCACTGCCAATGCCTGGAGCCCGCCGCGCCCGTCGACTGCATCCGCGACGCCGCCCCCTGGCTGCGGCACGTCCAGATCGAGGACATGCGCCGGGGTGTCCATGAACACCTCCCGTTCGGTGAAGGCGAGATCGACTTCCCGCCCGTACTCGAAGCGCTCGACGCCCTCCCGGACACCGGCTACCGCGGCCTCACCGTCGTCGAACTGCCCCGACACTCCCACGCCGGCCCCGAACTCGCCCGCACCTCCATCGAGTTCCTCCGCAAGCACAGTCCGTCGAGCCGCTGAAACCGCCGAAGGGAGCAACGCCATGCCGATGACCCCGACGACCTCCCCGCTGCTGACCCGCGAGGAACTCGACGCACAGCTCGGCGGAGCCGCGCGCGCCTGGCTCGACGAGGCCCTCGCCGAGGCCGAGCACGCCGCCTCCCACGAGGCCTCGGAACAGCCCGCCGGCCCGTACGCCGTACCGACGTGGGAACTGCGGTACGCCGCCGCCGGCCGGTACTGCGGACTCGAACACGCCGACTCCGTACGCGCCCTGCTGCTCGTCGAAGCCCGCGCCGCACTGCCCGCCCTGACCCGGCTGTACGAGCAGGGCACCGCCGCCGAACGGCGTGCCGTCCTGCTCGCCCTGCACCGGCTGGACCTCGGCCCCACCGCCCTTCCGCTCGTCGAGGACGCCCTGCGCACCAATGACACCCGGCTGGTCGCCGCGGCCGTCGGCCCGTACGCCGCCGCCCATCTCGACGCGCACAACTGGCGCCACGCCATTCTCAAATGCCTCTTCACCGGTGTCCCCGTGGATGCCGTCGACCAACTGGCACGGCGCTCCCGCGGCGACGCGGAACTCGCCCGCATGCTCGGCGACTTCGCGGCCGAACGCATCGCCGCGGGCCGCAACGTCCCCGCCGACCTCACCCGGGTGCTCGACCTCACCACTCCCGGACCTGCCGCCCCCACGGAGGAGTCCTGATGCGCATCTTCGACCCCCACATCCATATGACCTCCCGCACCACGGACGACTATCAGGCGATGTACGACGCGGGTGTCCGCGCCCTCGTGGAACCCTCCTTCTGGCTCGGCCAGCCCCGCACCTCGCCCGCCAGCTTCTTCGACTACTTCGACGCCCTGCTCGGCTGGGAACCCTTCCGCGCCGCCCAGTACGGCATCGCCCACCACTGCACGCTCGCCCTCAACCCCAAAGAGGCCAACGACCCCCGCTGCACCCCCGTCCTGGACGCCCTGCCCCGCTATCTCGTCAAGGACTCCGTCGTCGCCGTGGGCGAGATCGGCTACGACTCCATGACCCCGGCCGAGGACACCGCCCTCGCCGCACAGCTCCAGCTCGCCGCCGACCACGGCCTGCCCGCCCTCGTGCACACCCCGCACCGCGACAAGCTCGCCGGACTGCACCGCACCATCGACGTCATCCGCGAATCCCACCTCCCCCCGGAGCGGGTCCTGCTCGACCACCTCAACGAGACGACCGTGAAGGACGCCAGGGACAGCGGCTGCTGGGCCGGCTTCTCCATCTACCCCGACACCAAGATGGACGAGGACCGCATGATCGCGGTCCTCAAGTCCCACGGCACCGAGAAGGTCCTGGTCAACTCGGCCGCCGACTGGGGAAGGAGCGACCCGCTGAAGACCCGCAAGGTGGGCGACGCGATGCTTGCCGCCGGGTTCAGCGAGGACGACGTCGACCAGGTGCTCTGGCGCAACCCCGTCGCCTTCTACGGGCAGAGCGGCCGGCTCCAGCTCGACATCACCGCGCCGGAACCACTCCACGAGGGCAACTCCATCCTGCGTGGCGGGGAGTGAGCCGATGCGCTTCCGCCACCCCGACGGCTCCACCGTCCACCTCTCGTACTGCACCAACGTCCATCCCGCAGAGACGCTCGACGGGGTCCGCACCCAACTGCGCGACCACTGCGAACCCGTCCGCAAACGCCTCGGCCGGGACCGGCTCGGCATCGGCCTCTGGCTCGCCAGGGACGCCGCCCGCAGCCTGATCAACGACCCGTCCCAGCTGCGCTCCCTGCGCGCCGAACTGGACCGCCGCGGCCTGGAAGTCGTCACCCTCAACGGCTTCCCGTACGAGGGATTCGGCGCCGACGAGGTCAAGTACCGGGTGTACAAGCCGGACTGGACGGACCCGGAGCGGCTCGCCCACACCACCGACCTCGCCCGGCTCCTGGCCGGTCTGCTCCCCGACGACGTCACCGAAGGGACCATCTCCACCCTCCCGCTCGCCTGGCGCACCCCGTTCGACTCCGACGCCGGGGCGGCCGCTCTCGCACACACCGCGCTCACCACCCTCGCAGACCGCCTCGACGCGCTGGCCGAGCTCACCGGCAAGTCCATCCGCATCGGCCTCGAACCCGAGCCGGGCTGCACGGTCGAGACCACCGCCGACGCCATCGCACCGCTCACCGCCGTCGGACACCGGCGCATCGGCATCTGCATCGACACCTGCCACCTGGCCACCTCCTTCGAGGACCCCGACACCGCCGTCGACGCCCTCGACACAGCGGGCATCCCGATAGCCAAGGCCCAGCTCTCCGCCGCACTGCACGCCGAGAACCCCCACCTCCCCGAGGTACGCACCGCGCTCGCCGCCTTCGCCGAGCCCCGCTTCCTCCACCAGACCCGCACCAGCACCGCCGCCGGGCTGCGTGGCACCGACGACCTCCACGAGGCCGTCACCGGCCGGGCCCTGCCCGACGGCGCCCCATGGCGCGCCCACTTCCACGTCCCGCTGCACGCACCTCCCGCACCACCGCTCACCTCCACCCTTCCCGTGCTCCGGTCCACACTGACCCGGCTGGTCGGCGGCGCACGGCCTCTCACCAGGCACCTGGAGGTCGAGACATACACCTGGCAGGCGCTCCCGGCCGCACTGCGCCCCCGCACCCGCACCCAGCTCGCCGACGGCATCGCCGCCGAACTCACCCTCGCCCGCGACCTCCTGGTCGACCTCGGCCTCAAGGAGCTCCCATGACCGCAGCCGAGCAGGCCACCACGCCCACCCCGCTTCTCGTTCTCGACGTCGTCGGCCTCACCCCACAGCTCCTCGACCACATGCCGCGCCTCAAGGCCCTGGGACAGTCCGGCACCCACGCCCCTCTCGGCACCGTGCTCCCCGCAGTCACCTGCGCGGCCCAGTCCACCTTCCTCACCGGCACCACGCCCGCCGAGCACGGCATCGTCGCCAACGGCTGGTACTTCCGCGAGCTCGGTGACGTCCTGCTCTGGCGCCAGCACAACGGTCTGGTCGCCGGGGACAAGCTCTGGGACGCCGCCCGCCGCGCCCACCCCGGCTACACCGTCGCCAACATCTGCTGGTGGTACGCGATGGGCGCCGACACCGACATCACCGTCACCCCGCGCCCCGTCTACTACGCCGACGGCCGCAAGGAACCCGACTGCTACACCCGGCCGCCCGCCCTGCACGACGAACTCACCGAAAAACTCGGCACCTTCCCCCTCTTCCACTTCTGGGGCCCCAGCGCCGACCTCGTCTCCTCCCAGTGGATCATCGACGCGACCCGGCACATCCTCGACACCCGCCACCCCGACCTGGCCCTGTGCTACCTCCCGCACCTCGACTACGACCTGCAGCGCTACGGCCCCGACGACCCCCGCTCGTACCGGGCCGCGGCCGATCTCGACCGGGCCGTGGCACCCCTCCTGGACGACGCCCGTCGCGAAGGCCGCACCGTCGTCGCCCTCTCCGAGTACGGCATCACCCGCGTCGACCGGCCCGTCGACATCAACCGGGCCCTGCGCCGCGCAGGCCTCCTGGAGGTCCACACCCAGGACGGCATGGAATACCTCGACCCGATGGCCTCCCGCGCCTTCGCCGTCGCCGACCACCAGCTCGCCCACATCTACGTACGCCGCCCCGAGGACCTCGAAGCGACCCGGGAAGCCCTCCAGGACCTCCAGGGCATCGAGCAACTCCTCGACGACGAGGGCAAGAAGGCACACGGCCTGGACCATCCGCGCTCCGGCGAACTGGTCGCCGTCGCGGACCCGGATGCCTGGTTCACGTACTACTACTGGCTCGACGACGCCCACGCGCCCGACTTCGCGCAGCTCGTCGAGATCCACCGCAAACCCGGCTACGACCCCGTCGAACTCTTCCTGGACCCCCAGGACCCGTACGTCCGGGTCAAGGCCGCCGCGGCAGTCGCCCGCAAGAAGCTCGGCATGCGCTACCGCATGGCGGTCGTACCGCTGGACCCGTCACCCATTCGCGGCAGCCACGGCCGCCTCCCCACGAGCGACGAAGAAGGTCCGCTCATCCTGTGCTCCACCCCCCACGCGTTCACCGGACCCGTCCGGGCCACCGAGGTGAAGTCCTTGCTCCTCACGCTTGCCGGCCTCGCATGAGACCGGTCCGCACACTGCGTTTCGAGCATCTTCGAGAAAGAGAGAGACCGTGACCGCGTACAACGACGAATCCGGAACGGACGGCGCCCTGCGCCGCAGCCTCGGCGTCAGCCGCCGCCGTTTTCTGAGCACCTGCACGGCCGCTGCGGCAGCGGCGATCGCCGCGCCCGCCTTCGGCGCCTCGCCGGCCCTCGCCCAGCCCGCCTCCGGCAAGGGGCAGGGCGTCGGCCAGGCTCTGGTCCCGGCGGAGCGACGAGGAATCATCCTGTACACCGTGCGCGACGCCACGGGCCGGGACCCGCTCAGCACCGACCTTCCCTCGGGCTTCCGTGAGGTCTTCAGGGAGCTGGCCCGCTACGGCTACAAGCAGGTCGAGTTCGCCGGGTACGGCCAGCACGCCAACGCACCCGGCGGAAGCAACCTCGAATCGGTGGAAGGCGCGAAGCTGCTGCGCTCGTGGCTGGACGACTACGGTCTGCGTGCCCAGGGCAACCACGGCTTCATCCCGTCGTCCTGGCCGCTGAACCAGAGCGACCTGGACCAGTTCAAGCGCCACCTCGAGATAGCGAACATCCTCGGCATGGAACACATGGGCACCGGTGGCGACCCCACCGGCAGTGCCTACCGTGCCGACTGGGACGTGGCCGCCGACAAGTGGAACACGCTGGGACGCATCGCTCAGGGTGCGGGCATCAAGCTGTACACCCACAACCACGACGCGGCCTACGGCTTCCTGCTCGACGGCGGTCCGCTGGACGCACAGGGCCGCCCCACCCGCAGCTCCGGCATCCGCAAGCTGGAGTACTTCCTTCAGGTCACCGACCCGAAGTCCGTATGGCTGGAGATGGACATCTTCTGGGCGCACGTCGCCCAGTACAAGTTCCACACCTACACCGCGCACGACGGATCGCAGCAGGAGAACATCTTCGACCCGGCGGCACTGGTCCGCTGCAACACCAAGCGCTACCCGCTGTTCCACGCCAAGGACGGCATCGTCAACACCACCAACGGCCAGGGCTACGACATGGTCCCCTTCGGTACCGGGGCCATCGACTACCGGACGTTCTTCCGCCGCGTCGGGGCGAAGAACTACCACAACCCGATGGTCGAGCAGGACAACGCACCGAGCTCGGCCGTCCCCGCGCAGTCCCTGAGCCATGCGCGGATCGGTTACGACAACTTGGCGGCTCTGCGCAAGTAGGATCATCGGCGGCACCGGAGCGGCGGTCCGCGCCTCACCCCGGACTCCTGGAGACCGGGGAGCGGTGCGAACGCCCGCCCGGTGACGTCAGGCACCGTACGCTCCACCGCAGTCACCAGGAGCGTACGGTGCCTGACCAGCACCCCGAAGGATTTCCGCATCGAGCGCCCAGACGCCCCACCACAGCGCGAAGGGGCACAGCAGCCCCACCGTCGGAGCGAACCAGAACGTATCGCGCAGATGCTCACGCAGGGGGGACAGCGCCCGGGGCCGTCGGCAGCCGCGATCACTCATGCCCGCGAAGGGGGCCCGGCCGCCCCCACCACGCCCGTGCGCCGCCCGGCAAACGTCCGGTGAACTGTGCGTACGCATGGGAATGCGGACCGTACGCAACGCTCCCCCCGTCCCGCGGACGCGCCCACCCCGCCGCACTGACCACCGAATATGCAGGTGAGAGGCACCCCGAACCCCTGGTATTGTTTTCTTTGTCGCCGCGGGAGACCGGGGCCGATCACCTAGTCCGGGTGGCGGAATGGCAGACGCGCTAGCTTGAGGTGCTAGTGCCCTTTATCGGGCGTGGGGGTTCAAGTCCCCCCTCGGACACAAAGAGAGACCCCAGTTGATCTGGGGTCTTTTTGCGTTTCCGGACGGCTCGGTGAGCACGGGAACGGCCCCGGTGGAAGCATCCTCACGCTTCCACCGGGGCCGTCCACGCAGCCGGAAGGATCAGCCGTCCTGGCGCTCCCGCGCGAAGTCGTTCACCCGTCGCCGGACGACGAACCAGCCGCCGACCAGCGCCGCCGCGATCAGCGGCAGGCACAGCACGGTCGTACGGCCCACTCCGCCGCCCCACCACATCAGGAACACGACACCGGCGAGGAACGCCAGCGTGACGATCTGCGTGTACGGGGCCCAGGGCAGCCGGTACGAGGGGCGGATGACCCTGCCGTCCCGAGAGCGGTGCCAGAACAGCAGCGAGCAGAGCATGATCATGCCCCAGGTGCCGAGGATGCCGATCGACGCGAAGTTGAGGACGATCTCGAACGCCTGGCCCGGCATGACGTAATTGAGCACGACGCCGAGTACACCGAAACCGGCGGTCAGCAGGATGCCGCCGTAGGGCACCTGGCCCTTGTTCATCCGACCGGTGAACTTGGGCGCGGAGCCCGCCAGTGCCATGGAGCGCAGGATGCGCCCGGTGGAGTACAGACCGGAGTTCAGGCTGGACAGCGCCGCGGTCAGCACGACCAGGTTCATCACACCGGCCGCGCCCGGGATACCGAGCTTCTCCATGACGGTGACGAAGGGGCTCTCGTCCGCCGAGTACGAGGTGTACGGCAGCAGGAGGGCCAGCAGCACCACCGAGCCGACGTAGAAGAGGCCGACGCGCCACATGATCGAGTTGATCGCCCTGGGCATGATCTTCTCGGGGTTCTGCGTCTCACCCGCGGCGACGCCGCAGAGCTCGACGGAGGCGTACGCGAACACGACGCCCTGGATCACCATCAGCAACGGGAGCATGCCGGTGGGGAAGATGCCGCCGCTGTCGGAGATGGTGGAGATGCCCGGCGTGTGACCGTCCACCGGGTGCTGGGTGACCACCAGGAAGATGCCGATGAGCATGAAGGCCACCAGGGCGGAGACCTTGATGATCGCGAACCAGAACTCCATCTCACCGAAGTACTTCACCGAGATGAGGTTGGCGGTGAGGACGACGGCAAGGGCGATCAGCGCGAGGATCCACTGCGGGATGTCGCTGAACATCGCCCAGAAATGGGCGTAGGTGGCGGCCGCGGTGATGTCGGCGACGGCGGTGGTCGACCAGTTCAGGAAGTACAGCCACCCGGCCGCGAAGGCGCCCTTCTCGCCCATGAACTCCCGGGCGTACGAGACGAAGGCGCCGGAGGAGGGCCGGTAGAGCACCAGCTCGCCGAGCGCGCGGACGACGAAGAAGGCGAAAACACCGCAGACCGCGTAGGCAACGGCGAGGGAGGGACCCGCACCGGCCAGTCGACCGCCCGCGCCCAGGAACAGGCCGGTGCCGATCGCGCCGCCGATGGCGATCATGTTGATGTGACGGGACTTGAGGTCCTTGCTGTAACCGGCGTCGCCGGCGTCCCGGTGGGGGGAGCTCGTCGCCGGTGGGGCGGCGGCGAGCGTATCGGCCGCAGTGGTGCGGTCACTCATGAAGGGGATTCGCCTTTGTGTGGGGAAGGTGGGCGGTCCCGGCCATGGCCGGCCAGGGAGTCGTCACCCGTGGCACGGCTCAAGGGCACATCATCCGGGAATCCTGCGATTCTGGCAGTGCTCCACATCACTAAGGAACAAATCTGAGGTACCGCAGAGGTTACGGGCAGGTAAGCAAGGGTGACCTCACGGAGGCCCTGTGAGAGCCCTGCGTAGGCGGAGAGTGGCCGGCGGTCGGGAAGGTGCTGCCGTCGTCGACCTCGATGAGGATGCGGGCTCCGGTCCTGACGCCGACTCCCGGCATCGAGGTCAGGATTTTCGAAAGCGGGTGGGCCTCCAGCAGTTCCTCGATCCGTCCGGCCGGCAGCTTTCGCTGGTCGAGGACGGCGCTCAGGGGGCGGCCGGCCGTAAGGGGGACGGGGACGGGGGCGAGGCGGAGTGCCGGGGCGCGGCACTCCGCCTCGCGTTGTCCGATGGCCCGCCGAAGGCGTCGCGCTACCGCGCCGCGGAAGCGATCAGCGGGTAGTGGTCGGAGAGGTTCGTGTACGTGTAGTCCGTGCCCCAACTGGACACGGTCCAGGGCGCGCTCTGCTCCTTGACCACCTCGTTCGTCCAGCCGGCCGGCTTCGCGTGCCCGGCGCGGTGCAGGACGTGGTCGAGGTCCTCGCGGGGGTCGTCGGGGTAGCGGTCGGCGGCGATCGAGTTGTCCTGGGTGTCGAAGGAGTACGCGTGCCCGGTGCGGGCATCGGCACCGGTCAGTCCGGCATCGGCGAGCATCGACGCGTACTCGGGGGAGCGGGAGTCGACGTTCATGTCGCCTGCCACGATGACCTGTTCGGAAGCCGGGATGTTCTTGGCGTCGAGGAAGGCGTCGATCTGCTTGAACTGCCGGCTGCGCATCTGCGCCGCCTCACCCGCCTTGCATCCGGAGTCGGTCGACTGTGCGTGGGTCCCCACCACATGGACCTTGGTGCCGTTGACGTTCAGTTCGGCGTAGACGAAGCCCTTGTTGGACCACCAGTCGCTGCCGCAGGCGTCCTTGTAGATGTACTGCTCCTTGCGGACGATCGGCCACTTGCTCAGTACCGTGACCCCGCCGTCCTCCGGAGTGGTTGCCGAGTAGGCGCCGCCCGTGGCATCCCAGCCGCTCTTGCTCCGGCCCACCACCGGTGTCCGATACGGGTATTGAGTGGAAGCGTTCCGTGCCAGTGCGTCGGAGGCGGAGTTGTCGAACGCCTCCTGGAGTACGACCACGTCATGGCCCTGGAAGAAGGACGCCTTCGGTATCTCCGCCGCTCGGTGGTCCTGTCCCCAGTTCGGGTAGAGGTTCTTGCTCATGAGGAACGTGTTGTACGTGAGCACCCGCAGGGACGGGACATCGGCCGCCGATGCCTGAGGGGCGTTGGCGATCAGCGTCACGGCGGCGAGCGCGGCGGACAGGGTCACGCCGGAGGTGCGGCGGAGCGCGGTGAGCGGCACGGGGTCTCCTGCTTCTGCTGATGGGGGGTGGAACAGGCAACACACATCCAATCAGCGGGAGTTACTCGTGGGTAGATGTTGGATGTCGGGAGTCTCTCCAGCGGCCTACCAGTGGTGATCGGGGCCCGCCGACCCCATCCCTCCGTTCTCGCGCTGTGATCCGCGCCACGATGAGCCCCGGCGGGTCTGCGAACGACTGTCGGGTCTGGACCGCTGCCGCCGGTGCGGTGGCTCCCCGTCCCCTCCCGGCCGGCATTTCGCGTTGCGTCACGCGATCACGGCTGACGCCCCCGGCCTTCACCCCCGGCTCCCCCTTGGGTCACAATCCGGTCTCGGAGGTCCGGTGAGGTCTTGTTTTCAGCCATGTAATCGATTCCAATCATCGCTGTAATCGATTCCACGGCTCTGGACCGCTGGTTTCGAGGCTCACGGAAACCACAAGGAGGTGGTCCGGAAATGGCGAGCATCAAGGATGTCGCGGCCGAGGCGGGAGTGTCCGTCGCCACGGTCTCCCGCGTTCTCAACAGCCATCCCTCCGTCAGCCCCGACGCGCGCAGACGCGTCCTCGCCGCTGTCGATGTCCTCGGCTACCGGCCCAACGCCGTCGCCCGTTCGCTGCGCACCGATCAGACGCGCACCCTCGGCCTGGTCATCAGTGACGTACTCAACCCGTACTTCACCGAACTGGCCCGCTTCGTCGAGGAGGAGGCTCGCGCCCTCGGCTACAGCGTCATCATCGGAAACGCCGACGAGCGGCCGGACCTGCAGGAACACCACGTACGTACGCTCCTCGACCGCCGGATCGACGGGCTCCTCGTCTCCCCGGCCGACGGAAGCTCCCCGCTCATGCCGGGTTCCGCGGGCAGCGGCACGCCGATGGTCTTCGTGGACCGTTGGATCCAGGGTGTGGACGTCCCCGTGGTACGTGCCGACGGCCGTGACGCCATCCGGGACCTGGTCGCCCACCTGCACGGCCTCGGCCACCGCAGGCTCGCGATCATCGCGGGCCCGGCGGCCACCACCACGGGCAACGAGCGGGTCGAGGCCTTCCGCGAGGCGCTGAGTGAGCACGGACTCGCGCTGCCCGACACCTACATCGGGCAGGGCGACTTCCAGGCGGACAGCGGGCGCCGCGCCACCGAGCGCTTTCTGGCCCTTCCCGAACCGCCCGAGGTCGTATTCGCCGCCGACAATCTGATGGCACTCGGCGCGCTGGACGCGATCCGCGCACGCGGGCTGCATGTGCCGCGGGACATCGGGCTCGCGGCCTTCGACGACATCCCGTGGTTCCTGCACACCGACCCGCCGATCACGGCCATCGCCCAGCCGACCGGCGAACTCGGCCGAGCGGCCGTGCGGGCGCTGGTCGACCTCATCGAGGGACGGTCCCCGCGGCCCGTCACCCTTCCCGCCCGCCTTGTCGTACGCAGTTCCTGCGGCGAGCACGCTTCGAACCCGAGGAGCAACCTGTGAGCACTCAGGACGAGTTGCTGCGCATCGAAGGCGTACGCAAGACCTTCCCCGGCGTGGTCGCTCTCGACAGCGTCGACTTCGACCTGCGCGGCGGCGAAGTGCATGTCCTGCTCGGCGAGAACGGAGCGGGTAAGAGCACCCTCATCAAAATGCTCTCCGGCGCCTACCGCCCGGACAGCGGCCGGATCTTCGCCCAGGGGCGTGAGGTCCGCATCCACAGCGCACAGGACGCCGAACGGCTCAAGATCGCCACGATCTACCAGGAGTTCAACCTGGTACCCGATCTCACGGTCGCCGAGAACATCTTCCTCGGCAGGCAGCCGCGCCGTTTCGGGATGATCGACCGGCATCGCATGGAGGCGGACGCCGAGGTGCTCCTGCGCCGGGTCGGCCTGCACGTCTCGCCGAAGGCCAAGGTGCGTGAACTGGGGATCGCCCGGCTGCAGATGGTGGAGATCGCCAAGGCGCTCAGTCTCGACGCACGTGTCCTCATCATGGACGAGCCCACGGCGGTCCTCACGTCCGAGGAGGTCGAGAAGCTCTTCCGGATCGTGCGGCAGCTGCGCGAGGAGGGTGTGGGGATCATCTTCATCACCCATCACCTCGAGGAGATCGCGGCGCTCGGCGACCGGGTCACGGTACTGCGCGACGGTCGCAGCATCGACCAGGTGCCCGCCTCGACCCCTGAGGAGGAGCTCGTACGGCTGATGGTGGGACGCAGCATCGAGCAGCAGTACCCGCGGGAGCGGCCGAAGGCCGGAGAGCCCCTGCTCGCCGTACGCGGGCTGACCCGGAACGGCATCTTCCATGACGTCAGCTTCGACGTTCGGGCGGGTGAGGTCGTCGGCCTCGCCGGCCTCGTCGGCGCCGGACGCACAGAGGTCGCCCGTGCCGTCTTCGGCGCGGACCCCTATGACGCGGGCACCGTCGATGTACGCGGCGAGCGGCTGGCCAAGTACGACGTGACCGCGGCCATGGGCGCCGGGATCGGCCTCGTGCCCGAGGACCGCAAGGCCCAGGGCCTGGTCCTCGACGCCTCCGTGCAGGAGAACCTCGGCCTGGTCACCCTGCGCTCGGCGAGCCGGTCCGGGCTCGTGGACCTCAAGGGACAGCGCACGGCCGCCGCCCGGATCGCCGAACAGCTCGGGGTACGGATGGCGGGCCTCGGCCAGCATGTCCGCACCCTCTCCGGTGGCAACCAGCAGAAAGTCGTCATCGGCAAGTGGCTGCTCGCCGACACCAGAGTGCTGATCCTCGACGAACCGACGCGCGGCATCGACGTCGGCGCCAAGGTCGAGATCTACCAGCTCATCAATGAGCTGACGGCCTCAGGCCACGCCGTGCTGATGATCTCCAGCGACCTGCCCGAAGTCCTCGGCATGAGCGACCGGGTGCTGGTCATGGCCCAGGGCCGGATCGCCGGAGAGCTCCCCGCGCACGAAGCGACCCAGGACGCGGTGATGGCGCTGGCCGTCAGCACCGCCCCCACAGCAACTCCCGTAACGACTCCGGCAACGACGCCGGCTGTGAACGAAGAGGAGAGCCCCCGTGGCCACTGACACGCTCAAGAGCAATACGGGCGCGAGTGGCGCCGCAGGACTTACGGTCCGCCGCCTCCTGCTCGACAACGGCGCCCTGAGCGCCCTGGTCGTCCTGCTGGTGGCGATGTCGCTGCTCTCCGGCGACTTCCTGACCACCCAGAACCTCCTGAACGTCGGCGTGCAGGCCGCCGTCACCGCGATCCTCGCGTTCGGCGTCACCTTCGTCATCGTCTCGGCCGGCATCGACCTGTCCGTCGGTTCGGTGGCCGCGCTCTCCGCGACCGTCCTCGCGTGGTCGGCGACGTCGGAGGGTGTGCCGGTCTGGCTGGCGGTGATCCTCGCAGTCGTCACGGGCATCGCCTGCGGATTCGTCAACGGCGCGCTCGTCTCGTACGGCAAACTGCCGCCGTTCATCGCGACACTGGCCATGCTCTCCATCGCGCGCGGTCTGTCCCTGGTCATCTCCCAGGGCAGCCCGATCGCCTTCCCCGACTCGGTCTCCGTGCTCGGCGACACGCTCGGCGGCTGGCTGCCCGTCCCGGTCCTCGTGATGGTCGCGATGGGCCTGATCACGGCATTGATCCTGGCCCGTACCTACATCGGTCGTTCGATGTACGCGATCGGCGGCAACGAGGAAGCGGCCCGGCTCTCCGGACTGCGCGTCAAGCGGCAGAAGCTGGCCATCTACGCCCTGTCCGGCCTTTTCGCCGCGGTCGCGGGCATCGTGCTCGCCTCCCGTCTGACCTCCGCGCAGCCGCAGGCCGCGCAGGGTTACGAACTCGACGCGATCGCCGCAGTCGTCATCGGCGGCGCCAGCCTCGCCGGCGGCGTCGGCAAGGCGTCCGGCACCCTGATCGGCGCGCTCATCCTCGCCGTGCTGCGCAATGGACTCAATCTCCTGTCCGTGTCCGCCTTCTGGCAGCAGGTCGTCATCGGTGTCGTCATCGCCCTCGCGGTGCTGCTGGACACACTGCGCCGCAGGGCCGGGTCCAAAGCCGCCTCCTCGACCGGCTCCTCCGGCGCACCGGGATCCGGCGGCAAGCGGGCGGGAGCGGTCAAGTTCGGGATCGCCGCACTCTGCGTGGCCGTTGTCGTGGGCGGGGTGTCCTACTTCAACTCAGGCTCCTCCGGTGGGAACACCAAGGTGGGCATGTCGCTCTCCACGCTCAACAACCCGTTCTTCGTGCAGATGAAGGCAGGCGCACAGGCGGAGGCGAAGGCGGCCGGGGTCGACCTCACCGTCACCGACGCGCAGAACGACGCTTCACAACAGGCCAACCAGCTCCAGAACTTCACCAGTTCCGGGGTGAAGTCCATCATCGTCAACCCGGTGGACTCGGACGCGGCCGGTCCCGCCGTGCAGAGCGCCAACAAGGCGGACATTCCGGTGGTCGCCGCGGACCGAGGCGTGAACAAGGCGAAGACCGCGACGCTCGTCGCCTCCGACAACGTCGCCGGAGGCAAGCTTGCCGCCACGGCGCTGGCCGACAAGCTCGGTGGCAAGGGCAGCATCGTCATCCTGCAGGGCACCGCGGGTACCTCCGCCAGCCGCGAGCGCGGCGCAGGTTTCGCCGAAGGGATCAAGGCGTACCCCGGCATCAAGGTCGTGGCCAAGCAGCCTGCGGACTTCGACCGCACCAAGGGCCTGGACGTCATGACCAATCTGCTCCAGTCCCACCCCGATATCACCGGTGTCTTCGCCGAGAACGACGAGATGGCGCTCGGCGCGGCCAAGGCACTCGGCAGCAAGGCAGGAAAGTCGGTGTCCGTCGTCGGATTCGACGGAACTCCGGACGGCCTGAAGGCGGTTGAGGCAGGCACGCTGTACGCGTCAGTGGCCCAGCAGCCGAAGGAACTGGGCAAGATCGCGGTGCAGAACGCGGTGAGGGCCGCAGAGGGCAAGAAGGTCGGCAGCACGGTGAAGGTGCCGGTCAAGGTGGTCACCGAGAAGAACGTCGCCGACTTCTCCTGAGCGGGACCTGAACACTGCCTGACCACGGAAAGCAGGAACAATGCACGAGAACGACCACGACCGGTACGACCTGCTGGTCGTAGGGTCCGCCAACGCCGACCTGGTCATCGGCGTGGAACGCCGCCCCGCACCCGGTGAGACCGTGCTCGGTTCCGATCTTGTCGTCCATCCGGGCGGCAAGGGAGGAAACCAGGCGGTGGCCGCCGCCCGCCTCGGGGCCGTCACTGCCCTGCTGGCCCGGGTCGGCGACGACGCCCACGGCCGCCTGCTGCTGGAGTCGCAGCGGGCGGCAGGTGTGGACACCAGCGGCGTCCTCGTGGGCGGGGCACCGACCGGAGTCGCGCTGATCACCGTGGACCCCTCGGGTGACAACAGCATCGTGGTGTCGCCGGGGGCCAATGCCCGGCTGACCCCGGAGGACATCCGGGAGGCCGGAGCCCTGTTCGGGGCGGCTCGGGTCGTCTCCGTACAGCTGGAGATTCCGCTGGAGACGGTCGCCGAGGTGGCCGGTGCGATGTCACCCGGCACCAGGCTGGTCCTGAATCCGTCCCCGCCCGCACCCCTGCCCGACGATGTGCTCGCCGCCTGCGACCCCTTGGTGGTCAACGAGCACGAGGCGCGCTACATCCTGGGCGAAGCCGCGGGCACCACGCCCGAGGAGTGGGCGCGAGCACTCATCGGGCTCGGCCCGCAGTCGGTCGTGGTCACGCTGGGGGCGGCGGGCGCACTCGTCGCCGACAGCCGCAGGGACGACGTCGTACGCGTACCGAGCCCCGAGGTCGAGGCCGTGGACACGACCGGGGCCGGTGACGCGTTCACCGCCGCCCTGGCCTGGCGGCTCGGCCTGGGCGAGGAGCTCACCGAGGCTGCCGCGTTCGCCGTCAGGGTGGGCGCGGCGGCCGTCACGAGGCAGGGCGCACAGGCGTCCTTCCCGACCGCAGAGGAAGTCGCCGCGCTGTGAAGAAGGCAGGAATCCTCAACCGCCATCTCGCCGGAGCACTGGCCGAGCTGGGCCACGGCGACGGGGTACTGATCTGCGATGTGGGCATGCCCATCCCGGCCGGCCCCCGGGTCGTCGACCTCGCCTTCCGGGCCGGTGTCCCGTCGTTCGCCGACGTGCTCGACGGGCTGCTGGACGAACTGGTGGTGGAGGGCGCGACAGCAGCGCACGAGGTGCGGGAGGCCAACCCGGAGGCCGCACGCCTCCTGGACGAGCGACTTCCGGAACTCGCCCACGTACCGCACGAGGAGCTCAAGGCGCTTTCGGCGGGTGCCCGGCTGGTGGTGCGGACGGGAGAGGCGCGGCCGTACGCGAACGTGCTGCTGCGGTGCGGGGTGTTCTTCTGACAGAGGCCGGCAGACACCGGTCGCGTCCGCGGACCGGCCCGAACGTGCCACGGTGCCGGCCTCTCGGGCAGAACCGTCCGCCCGTGACCCGGCGGGCGGACTCGTTCGGTGCAGGGCAATCGCTCCAAAGCAGCGCCCGACGGAGATCTCCTCGGATGAGAAGACGCACCATCAGTAATACCCGGCCGACGTCGCCTTGGGGGAAGCGTGACGTAGCGTTGCCCTTTTGGTGGTGTTCGGAAGAGCACCGCAAGGCATCGTTGTGCCCCCATCAGCCATGGGGCACCGAGGGGTATTGGGATGAAGCTCTGCTTCCTCGTCGAAGAGCTGTACCGGCATGACGGCATGCCGCTTGACGTGGCCCGACGACTGTCGTCGTGGGGGCACCAGGTGGACGTGGTGCGCCCCGGTGGCTCGCTGCTGCGGATTTCGGAAGAGGTGCGGGCGGGGACCCATGACGCCTGGGTACTCAAGACCGTGTCCGGCGGCCCCGGGCTCACCCTTCTGGAGGCCGCGGCGGCCGTCGGCCTGACCACGGTGAACGATGCGCGGTCGATCCGCGCGGTGCGCGACAAGGTCCTTACATCGGTCATCGCGCGGCAGCACGGGCTGCCGGTTCCGGTGACCTATTCGGCACCCAGGGCCACGCTGTTCGCGGACGTCCCCGCCGAACTCTTCCCCCTGGTGGTCAAGCCCGCCGACGGCAGCTCGGGGCGGGGGGTGCGGCTCGTGCCGGACCCCGGGCACCTGGCGGATGCGGAGCAGGCGGGGGAGGGCCAACTGATCGCCCAGCCCTACGTGCCCAACTCCGGTTCCGACCTGAAGGTCTACTGTCTCGCGGGCGAGCTCCATGCGACCTTGCGACGCTCCCCGCTCCACCCGGACGGGCCGGTCGAGGAGGGAGCCGTCCCCCTGCCCGCCGAGGTGGTCGCAGTGGCGGCGAAGGTGGGGTCGGTCTTCGGTCTCGACCTGTACGGCATCGACGTGGTGCTCGGCCCCGACGGTCCCGTGATCGTCGACATCAATGACTTCCCGAGCTTCCGTCAGGTCCCCGACGCCGTATCCCGGTTGGCCGGTGCCGTCCTCGACCTGGCCAGGGCGGGCAGCGCTGCCAGGACGGGCGTTCCCGCCTTCGCTCCGTGCATTCCCGCGCAGCCGCAGATCCCCCACGGACAGCCCCACCCGCACGCCGAAGCGGACATGCTGGCGGCCGCACCGGGAGCCGCCCAGATATGAGGGTGTGTCTGCTGACCGACAAGCCGGATCATCCGCTGCTCGCCGCAACCTCTTCCGCACTGATCGAGGCGGAGCACCGGGTGACGTTCCTGAACCCGGACACCGGAACCGGATCCCCGTCGGAACTGGTGATCCCGGATGATTTCGCCGACGTCTACCTCCTCAAGGCTCATACTCCCCGGTCACTGGAGCTTGCCCGATTCCTCGAAGCGCACGGTGCCCGGGTGGTGAACTCCGCCGCCGCGACGGAGCTGTGCCAGGACAGGAGCCGGATCGCCGCCGTGGCCGATGGCGCCGGTCTGCCGATGCCCCGGACCAGGACCTTGGACACGCTGTCCGAAGCCCTCCCTGGAGCGGAGCGGTCGGAGAACGACTTTCCGCTCATGGTCAAGAGCCGTCACAGCCGACGCGCAGACCTTGTGGCCTGCGTGGACGGCCCGGCCGGGCTCCGGGACCTTGCCGCGAAATGGCCCGACGAGCCTGTCGTCATACAGGAGTTCGTCGCGAACAGCGGCTGGGACCACAAGCTGTGGGTGATCGCGGGAGAGGTGTTCGCGGGGGTACGCCCCGCACCGGTGGGCGCCCCGCCGGACGCGGCCCGGTCCGCTCCACTGGTACGTGACCTGCCGCGGGCCTGGACCGAAACAGCCCTCCACACGGGCGAGGTCTTCGGCCTGGATGTCTACGGTGTCGACGTGCTGGACCGCGAGGGGGCGCCCGTCGTCGTCGACGTCAACGCCTTCCCGGGCATCCGCGGGCCGAAGGGCGCTCCGGCGGCGCTGGCGGCCCTGGCACTGCGACGCCCCCGGCCGCGCTCGGCCCGCCTATAAGGCCTGACGCACCCCGGCCTCCACCAGGAACTCGCAGGGGGTGCCGATTGGGGTACTTCCCGCCCGCGGTGCGACCCGGGCCGCCTCCTGCACACCTCGGGCCCGGTGCGTGCTGCCCCGGATGAAGACAGGGGGGCCTGGGGTCCGACGGGATCGAGGGAGCCCGCAGGAGGAGGCCGGAATGAAGAGGGTCGCATCCACCCGCGCTTTGGCAGCCGCCGATGGGCGGGCTCGCGCCGGCCGCGCAGAAAGTGCCGCAGGCGGCCCTCTGCGCACTCATGGTGTTCTCGACGGCTCGCTGGGCCTCGGCGCGGGCGTCATGCTCCTCCCCGTCGGCGTGCGGCCGGGACACGGCGACGCAGGCGATCGACGACGCGCCGGGGGAGGCGGTCGCGGTCGCCGTCAGCTCCGGGCGGCGTACACGATGAGGTTGTCCACGGGGTGGCCCTGGGCG
Source organism: Streptomyces sp. Ncost-T10-10d (assembly GCF_900091955.1). Taxonomy (GTDB): domain Bacteria; phylum Actinomycetota; class Actinomycetes; order Streptomycetales; family Streptomycetaceae; genus Streptomyces. The sequence continues at coordinate 25,047 of NZ_FMDF01000107.1, forward strand.
TCGAAGGCGCCGTCGCAGGTGATGAGACGCAGGACGCGCTTGTCGGTGGCGCCGTAGACCCTCTTGGTCGGGAAGGCCTTCTTGCTGACGGTCTCCGTGCCGGTGACCCTGAAGTGGATCTCCGCTCCCCGGTCGTTGCGGATCGCGATGTCCGCACCCTTGCCGATCTTCTTCAGGTCGTGGAAGACGGCCTTCCCGAAGCGGGTGTTGTTGTGCCCTATGAGGACCGCGGCGCCACGCTCGCCGGGGGCGGCGCCACCGGTGTACCAGCCGGCCGTCATGCCCTTCTCGGCGGGCGGGACCTGGACGGTGCCGTCCTCGTTCAGACCGAGCCGCATCAGCGAGCTGTTCACCCCGATCGAAGGGATGCTGACATGGGTGGGGCTCGCCGTGGGATTCGGCTTCCCGGACTTCCCGGGCCTCTGTGTCCCCTCGGGTCCCGTGTCCTTCGGAGGGTTGAGAGAGTCCGGGACGCCGGATGAACTGCCGTCGGCGTGTGGTGCGGCGGACGAGGCATCCACGGCGCCGGAGGAGCAGCCGGTGAGGGCGAGACAGGCGAGCACCGGAAGTGTGACACGCCAAAGCGATGCGGGCGTACGGGACATGGGGGCTCCAGAACGGGACGGAGATGGGCAGTGGCGCCGCCCGGGACGGGGCGGCGCCACAAGGGAAGGTCAACTGTTGCGCGCGGTCGGTTGTCGTGCGCGGTCAATCGCCTTGCATGTCAGTGGCCGTGAAGAGACTGACGCGCCGACAGTTCAGCGGCCCTGCTGTGCGGCGGAGCGGCGGCGCAGCACGATCGTTCCCGCTCCCGCGACCAGAAGAGCGGCTGCGGCCGACCCGACAAGGGCGGTGGTGCTGTCACCCGAGGTGCCGGCCGGTCGCTCGCCCGCGGCGACGCCACCGCGCGGAGCGGCGGCAGCGGGACGCTCGCCCGCGGCCGAAGGCTCGACCACGGCCGGGGCGGGACTGTCGCCCGCGGCAACACCGCCACGGGGCGCAACCGACGGCTCCGAGCCCCGCGCGGGCGCGCCGGTGACACCGGCCGGGGCGGCTGCGGCGGACCGCTCGACGGACGGCTTCGGTACGGGCGTGCTGTCGGCGAAGGCCGCGGTCGACGGGACGAGTACCGCGCCGGCCGCGACAGCGGCAAGGAGGGCGGTACGCAGGGACAGACGGTGGGGCATGGGCATGGCTCCATTCCAGGTCGGCCTCGGTGGTGCCCGGAAGCCGGTTCGCACCGGGCGCGAGGCATGCCGACAGGCTGGCGTGAAGTTATGAAGAAGCTGTCAGATCGCTGTGGTCATCGCATCAGGCCTGGCCCGCACCGCTTCCACAGCCGCCCACGGCACGTTCGGGTCCGCCCGCGCCGCTCCCGCGTTCGCAGCCGCCTGCCGCGCTCCCCGACACGCCCGTCGAGGCTCCTTGGAACTCGTCCGACCCACCAGCTTCTCCGCATTCATCCGACCCCGTCTGTGCAGGATCTGCCGGTAGCCGGAGCGTGAACACCGAACCCTGCCCCTCGACGCTCGCCGCACTCACCGAGCCGCCGTGCGCCTCGACGAGTTTCCGTACGATCGCCAGGCCCAGCCCGCTGCCGCCGGTGCGGCGGCTGCGGGACTTCTCCGCGCGCCAGAAGCGGTCGAAGACATGGGGCAGATCCTCGGCCGAGATGCCGCTGCCCGTATCCGTGACGTCCACCACGACCTGGTCCGCACACTCGGACCCATACGCATGCAAGGAGACATTCCCACCCGCCGGGGTGTGACGCACCGCGTTGGAGACGAGGTTGCCGATGGCCTGACGCAGCCGGACCGGATCGGCCGTCAGCTCGGGAACGGCAGCGCCGGCCGTCGCCGTGAGGACGGCCAACGTGACTCCAGCCGTCTCCGCTCCTCCCTGGTGGGCCGCGGCGACCTGGCTCAGAACGTCCTCGATGCGTACCGGCTCGGGGTGCAACCGCAGCGCACCCGCGTCGGCCGCGGCCAGATCCTGGAGATCGTCGATGATGTGCTGCAGCTGAACGGCCTCCGTGTGGAGCGAGGAGATGAACGCCGGGTCGGGCTCCGCCAGACCGTCCTGTGCTGCCTCCAGCCAGCCGCGGATGTTGCTCAGCGGGGTGCGCAGTTCGTGGGCGACGTCGCTGACCATGTCCTTGCGCTGTCCTTCGAGGCGGGAGCGGTGGGCCGACATGTCGTTGAAGGCCGCGGCGAGCCGCCCGATCTCGTTGTCGTCGGTGACCAGCACCGGCGCGGAGTCCTCACCGTCCCGCATCCGTTGTGCCGCACCGGTGAGGGCGTGCAGCGGCCGTACGAGCCGGGCCCCAGCCAGCATGGTGGCTCCGACGGTGAGCGCCAGGACGAGCGCCGCGGCACCCGCGATCTTCGCGGTGTTCGCCGGGGAGAGGTCGAAGCCGGGCACGGTCGTGCCGCCCTCGTCGCCGATGAACAGCAGTGCGGGCGAGGCGACATAGGAACTGAGCTGCTCACGGCGGGCCGTGCCCACGCAGGATGCGGTGGCCCGGTCGTCGTCGCCGGTGCGGACGCTCGGCGCGGGAACGGGCGACGGGGTGGAGACACCGGCGCTGGGCATCGGCTCGGGACCGTCGCCCCAGGACAGGTCCAGATTGAGCTGTACGCCCGTGCGGCCCTGACGTTTCAGGCAGGCATCGGCGAGCTGATTGAGCGCCCCCAGCGCCTTTCTCTCGGTCGCTGTCGGTTCGTCCAGGCTGTCGGATGCGCACCTGGTGCCCTGAACCCGGTCGGGATCGTTGCCCACGACCTCGATCCGCGGGCGCCCACTCGGGCCCCGAACCACATCCGCCGCGACCCCGGACCGATTGAGGCACGCCACACTCCGGTCGGCGGCACGCTGCAACGCCGTGCGTTCGGCCGCGGGCAGCCGGAACGGACCGACTGCGCGCGGGTCGACACGGTCGGCCGTGACGCCGGCCCGGCCCGGCGTCTGGGACAGCGCCGTGTCCACGGACAGCGGATCCACGATCGCCGATGCCTCGGGCGGCAGCGCGGGCGGGGACGGCTGGGTGGCGGAATCGGCGAGTGGCCGGCGCTGCTCGGTGGTGAGGGCGATCCGCCGGCCGGACTGCCGCGCCAGGTCATGCACGGTGCTGTCGACGCCGTCCCAGGTGGGGTGGGCCGCCGCATATCCGAGCAGGGTGTTGTAGATCCGGGCGTCGGCGGTGAGGTTCTGACCCTGTTCCTGCTTGATGGCGCCGGAGGTGGTCTGTACGGCAAGCCAGGCCGTGGCGGCCACCGAACACGCCGCCACCAGCGCCGATACCGCCAGTAGACGGCCGAACAGACTCTTGCGGAGCGGCAGCCGCGCCCGCTGCTCACGTCGAAGGGGCACCACACGCACCCGGCTACGACGACGCACGCGAAGCATTCCTCGCCGGGTCCGTCAGCTTGTAGCCGACACCGAAGACGGTGAGCAGCCGGGCCGGCCGACGCGGTGCGGGCTCGATCTTCTTGCGCAGGTTCATGATGTGCACGTCGACGGTGCGAAAGCTGATGTACCGGTCGAAGCCGTGCAGCTCCTCCAGGAGCCGCTGCCGAGTGAAGACCCGCTCGGGCTCGGTCGCCATGGCGGCGAGAATCCGGAACTCACCGGGCGTGCACTCCACGAACCGGCCCTCGACCGACACCTCGTGCCGGATCGGGTCGATCACGAGCGCACCCACCGTCAGCACCTGATCCGCAGCGGGGTCGGTACCTGCCGCAACCCGTCGGGTGCGACGAAGCAGCGTCCGTACGCGCGCCATCAACTCACGCGGGCTGTACGGCTTCGTCATGTAGTCGTCCGCACCGAGATCCAGACCCAGCAGCAGATCGTCCTCCGTGCTGCGGGCCGTCAGCATCAGCACCGGCAGCTCCCGGTGCTCGGCGCGCAGCACACGTACCACGTCCAGACCGTCGGCCCGCGGCATCATCACATCGAGCACCAGCAGATCGGGCTCCCGGTGCCGGACCTCGGCGAGGGCCGCCAGGCCGTCCCCGACGACCGTGACCGCGTGGCCCTCGTGTTCCAGGTAGCGGCGTACGAGTTCGGCCTGCTTCTCGTCGTCTTCGGCGACTATGACGTTTGCGCACACGCGGACGATCGTAGATGAGTTCACCCGGGCCCCTCGCAGCGCCGGACCGCCGGGTTGCGCCATGGAGCGGTTCACCGGCCCATGGTCCGGCCCCCGTGGATGCCGGGTCGGGGAGGGAGCACTGGTGACCAGATGCGGTACGGAGGACGAGGGCCGTGCACCACACCCTCTCGGGGCACGCAGCGATGGCCGGACCGGTGGCGCGGGACTGTGCGCCACCGAGCGGGCCTGCGCGGATCGAGCGTTCCGGCACGGGGGAGGCCGAGGTTCCGATTCCGGTGCTCCGGCTCTTGTCGCAGGCCCCGCCACCTGGTCTTGTGTACCGCGGGCACCGTGGGTGATCCGTGACGAGGTCCGCGGCCGGGCTGCGCGCATCCGGCGCACAGACGCGGGCGAGGCGGGGAGAAACGTGGAACCAGTGACCGGACACGATGTACGAGGCACGCTGCCCGAAGGGCTTGCCGAGGCGATACGCGCCACTGCCGAGGAGATCGCCGCGGTGCTTCGCGGGGTTGCCGACACGGGCGTTCCGGTGCCCGGCTCGGAGTGGACCCTCGGGCAGGCGGCAGCGCATCTGGCGCAGGCCAACGAGCTGATGGCCGACATCGCGGCCGGGCAGGAACGCAGCTACGGCGACGGAACGCCGCAGAGTCTGGCCGAAGCCAATGAGCGCGCGCTCGCCGGCTTCGGGGAGCGGGACGCCGATCCGCTGGCCGAAATGATCGTGACGCACGCGGACGCGTACCTCACAGCGGTGGACCGGCGCACCACGGACGCGAACGTGGTCACCCCGTTGGGCCCGATGACCAAGGCGGTGCTGGGCTCGTACCTGCTGACACACATGCTCGGCCATGGTTACGACCTCGCCCGTGCGCTGGGCCGCCCGCACATGCTCGACCGCACCCGCGTCGAGCTGTCGCTGCCCTTCCTGATCACGGCGATGCCCCGGGTGACCGATGCCGCTGCGATCGCCCGGCTGACCGCCCGCTACACGATCCGACTGTGGGGCGGCGCCCGCTTCGGCGTCACCTTCACCGACGGCGTCGTATCCGTCACCCCGCAGCCGCCCACCCACCCGGACTGCACCATCCTCATCGAGCCGGTCACCTTCCTCCTCATGGCGCTGGGCCGGTGCAACCCGTGGGGAGGCATGGCCCGCGGCCGTGTTCTTGCCTGGGGTCGCAAACCCTGGCTCGCACCCCGCTTCCCGGAGCTGTTCAAGGCGCCCTGAGGGGCGGGCGGGTTTCCGGCGTCAAGCCAGGACGGTCATCATGGTCACGTCCAAGGGATGGCGGCCCGTCTGACGCTAACGTTGATCCGCACGGTGGCAGCGGCGGTGCCGGGGAGGGCGCACCGCGCGGAACACCGGGAACGAGGAGTGCGCGACATGCTCGATCCCACTTCGGTGGCGGCTATTTCGGCGGTACTCGGCGCAGTTGGTTCGGGGATGGCCAACGAGGCGGGCAAGTGGGCCTGGGAGTCGACCGGCGGCGTCGTACGGAGAATCGTCGGCCGGGAGGTCCCCGCGCCCGTCGCCCGGGAGGAACGGGACGACGTGGCCCGCATGGTCTACGAGCAGATCCGAACGAACCCGCAACTCGCCGCCTCCTGGAGCGTGTTCGCTTCCAGAGTGCACGGAGGACCGAATCCGGCCCGAGCCGCACAGTCACACCTTCCCGCCTCCATAAGGTTCTTCACGGACCGCAAGGAAGCGATGAGGCAACTCCAGCGAGAGGCAACCCGCCGTGCGGACGGACGGCCCCGGCTCGCCCTGGTGCACGGCCCGGACGGCATGGGGTCCAGCACGCTCGCCGTGCACTTCGGATCCCGGCCGACCCGGCTCTTCCCGGACGGCCAGATCTATGCCGACCTCGGCGGCGGCGGCGCCGGGAGCGCACGCGACGTCGGAACCGTACTGCGCACACTGCTTCGCCAACTGGGCGTGCGGGATGAAGAGATGCCGACCGCCACCGACCGGCTCGGTGAGTTCTTCCGCCATTGCGCAGCGGACCGCAAACTCCTGGTCGTGCTCGATCACGCGCACTCCGCAGCGCAGGTCAGACCGTTCCTGACGTCGGCGCCAGGGGTGTTCACGATCATCGTCGCCCGGACCCCGTTCCCCGGCCTCGACGCCGTAAGGGTTCCCGTCGGTCCGCTCACGGACAAGGACGCCGTGCGCCTGCTCACCGATATCACCGACAAATCCACCGTCGCCGCAGCCCGCGCCACGCTGCCTTCGCTGCTCGCACGATGCGGCGGATCGCCGTACGCCCTGCGCGCCGCAGCGGACCGGCTCTCCACCCCCACGCTTGCGCCGCGTCGGGCCGTATCGGACAGCGACCCGGTACAAGGGGCGGCGGAGGACAGCTATCAACTTCTGACCCCGGAATCCGCCAAGTTGTACCGGTTGATGGCACTGCGCGGCTGGCCCGCCTTCGACGCCGCGACGGCCGGACGGGCCACCGGCCAGGACCAGGCGGTCACGGCGGAACTCCTGGCGGATCTCGCCGACAGGATGCTCCTGGAACGCAGCCGGAGCGGAACCGGCAACGGCCGCTATCACTACCGCCCCGGGGTCCGCGCACACGCCGAGGCGACAGCGATCCGCGAGGACGGAATCGCGGCCTGCTCCGCAGCTCTCACCCGCACGCTTCTCGCCTATACGGACCTGGCGACATCGGCGGCTCACCAGGCACTCCCGGAGAGCTGGCGCGTCCCGGCGCCCGACGAGGACCGGATCGGGCAGAGGTACGAGGACCGGGGCGCCGCCCTGGACGCGCTGCTCGCGGAGCTGGGCAACCTGGTCGAGGCCGTTCGCTGTGCCGAGGAGTCCGGCGACCCGGACACCGCCGTACGCCTGAGCCGTTCCCTGTGGCCGCTGCAGCTCAAGGCGGGCCACCACGAGATGCTGCTTCCGGCGCTGCGTATCGGAGCGCGTCTCGCCGACGCCCATTTCCCGGGAAGCCTCGATGCCGGAGCGCTCCACGCCCAACTGGCGCACTCACTGACCGAGTTGGGGCGTTGGGAGGAAGCGGAGGCGGAGACACTGGCGGCGGCGCGGGCCGAGGAGTCGGCCGCCCACAAGCGAGGCCACGCCTCGGCCGTGGAGTTCCTGGGACTGCTCAGGCTGCGTCAGTGGCGTTACCAGGAGGCGTACGAGTGCTTCGACGAAGCGGGCGTCATCCTGAACACGATGGGCGCACGCGACGAGGGAACCGCCGACCTGCCCCGTGCCCAGGCCCTGTTGGAACGCCATCGCGGCCGAGCCCTGCGCGGGCTCGGACAGGGCGGGGAGGCCCGCGAGAGGCTGGAGACCGCACTGCGGCACTTCCGGGCGAGCGGCGATACGTACAACACGGCCCGGACGCTCACCGATCTGGCCGAGACATGGTTGGACGAAGAGGACACCGAAGCGGCACTGCCGTTGATCGACGAGGCGATCGCAACGCTCGACGGCCAGCGTGCGGAGTACCACCTGTCGCATCTGCGACGCATGAGAGAACGCTGCGTCACCCCGTAGGCGTTCTTCCCGCCTCTGACATCCCTGTCATTCCGGGGGTGTCAGAGGAACGATCCGCACGCGGTGAAGCCGCGTACCTGTCCGCACGGAGAGCCCGTCGGCCATCGCTTGCCCGAGGCGCCTGTCGGCTGTGGCCGCACCGGGGCTCGCGGTGGCCAGCCAGGCGTACAGGGCAGAGGCGTACGCGGCGGGGTCCGGACCGGACATGCCTCCCGCATCGGCACCCGGCGCCGCCACCACCCGGAGCGGCTCCTCGCCACGCACCCGGACCACACACGTGGACGGCCCGGTCACATAGGCCGCAAGGGAACAGCCCTGATGGCGCCGGAGCACCTCGGCGGTCCAGGCCGACGGAGAGCCGAAGCGCGGGTCGTCGGGTGCCCCGTCCCGGAAGATGACATCTGCCAGATCCAACTGGTCCACGTCGCGGGTGTCCTCGTGCACGGCGACATGCAGTTCCCCGTCGTGATCCGGGCCCGCCATCTGCCGAGGCCCCGCCCGGCGACTGACCGCAACCTCTCCCGGCCCGAGGACCCGCGACAGTACGTGAAGGGGGAGGGTGGCCGTGCCGGCCTCGTAATCGGGCAGCGGGAGAGGCTTCAGCGAAGCCGGCCAATCGGGTTCCGGCGCACCCATCATCGAGTAGAAGAGCCTGCGCAACCGGACCGCTGATTCACCCGGCACGGAGGTGGTGAATCCGGCAGGCCCCGACAACGGCCGGTGACGGCGGATGAGTTCGTCGATCTGCGCCGACAGCGACGCGTCGGGGTCGAGCCGCGGCGCCTCCCGCATGAACGCGGAGATCGGCGCATCGGGATCGAGGGCATCGAGCGGCGCGGCCCCCAGCAGCACAGGAGTGCCGAGGGCGGCAGCGTAGTACGTGACGGAACCGTGGTCCCCGATCACGGCGTCGGCGGCCAGCAGAGCCTGTCGCCACCCCTTCAGTGGATCGATCAGCGCAAGCCCGCCGCGCCGCGCGCGATCGAGCCAGGCGCGGATCTGACCGGGTCCGTGGCCGTGCCAGATGTTCGGATGCAGTACGGCGGCGAACCGGTACTCGTCCACGGGGAACTCGGCAGAGACCCGGTGCAGCAGCGCAGCCACGACGTCACCGCCGCCGTCACCGCCGCCCCCGCCATCACCGAAGAGCGACTCGGAGCCCCAGGTCGAATTCAGCAGGACCAATTGCTGCCCGGGTCGCACACCCAACGCACGGCGGAAGCGCTCGCGATAGGGGCGGGCGGCGAGCATGCGGTCGAAGCAGGGGTCCCCGGCGAGTACCGCTGTCGGCGCCGCATCGGGACAGGCGATACGCAACCGTTCGTACTGCTCGGGATGGGAGAGGACGAGAGCGTCCGCGACAGGAGCGCCCTGCGACAGAAGCCATTCCGGCGCAAGCCCGAAAACGGGCGCAGGCACCGCCACCCCGGCCCCGTGTCCGGTGTCCGGTGTCCGGTGTCCGGTGTCCGGTGTTGCCAGCCTTTTAGTGTATCCAACACCGTGCGACAGGACCGCCAACTTCCCGGAAAGCGCGTCCAGTCGGCCACCAAAACTGGCGGAGACGACCAGGTCCGCCGCTGTCTCCGCCGCCTGCTCCCACGGCAGGACCGGCACCCCGATGTCGGCCAGCAACTCGGCCGTGCCGGCCGCGAACGCCGACGAGCCCGTACAGGTCACCAGCAACTGGACGCGCCAGTCGTCGTCGAACAGGGGCAGCACATCGAGCAGCCGGGTAGCCGCGGTCACGTTGTGCACGACGACGAGGACCCGCAGACACTTCCCCCGGGTCGCCCACCGCGCCGCATCATCCCCCACCGGCACCCGCACCCACCCGGCCCGCCCGTACTCCATCCGCACACCCCTCATCCGCCCCGGCCCACCCGTGGGACCCATGCCGCCCACGCGACCGGCCACGACAGTCAACCAGCGCGACCCACCGCGCCGACCAACGGGGCGGAGCAGAGCTGACAGGGGGCGACGGAGCGACGCGCATCCGACGGGACGACCCGGGCGCCCAAAACCCTCACGCAGCCATCGCCACCGCAGTCCTGCTCAGCGAGTCGTCGCGCGACAGGATCTGCTTCCGGTCGCCGAAGACGACGACCCGCAGCAGCGCGAACCGCCCGATCCCCGCCAGAGCTGAAGCAGACAAATAGACCGTCTGCTCGACCAGGGCCGAGGGCTCGGAGCGGAGGGCGTACAGACAGAACAGCGCCCCCGTCGTGAACGCATAGCTCACGGCGACCGTCACCCCGGACTGGAGGTGGACGCCCCACCCCTTCCGCTCGCTCCGGAAGGAGACCCGCCCGTGCAACTCGGTCGCGATCACCGTGGAAACGACAGTGACCAGCGCATTGGCAACAGCCATCGGTATCCGGTCACTGAGCAGTACGAGCGCCCCGCTCGATGCCAGCCCGACACCGCCACCACACACGACGAACCGCACAAAGGCCGCGACGAGTGGGTGAAGGGTGCGCGTCTGTCGGCACGATGGGGCGGTCACTGGTGGGCCTCCGTGGGCTGTGGCGTGGAGCGGCGTGTCGATTCCACCGCAGAACCTACGGAGCCGGCGTCGTCCGGGCGACCGGATAAACCCCGGACTTCAGTGGGGGACAACCCCGAGAGATCCCTGGGTCCGACACTGGATCTCCGCCGGGACGATGCCGGCCGGCTCAAGAGGGCGCTCGGATCGTGAGGAGGGGCATGCAGTGACTCGGTTATGAAGAAGCGGGTTTCGAGACCCGGCACATGGGGGCACGACACACCCCTCCGCCCCGTGCCTATGGCTGCTCACCCCATGGGAAGGTCCCCCGCACCGTCCTACCGTGACGGACTCGAACCACAGAGTCCACCCCCCCCGGACGGGAGAGCCGCGATGCGCAGAGCAACGAGCACCTTGCTCGGCATGCTCCTCACACTGCTGAGCCTCGGAGCAACCACCACAGCGGCCCACGCCGCCCCACCCAGCTACCTCACCCTCGAAGCCACCTACACCACCGTCACCAACGGCTGGGACCGCGTCGATCGCTACCTCGACACCACCAGCGGTTTCCATGCCGAGCAGTACCCCTCGGACGGCCGTGGCGACCAGGACGGTCAGCGACGTACCTTCTTCGGCGGCGTCAAGCAGCCCTACTCCGGCCGCTTCCTTCTCTACTCAGCCCCCGGCTGGAACAGCGGCAGTCACCAGACCCCCGTCCTCCTCGTCCACGGCGCCAACGACAATGCCGACCGCGCCTGGGCCAACCCCGGCGAAGCCGGTGGCTACGGCTGCGGTGCCGTCTCCTGCCCCAACACCGGACTCATGCAGTACCTCGCCGCCCGCGGCTACCGCGTCTTCGCCGTCAACTTCGCCCATAAGCAGGGCGACAACCTGATGCAGGCCCAGCAGGTCGGCGACGCCATCGCCGTCATCAAGGACCGGCTCGGCGTCAGTCAGGTGGACCTCGTCGGCTGGAGCAAGGGGGAGATGTCCACCCGAGCCTACGTCTCCTCACTGCGGCCCACCTGGGGACGCCCCTATGCCGGAGACGTACGCCGCCTCATCACCCTCGGCGGCCCCAACGGCGGCTACGACTACCCCTATGCCCACGGCTGGGCCCATGACTTCAGCATCTGGCCCCAGTGCGGCGGCAGCGTCAACGCCCCGTCGCCGCACCTCTACATGACCTGCTACGGCACCTACACCGCCCATCCCGAATTCGCCTTCGCCCCCACCAGCGGCTACGACGTCTATCCCGGACAGCGCCAGATGCTCGCCCGCTGGGACGCCACCTACGGCATCGACATGACCCAACAGGACTGGTACACCACCTACCACGGCGGCCAGGGCTTCTACACCTCCGGCAGTGGAATCCAGACCGCGATCGACGCCGGCTCCCTCATCGCCCCCCTCCACAAGGCAGGCATCCCCGGCACCGTAGCCACCTACCTCCTCGCCGGAGGATCCCCCAGCGTCCTCGGCATCTACAACGAGAACCGCGGCCCCAGCGACGGCGTGGTCTTCGTCGACAGTGCCCTCGACCGCACCGGCATCGCCAACGTTGCCGGAACCGCCCTCATCTCCACCGCCAACCACCTCCAACTCGGCTGGCACTCCTCCGCCAGCGCCCAGATCGCCGCCTGGCTCGGCTGACCCTGCCACTCCCAAGGACGGACCATGACCTCGCCCGCACTCCTCCCCGGCATCCACGCTCGACGGATCACCACCCCCCGGGTCACCCTCAACCTCCTCGAACTCCCCGACCGGACCGGCGAACCCGTCCTCTTCGTCCACGGCAACGTCTCCGCCGCCGCCTTCTGGCAGCAGACCATGCTCGACCTGCCCCACCCCTACCGACCCCTCGCCGTCGACCTCCGCGGCTTCGGCGACACCGATCCCCTCCCCGTCGACGCCACCCGCGGCGTCCGGGACTTCAGCGACGACCTCACCGCCCTCCGGGACACCCTCGCCCTCGACCGCGTCCACCTCGTCGGCTGGAGCATGGGCGGCGGCATCGCCCTCCAGCACCTCCGCGATCACCCCACTGCCGTCCGCAGCCTCACCCTCGTCAACCCCGTCTCCCCCTACGGCTTCGGCGGTACCCACGGTCCCGACGGCCGACTCAACCACCCCGACGGCGCCGGCTCCGGCGCAGGCACCGTCAACCCCGAATTCGTCCAGCGCCTCAAGGACGGCGACCGCAGTGAGGACTCACCACTCTCCCCCCGCGCCGTCCTTGCCTCCAGCTACGTCAGACCGCCGCTCCGCCCCGCCCTTGAGGACGCCTTCGTCGACGCCATGCTCTCCACCCGCACAGGGGACGGCCACTACCCCGGCGACACCCGTCCCAGCGACCACTGGCCCGGCACCGCCCCCGGCCCCCGAGGTGTCCTCAACGCCATGGCTCCCACCCACTTCCGTATCGACGACCTGCACCGGATCGACCCCAAACCGCCCATCGGCTGGATCCGCGGCACCGACGACCTCATCGTCTCCGACACCTCCCTCTTCGACCTCGCCCACCTCGGTGCACTCGGCGCCGTTCCCGGCTGGCCCGGCGCCGAACACTGCCCCGCCCAACCCATGCTCGCCCAGACCCGCCACGCACTCGATCACTACGCCGCCGCGGGCGGCCCCGTCCGCGAAACCGCCATCCCTGACGCCGGTCACGCCGTCCACATCGACAAACCCAAGGAGTTCACTGCCGCCCTCCTCGACACCCTCACCGCAGGCCGGTGAAGGGGCCGGGCTGTCCCCCGTGAGGACCTGTACCGACGCCGAGGCCGTCCAGCGCGATCCCGGCGTCAAGGGTTCTTGCCGCTGTCCACGAGCCGGGCGGTCGAGCAGACCTGGTGAGCTGCTCGCCGAAGTGGGGAAGTCGGCCCGCCCGGTGCTGCGGGACGTCGGAGAGAACGCATACGCTCATAACTCCCGTGACGCTTAGGTAGATTGAGGCCATAGATTGATCACTTTCGTGTCCGGAGGTCCTCATGAGTGAGCAGCAGCATTCGTCCACCAGTGGGCCCGCCACACCGGTGTCGGACCGGATCGACACGACCAGGCCGCACTCCGCCCGCTTCTGGAACTACTTCGTCGGCGGCAAGGACAACTACGAGGTCGACCGTGAGATCGGCGACCAGATCAAGACGTTCTTCCCGGGCATCGTCGATGTCGCGGTGGCAGGGCGACAGTTCCTGCGCCGCTCGGTGAGTCACCTGGTGGAGGACCGGGGTGTCCGGCAGTTCCTGGACATCGGGACCGGCCTGCCCACTGCCGACAACACCCATCAGGTGGCCCAGGGCATCGCCCCCGAGTCACACATCGTGTATGTGGACAACGACCCGCTCGTGCTGGCGCACGCACGTGCGCTGCTCACCAGCTCACCCGAGGGGGTCACGAACTACATCGATGCCGACCTCTACGAGCCGGACGTCATCCTTGCCGAGGCGGCGAAGACACTCGACTTCGACCGGCCTGTGGCCCTGATGCTGCTCGGCATACTCGGTCACGCGGACGACTTCTCGCGGGCCCGTGAGGTGGTGGGCCGGCTGATGGCGGGCCTGCCGTCCGGCAGCCACCTCGTGGTGTACGACGGCACACGTACCAGCGAAGGCATGATCGCCGCGGAGAAGGCGTACATCGAGAGCGGCGCAGTGCCGTATTTCGTCCGCGAGCCGAGCGAGATCGTCACGCTCTTCGACGGGCTGCGGATCCTCGACCCCGGCTTCGTCCGGCTCAGTGAGTGGCGGCCCGACGCCGACAGCGCGAGCGTGCCCGCCGATGTCGATGCCTTCGGTGGAATCGGCGTCAAGGAGTGACGCGCGGGCGCTGTCGCCGGCCCGGACGTGATGCATCGTGCCGCGGGCCGATCCACGGAGCGGCCGTCCGCAAGCCGCAGGACGGGGACACGCGTCGGGGGCCGTCCGTGAACGGCCCCCGACACGGTTCCTGCCAGGTGGCAGTACTCGTTACTTCTGCAGCTCCACCGTGAAGCCGCGACCCGTGGAGACGGACGGCGTCTTGATCTCCGTGATCCCGGTCGCGGGGTCGGTGAACCAGCCGGACTCGGCTGCGGCGAACTCCGTCGCCGAGTTCAGCCGGTGCAGGCGGCTGTGGTCCATGACCACCTGCGACGGGGCGTCATTGCCGTGCACGGTGACATGGTACGAGCGGGCTGACGGCTTGCCCTCGTAACTGCCCACGCTCGCACCGATCTTGATGGTGGTGCGGCCGGCCTTGCCGTGCGTGGGTGCCTGGACCCGTACGTGCTGGGTGGCCGAGGCGCCTTCCGTGAACTTCCTCGTCACGCCGTCGTCCTCGTAGAGCGTGTAGTCCGTGGTGCCCTGCGGATAGATGTCGTAGCCGAGTCGGCTCTTGTCCCGCGATTCCCAGGACACGGTGCCCTTGGGCCACATCGGCACGATCGATCCGCCCTTGACGAACAGCGGCAGGGTGTCGAGCGGTGCCTGGTAACCGTTGACCGTGGTCGGTCCCTGGTAGGTTCTGCCCGTCCAGTAGTCGGTCCAGGTGCCCTTCGGCAGGTAGATGCCGTCACGGACGTCCGTGTCGCTGTACACCGGTGCGACCAGGAAGTCCGGTCCGGCCAGGAACTCGTACTTCGCGTTCGGTCCCAGTGCCGCGGGGTCGTCGGGGTACTCCAGCGCGAGTGGCCGGACCGGACCGACGCCGGTCTTCGTGGCGTCCTTCGACAGGGTGTACATGTACGGCAGCAACCGCTCCTTCAGCTGCAGGTACTTGCGGTTGATGGAGGTGTACGGCTCGCCGTCCAGCCACGGCTGCTGGTCGTGCGGCTTCTTGGTGGTGATGTCGCTCGCCCAGCCGTCCATGGTCATGATGGCCGGGAGGAATGCCTTCCACTGGAGGTCACGGGTGTACATCTCGGGGTCGTGCCGGTAGATGCTGCCGACGTCACCCGTGTTGTACGCGATGCTGGACATGGTCGCACCGGCGTATGTCGGGATCTGCCAGCGGATGTAGTCCCAGGACAGACTCTGGTCACCGCTCCACAGCACACCGCAGCGCTGTGCGCCGGCCCAGGAGACGGGCAGCCAGACGAAGCCGCGGGCGTCGCTGTTGTCCTCGATGCCGGCCTTGGCCTGGTCGCAGGCGTCCAGGGCGAAACCGTAGCCGCCGCCGACCCAGGCGACATCCAGCTTGCGGACGCGGACGCCGGCCTTGGCCTCCTCGGCCTGGTCGGGCAGGCCGTTCTGCGTCCAGAGGCCGAGCTGGGCATGGTTCTTGTTGAGGCCCACACCCGCCTGGGAGAGGTTCTCGTAACCGCAGCCGTAGCCGTCGTTGACGAGCATCCAGCCGAGCGGCATGCCGTTCTGTACGTAGCTGTCGGAGACCTTCAGCGCGTCCAGGGTGTGGCGCTCGCCCCGGTTGGCGTTGTGGAGGTAGCAGTCGGCGGAGCCGGGCTCGAGCCCGTACACCGGCGGCATGAACGGTTTGCCCACCAGGGAGGTGTACTTGCCGATGACCGACTTGGTGTCACCGGTGAAATAGTAGGCGTCCAGCCGCCGTTCCTGCTGGCCGGTCCGTACCGGTGAGTCGAAGTCGTAGATGCCGGGGGTCATCGTGTTACGGAAGACGCCGTAGCCGGCGGTGGAGATGTAGAACGGCTGGGAGTTGTTGTAACCGCCCTCGTTCCAGTTGGTGTTGTTGCCGACGTGTCTGACCTGATCGCGGTGCGAGAAGCTGCCGTTCTGCTCACCACCGCCGAAGAACTGTTCATCGGCGCCGCGCTTCAGGCTCTGTCGCATGCCGCCGCCGGTCCAGCGGAGCGGGTCGGCCTCCTGCCAGATGACCGTGCGGTTGTCGGCCTTGTAGAGGCCGAAACGCAGCGGCTTCTTGTAGACGCGCATCACCACGTCCTTGGAGCGGATGCCGTAATAGGTCCCCGCGTCGAAGGATTTGGTGTGCCGTTGGGCCGTGGGCTGCTGTCGGATCATGTGGCTGTCCTTCGGGTCGGCGAGGACGCCGTCCGGGGATGCCTGCAGCCGCAGTGTGTCGTCGGTGAAGAACTCGGCGCGGGCCTTGAGCGCACCGGCCTGGATCTCGTACGTACCGTGCGAGCCGCTGAAACCGGTGAGGTCTCCGGCGTCGATGGCCTCGGGGAGGTACGCCTTTCCGCTGAAGGAATTGTTGTGCACGTCGTAGGGGACCACGACCACGTGGTACGTGCCGGAGGCCTTCGGGATGACTGCGGACTCGGGGTCGGCCGTGCCCGCACTCGACGCCACCTGCTTATTGGCCGAGTCATAGATGTACATGTCGAAGTCGTCGGTGGGCGTCTCCCACTGGATGGAGACGGGGACGCCGCCCTCGGGATTGTCGTCCCACTGACCCGCGGGTGGGTTCACGGTCAGATCGAAGCGGGCGCAGACGGCGTTGTCCGGGTCGTCGGCGGCCGTACCGCACTTGGAAGGTGAGTCGACGGTGCCCTTGGCGTAGACCGGGCTCTGCCATGTCACATTCTTCGTGGTGCTGTCGAGGGTGCCCGACGGCGTTGCCGCGGCCTGTGCCTGCGTGGCCGGGACGGTCAGGGCGGTGAGCGCGAGGACGATCACCGACAGAGAGCCGACCGTCGCCTGACCGGGACGGTTCTGAAGGATCCGCAAGGAATGTTCTCCGTTCGTACCGAACAGCGAAGTAGGTGATGTCTGCGCAGACATGCTTGGAACATTGGAGATTCGCGCATCAGAATTCACCGTACGGCCGGTGCATGTCAACGTTCCGGGCCGGTGCTTCGCATCGGCACCAGTCGGCCGACTGCCGCGCCGGTCACGCACCAGCCCGCCGACTGCCGTTCGGCGGATCGCCACCGTGTCCACACCGCGTCGGTCTTTCGCAGCCCCGAGGGACTCTGGAACACTCCATTCGCTCTTGCCCCCACACCTCCTCACCCCACAGAGGTCTTCACCCATGGCTGAACTCGACCGACGCCGTTTCATGCAACTCGCCGGAGGCGCAGCCGCCTTCACCATGCTGTCGAACAGCATCGCCCGCGCTGCCTCCCTCCCGGCGAAGGGTGCCACCGGCACCCTTGAGGACGTCGAGCACATCGTCGTGCTGATGCAGGAGAACCGCTCGTTCGACCACTACTTCGGGACACTCAAGGGTGTGCGCGGCTTCGGTGACCCACGTCCGGTGACATTGCCCAGCGGCAAACCGGTGTGGCACCAGGCCTCCGGCACCAAGGAAGTGCTGCCGTTCCGGCCGACGGCCGACAACCTCGGACTCCAGTTCATCCAGGACCTCAACCACGACTGGGCGGGCGGCCACCGGGCGTTCAACAAGGGCGCGTACGATCAGTGGGTGCCCGCCAAGTCGGCGACGACGATGGCCTACCTCACCCGCGAGGACATACCGTTCCACTACGCCCTTGCCGACGCGTTCACCGTCTGCGACGCGTACCACTGCTCCTTCATCGGCTCGACGGACCCGAACCGCTACTACATGTGGACGGGATACACCGGAAACGACGGCACCGGCGGCGGCCCCGTGCTCGGGAACGACGAGGCGGGGTACGGATGGACGACGTACCCCGAACGGCTGGAGAAGGCCGGGGTGTCCTGGAAGATCTATCAGGACATCGGCGACGGGCTCGACGCCGCAGGGTCCTGGGGGTGGATCAGCGACGCCTACCGCGGGAACTACGGCGACAACTCGCTGCTCTACTTCAACAATTACCGCAAGGCCAAGCCCGGCGATCCGCTCTACGACAAGGCTCGCACCGGCACCGATGCCAAGAACGGCGACGGGCTCTTCGACAGACTCAAGGCCGATGTGAAGGCCGGTGTCCTGCCGAAGGTCTCCTGGATCGCCGCCCCGGAAGCCTTCACCGAGCACCCCAACTGGCCTGCGAATTACGGTGCCTGGTACATCGCGCAGGTGCTGGATGCGCTGACGTCCAACCCGGAGGTGTGGGGCAGGACCGCCCTGTTCATCACGTACGACGAGAACGACGGCTTCTTCGACCACATCGTGCCGCCGTACCCGCCGTCCGGGGCCGCGCAGGGGCTGTCCACCGTGGCGACCTCCGCCGACTACTTCGCGGGCAACGGAGGTTACGCCGCGGGCCCGTACGGTCTGGGGCAGCGCGTGCCGATGCTCGTCGTCTCGCCGTGGAGCACCGGAGGGTTCTCCTGCTCCGAGGTCTTCGACCACACCTCGATCATCCGGTTCATGGAACGTCGCTTCGGGGTGAAGGAACCCAATATCTCGCCCTGGCGGCGCGCCATCTGCGGCGACCTCACCTCCGCGTTCGACTTCCGGCGAACGGACACCGCCCCCGCCGCCCTGCCCTCCACTGCCGGGTACCTGCCGCCGGACCGCAACCGGCATCCCGACTATGTGCCCGTGCCGCCCGCCGTCGGCAGCGTTCCCAGACAGGAACCGGGCTCCCGGCCCACCCGGCCGCTGCCGTACGCGCCGTTCGTGGACGGCGCGGCGAATCCGGCGACCGGAAAGTACGGCCTCACCTTCAGCGGCGGCGCCGCGGCCGGAGCGCAGTTCCTGGTCACGTCCGCGAACCGTACCGACGGACCGTGGACGTACACCACCGAGGCCGGAAAGTCCCTCTTCGACACCTGGAACACGGTCTACTCGAACGGGGTGACCAACCTCAGCGTGTACGGTCCGAACGGCTTCCTGCGCACCTTCAAGGGGCCCGGCAAGGCGGCAGGGCCCGAAGTGACCGCCCGTCACAACGCCACCGATGGGCATCTCGACCTGACGATGACTCATGCAGGCTCCGGTGACGTTCATTTGACGTTGACCGACGCATACGGCGGTACTGCCCAGACGTTCACGGTGCGCGCGGGCACGACCGTGAACCACTCGGTGGACCTGCGGGGGAGCAGCCGCTGGTACGACATCTCGGTGGTCTCCGACGCGGACACCACGTTCCTGCGCCGCTTCGCCGGACACGTCGAGACGGGCGAGGCGGGCACGAGCGACCCGGCCCTGATGGCGGGCTGACCGTGGGGGCGGGGGAAGGTGTTCAGACCCCTGCCCCCCCTTACCGGTCCGGGCGGTCTGACCACCCGTCGGCCCACTGCCGCCCGTGGAATACAGGGTTCGATATGTGTGGCGACGTGACGGCGGTGGCGTACGGCGGGGGGCGCAGCAGCCCACGGGTTGAGGGCGCGGGAGATTGCCGCGACCACACTGCCCCGTGCGCCGCTACCGCGCTCGGACCGTCGCCATCACTTCGCGGTCCGGCTGCAGCGTCAGCGTCGGTACGGGGTTGACGGTGCCCGGGTCCACCTCCAGTTCGAAACGGCGTGCCAGCACGGCAAGGATCAGCACCGCCTCGACCATCGCGAACCGTGTGCCCAGGCAGACCCGGGGGCCGCCGCCGAACGGGAACCAGGCGTACTCCGCGATGTCGTCGCCCTCCTGTGGATCCCAGCGCTCGGGACGGAATTCCTCCGGCTCGGGATACCACCGCTCGTCGCGGTGCGTCGCCCACTGGCTGGTCCACACCCTGGTGCCCTCCGGCATCGGCACACCGCCGATCCGCGCACCCTCCTTGGCGACGCCGGTGACGAGCCAGATCGTCGGGTAGAGGCGAAGGGTCTCCTTGACCACCGACTGGGCGTACGTCAGCCGGGCATAGTCGTCGAACTCCGGCTCACGGTCGCCGAGTACCCGGTCCAGTTCCTCGGTGAGCGCGGCGCGCGTCCGCGGATTGCGGGACAGCAGATACCAGGCCCACACCAGAGTGGAGCTGGTCGTTTCGTGCCCACCGATGTACAGGGTGACCGTCTCGTCGCGTATCTCCTGGTCCGTGAGGTGCGTACCCGTCTCGTCGACCGCGGTCAGCAGCCGGCTCAGCAGATCGGGGCGATCGTCCCCTCCGTCGCGGTGACGGGCGACGACCCGACCCACCTCGGCGTCGATGACCGCGGCTGCCTTCCTGATCCTGGCCCGGCCCGGTGTCGGCACCCAGTCCGGCAACAGCGCGCCGATACCGGCGAACTCCTTGCCGATCTCCTGCTGCGCCACATCCATCGCCCGGCCCATCGCATCGGCGTCGGCCGGGGTGTCGACGCCGAAGATGGTACGGACCGCGATCTTCTGCGTCAGTGCCGCCATCTCGCGCTTGATGTCGATGCGCTCACCGCCGGACCAGGTGTCCGCCAGCTCCACCGTGCTGCTCGCCATCGTCGCCGCGTACGACCGCACCTGCTTGGGGCGTACGGAAGGCTGCACCAGTGACCGCTTCCGCCGCCAGTCCGTACCCCGGGCGACCACGACGCCGTTTCCCATCACGGTCCGGAACGCGATACCGAGTGCGGGCTGGTCGAAGGTGCGTTCCGTCTCGGTGAGCAGCTCGCCTATGCATTCCGGATCGGCTATGTACACACACGGGTTGGGGCCGAATCGCCAGCCGACCATGTCGCCGTGACCGCGCAGTCGCTCGAAGAAGGCGAGGGGATTCTTTCCGAACTGGGGCAGGTTCCCGAGAAACGGCAGCCCCTTCGGGCCCGGCACGATCGTGTGGCCTCGCGGCTCGGCATCGACGGCTGGGCCGGTCTCCGTGGACATGAAAGTCTCCGCTCCCTTGTGGCGCATCCGACTGGATGCGCAGCGACCTGACTTCAGCAGTACCGCACGGCGTGGAGGGTGTCATCGGCCTTGTGCGGTACGCGAGTTGTCGAGGGTAGCGGCCGCCGTGCCGAGAACGTACGGGCGGCTGGGCGGTCGGCGGGATGTGTCCGCGGTCGCCGGACGGGCCCGGGGCCCGAGTCCGTCCGGCGGTGCGGTCCGGTGGGCTCGTGGTCCGGAGCCCGTTGCGCGATGTGCGGGTCAGACGCCCGGCGGGACCCGGGACGGGCGGCCGTTGCCGCGGGTGAGGGAATAGCCGAAGACGGCCGCGAGCGCCCCCAGTACTCCGCCGCCGACCGTCCACAGCCAGCGGTCGGTCCACCAGCCGGAGGCCCAGCCGTCCTCGGGCTCACTGCCGCGCGACACTGTGGTCGGCGAGCCGTCGCCACTGGCGGCCGAGTCGTTCGAGGTCTGCTCGACGAAGGACACACCGGGGACCAGTGGCTCGGCGAGCGTGCCGTCCACATCCCCGGCGCCGCCCTTGTCCACCGCCGTGACCTCGACCTCGGTCTGCACCGGAAGACCGAGGTCCGCCGAGGGCAGGTCGACGACCGTGAGACGTACGTAGTAGTTGCCCGGCAGGGGGTCGTTGGCCCACGGCTCGGACCAGGCGCGGACGGCCCGCAGCACGCAGGTCAGCTCGACGGTCGACGCGTCGGCCGCCGCTTTCCCGGTCTGGCGGCCGTACATGCAGGCCTGGCGGCGCCGCAGTCCGTCGTACACATCGACCTGCCAGGTCGACGCGCCGTGCCGGGTGGCGCTCTCCGGCAGGGTGATCTTCGCCTTGACGGTGGCCCGCTGGCCCGCGTCGGCGGGGAACATCCAGTACAGGTAGTCACCCGTGGACGCCCCGGCGGTGGCGCGCTGGTTCTGCTGGACCGCAGTGGCCGTACGGAAGGTGGTGCCGGCCTCGGTGGGGCCGGACCCGCCGTCCGAGGCGCTCGGGCTCGGGCTCGCCGACGGGTCGTCGGCCGCGGCGGCGCCCGCCGAGGTCAGCAGGGCGAGGCCGGTCAGCAGCGCACCCGCGAGTACACGTGTCGTACGCATCAGTTGGTCCTCCAGACGGCGATGCGCCAGCGCGAGATCCAGCCGGTCAGCAGACCCGCGACCAGTCCGGTGAGAACCAGTACGCCCAGCAGCCACCAGCCGCGGCCGAGACCGAACGCGGCGACATCGGCCGCGTCGTCCGGGGCGTCCACCAGGTCCACGGTCAGTTCGAGGGGCATGCCCGGCGCGGTCTTCACCGAGGCGGGGGCCGAGTAGGAGTTGCTGACCTGGAGGCACACGGTCTCGGCGGCGGGCTTGTCGCCGCTGTCCGTGTCGTCCTGCTCGGGCTTCGGGTAGCGCAGGCCGGAGGAGATCGCATCGGTGCGGCCGGTGCCCGACTCCGAACCCCGGACGATTTCCCGGCCGTGCACGGTCACCGCGCGCAGCAGCACCCCGTAGTCATTGTTCACGGCACGGTCCGCGAAGACGCTCACCGAGGCGCGCAGCTCCTGACCGGGCAGTACATCCACCCGGTACCAGCGGTGCTCACCGAACTTCTCCCGGTCGGTGTACAGACCCGCCTTGAGCTCCGGTGCCGTGGAGCAGCGGTCCGCGCCCTTCGTCGCCACCGGTGTGACGACCGGCTCGGCGGCCCGGTCGACCAACTGCTTGACACGGCCGGAGAGTTCATCGGCGTGCTGGACGGCGGTGTAGGTGCCTCCGGTGGCCTCGGCGATACAGGTCAGCTGCTCGCGGATCTTCGCGTTCGGCACCAGGCCCAGTGTGTCGATGACGAGGTGGATGCCACGGGCTGCAATGTCACGGGCCACCTCGCACGGGTCGAGCGGGCCACAGGTGTCCTCGCCGTCGCTGATCAGCACGATCCGGCGGGTGGAGTCGCCGCCTTCGAGGTCGTCGGCGGCGCCCAGCAGGGCCGGGCCGATCGGGGTCCAGCCGGTGGGGGCCAGGGTCGCGACGGCGGTCTTCGCCTCGGTGCGGTCCAGTGGGCCGACCGGGTAGAGCTGCTTGGTGTCCTTGCAGCCGACCTTCCGGTCATTGCCCGGGTAGTCGGCGCCGAGCGTCCGGATGCCGAGCTCCACCTGCTCGGGCACCGCGTCCAGGACCTCGTTGAACGCCTGCTTCGCCGCGGCCATCCGGGACTGGCCGTCGATGTCACGGGTCCGCATGGAGCCACTGACGTCGAGCACCAGCTCGACCTTGGGGGAGGCTTTGGTGGGGGTTTCATCAGCTGCGGCGGGGAGCGCCGAACCGAGCCCGGCGGTCAGGGTGGCGAGCAGGATGCCCACCCCGACCGTCAGCCTTTTTCTTATGATCATCGCCGGATACTAGTGAAGATCGCTTCGCTTCCCCAAACCGGTCCGGAGACGGCCGGGGGCCGTCGCCCGGACCGGTCGAAGGGAAGTGACAGCCAGTCAGTGCCCCTTGCGGGATGTGTGGGGCCGGTCCGGCATGCCGGGCTGTGCAGCGGCGGGGGTGTGTGGGGTGTACGGGGGTCAGGCCCTGCCCAACAGGGGGCCCGCGGCCCGCTCCAGCGCCGAGCCGACCCGCTCCCAGGTTGCCGAGTCCCTCTGTACGGCGGGCAGTTGGGTGTCCTCACCGATGTGCCAACCGGCGGCGATCGCGACCGGGTCCTCGCCGGTTGCAGCGGCGGCGGCCAGCGCGGCCGCACCCAGAGCCACCAGTTCGCCGCTCCCGGGCACGATCACCGGCCGGCCGGAGAGCCGCCGTACCGTCTCCACCCAGGTGTGCCCCTGGGCGCCGCCGCCGATCAGGCGCAGCGGTCGGGCGGCCACCTCGGGGTCGGCCGGGTCGAGGCCGCAGGCCCGCAGGAGTTCGTCGAGAGCACGCAGCACGGTGAAGACGGCGCCCTCGTAGGCGGCGCCCAGGAGTTGCTGCGGAGTGGTGTCGTGCCGCAGCCCGGTGAGCAGGCCGGAGGCGGTGGGCAGATCGGGGGTGCGTTCGCCGTCGAGGTAGGGGAGGAGCACCGCCTCGCCGCCGGGGGCCGCGTCGTCGCGCTCCAGGCCGAGCAGCGCGGCGACCTTGTCCACGGCGAGCGTGCAGTTGAGGGTGCAGGCCAGCGGGAGGTAAGTGCCGTCCGCCGCGGCGAAGCCGGAGAGTGCCGTCGAGGCGGGCCGTGTCCGGGAGGCGGCGAAGACCGTTCCCGAGGTGCCGAGGCTGAGGACGGGGTGGTCCAGCAGTCCGGCGCCGCCCAGTCCGAGGCCGACGGCGGCGCTCATGTTGTCCCCGGTGCCCGCGGCCACGGCGATTCCCGCCGGCAGGCCGAGCGCGTCGGCTGCTTCGGCGGTCAGCGAACCGATGCGGGTCGCACCGGTCTCGGCCACCTCGGGCAGCAACGTGACGTCCAGGCCGAGGAGTTCGAGTAGTTCGGGGTCGTAGGCGCCGGTCGCGGTGGAGTACCAGCCGGTGCCCGAGGCGTCGCCGGGGTCGGTGACAGCGGTGCCTGCGAGGTGTTCGGTCAGGAAGTCGTGGGGGAGGCGTACGGCCGCGGCCGCGGCGGCGTTCTCCGGCTCGTTCTCCCGCAGCCACTGCCACTTCGTCGCGGTGAGGGAGGCCACCGGCACGGATCCGGTCCGTGCGGTCCAGGTCTCGGCCCCGCCCAGTGCCGCGGTGAGGGCGGCGGCCTGCGGGGCGGAGCGGGTGTCGTTCCACAGCATCGCAGGGCGCAGTGGACGCCCCGCCCGGTCGAGGACGACCAGCCCGTGCTGCTGACCGGCGACCGCGATACCGGTCACGGCGGAGGCGGCGACGCCGGATTCCTTCAGTCCGGTGGTGACGGCGTCGCACAGCGCCTGCCACCACGCCTCCGGGTCGCTCTCGCGGGCACCCGCCTCGCCGGTGACGACATGCGGCGCCCGGCCGACGGCGAGCAGTCGGCCGGTTCCGGCGTCGACGAGGGCGGCTTTGGTGGATTGGGTGGAGCTGTCCACACCGATGACGACGGTACGCGGCGGCATGGGTGACCTCATTCCTGTGCTGTGGGGAGATGACCGCGGGGAGACGGACGCAGTGAGATGGCTGCGGGGCGTGCATCACCTCGGGGTGTGGTAGCCGGGATGCCGCCACTGAAATTTGATCGTACGGAAAACAAATTACGCGATCGAGTGCGCCGGGAACAGTGATCTCTCCGGAATTCCGACTGCGAGGGGTTACGTGCCGGACGTGCCCGGTGCATGATTAGTCATGACAGTAAACAAATAGGGTTCGGCCACCTCGGCCGGTCATGGAACCCGACAGCACTGAAGGCGGCCAGACGATGACGGAACGCTTCACGCCCACCCCCGACGACAGGTTCACCTTCGGACTGTGGACGGTGGGCTGGCAGGGGCGCGACCCCTTCGGCGATGCGACCCGCACGGCGATCGACCCGGTCGACTCCGTGCAGCGGCTCGCGGAGCTCGGTGCATACGGTGTGACATTCCACGACGACGACCTGATCCCGTTCGGCTCGACGGACACCGAGCGCGAAGGGATCGTCAAGCGGTTCCGGCAGGCGCTGGACGCGGCCGGACTCGTCGTCCCCATGGCGACGACGAACCTCTTCACCCATCCGGTGTTCAAGGACGGCGCGTTCACCGCCAACGACCGGGACGTACGCCGCTACGCCCTGCGCAAGACGCTGCGCAACATCGACCTCGCCGTCGAGCTCGGTGCCACCACCTATGTGGCCTGGGGTGGCCGCGAGGGCTCCGAGTCCGGTGCCGCCAAGGACATCCGGGTCGCCCTCGACCGTATGAAGGAAGCCTTCGACCTGCTCGGCGACTACGTCACCGAGCAGGGGTACGACCTGAAGTTCGCCATCGAGCCCAAGCCGAACGAGCCGCGCGGCGACATCCTGCTGCCGACCATCGGTCACGCCCTCGCCTTCATCGAGCGTCTGGAGCGCCCGGAGCTGGTCGGCGTCAACCCGGAGACCGGGCACGAGCAGATGGCCGGGCTGAACTTCCCCCACGGCATCGCGCAGGCACTCTGGGCGGGCAAGCTCTTCCACATCGACCTGAACGGTCAGTCCGGCATCAAGTACGACCAGGACCTGCGCTTCGGCGCGGGTGACCTGCGCCAGGCGTTCTGGCTCGTCGACCTGCTGGAGACGGCCGGCTACCAGGGCCCGCGGCACTTCGACTTCAAGCCCCCGCGGACCGAGGACTACGACGGTGTCTGGGCCTCGGCCGCGGGCTGCATGCGCAACTACCTGATCCTCAAGGAGCGCGCCGCCGCCTTCCGCTCCGACCCCGCCGTGCAGGAGGCGCTGCGCGCGTCCCGGCTCGACGAGCTGGCCCGCCCCACCGCCGAGGACGGCGTGGCCGGGCTGCTGGCCGACCGGTCGGCGTTCGAGGAGTTCGACGTGGACGCGGCGGCGGAACGAGGCATGGCGTTCGAGGCCCTGGACCAGCTCGCGATGGACCACCTGCTCGGGGTCCGCTGATCCCGGCCCACACCCTTTCGCGTTCGTGTGGAGTCGGCCGGCTGTCCGGCCCTGTACCCGGTGCGGGCGGATCGGCCGGTTGTCCGGTCCGCGCCCGTGCGGGGCAGTAACCGCTTGTCCGGTCCGTGCCCGTGCGGGCGGACCAGCCGGTTACCGGCCCGCTCCCGCACAGGGGCGGATCAGCCGGTTTCCCGGCCGTCCGCGTACGCCACCGGGTCGGCCAGTACCCCCGTCATCACCAGCGCCGCAGCGCCCCGCGCCGCGTCACCCGCCACGGACGAGGCGCGCAGACGGCCGCTCCCGGGGGCCCAGAGCCCGGACACCACCCGGCCGGTCAGCTCCTCGTCCGCGGGCGGTGACAGCCACGGCATCAGGTTCCGGTATATCCCGCCGAGCACCACCGCGTCCGGGTCGAGCAGATTCACCGCCCCGGACAGCACCCGCCCCAGCATCCGGCCGGCCTCCGCGACAGCGGCCACCGCCCGCTCGTCCCCGGCCCGGGCGCGCCGTTCCAACTCGGCCACCCCGGAGCCGCTGCCGGACTCCTGGACCCCGGCGGCCCGCAACAGCGCCGCCTGTCCCGCGTACTGCTCCAGACAGCCGCGCGAGCCGCACCGGCACTGCGGTCCCTCCGCGTCCACCACCACATGCCCGATCTCCCCCGCGAACCCGTGCGCCCCGCGCAGGAGTTCACCGTCGATGACCAGGGCACCGCCGACGCCGATCTCGCCCGTCAGATAGAGGAAACTGCGGACCGTGTCGAGCCCGCCGAACCAGAGCTCGGCGAGCGCCGCCAGATTGGCCTCGTTCTCCGAACTCACCGGCAGTGCCCCGCGACCGGGTTGCCCGGCGGCGAGCGAAGCGGCGAAGAGTTCCTCGGCCGGGACCTGATTCCAGCCCAGGTTGGGCGCCTGGCGCACCGCACCGCCGGAGACCAGACCGGGCAGGGCGAGCGCCACCCCGACCGGGAACAGTTCCTGTTCGCGCGCCGACTCCAGGGTGCGCGCCGCGATCCCGGCCGCCCGCGCCAGCACCTCCGCGGGCGGTGCGCCGCGGTTGTCGAGGTGCTCGGTGAGCCGTACCCGGCCGGTGCCCGCCAGATCGACGACACATACCGACACATAGTCGATGTTGACCTCCACACCGAGCCCGGCAGGCCCCGTGCGCGCCACCTTGAGCGCGGTCCCGGGGCGACCCGCCTGCCCGCTGAAGGTCTTGCCGGACTCGGTGAGGAACCCGATGTCGATGAGTTGCTCGACGAGCGAGGACACCGCGGCCCGGGTCAGCCCCACCCGCGAGGCGACCCCGGCCCTGGTCGCCTCGCCCTCGTCGCGGACGGCCCGCAGCACCAGACTGAGGTTGCTCCGGCGCACAGTGTCCTTGTCGGCCTTGGGCCCCAGCGGTGTGAGGTTGCTCTTCATGGTGGATCCGAGCCTATGCGATCCCTTGTGCGATCAGTCCGGCGAGCCTTTGCGGTCGGCACGTCCTGAGGCCGGTCGCCGTCCCGTCGCCGAGGGCGGCCCGTTCGCAGGAGAAGGAATGCGCCGCGAACGGGCCGCCGGTGTTCGCCGCGAACGGGCCGCGGGTGAAGGCGAACCCGTGCGTGCGACCGCACGGGCCGTCGGAACGTGCGGCGCTCAGGCCGTCGAACCGCGCTCCTTGAGCATGTCCGCCATGAGTGCGATCTCGGACTGCTGGCCCCGGACCATGCCCGCCGCCAGATTCCTGATCTCATCGGTTCCGGCCGCGGCGGCCGCCGCCTGTGCCATCTCGGCGCCGGCACGGTGGTGCGCGGTCATCAGCTTCAGGAACAGCACCTCGGCGTCCTTGCCCTTCGCCGCCCGCAGTGCGTCGAGTTCGGTGTCGGTCGCCATGCCCGGCATCAGCGAACCGTCGCCCCTGGGCGTGACGGTGTGCCCCATCCATTCCATGGGAGGTGCGCTCGACGACTTCGCCCGGCCCCACATCTCCAGCCAGCCGAGCATCATGCCGCGCTGATTGGCCTGGGTGTTGATGATGTCGTACGCGAGCCGGCGTACCGCCACGTCGGACGTACGGTCCCGCACGATGAACGACATCTCGACCGCCTGCTGATGGTGGATCGACATGTCGCGCGCGAACCCGACATCGGCGGAGGTGTCCGAAGGTGCGGCCGCCGGCGCGGCGGAGCCCGCGGAGGACGACGGCCGTACGAGCATCAGCGCGACCAGGCCCAGGGCCAGCAGCAGCACCACACCGCCCGCCGTCATCATCGGGCGCGAGGAGCGGACCGCGGACGTCACTGGGCAACCCCGCCGGTGCAGGCCGCGCCCGGCTCCGGGGTCTGCGGACCCTGTACGTACTTGGTGAAGAACTGTGCCACGCGTGCGTCGGTGGCACTCGTCACCGTCACCTGCTTGCCCCAGGCGCTGAGCACGAGCGGGGCGGCCTGGTCCTCGACCGGGCTCATCAGGGAGTAGGGCGTCGCCTCGACCCGCTCGCCCAGTTTCTTGATGTCGGCCGGCTTCGCCTTGCTCGTGTACGTGACCCAGACCGCGCCGTGCTCAAGGGAGTGGACGGCGTTCTCCTTCGGTATCGCCTCGGTGTAGACATCGGCGTCGCAGTTCATCCACACCGGGTTGTGATCGCCGCCGACCGGCGGGTTCATCGGGTAGTCGACCTTCTTCTCGACATGGTTCTGGGAGAG
Organism: Streptomyces sp. Ncost-T10-10d; assembly: GCF_900091955.1. Classification (GTDB taxonomy): domain Bacteria; phylum Actinomycetota; class Actinomycetes; order Streptomycetales; family Streptomycetaceae; genus Streptomyces. The sequence continues at coordinate 53,933 of NZ_FMDF01000107.1, forward strand.
CTTGTCCCAGGTCCGCTCGCCCTGTACGGGCGAGGACTTGGCCTCGACCTCGGCCTTTTCCTTGTCGTCGGCGGCGGACATCAGGTAGCCGCCGCCCGCGACGAGTGCGGCGATCACGGCGACGGAAGCGGTGAGGGTGATGATGCGGCTGCGCCGCTCGCGGGCCCGCTCCTTGCGGCGGGCCTCCTCCAGCTTGGCGCGGCGTGCGGCGGCAGGGGTGTTCTGCTTCTTGGCGGAAGCCATGGAAAATCGTCCTTCGGTTCAGCAAGACTGATGGAGCTGAGGGCATGCGGGAGAACGTCCTCGGTGTCCCGAGGAACGGGCCCTGCCTCTAGATCCGTTGAACCTGCAGACGCAGATGGTCGACTTCCCGTACGGCGTCGTTGGACGGGCCGCGGATCGCGGCGGCGCCGGTGAGCGGGGCGACGGGGGCTGTGGCGGTCACGCCGGGAAGGGCCACGGGTGAGCTCTGGCCGGGCAGTACGACGGGCGTCGCATGCTCCGAGGTTCCGTGGCAGGAACTGCCCATGCCCCGGTCCTCAGGGGCATCGGCCACCACGGTCCGTACAACCACGGGATGCGCGGGCGTCATGGCCCGGGCGGCGGCTGCGGTACGGGTACCGGACTGGTGCGAGGCCGAGCCCGGGGCCGCCATCCGGTGCGCGGACGAGTCCGCGGCCGCGACCGAACAGCACGACACCATGGCGAGCAGTACGAACAGCCAGCCGAGAACGGCCGACGCGTGGGCGCTCTGCCGTCGTCGGTGCGTCCGTTCGCTCAGCCTGTTCATCCCCGCCATCGTACGTGGTGTGTGAAGTTTCAACGAGGGTGCGTGCTGTGGATGTATGGGATGAGGCCCCGTTGTCGGAGGGGCGGGATGGTGTGTCCCGGTGACAACGATCTCGAACGTATCTGCGGGCTGGTGTCCGGAACCGCGCGGCGCGTCCCAGCTGCTGCGCCACTGGGACGGTTCCCGGTGGACCGAGCACACCAACCCGGCCGGTGGGAAGCGGTCCCGGGCCGCGGCCCAGGTGCAGACGGCGCCTGCGCGGGCCCGGGCGCCCGCTCAGCCGCAGGCTCAGGTGCCGCATCGGCAGGCCGCCCCGCAGCATCAGCAGGTCGCCCCCGCGCAGCAGGCCGCGTACCAGCAGGCGGGGTTGTGTCCCAGCAGGTCGCTCACCAGCAGCCCGAGGTCCCGTCCCAGCAGGCGGTCCAGCCCCAACAAGGGGCGTTCCCGGCGCGGGCTCGCTCCTCGATCAGCAGGTCCTGGTCGTGAACCAGAAGGCCGAGCTGATCGAGGCCGGAACTTGTTCCGCCCCGTGCGATGATGCGCCCATGCCGTACTTGGTGCCGCCCCATATCCCTCCGGGGCGCCTCGCGGACTCCGTACAACCCGCTCTGCCCGTCGCCGACGACCTGCTCCTGCGGCCGTGGCGGTACGCGGACGCACCGGCCGTCCTCGCCGCCTTCGCCGACCCGGTCATCCAGCGCTGGCATCTGCGCCGCGCCGACTCCGAGGACGAGGCGCGCGAGTGGATCGACCAGTGGCAGAGCGCCTGGTGCTGCGAGACCGGAGCCCACTGGGCCGTCGTCCGCCCCGCAAGCGCGGCCGGAGGAGCCGAGGAAGTGCTCGGCCGGGTCGCGCTCCGCTCCCTGACACCGGCCATCGGTCACGCCGAATGCGCCTACTGGACGCTGCCGGCCGCCCGCGGTCGCGGCGTCGCGCCCCGAGCCGTCTCGGCGCTGGCGCGCTGGGCCTTCGACGAGATCGGGTTCGAGCGCCTCGAACTCGCCCACTCCGTGCTGAACGCGGCGTCCTGCCGGGTGGCGGCCAGAGCGGGCTTCTCCCTGGAGGGCACGAGGCGCCGGGGCCATCTGCATGCCGACGGCTGGCACGACATGCACGTCCACGCCCGGATCCGCGGGGACGACGTCTCTCGTTGACCGGTGTGGCGAATGAACGGCGTCACCGGGAGGCGGACGGCGAGTGCGGTCATCCGCGATCCAGCGCACGGTCGGTGAGGGCGCCTGCGCAGCCGGTGTACCGGGCGGGTTCGGTCAGGTCGGAAAGATCGAGACCGGCAAGTTCGGGCTCCTCGTCCAGCACATCGCCGAGGACATCGGCCAGATCCGTCGTCTCCGCACGGGCCCGGGCGGCGGCGCTCACCAGAACCTCCTTGGCGCGCGTGCGGCCGATGCGCTCGGCGAACACGGCGGCCAGCCGCTCCGAGACGATCAGCCCGTCGGTGAGCTGGAGATTCTCCCGCATGGCGTACGGGACGACGCGCATTCCGTCCGTGAGCTCGGCAGCGTCGCGCGCGGCCCCGCCGACGAGCCGCAGCAGTTCGCGCAGCGGCTCCCATTCGGCGTGCCACGACCCGGCCGGCCGCTCGTCCTCGGCTGCGAGCGAGCCGTACAGCGTCGCCGCCAGGCCGGGGGCGCGACGGGCGGCCGCGGCGATCAGCGTGGCGCGCACCGGGTTGGCCTTGTGCGGCATGGTGGAGGAACCACCGCCCTTCCCCTCGGTGACCTCGCCGATCTCGGTACGGGACAGAGTGAGCACATCGGCCGCCAACTTGCCGAGCGCACCTGCCGTGAAGGCGAGCGCGCCCGCCAGATCGGCGATCGGGGTACGCAGGCTGAGCCACGGCAGGAGCGGTTCGGCCAGACCGAGTTCGTTCGCGAATGCCTGCAGTACGGTCAGCCCCCTGCCCTCGTCGGCGGCTTCGGCTTCGGCTTCGTCGATGGGCGGGAAGGCATTGAAGGCGGCCAACGTTCCTGCCGCGCCACCGAGCTGCGCGGGAAGCGATTCCCGTACGGCTGCGAGCCGGTCCCGCGCGTCGAGGATCAGTGCACGCCACCCGGCCGCCTTCAGCCCGAAGGTGGTCGGCACGGCGTGCTGGGTGAGCGTACGGCCGGCCATCGGGGTGTTGCGATGTGCGAGTGCGAGCCGTGCCACCGCCTCGGCGGACCGTGCCAGATCGTCGAGCGCCGGTGCCAGGGCCCGGGCGGCGACCAGCATGGCGGCCGTGTCGAGGATGTCCTGGCTGGAGGCGCCCCGGTGCACGTACGGCCGGACGTCCTGCTCGACGGCGTCGACCAGGTCGAAGACCATCGGGGTGACCGGATTGCCGCTCGCACGTGCGCGCAGCGCCACATCCCGCACATCGAATCGGCTCGCGTCGGCCGCAGCGGTCACCGCCCGCCCGGCCTCAGCGGGGGCGAGCCCGCAGACGGACTGGGCGCGGGTGAGCGCGGCCTCGGCGTCGAGCATCGCCTGCAGAAAGGCGCTGTCGCCGGTGGCCGTCTCGGCGGGTGAGCCGGCCCGCCCGGGGGCGAGCAGCCCGACATCGCTCTCGTACATCAGCTGAACTCCAGGAAGACCGTTCGCCGTCCCCCCGCAGGCGGATGCCGAACCGGTGGGTACGCGGGTCCGTGGGTGTCGCGATCAGTGTGGCCCGGTGCTCGGCGTCCAGCGACTCCAAAAGCGTGTCACCTGCCGGAACGGCGACGGAGTGGTACGGGACACCGCCCGTCGGCGGGGCCCCGTACCACCCGATTGCCCGTCGGCGTCCGTCGGCATCCGGCCCTGCCCGGCGTTCAGCGCCCTCCTAGCCTTCGTCGCCGGCCCGGTGGATACCGAACACCGCTCCCTGCGGATCCCGGACCACCGCGATCCGAGGTCCGTCCGGAACGCTTGTCGGGGGCATCAGCAGTTCGCCGCCCGCCCCCTGCGCGGTGGCCGCCGCCGCGTCGACGTCCGTCACGGCGAAGTACGGCAGCCAGTTGGGTGGCGCCTCCGGCGGGAACCTGTCGTCCATGATCAGCATGCCGCCGAAGTCCTCGCCGGCCACGCCCCACTGCGTGTAGCCCTCCGCAGCGGCGTTCACCGTCCATCCGAAGACCGCGGGGTAGAAAGCGAGGGACTGGTCGGCCTCCCGGGTGACGAGTTCGACCCAGCCGAGCGAGCCCGGGTCGTTCAGCTGCTCGGCGCCGGCGAAGGCGCGGCCCTGCCACAGCGAGAACACCGCACCGGACGGATCCGCGACCACCGCGAACCGGCCCTGGTCGAACACGTCCATCGGGCCGACCAGGAGCGAGCCGCCCGCCGACTTCACCTTCTCGACCGTGGCGTCCGTGTCCTCGGTGGCGAACGAGATCGTCCAGGCGGGCGGCTGTCCCGGCTGGTAGAGCGGACTCAGTGCGGCCACTCGCGCATCTCCGAGGTGCGCCATGGTGTAGCCGCCCGCCTCCTCACGCGGATCGGTCTCGGAGCGCCAGCCGAAGAGCGCCGCGTAGAACGACTTGGCAGCCGGGATGTCGGGGGTGCTCAGCTCGATCCAGCAGGGACCGCTGGGCACCGGTTTGGTGAGGTTCATTCGGATTCCTTCGTGGATGCATCGACATGTGCCTGTCTGTCCTCGTGCAGTTGAACGGTATGGGTTCGTGGAGGGGTGGCCATCGGCGCCGCGGCCTCGTCGTGGAAGAAATTGTTTTACGGGTGTAATACCTGATAAAGTATTTGGGTGAGCGATACAACCATCCGATCCCGACCCTCGGTCCGCAGACTCCCGCTGGCTGCCCCCCTGCGCCTCGCCCGGCCCTCGGACATGTGGTTCAAGCCGGCGCTGAGTGTGGTCGTCGCCACCGCCGTACCGGATCTGCTGCTGTTCGCCATCGACCGGCTCGACCTCGTGATGTACACGATGGCCGGCTCGCTCTGTGCGCTGTACGGCCACAACCTGCCGTACGCCCGCCGCGCCCGAGCCGTCGCGGGGGTCGTCGTCTCCATGGTCGTCGGCATGGCGATATCCCTCGTCGCGGCCTCGCTCACAGGATCGACCGCCGTGCTGATCGCGGTGGGCGCGCTGCTCGCCGCCGGACAGAAGATGCTCTGCGACGCCACCCGCATCGGCCCGCCCGGGCCGGTGATCTTCACGTTCGTCACCTCGGCCGCACTCTTCGCCCCGCAGCACCTCGGCCAGGTACCAGGCCACCTCGCCCTGACCCTGGCCGCGGGCGGGATCTCCTGGCTGGTCACGGTCGGCCCCGCGATGATCCGCAGGGAGGGCCCGGAGCGCCGGGCGACCGCCCGCGCCCTCGACGCGGCCGCGGCATACGTCACGGCCCCCGGCCACCGCACCAGGCGTGCCGCAGTCGCGGCCGTGCACGCGGCCTGGCAGGCGCTGCTCGCCGCCGGACGCCCCACCCCCGTACGCCGGGCCCTCGAACGCCTCGTCGTCCACGCCGAGGCCGCCCTCGCCGGGGGCGCCCACGGAACTTTCCCGATCGCTCCCGCCGCTGCTCCCGCTCCTGCCTCCGACCCCGAGCGGCTCCGCGCCTGGGCCCGGCAGACCCGTGCCCGCGGGCCCGTCCCCACTCCGCCGCCCGCCCCCGGCACGTCCGATGAGCTGTTCGGCATCGACGCCGAACGGGCCGCCGGGCGCACACGGAGCCGCCGCGAAGCCCGGCGCGCAGTGCTGCGCCGCCTCGCCCCGGGCTCCCCGCTGCTCCCCATCGGCGCCCGTGCGCTCATCGGCTGCGCCCTGGCCGGATATGTCTCCCAGGCGGTCGGTGTCGGCCGGCCCTACTGGGCGATCGTCACGGCAGCCTCCCTGTACCAGGCCAATGTGACATTGTCCTGGAACCGGGCCCTTCAGCGGACCCTCGGCAATCTGCTCGGCGTCCTCGTCTTCGCCGCCGTTCTCCCGGTCAGCCGCACCGGACCGCTGGCCCTCATCGGCTTCTGCCTGTTCTTCGGCTTCGCGGCCGAGGCCCTGATCACCCGCAACTACTGGCTCGGCTCCATCGCCGTCACGCCCATGGCCCTGCTGGTCCTGGAGTTCGGCGGCACCCACCCGGCCGGTGAGCTCATCGGCGACCGGGTCCTGGACACTGTCATCGGCGCCGGGGTGGGCATCCTCGCCGCCATGCTGGTGACCAACCGCCGGGCCGCCGGACGCCTCGAAAAGGCCCTGGCCGCCACCGACCGGGCCCGCGCCCACGCCGTACACGCGCTTGCCGCCCCGCAGCCCACGCCCGCTGCTCTCGACGCCGCTCGTCGCAGGCTGACCGGATCGCTCGTCGAGCTGCGCGAGGCCGACGACACCGCAGCGGGCGAATGGTGGCAGCGCGCCCTGCCCCAGGAGCAGGTCCTCGCGGCCGAGCAGGCCGGACACCGTACGCTCGCGGCGACAGCAACACGGCAGGGGCTGATCGCCCCCGCCCAGGAGAACGGAGCGGTGTGACCGACGACATCGTCGCCTCGGTGGTGCGGCAGTGGCAGGCCGTCAACCCGGAGCTGGACACCGGACCGATGGAACTCATCGGCCGTATCAACCGCTGCGCGGCCCTGCTCCAACAGGCGGAGGACGCCCCGCTGCGCGCCGCCGGCCTGACCCGCGCCGAGTTCGACCTGCTCGGTGCCGTACGCCGTACCGATCGCGAACTCACCCCCGGCGAGCTGGCCAGGGAGACGTTCTCCTCCGGCGCCGCCGTCACGAAGCGTCTGCGGGTGCTTCAGGAGCGTGGGCTCGTCGACCGCCGCAGCGACGCCCGCGACCGCCGCGTCGCCCATGTCCGCCTCACCGAGGAGGGCCGCGACCTGGTCGACCGGTTGCTGCCGCGGCAGCTGGCGTACGAACGCATGGTGCTGTCCGGTCTCGACGAGCAGTCCCGTACCCGGCTCAGCATCCAGCTCAGCGAGTTGCTGGTGCAGCTGGAGGGACGCATCGGCGGCGCCCGGCGCTGAACCGGGGGCCGGGACTCCGCCGGGCCGGCCCGCGGTCGGGAGTGCCGCACTGCCGGGCAGTGCCGCAGGGGACGGCGGCGCCGGAAACAAATCCCGCGCGGACATCGGTACGTCGCTGCTAACGTCCGCCGCATGAAGCGCGCTGCCATGACGACGACGCCGGAGAGTGTCCCGGCGCGCTGACAGCTGTTCAGTCCGAAGCCCCGGGGCGAGTGCCCCGGGGCTTCGTCCTGCGGTCACTCGCCCGACGACCGCGAGGAGACCGTCGTGAACGACCACCGCAAGCTCGGCCGTGAACTGGACCTGTTCGACACCGACCCGCTGATCGGTGCGGGACTGCCGTACTGGCTGCCCGGCGGCGCAGTCGTGCGCCACACCCTGGAGGAGTACATCCGCACCGCCGAACGGCAGGCGGGCTACCGGCACGTGTGCTCGCCGGTGCTCGGCAAGCGGGAGCTGTACGAGATCTCCGGGCACTGGTCGCACTACAGCGACGACATGTTCCCGCCGATGGACCTGGGTGGGGAGCAGGTCGTGCTGCGGCCCAGCCTGTGTCCGCACCACGCGGTCATCTACCGCTCCCGCTCGCACAGCTACCGCGAACTGCCGCTGCGCATGGCCGAGCTGGGCGGCATGTACCGCTCCGAACTCTCCGGAGTACTCGGCGGACTGACCCGCGTGCGGGCCATCCAGCTGAACGACGCGCACATCTTCTGCACCCTGGACCAGGTGGCCGAGGAAGCGCAGGCCGCGCTGGAGCTGATCCGACGGGCATACCGGGCGCTGGGCATCAGCCCGGCCCGCTACCGGCTCTCCCTTCCGGGACCCGGCGGGAAGTACGTCGCCGCCCCCGAGATGTGGCAGCGGTCCACCGACCTGCTGACCGAGGTTCTCGACCGCTCCGGCCTGCCCTACGAGGCGGCCGAGGGAGAGGCCGCGTTCTACGGGCCGAAGATCGATGTCCAGGTCACCGACAGTGCGGGCAGGGAGTCCACCCTGTCCACCGTCCAGGTCGACTTCCACCAGCCGGCCCGGTTCGACCTGCACTACATCGGCCCGGACGGCGCGAAGCACCGGCCGGTGATGATCCACCGCAGCATCATCGGGAGCGTGGAGCGAGCTGTCGCCCACCTCATCGAGGAACACGGCGGGGCCTTCCCCGCCTGGCTCGCCCCCACCCAGCTGGCGATCCTCCCGGTCTCCGAGGCAGAACTGCCGAATGCCGAGGCGCTCGCCCGGCGGTGCACCGGTCTCGGGCTGCGGGCCGAGACCGTCGGACCGGAACGCGGCACCCTGGCGGCCCGCATCAGGGAAGCCCGACTGGTCCCCTACCAAGCCGTCATCGGTGCCAGGGAAGCCGCCGCCGACCGTGTCGCCCTGCGCCTGCGCGACGGACGCCGGCACGATCCACAGTCCGCCGACGAGGTCCTCGCCCGCATCGTCGCCCTGGTGGACGCGCACAGCACCGGCCTCTGGGACTAGCGAGAGGTGCCGGGTCCCGGAGCAGGCCCTCAGGCGGCCTGCTCCGGGCGCCTGCCGCGTATCCGCAGGAGCGGATCTCGTCGAGCTCCGTGAACAGTGCGGACCGCGAGGTGAGGGTGTTCGGGGTGAATGACCTCGGGCAGCTCCATCCGCCGGGCACAGTCGGCGGCCTCGGGGGAGGGATCGGTCGAGAGCGACCTGCTCAGCTCCGTCTCGATGGAGCCGGGGTGCATGGAGTTCACCCGGTGCTCCGCCTCGTGAATTCCCCTCTCTCGTCACTCCTTGTGCACGCACGGAGGCGGTGCGTGCAAAAACTCGTGAGTGTATTACCGCAGGAGCGCTCGCGCAGGGGGTTGGGCGAATGTGCCGAAGCACTGTTCCGATCTGACTAAGCTCACGCGCAGCGAAGTCGAGTTGATATGAATTCGAGCGCTTGTTCCCGAGTGTCCTGCAAGCGCGTATACCTCCCGAATCAACCGCCAGAGGTTTTAGATGGTTCGTGTTGAATCACCGCCGATCGAACGAGAAACCCCCGTCGTTCGCGCCCTGTTGCTGCCCGTGCTCCTGATGGGCGGCGCCACCGCCGCCGCGGTGGCACTGGTTTCCGAGGCCGCGCGGATACCACTCGTCTGCTGCGGCGCGCTCGCCACCGTCGTGGTCGCCGCACTCACCGTTCGACTCAATCGCCGGGGACGCGATCTGCGGACCCAGCGCGCGGTGTACGAACGGCGCTTCGCCGACCTGGAGCGGCGCATCGCCACACACGACGACGAGACCGTGCGGATCAGCAAGGAGCTCCTGCCGGCCGCCATCCACCGGCTGCGCGTGGGCAATTCACCCGAAGAGGTGCTCCGGGACGTCGTCGACGCGGACGAGCTGTACCGCGACCTGCCCGACGCCCAGCGCACCCTCGTCCACACGGTGCTGAACATCGTCGACAACGAAGAGGCGATGCGTGACTCCGCGCAGCGCGCCTTCGTCAACGTCGCCCGGCGCGTCCAGGCGATCGTCCACCGCCAGGCGAGTGAACTGCGGGAGATGGAGGAGCACCACGGGCGCAACCCCGACGTCTTCGACGACCTGCTCCGCATCGACCACGGCACCGCGCTGATCGGCCGTCTCGCCGACTCCATCGCCGTACTCGGCGGCGCCCGCCCCAGTCGCCAATGGCCCAAGCCCGTGCCGCTGTTCAGCGTGCTGCGCGGTGCCATGTCGCGCATCCTCGAGTATCCGCGCGTCGATCTGCACTCGATCGCCAAGGTCGCCATCATCGGCACGGCGGTCGAACCCCTCATCCACGCCTGCGCCGAACTCCTCGACAACGCCACCCGCTACTCGCCGCCGCAGACCCGGGTGCACGTCACCGCCGTCGAGGTGCAGACAGGCATCGCCATCGAGATCGAGGACGGCGGTGTCTCGCTCAGCGAGGAGGCCCGCGCGCGGGCCGAGAACATGCTCGCCAGGGCCCAGGCCGGCTCCAACATGAACGACCTCGGCGAGTCCCCGCGACTCGGCATGGCAGTCGTCGGACGGCTCTCGCGGATGTACGACCTCCAGGTCTCGCTGCGGCAGTCCGCGTACGGCGGTGTCCGCGCCGTACTCATCGTGCCCCGCGTCATGATCACCACCGGACCCGCTCCCGGCATCGCCCACGGCATCGGCGCCACATCGAGGCCCACCAGCGACATCGACCAGGAGGCCATGAAGCACGTCGTGCCGGCACGGCGCAAGCCCCGCCCCGTGGCCCAGCGCCCGGCCACCGGACCGGTCGCATCCGTCACCCGGCCGGCCATCCCCGCGGCCGCCATGGAGGACGACGTCCCCGTGGTGACCGAGTGGACCGCGGGCGGTCTCCCGCAACGCCGCAGCCGCGGCCGCGCCCCCCTGGGTTCGCACAACCTCCCCGCGCAGGCCGTCGACCCCACCGTCGGACAGCGCAACGGCCACACCAACGGCCACAGCCAGGGGAACGACAGCGGCAAGGCGCAGCCCCCCGGACTCTGGCTGGAGGCCTTCACCAACGCCGTCAACGGTGTACCGCAGGAGCCGAAGGCCGACGAAGACTCTGACGATGCCTGGGACAAGGGAGACCTGAAGTGATCCAGCAGCGGGGAAATATGGACTGGATGCTCAAGGAACTGGCTGACGACGTGCCGGACATCCACCAGATCGTGGTGCTCTCCGCCGACGGTCTGCGCATCGCCCGGCACGGCGGCGACCCCGATGTCGCCGACCGCCTCGCGGCGGCCTGCGCGGGGCTGCAGAGCCTGGCCGCCGCCGTCGCCTCCGAAATCCCGTACAGCGATGGCCTCATGCGCCTTGTCGTGATCGAAGTCACCGGCGGTTTCTTCTACTTGATGGCCGCAGGAACCGGCGCGTACCTCGCGGTCCTTGCCGGTGAGACGGTCGACGCGGGGCTCGTCGGGTCGCGGATGCGCGACATGGTCGTCAGGATCGGTGCCCACCTGACGAGCCCGCCGCGCCATGACGGGCAGGCCGGATGAATTCTCCCCGACGAGAACGCCGAATGGCCGATCCGGCACTGAGCGACCCGGAACGGCTGTACGTGATCACCGGCGATCCCGACGGCAGCGAGCGGGCGCCGCTCGACCTGGTCACGATGGTCGTCGCGAAGGCCCAGCCGACGCCGACGGTCCAACCCGAGCAGGCCGTGATCCTGCGGCTCTGTCAGGCGCCGTTATCCGTCGCCGAGATCTCGGCGTACCTCGGTCTGCCCTTCAGCGTGGTGACATCGCTCCTCACGGAACTCCTCGCGACCGAACTCATCGAATCGCGTGCGCCCATCGTCCGCGCCACTCTCCCGGACAGGTCCCTTCTCGAAGCGGTGATGCATGGACTTCAGAAGCTCTGACACGATCACCGGCCCCCGGCGCGAGGACGTCCTTCCCACCACGGCGACAGCCGCGGTCAAGGTCGTGATCGTCGGAGGGTTCGGGGTCGGCAAGACGACCATGGTCGGATCCGTCAGCGAGATCCGGCCGCTGACCACCGAAGAGACCATGACCCAGGCCGGAGTCGGCGTGGACGACAACTTCGGGGTGGAGAGCAAGACCGCCACCACTGTCGCCATGGACTTCGGCCGGATCTCCATCAGTGAGGAACTGATCCTCTATCTGTTCGGCACCCCGGGCCAGGAACGGTTCTGGTTCCTGTGGAACGGCCTGTTCGAAGGCGCCCTCGGCGCGGTGGTCCTCATCGACACCCGCCGCCTCGAAGTCAGCTTCGACGTCATCGGGCGGCTGGAGGAGCGCGGCGTGCCGTTCGTCGTTGCCGTCAACACCTTCCCCGGCGCCCCGAAACACCCCGTCGAGGCGCTGCGTGCCGCTCTGGACCTCCCCGAAGAGGTCCCGGTGATCGACTGCGACGCCCGGCTGCGTGCCTCCAGCCGCGACGTACTGATGACGCTGATGCGCTATCTGCACAGTCTGGCGCTCCCGCTCGCCTGACAGCAGTACACACCCCCACGCGCGTCCCATCCGTCTGGTCCTTGGAATCCTGATCCCTGGAGCGATCGTGACAACCCCATTCCACTACGAGCCCGGAGCGGCTCAGGGGCCGGTTCCGCCCCCCGAGTGCCCGGCCCACGGCCTCGGTGTCGGCCCCGGCGGACTGCGCCGGCTCTACGGCCCGGAGGCCGAGCGGGACCCCCACGGGCTGTACGACAAGTTGCGCGCCGAACACGGCAGCGTGGCCCCCGCCCTGCTGCACGGAGACGTACCTGTCTGGCTGGTCCTCGGGCACAGCGAGAACCTGCACGTGACCCGTACTCCCTCGCAGTTCTCCCGCGACTCCCGGCGATGGCGGGCCCTGCAGGACGGCACAGTCGCCCCGGACCACCCACTGGCCCCGATCTTCACCTGGCAGCCGGTCTGTGTCTTCGCCGACGGCGCCACTCATGAACGCCAGCGCGGCGCGGTCACCGACAGCATGGGCCGCATCGACACCCGCGGGGTACGCCGCCACGTCAACCGCTACAGCAACCGGCTCGTCAACGACTTCTGCCAGGAAGGCCGTGTCGACCTGGTCAGCCAGTTCGCCGAGCGGCTGCCGATGATGGTGATGTGCGCGATCCTCGGCATGCCCGAGGAGTACAACGACCGGATGGTCCAGGCCGCCCGCGACATGACCCGCGGCACGGCGACCGCAGTCGCGAGCAACGCCTACGTCCTCGAGGCACTGACCCGGCTCGTCCGACGCCGCCGGCGCGAACCGGCGGACGACTTCGCCACCTGGCTCGTCGATCACCCGGCAGGAATGAACGACCAGGAGGTCAGCGAGCACCTGCGGCTGATCCTCATCGCCTCCTACGAGGCGACCGCCAACCTGATCGCCAACGTCCTGCGCATGGTGCTCACCGATCCCCGCTTCCGGGCCAGGCTCAGCGGCGGTCATATGACGGTGCCCGAAGCGGTCGAGCAGACCCTGTGGGACGAGCCGCCGTTCACCGCGGTCTTCGGTCGCTGGGCGGTCGGCGACACCGAACTGGGCGGTAAGCAGATCAAGGCGGGCGACGCCCTCATCGTCGGCATCGCGCCGGCCAACACCGATCCGCTGGTGCGGCCTGACCTCAACGCCGACATGGAAGGCAACCGCGCCCACCTCGCTTTTAGCGGCGGCCCCCATGAATGCCCGGGGCAGGACATCGGACGCGCCATCGCGGACGTCGGTGTCGACGCCCTGCTCATGCGGCTACCCGACCTCGAACTCGCCGTCGAAGAGAGCGAGTTGAGATGGATCGGGAACATCATGGGCCGGCACCTCGTGGAGCTTCCGGCGGACTTCGCCGCGCGTGAGCCGCAGGACGACAAGGAACCGCCGTCCATGGGGAGGCCGAATCTGCCGCGCCAGGACCGGGAGGTGCAGGCCACGGGCCGGCACACCGCCCCCACACCCGGACGCACTCCCGGTGCGGCACCGGCGCCTGCCCCGATGGGTTCGCCTGGTGCGCCTGGTGTGACGTCCACCGCGACGGTGAGTCACGAGTCCGGTGGAACGCCGGCCGGGCGGTCCGCCGCAGGCCGGATCCCGCAGCAGCGCAGCGAAGCCGCCCCCGCGAGGCTGTGGCGGACCGTTTCCCGCTGGTGGCGCGGCCACTGAACCGGCGGGAGTCGAGGCGAAGCATCGGCCCGGTGGAGAGCTGCCGTCCGGAGTCGCCCGGGCCCCGTCCGGGCCCGCCCACGTACCATGCGGAAGCGTGAAGCTGACAATTCTGGGCGGCGGCGGATTCCGGGTTCCACTCGTGTACGGGGCGCTGCTCGCCGATCACGCCGAGGGCCGCGTGACCGCGGTCACCCTCTACGACACCGACGCCGGCCGGCTCACCGCCATCGCCCGGGTGCTCGGCGAACAGGCCGCGAACGTCCCGGACGCGCCCGCCGTCACCGCCACCACCGAGCTCGACGAGGCGCTGAGCGGCGCCGACTTCGTCTTCTCGGCGATCCGCGTCGGAGGTCTCGAAGGGCGGGCCGCCGACGAACAGGTCGCCCTGGACCAAGGCGTACTCGGCCAGGAGACGGTCGGGGCGGGCGGCATCGCGTACGGGCTGCGCACCGTGCCCGTCGCCGTCGACCTCGCGCATCGCATCGCGCGGCTCGCCCCGAACGCCTGGGTCATCAACTTCACCAACCCGGCCGGCCTGGTCACCGAGGCCATGTCCCGTCACCTGGGGGACCGGGTCATCGGCATCTGCGACTCCCCGGTCGGCCTCGGCCGCCGAATCGCCCGGGTGCTCGGCGCCGACCCCGACCGATCCCGGATCGACTACGTCGGCCTCAACCATCTCGGCTGGGTCCGCGCGCTGCACGTCGACGGCCGCGACGAACTCCCGCGGCTGCTGGCGGACCCGGAGCTTCTCGGTTCCTTCGAGGAGGGCAGACTCTTCGGCGTCGACTGGCTGCAGTCGCTGGGCGCCATCCCCAACGAGTACCTGCACTACTACTACTTCAACCGGGAAGCCGTCCGTGCCTACCAGGACGCCGAGCAGACGCGGGGCGCCTTTCTCCGTGAGCAGCAAGAGGGCTTCTACGCCCGGGTGAAGGACCCGGCCGCCGCCGCACTGCCGGCCTGGGACCGTGCCCGCGCCGAACGCGAAGCCACCTACATGTCGGAGAACCGCGAGGTCGCCGGAGTCGGCGAGCGCGACGAGAACGATCTGGAGTCCGGCGGCTACGAGCAGGTGGCGCTCGCCCTCATGCGGGCCGTCGCCCGCAACGAACGGACCTCGCTCATCCTGAACGTCCGCAACCGTACGACGCTTTCCGTGCTCGACGCGGACGCCGTCATCGAGGTGCCGTGCCTGGTCGACGCGAACGGTGCCCGTCCCGTCGCCGTCGACCCGCTTCCGTACCACGCCGTCGGACTGGTCACCGGGGTCAAGGCCGTCGAGCGCGCTGTACTGGACGCGGCGGAAAGCGGCTCACGCACCACCGCGGTGAAGGCCTTCGCGCTGCACCCGCTGGTCGACTCGGTGGCCGTGGCCGGACGACTCCTCGACGGGTACACGAAGGCGCATCCCGGGCTCGCCTATCTGAATCGGCCCTAGGAGGGTGTCGGCGCGGCCACGAACTCCTTACGGGATGAACGGATTTCGCTGCTGACCAGGAGATGGAGCTGGGCTTCCAGCCACGCATCGGAGCGGGCGGCGAGGCCCTCCTCGTTCGGCGCGGCCCCGTTGTCCAGAGCGTCGAGGAAGGCGCGCAGCAGGGTCGCGGCGCGGGTCAGGCCGGTGCGTGCCAGCGCGGTCGCCGCCTCGTCGATACGGTGACGGGCGGGGCTGCTCAGATGGCGCAGTCCGCTGTGCGGCACCGCCGACATGGCGGACGTCGCCTCGTCCAGTACCGCCGTCAGCGGATCGGACGGATGGTGCGCCACCGCTGCCAACGCCGTGGAACCGTCACCGGGCGCGAGATCGGGCACGATCACCCCGGCCGGAGTGAGTACCGCGATCGGATCGATCCGGATTCCACCGCCGGAGCGGTGCACCGAACCACTCACGTGCGTGGCGCCGCCCTCCAGCGCGTCGGCCAGGGCGTCCAACGCACCGGGGCACTCCGGCCGGTAGCACGACGTCACCAGCGCGGGGGTCCCCGAGGCATCACGCACGACGGCTTCGAGGCGCTGCTCGGCGGGGTCGTAACCGACGCTCTCCACCTTTGACAGGGCGACGAGATGGACCGTCTCCGCCTCGATCCGCGGCCGGATCAGCCGGGGCGGCCTGCCCTCCCAGCCCGCCGTCAGCGCGGACAGATCCCGTACGAGCAACGGCTCCGGCAGCTCCGTCCAGGCGGCGCCGACGGGCGTGATGGTCGTCGTGCCCAGCCGGCCCCGGGCGACCGTCAGCGCGCGGCTCGGCGTGCGCCGCACGCTCTCGCTGACCAGGTTTCCGGCGGCCAGCGAGCTCAGGGGCGTGGCGAGGACACGGCGGGTGGACAGCAGGTGGCCGGTGAGCTCCTTGCCCTCGGCAGCCGACCAGGTCTTTCGCAGGACGAGGACGGTGCCTGCGCCGGGATGAGCGAAATACACCTCGCAGATCAGGGACTGCGGTGTGCCGTGGACACGGCAGCCGAGCGAGGTGAGCCGGACCCGGCGCAGCGGGGTGTCCCCGGCCTCGCGGGTACCGAGTACGCCGGGGAGTGCGGCGGCCCGCCTACGGGCGTACAACTCGGTGAGCAGGGCGGCGACCAGTTCCGGGCGATAGTGGGCGTTGCGGTCGGCGTACGCCGTGAGCTGGTCCGTCAACTCGGCGAGCGCACCAGCGGGCCAGTGCAGCGACTCGGCGGTCAGCCCGGCAGCGGCTCGTGCCAGGGCTCCGCCGTGGACCGGTCCGACATGGGCCACGCCCTCCGCCAGCAGCTCGCCCGCCAGCCCGACGGCCGCGTCGAGCGCGGCCCCGGCCGCGGACGGGACGGTGGCGCGTCCGCCGATCCGGACGGGGACGGAGCGCTCGGCGGTCCCCGCTGCGTCGGCGGCGCGGAACGCCCATACCGCGAGCGCCACCACCTCGCCGCGCAGCGCGGCTGCCGCATCCGTCAGCGCGTAGGCGATCTCTCCGGGGACCGGGAACCGCACCGTGCAGGTGGGGAGTTCGACCCGGGGCTCGGGGTGGTCCGGGGACGGACGGTGAACAACTGCGGCGTAACCCCGCTCGAAGGTACGGCGGGCCGCGGCGAGCGGACGGGCGCCGACGGCTTCGGTCAGGGCCGCGTCGTCGGTGCTGCCGGGGGACCAGCCGGCGACGGGGGCGGGGGCGCCGCCGTCCGTTCGGACCTCGGCCCGGCGCTGATAGGCGAGCACCAGGGCGATGAGGTGGCGGCACACGCCCGGTGCGACGCAGCTGCAGTCGCCGTCGTCCAGACCCTTGCCGGGCGGCAGCGCCGTGGTGGTGCCGTCGCCGAAGAGGGCTCGCACCGTGGTGTCCGCGTCGGTCGTGAGAGCGGGAACCGTGCCCGCGTCCAGCTCCTTCGTGGCCCGTTTGACCAGGCCGCGGTTGGCCAATGCCGCGAGTGTGTCCGCAGTGAGGGCGAGCAGATCGGGGCGTACGGCGACGGTGCCGCTCGTCGTGTCGGTCATCGCCCCAGCCTCTCGGCGACGAACTCGGCGAGGCGGCCCGGCGTCATCGCCCCGATGTGTGCCCCGGCCGCGGCGAGTCGTCCGGCCAGCTCACGGTCGTACTCGGGTTCGGCGTCCTCATCGAGCGCGGCCAGCCCCAGCACGGTGCTGCCCTGCTCCACCAGCGCACGCACCGTGCGCAGCAGCCGGTAGGGGTCGCCGCCCTCGTAGAAGTCGGTGATCAGCGCGACGATCGTGCGCCGCGGATTCTCCACCAGACCCGCGCCGTACTCCACGGCCCGCGCGATGTCGGTGCCGCCGCCCAGCTGGACCCGCATCAACAGCTCCACCGGGTCGGTCACATCCGAGGTCAGGTCCACCACCTGGGTGTCGAAGGCGACGAGGTGCGTCTTGAGGCCGGGCAGGCCCCACAGACACGCGGCGGTCACCGCCGAGTGGATCACCGATCCGGCCATCGAGCCCGACTGGTCGACCAGCAGGATCAGTTGCCACTGCGTCACATGACGTTGGGTACGGGAGTGGAAGTGGGCGCGCTCGATCAGAAGACGCCGCGCGCCCGGCTGGTAGTGGGCGAGGTTGGCCCGTACCGTCTGCCGGAAGTCGAAGTCCCTCGCCAGCGGCACCCGACTGGGTTTACGGGAGCGGGTGCCGTGGAAGGCCCGGCGGATCTCCGGCCGGAGCTTGGCCAGGAGCTGTTTCACCACCGACTCGACGATGCGCCGGGCCAGTCGCAGCACCTGCGGGTTCATCAGGTGCTTGGTACGCAGCACGGCCCGCAGCAGGGTGGGGCTCGGCTCGACCCGCTCCAGCACCGCGGGGTCGGTGACGATCTCCTGGATGCCGTACCGCTCGACGGCATCCCGCTCCAGGCGCTCGATGGTCTCTTTCGGGAAGAGCCGGTGGATGCCGTCGAGCCAGTCGACCGCGGTCACGGTGGACGGGCCGTCACCTCCTGTACGGGGGGTGGTGCCGGAGCGGCGAACACCGCGTCCGGCGAGGTCGGGGTCGCGGCCGTAGAGCCAGTCGAGTGCGGCATCCCGGCCGGCGTTGCCCGGTCCCAGCGGTCCGGTGTGCCGTTCGGCGGCGGAACCGAGCACCAGCCGCCAGCGTTCCAGCCCGGCGTCGGGAGCCGCGTCGGCTCCTTCCCCGGGCGTGGGTGCCCGGCCGGGTACGTGTTCGGGCATGGTCATGGGGTGGCTCCCAGTTCATAGCGGGCCAGCAGCCGGGACACGGACTCCTCCAGGGAGCGGGCCCGGGCGATCAGCAGCGGGTCCTCGGTGGTCCGCAGCAGAGAACGCGACGAGCCGCGCACCCCGCGCCGTTCCAAAAGGCGACCGGCGATCCCGTCGCGTTCGCGTGGCGGGAAGAAGGCGAAGGCCTGACGCAGAGCGGGCAGACCCGACAGGAATTCGTTGTCCGGCAGCGCGCAGACCAGACTGTCCAGCACGTCGATGAGCGACTCCGCGACACCGCCGCGCTCGTCCCCGCCCTCGTTCCGCACCGTGCCCGTCACCTCGTCGCGGGCGAGCGCGAACAGTCCGGCCAGCCAGTCGCCGAGCGCATCAGTACCGGCCGTCACGACCGTACGTACCGCCTCGGCCGGGTCCCCGGAGGCGTCCGGGGCCCGCGCCAGGGTCCGGTGCAGTCCGAACGCGGCTCCGCGCAGATCGATCGGTGCCTCCGGATCGCCGCTGATCCGCCACGTGATCGCGGCCGCCGTCTCCCGCGGTACGGAGAGCAGCCCCGGCGCGTGCAGCAGGGCGTCGCGCACCGCGACCACGGCCCGCAGCCGGGGGAAGCCCACCCCCGACGCACCGCGCGCCCCCTCCAGAAGCCACAGCAGCCGACCCGTCGCCCCGTTGATCACAGTGGCGAGCAGAGGACCGTGAGCCACCCCGAACACCCGGTCGTGCCGCCACAGCCCCAGGGCCGTGGAGAGTATGTCCCCGAGCGAGCCGGCGTCTTTCAACTCACCCACACCGGAGGCCAGTTCACCGAGCAGCTGCTCGGAGAAACCGTCCATCCCGCACAGCACCGCGTCGAACAGCGCCCGGGCCAGGCCATCGGCCTCGGCCGCGGCGCCCTGCGTGCGCTCGGTGAGCGTGGCCGCAGCCGCCTCCGACAGGGTCGCGCCGTAGGCCCCCGCCTCCACCAGCGCGGCCTCGCGCCCCGAGACGGACTGCGCCTCCCAACGTTCGGTGAAGACCGGGTCGATGCCGTGCTCGGGACCGGCCGTCCGCCCGTGACCGGGAATCCCCAGTACCCGCAGCCGGTGCAGCACCCGGCTGCGCTCCAGGTCGGCGGAGTCCGTGAGATCGAGGCGGTACGAGGCCTCGGGGCCGCCGTCGAGCGCCAGCCCGGCCAGCTGCGCCGCCACATCGTGAACCAGTGGCGGCGCCGGAGTGCGGGCATGGAGTTGCCCGGTACGGTCGCCGCTGCAGGCCGCCACCATCTCGACGACCACAGGATGGGCCCCCGTCGTCAGCGTGCCCCGGCTCGTCCACGGGAGCGGGCGGTCCAGATCGTCCGTGATCAGGGCGCCCGCGAGACCGTCCAGCACATCGATCCTGGCGGGGCGCGGATGGCCGCGCAGCGCCGTGAGCCCCTGGGCCAGACTCCGCGCGGCGATCAGATCGGCGGTGGACACCGGGAATCCACGCGCCCGCAGCCGCTCGACGACCACGCGCAGCAAGCCGCCCGCCGCTGCTTCGGGGCCCGCCTCCCACACCTGCTGGTAGTAGCCGGGAGACGGCATCCCCGACTGGTACCCGGCAAAGGCGTCCAACTGCCGGAAGGAGTAGGGCACGAGGAAACTCCCGGCCAGGGCCCCGTCCGGCGGGGCGGGCACCTCCGGCCACCCGTCCGTGCCCCGCTCCCAGCCGTCGCCGCCGGCAGCGCTCTTCCCGCCGGATCCGGTGAGCGCCCGGAGCGCGGGCTGGTGGAAGCCGCCGGTCACCACCAGCACCGGCCGGTCCCCGGCCTTGGCGACCGCGGCCCGGACCCACGCCGCCATGTATGTTTCGCGCGCCCGGTCGCCGGCATCGGCTTCCGCGTCCCCGCGCACCAGCGCGAAGTAGGCGTCGAGCCGTTCGGCGAGACCGTTGTCGGGCTCGACCTCGAACAGGCGGTCCCACAGGGCGTCCGAGGAGTCCACCGCGAAGTGCCGGCACAGCCGCTGTGTCGCCTCCGCGTAGCGGACCTCCGCATCGGCGTAGCGGTTGGTGCGCTCGGCGAACGCCGGGTGCCAGGCCGGCAGATCGATGAAGCGGACCTCCGCCCCACCCGCCCGCCCCGCCCGCAGCGCGACCCACTCGGGCGAGTAGTCGCAGAACGGCGCCCAGGACGTCGCGGACCGCTGCCCGTCGCGGTAGTGGCTGAACACCGCGACCGGCAGCTCATGCCCGAGCAGCAGCTCGTCCAGCCGTCCGTTCATCTCGGCGGGACCCTCGATCAGCACCTGGACGGGCCGAATCTCCTCGATGGTCCGCTCGACGAGCCGTGCGCAGGCGGGGGAGTGGTGACGCACCCCCAGGAACACCGCGGACATCAGTCGGCCAGCAGGTGGCGTGCGTCGTACAGGGCCTTCCAAGCCGGGCTTCGACGGCGCGGCACCTGCTGCTCCAGATAGCGGCGCAGCCGGGCCAGGTCCTCCGGGCTGTCCTTGGCCGCCGTCCCCGCCAGACACGCCACCACGTCGGCGGCACTGCCCGGCTCGCCGCGCAGGAACCAGCCGCGCACGCCCACGGCATGGGCGACCGAGACGGCCTCCGCAGTACTCATCACCGCCGAAGGACGGTCCGAGCCCCCACCGGGTCCGCCCTTCTCGCCGGCCCCCGCACGCAGCTCCCGGAACGTACCGACCAGAACCTCCAGCACATCCCGGTCCGGCGGCGACTCCACTCCCGAACGCCGCAGAAGAGTGGTCACCTCCGCCTCGACGAGCGCCAGTTCGGTGTCCAGGTCGGGGATCGGGAACACCGTCTCGAAGTTGAACCGCCGCTTGAGCGCCGCACTCATCTCATTGACGCCCCGGTCCCGGGTGTTGGCCGTCGCGATGACATTGAAGCCCTGCCGGGCGAAGACCATGCCGTCCGGCCCTGTCAGCTCGGGGATCGCCACCACCCGCTCCGAGAGCAGCGACAACAGCGAGTCCTGCACCTCCAGCGGACAGCGGGTGATCTCCTCGAACCGCACGAGCCTGCCCTCCGCCATGCCGCGCAGCATCGGAGCCGGGACCAGCGAGCGGGTGGAGGGACCCTCGGCGACCAGCAGTGCGTAATTCCAGCCGTACTTGATCTGGTCCTCGGTGGTGGCCGCACCACCCTGAACCGTCAGTGTCGAGTCCCCGCTGACCGCGGCCGCGATCAGTTCGGACAGCAGCGACTTGGCGGTGCCCGGCTCCCCGACCAGCATCAGCCCACGGCTTGTCGCCAGCGTCACCAGTGCCCGGTCCACCAATGAGGGATTGCCGACGAACTTCCGGCTGATACCCGCGTCCGCGTCACCGATGACGAAGCGGCGCGCAGCGCGCAGGCTCAACTCCCAGCCCGGCGGGCGCGGATCACGGTCGTCGGCCCGCAGCGCTGCCAGCTCCTCGGCGTACCGCACCTCGGCCGGGGGCCGCTGCACCGCGGGCGGGCCGCCGGCCGGCGGCTCGACACGTGTTTCGTTCTGTACGGTCATGAGGCGACGCCCTCGGAGAGTTCCGTCAGGTCGGCGAGGAGCTCGGACACGGTCACCGCGTCCAGATCGGTGAATCGGTGCGGATGGGTGTGGCGGGCCCAGTGATCATTGGGCCGGTTGTCGAGCCAGATTGTTTCGAGGTGCTGCTCGGGGAACATGTCGACCACCCCGACCGCGATGCCCTCGTGCAGCGCGATGACCAGATAGCAGTCGTCGGCCAGCCGCTTGGAGATCCAGCGCTCCACTCCGGCGTCCTGCGGTACCCCGCGCTCCCAGCCGCGCCGCTGCAGCCCGAGGACCTTTCCGGTCGGCACCTTGAGCCCCTCGAACCGGGTGAGCCGGTAACCCGAGCCCTCCTCCTCGGACAGCTCGTACACGGCGCGCCCGAGCTGCGCGAACGGCTGGAGGATCTCGTAGTCGGCGAACACCTCCGACCAGACGGTCAGTTCGTCGCCGAGATCCAGCGGGTGCGCGAGCCGCACGGTCGCGTCGTCGGCCAGGACGAAGGCATCGTCCCGGGCGTCGGCGAACGTACGGTCCTCGGCGACCCGGAAGGCGGTGCGCACACCGTCGTCCGCCTCGCTCAGCCACACCAGTCGGCGCACCAGATGCCACAGCAGCGGATGACCGACGAACAGCTCCTGGAACTCCTGGGCCGTCCAGGGGCGTCCGGACACCATCGCGGCCTCCAGCCTGCGCACCTGGTCGGAGGCGATCGTCCGGACGTCCTTCTTGAGCGCCATGAACCGCTTGCGCTCGGCCGGGGCGAGCTCCGCGTCGTCCCGGACACCCGGCTGCGGCACGTCCTTGCGGCGCTTGCCGTCACCGTCCAGCACATAGGGCCGCAACTGCTCGTCGAAGCCGACCGTGAACGAACGGGTGCCGTAGTCCACGACCGTCGAACCGTCCTCGTCGAGGCCGAGGTCCGGCACCAGACGGTCGGAGAGTTGCTCCCCGGTCAGCCCCAGTCCCACGGCGACCTCGGCGATCTTCTCCTGGGCCCGTGCCTTCAGCGCCTTGAACTTCACCCGCTGCGAGATGCCGTGCAGATGCAGGAGAGCGACATCGGTGCCGATGGATGCCAGCACATCGAGGCCCTCCACCGCCCGGTGGTGCGCGCCCTCACCGGGCCAGGACCGGATGACCGGTGTGAGCCGGCGGACCGTCTCGTCGTCGCCCAGCAGTCCCAGCGCGTGCAGCGCCCACGACTCCTTCGCGGGCAGATCGGCCAGCTGCCACTGCTCGAACAGGGCCCAGGCGAAACCGGCGAGCGAGGCGGCTTCGGCCGTCTCCACGAGTCGGGCGACCCCCGGGTACACCTCGCCGGGCTTCGACAGCGCCAGCATCGTCAGGACATGGCGCACCGACTGCACCGGCAGCGCACCGCCGGACCGGACCATGATCTGGGGCAGCACGGCGGGCTCCGCCCAGCCCGGCAGCACCGGCATCCTGGCCGGCAGCCCCCGCTCCAGAGGGTCCACGGACAGCAGCACCTCCACCGCGGCCTCCGTCCGGGCTCCGTACACCCGCGCGGCATCGCGCACCACGGTGTCGCCGTGCACCGTGGCGATCAGTGTCAGTGCCTGCTCGGCGGCGCGCCGCGCGGCGCCCTTCCTGTCCACGGCGTCCGGCACCAGGAGCGGCGCGGCCGCGACACCGTGCCGGGTGAACCAGGAACGGGTCGTCGTCGCGGTGGACTTGAGCCGTACCGCCCAGTCCGCCATGTGCCGGGCGACCTGCACGTCGACGAAAGGGAGCAGCAGCGGGGCGAGCGAGCTGGGCTGTCGGGGCACGGCGCGCAACAGCAGCGGCAACGCGGCGAGACCGAACCGTGCGACGACCGGCTTGAGGGTGTCCAGGCCGTCCCACAGATCGGTCGGATCCCAGGCGGGCAGGAGCGGTGCGACCACCTCCTCGGGCCCGTGGACGAAGACCCGGGCCAGCCGCAGATCGTACAGGCTCAGTTCCTGGCGCAGGGCCGCGGTGCCCTTCTCCCAGTCGTCGTCGGCGTGTTCGGCCGTGTACCAGGTGGAGGTGGCCGCCCACACGGCCCGCTCCTCGGGCAGCCACTCCAGCGAGGGCTCGGACACGGCGGCCGGACCTGTCACGACCATTTCCTTCACCGTGGTGCGGGGCCGGGACCACGGCGGCGCCGTCAGCACGGCGGGCAGCGCGTCCACGGGCGCGTCGGCGATCAGATCCTCCGGATTGAGCAGGGGCTCGACAATCTCCACGACCTCGGCGTCCAGGCCCCCGAGTGCGACGGCGAGCGCGACCAGTTCGTGGTGGGCGCCGATGTGACCGCGGAGCAGTTGCAGCGTCCGGCCGGACGACGAGGTCGAAGCGCCGCGCAGTTCGGCGGCCAGGAGCCGCACCGCGCGCACCGGGTAGCGGCGCATGGCGTCGAGGAGAGCGGGACGGACATGCTTCGAGTCCGCATGGGTCAGCAGGCCGAGGAACGCCACGTCGGTGGGAAGCTCCACCAGGGAGTTGGCGGCGAGCTTCACGCTGTCGGAGTAGTAGTGGTTGCCGTCGAGGGATTCGGCCAGCGGGGTCGCGATGGCCGGTCCGATGCCCTCGGCGACCGTCGCGATGAACGCGACGCCGTCGGTGAAGTCCGGCCGGTGGGGGAACCGCTCCATCTGGGCGGCCGAGTTCAGCGAGCTGAACACCATGGCGCGCAGGGTGTGGTTCCGTTCCGCGCCCACTTCGGGATCCGCGCAGAGGTCCTCGACCCAGTCGGTCTCACTCGGTACCAGATAGGAGACGATGATCTTGCGCAGGACATCGGTGCGACATCCGGCCAGCACCTCGACCGTCTGCCGGTACGTCTCCTCGTCGGCTGCGGCGAGCAGCGCACGGACCCGGTCCATCGGCGATCGCCGATCCCTCGCCCAGTACGCGCGGCGCGGCCGTGCCAGCGTCTCCAGCCAGGGGTCGCTCCGCCGAGTGCCGCTCTGCCGCCAGTTGGCATCGACCGAGAACAGCTCGACCGCGGCCCGCGCGGCGAACGGCAGACCGTAACGCTCGCACCAGTGGTCCGCCCACGCGGAGTCGGGCACGGGATAGAGCCCGATGACCGCCGCCAGCGCGGCCGCCCCACCGGCGAGGGACTGCCGGCCACATGCGACCGCAGATGGTCGGCCAGTCCGGCATCCGAACGCGGCGCGTCCACGAACTCCTGGATCCAGGCGGTCTCTTCGGTGATCCGGTCCTCGACCTTGCCGAGTGTCTCCTGCCGTGCCTTGCCGGGCACCCGGTGCACTCCGCCGCGCCGGGGATGGAGCGTTCGCCGCCAGCTCGCGGGAAGAACAAAGGTGTCCTCGTCGGGCAGAGCAAGAGCGTCGGCTTCGGGAAGCGCAGGAGTGTCCGCTCCGGGAACCACGCCCGGCGCGGTCGCGGTCGCCGCGGCAGCCCCCGTTGCCGTTGCGGTCCCGGCAGTCGATGCCCCCACCTCGCGGTACCCCTTCTTCTCCTTCTCCGCGATCGTCTTGAGGACCTGCGCCGACGCGGCCTCGACCGACGCGTACTCCTTCGTCTGCGTACGCCCGTCGCTCCCGCACCGCCCGTAGCGCACCGTCACCACGGCACCCTCGGCCTCGGTCTCCCAGAACTTCGAGGCACTGCCCTCGACGTACTCCCAGCGGCGCACAGTCCCGCCCCCTTCACACCCGGACAGCCCGCCTGCCGCGGGCTTTTCGATCAGTGGTGCCACAGTAGAACGGACCACTGACAACGCAGCGTGACCGTGGTGTCCGGGGAGTGAAGCAGCAGGTCAACCGCTGTGTGAAAGCTCTTTCCTGTGCACGGAGCGAGCAAATGGCAGTCCCGGGGTGGCAGGAGCAGTCCGTGAAGCTGCCGCACACCGTCACCGGCACGCACGACGTCCACCTCGTCGCGGCGGGCGGCTCCGAGGTCGCCGCTGTCGACGGGCTGACGTTCCGTAAGTGAGTGAGCAGATGAGGCTGGGTTCCTCAGGGAAACCCCGCCGCCATTCCCGGCTGTATCAGGGAGCGGAGACGGCGCGTGCACCGCCGGACGATGCCCATGACGGCGTCACACCGGTGATCTGGCACACCATCAGGAAGAGCGGGATGGGCGGGGTGTACGGCGTGCGGTTGTCGGGCTGGTGGATCAGCCGGGGCCGTACTGCCGGAACGCGGGCCCCTTTCGCGTAGGCGGCCTGCGCGGGCCAGTCCAGATCGAGGTCGGAGCCCGCAGGCACGATCCACCACCAGCGGTCGGCATCCGCGAAGACGCAACCGGTGCGTGGAAGATGAGACATGAGCCGGAAGCCGTACCGGGACGGCACCCCCACCGCGTCGCAGCCCAGGCTCGCCGACAGTGCGGGCGGCAGCGGCAACTGCACTGTGCCCGTGGTGAGGGCGCGCTGGGGTTCACGGGAGCGGCGTGCTCCGAGCAGATGGGACATTGCGTTCTTCAACATGACCGCTCCGAGCGCAGTTCTGCCCAGACGATGCGGCCCGAGCCGTTGCCCGCGTCGCGTGAACCCCAGGAGCTGCTCATCGCGTCGACGAGCAGCAAGCCGCGTCCGTGCTCGTCATCGGCGGTGCGGCACAGCTGTGGGCCGCCGGGCTGGTGTCCTTGGTCCTGCACGGCTATGCGAAGCCGTCCGTGGAGGCGGTGCAGCTCGCACACGACGCGAGCGCTCTCGGTGTGCACCACCGCGTTGGTGACCAGTTCCGAGACGATCAGGATCGCCGCTTCGTGCGTGTCCTCGTCCAGCCGCCACTCGTCGAGCCGAGCTCTCGTCAGCCGCCGTGCACCGGCCACCGACTCGGGGTGCGCAGGCAGCGCGAAGCAGTACCGGAGCGCTTCCGTCCCGGGGCTGAGATCCATGAGCCGGGGGATAAGCGCACTGCCAGGTGCCACAACCGATTCCTCACAGTGGGGGCTGCGTCACACTCCGCGGTCCCACGCAAATGAGGGCGGCCGTGACTACGTGAACTGGTTCACTCACCAACTCTCCCTCTGTCGAGAACACTTGGCAAGGGGCACTCTGAAAATTTCAGAGTGCCTGTGTCTTGGACGGCCTGCGCATGGCACACTGCTGGCAAACAGCGCATCGGGAGGTCTGAAGTGAGCGAACCGCGGTCCGCCCCGACCGTGGGTCAGGTCGTTCTCGGCAAACGCCTGCAGGATCTGCGGGAGCGTGTCGGCCTGAGCCGTGACCAGGCTGCCAAGGTGCTGCGGGTCGCACCTGCGACGATACGCAGGATGGAGACCGCCGAGGTCGCTCTCAAGATCCCCTATGTCCAGCTGCTGCTGAAGGCGTACGGGATCGCCGACGACGAGGCCGAGGCCTTCGTGGAGCTCACCGAGGAGGCCAATAAGCCCGGCTGGTGGCAGCGCTTCCACGATGTACTGCCCGACTGGTTCAGCATGTACGTCAGCCTGGAGGGCGCCGCGAGCCTCCTGCGCATGTATGAGCCGCACTTCGTCCCCGGACTGCTGCAGACCGAGGACTACGCGCGCTCGGTGATGCGCACCGGAGCCGTCGGCCAGACCAGGCCCGAGGACATTGAGCGCCATGTGGCGCTGCGGATGGAGCGTCAGTCCCTGCTGACCAGGCCGGACTCCCCGAAGCTGTGGGTGGTGATGGACGAGACGGTGCTGCGCCGTCCCGTCGGCAGCGCCGACGCCATGCGAGGACAGATCGACCGGTTGCTCGAAGCGACCGAGATGCCGCATGTGACGCTGCAGATCGCGGAGTTCTCGACCGGTCACCATCCGGGCACCTACGGCCCCTTCGTCCTCTTCCGCTTCGGCGTCCCTGAACTCCCCGACATGGTTTACAGCGAGTACCTGACCGGAGCCGTCTACTTCGACGCGCGCCCCGAGGTGGCCTCCTACCTCGAAGTCATGGACCGCATGGCGGCTCAGGCCGCAACTGCACAACGCACGAAGGAAATCCTCCGGGACTTCCGCAAGGAGCTGTGATGGAACCCATATACAACGGCATGCCGGCCGCCGAACTCGGCTCCGAGGGCTGGTACAAGCCGTGGAGCGGTGGGAACGGAGGCAATTGCGTCGAAGCCATGAAGCTGTCGGACGGCAGAGTCGCCGTGCGCCAGTCCGCCGATCCCGACGGCCCCGCCCTGATCTACTCCCACCGTGAGATCGCCGCCTTCATCCAGGGAGCCAAGTCGGGTCAGGCGGACTTCCTTCTCACCTGAATCCGCAGCGCCGAAGTCCGCCCTCGCCCCACACTCTCGTTGTTCGCCGACTTATGGACCCATGGAGCGCGCTATGACCGGGCACGAACCCCAAGCCATCGAGATCGACACCAGCAAGCCGCATCCCGCCCGGATGTA
Source organism: Streptomyces sp. Ncost-T10-10d (assembly GCF_900091955.1). Taxonomy (GTDB): domain Bacteria; phylum Actinomycetota; class Actinomycetes; order Streptomycetales; family Streptomycetaceae; genus Streptomyces. The sequence goes on from NZ_FMDF01000107.1 coordinate 81,773, forward strand.
CGACTGGTTCCTCGGTGGCAAGGACAACTACCCGGTCGACGAACAGATGGCCCAGCAGCTGCTGGCCCTCGACGCCAGAGGGCGCGACATGGCCCGGGTCAACCGGGCCTTCATGCACCGGGCCACCCGGTGGCTGGCCGAGAACGGCATCCGCCAGTTCCTCGACATCGGCACCGGCATCCCCACCGAGCCGAACCTCCACCAGATCGCCCAGCGGACCGCCCCGGACGCGCGCATCGTCTACTGCGACAACGACCCGATCGTCCTCGCGCACGCGGCGGCGCTGCTGCGCTCCACCCCGCAGGGCGCCACCGAGTACATCCAGGCCGACGCCCGCAAGCCGGAAGTCATCCTGGAGCAGGCCGGCAAGGTCCTCGACTTCGACAAGCCGATCGCGCTGTCGATGCTGGCCCTGCTGCACTTCCTGGACGACGAGGACGGCGCGGCCGAACTCGTCGACCGCCTGGTCGAGCGGCTCCCCTCCGGCAGCTACCTGGTGCTCTCGCACACCACCGGGGACTTCGACCCCGAGGGTGCGGCGCAGGCGTCCGCCCTGTACAAGGCCCGCGGGATGACGCTGCGCCTGCGTTCCCACGCCGAATTCACCACGTTCTTCGACGGACTCGAACTCGTCGAGCCGGGTGTCACGCTCTCCGCGGACTGGCATCCGGAACTCGGCGAGGCCATCGACGTCTCCGGTGACGAGCCGATCCCGGGCTACGCCGGCGTGGCCCGCAAGGCCTGACCGCCCGGCCCGCGCCGTCACTGACGGCTGACCGACCGGGTGATGCCCGCGGCGATCGTCGTCGCGAGCAGCCACCCGGCCGAAATCAGCAGATATGACAGGTACTGGTACCAGCCCTGCGGGTTGAACGCCTTGTCCTGCCCGAAGTCGATGATCGGCAGCAGCAGATCCAGGGTGTAGAAGAACGCACTGAACGGCGGCGCCTCACCGGCCTTCAGCGGCGGCGGACGGTGCAGTCCGTACGCCAGCGACCCGATGAGCAGCAGCGAGAAGAGCCAGGCCGCCGCGCGCACCGGCCGGAAGCCGTATCCCACGGTGACGTCCTGCAGATACCCCCACACCCTTGCGTATCCCGGCAGGGTGGCGCGGTGGGTGCGCTGTTTGGCGAGCTGCACGGTACGCGCCGCGTCGTCGTCACCGATCCGCCGGTACGCCGCTGTCAACTGCTCGTACGCGTAGGGAACGTATCCCTCCTCCTCGCGCCCCAGCAGAGGCAGCCGCTGCTCGGCGGGCAGACGGGGGAGCAGAGTGGTGTACGTCAGCCCGTCGAGGCGGACATCGCGCGGCCAGACCGCCGGGTCGGCGTGGATGAGGTCGATCCGCGCGCGGCGCAGATTCACCCTTCCCCGGATCGGGGCGGCCTCCCGCAGCCACAGCTCGCCGACCGTGCAACTGCCGGCACGCACGGCGACGCCGCCGGGGTTCGAAAGCCGCGCGTACGCGAGGTTGAGCTGACCCGGTATCCGGCTGCCGCGCACATTGGTCCGCCCCTCGACCCGGATCCGCATCGCGTGGACATCGGTGCCGACCGTCAGCGTCTCCGCCTGGAGGGCGGTCGCCCCCGGATTCAGCAGCTCGGCGTCGTTCAGCAGGACCTGCCCGGTGACGGCGGCACCGTCGAGCCGGCACTCGCCGTGCACGACGAGTGCCGGCAGCCACATGTCGTCCCCGGCGATCACGTGATCGAGCTGGAGGACCGCTTCGTCGTTGTCCGCCGTCGAACCGTCGGCGTTCACCCCGATCCGGGTGCGGTCGAAGAACAACGCCTGGGTGATCCTCGAACCGCCGAGCCGGACCGGGCCGGAGATCCGGCAGTCCGTGAGCCTCAGTACGCCGTCGATCCGGACGGTGCCGGCGACCAGGCCCGGGAGCACCGAATTGCTGAGGTTGAGCTGGCGCAGCTGCGCCCCGTACAGATTCGGCGCCTGTTCGAAGTGACAGCCGGCCAGCAGCACCGCGTACTCGGCCGTCGCATACCGCACGTTCAGGGTGCCCGAGATGCGTGCGCCCATCACACGCAGCGCGGCCACCTCGCCGTCCTCCTGCCGGCCGCCGATCAGTAGGGCCCGCAGCACCTCGCCGCGTACGGTGCGCTCCGGTCCCCAGCCGGCCCCGGTCTCCGGGTCGTCCTCGGCCTCCACGCCTGTACGGAAGTCGACAGGAACGCCGCGCGGGAAGGCATCCCATACGCGGCGTTCGGCGGCGGTCAGCTCGGTGATCTCCATCGGCGGGACTCTGACCCGACGTCCGGCACAGTGTCAACCCCACTGGTTCACCGCCGTGTTCAGGCCGACACCCGGCCACCCGCTGTCCGGCATCGCCGAGTTGGATGCCGTGGACCGCGCCGGCACGGTCATCGTGCCGAACCGCCCCGACCCGGAGACCGAACCCGATTCGGCCGTCCTCGACGCGATCGGACGCGCGGACGCCCGCGGAGCCAGGCTGGTCAGCTTCTGTACGGGTACGTTCACGGCGGCCGCCGCCGGAGTGCTGGACGGCCGACGGGTCACCACCCACTGGCGCTGGGCCGACGCCTTCACCGCCCGTCACCCGCAGGTCCACCTCGACCCGATGTGCTGTTCGTCGACGACGCCCGGCTGAACCGGCCGGCCCGCAGGTGACAATGGACGCATGTCACGACGCACCACACGACCGAAGCGTTCCGCCACCGCCGGAGCGCGGACGCCCGCGATCACCGCGGAGTCGCCGTGCCCGTGCGGCCTGCCCGCCGCCTACGCCGACTGCTGCGGCCGCCTGCACGCCGGGACCGCCGCAGCGCCGACCTGCGAGGCGCTGATGCGCTCCCGGTACGCCGCGTTCGTCGTCAGGGACGAGGCGTATCTGCTCCGCACCTGGCACCCCGACACCCGGCCGCCCGCGGTCGACTTCGATCCCGGGTTGCGCTGGGTGCGCCTGGAGATCCTGGAGACGACGGACGGCAGCGCGTTCCACACCACAGGAACGGTCACCTTCCGCGCGCACTGCACCGACAACGGGCGGCCGGCCTCGCTCCATGAGAAGAGCCGCTTCGTCCGGTCGGAGGGCGCCTGGGTGTACTCGACGGCGGTCTTCGTCGACTGACCCGGCCGATCGGCGACCGGGTCCGTTCAGATGGCGGCCGCCAGCCGTGGCTTCTCCGGCGAGAGCTCCTGCGTCAGGTCCTCCGCCAGTAACCGCTTGGCGATCACATCCACCGCCGCGCGCAGCTGCCGGTCGTCCGGGCGTGCCCCGCTCTCGTCCAGGCGCTCATTGAGCCACCGCGCCCATGCGTCGTTGATCGCCGCGGCCTCCCGGCTCCCGGCGGCCGTATGCATGAACAGATGACCGTCGCCGGTGAGAAATCCCTCCTCGATCATCCGGTCGAAGACCGGCACCAGCACCTCCGGCGGAACCCGGTGCCGGGCCGCGATCAGGTTCAGACCCGCGTGGCCGACCATCCGGGTGAACAGCTCGACCTGCATCACCGCCCAGGCCCCGGCCATGTCCAGCCGGGTGTCCGACTCCGCGACGATCCGCCGTGCCGTGTCCCCACCCGCTCCGTGCAGGATCTTGGCCACGGAGAATTCCAGGACCTTGGCCGGGTCGCCGGCGCCGGGCTGGGCGAACCCCTCGCCCATGTCCGTCGAGCCGACCCGCGCCGTGTCGCGCAGCTTCACCTGCTTCAGGAAGAGCGCCACGACGAACCCCAGGACCGCGACCGGCACCGTCCACAGGAACACGGTGTGCAGTGTGTCGGCGTAAGCCCGGGCCAGTGGCGCGGACTGCGCGGCGGGCAGACCGTGCAGCCCCTGCGGGCTCTGCGCGGCCTTCGCCAGCACCGCGGGGTCGCCGCCGGCCCGGGCCGCCGCCGCGATGCCGTCGGCCAGATTCGGTTTCAGCGCATTGGCGTAGATCGTGCCGAAGACCGCCGTACCGAAGGAGCTGCCGAGCGTACGGAAGAACGTCACGCCCGACGTCGCCGTACCCAGGTCCGAGTAGTCGACCGTGTTCTGCACCGCGATCGTGAGCACCTGCATGCACAGGCCGATGCCGACCCCGAGCACCACCATGTAGAGCGATTCCAGCCACACCCCGCTGTCCGGGCCCATCCGGGAGAGCAGAAACAGGCCGACCGCCATGATCAGCGAGCCCACGATGGGGAAGATCCGGTACTGGCCCGTCCTGGAGACCGCGTTGCCGCTGAAGATCGACGCGACGAGCAGCCCGATGACCATGGGCAGTGTCCGCACACCCGACAGGGTCGCCGAATCGCCGTCGACGTACTGCAGATACATCGGCAGGAAGATCATCGCGCCGAGCATCGCGAAGCCCACGATGAAGCTCAGGATCGAGCAGACGGTGAACACCGGATTCCGGAACAGCCGCATCGGCAGCATCGGTTCCCGGGCCCGGAACTCCACGAGGCAGAAGAGCGCCAGCGCCGCGGCGCCGCCCGCGAAGAGACCGACGACGACGGGCGATCCCCAGGCGTACTCATTGCCGCCCCAGCTGGTCGCCAGGATCAGTGCGCTCGCGCCGACCGTGACCATCGCGATGCCCAGATAGTCGATCACGGGCCGCCCGGCGGCCTTCACCGACGGGATCGTCCGGGCGGCGGCGATGACCACCACGATCGCGATCGGCACATTGACGTAGAACGCCCAGCGCCAGCTCAGATGGTCGGTGAAGAGCCCGCCCAGCAGCGGCCCGATCACCGTCGACACCCCGAAGACCGCACCCAGCGCACCTTGGTACTTGCCGCGCTCGCGCAAAGGGATCACATCGGCGATCAGCGCCATCGAGGTGACCATCAGCCCGCCCGCGCCGATTCCCTGCAGTCCGCGCCAGACGATGAGCAGCGTCATGTTGGTCGCGAGGCCGCACAGGAACGAGCCGGTGATGAAGATGATCGCCGACAGCTGGAAGATGATCTTCCGGCCGAACAGGTCGCCGAACTTGCCGACCAGGACCGTCGCCACCGTCTCGGCGAGCAGATACGCGGTGACCACCCAGGACATGTGTGCGGCGCCGCCGAGATCCGACACGATCGTCGGCAGTGCTGTGCCGACGATCGTCTGGTCCAGGGCGGCCAGCAGGAGCCCCAGCACGATCGTCGCGAAGACGATGTTCCTGCGGCGCGGATCGAGTACGGGTGGCGCGGCGGCACTCTGTGCGGCGGCACTCTGCGCGGCGGGGGCGGTCTCGCTGGCAGTGGTCACGCTTGCACCCTCACACCGGGCCCCGTCCCCCGCATGTGGGGGACGGCTGGACGTGGCGTCAGGCCAGCAGGTCCCTTACGGAAGCCTTCATACGGGTCACGAACGCCTCCCGCACCGGCTCCGCCACCCGGTCCAGCGAGAGATACGGATTGAGGTCCTCCAACTCGACGAGCAGCAGCTCGCCCGCCGAGGTCCGGCAGGCGTCGACCCGCTGGATGCCATGGTCGAGACTGTTCCACTCCACGAAACTCCGGGCGAACCCCAGATCCTCCGCGCTCGGCTCGTACGGCTCCAGCACCCACCGCAGCTCCGGATGCGGTGCGTACAGCGCGTACTGGAAGTCGCGGTCGATGAAGTAGAACGACACCTCGTATCGGAAGTCGATCCGCGGCTGGACGAGCAGCGTGCCGTCCTCGCCCTCCGGCAGGGCGGCCTCCCGTATGAACCGCAGCCCGACCGAGTCCGCCCCCAGCTTCGGCTTGACCGCGTACTCCGCGGCCGCGGGCAGCAGCCCCAGATCCGCAGCCCGGTCCACCGTGGGGATCACCGGATGTCCGGCCCGGCTCAGATCGACCAGGTACTGCTTGCCCGCCATGTCCCCGCGGCCGTGCAGCGGGTTGTAGACGCGTACACCCAGCTCCCGCGCCCGCGCGCAGAACGCGTCGTACGCCTCCTGGTAGTGCAGCACCGGACCGCTGTTGCGTACGACGACGGCGTCGAAACCGTCGAGCAGTGCGGCGGCGTCCCGGGGGTGGCAGAGCGCGACATCGAATTCCTCGCGCAGCCGCGACGTCAGGTAGATGTCCTCGTCGCAGTAGCGGCGACCGCGGGCCTCGTAGGCGAGGTCGGTGACGAAGAGGACGGACGGGCGCGGGCCGGCGGGCATGGCGTTCCCCCATGAGGTGTGTCGGCGGACGGTGGATCGATGACGTCGGCGGCGTTGTACGGCACGGACCCGGAGGTGATGAGGTCCGCCCCGAACGAGTCGACCGCATCGCAATCGCCGCCACCGCCCGACATTCTCACGCAGGCTCTGATGATCCCCATCCGGGCGGTGACCCGGATGCGGCCACAAGGGGCGCGAGCGGCCAAAGACGCCGGGGCGCGCCCACGGAGTCTCCTCCCGTGCGTCCTACTCGGCGGCTGCGGGGCGGACGACCTGGGCGGAGTGGGGCAGGGCCGTGCAGCCCCTTCGCAAGGCGGGCGTGCAGTGGGGGAGGTGCGGGCGGTTCACCAGGAGCTGCCGGGGCGCACCGGCAGCCGGGGGTGGTGGGCGGCGAGGATCTTGTTGGCGCGGGCCAGCTCGGCGAGTGCCTGCTCGCGGTCGGCCTGGTCCTCGACGCAGAGCCGCGGGCCGCGGAACCTGCGTACCTCGCGCGCGGCGCATTCGGCATCGAACTCCGCCTCCACGATGTGCGGCGGGATGCAGGACCCGATCAGCGCGGCGACCCGGTCCGGGATCGGCACGGGGACGAGGAGGTGCGAGGCGGTCATGGGGGGTTCCCTCTCGGATGGCCGGCCAGGAGGCGGTTCTCGGTGCGGCCGTCGAGTGGGCGGCCGACTTCTCCATATGTACGGGACGCACTTCCGGGTTTCTCGTTGAGAACGTCTCCGTGTGGCAACCGTTTGGGAGTGACCGGCTATTTCCCCTTACCCGTAAGTAAGTTGACTCCGCGTAAGGAACGTGCTCGGGTCGGGGCCCGCGCTGCGCCGGTCAGAGTGGTGTGTCGTCGCTGCGCGCACGCAGCCGCATTGCGCGGAGCACGGCCTCGGTCGAGAACCGGGACGCGGGGTCGACGAGTTGCTCGCCGAAGATGGATTCCAGATTGCGCATCCGGTAGCGGACGGTCTGCGGGTGTACGTCGAGCAGCTCGCCCATCTGGGCGGCGGTGCCACGGGTGTCGAGCCAGATCCGCAAGGTCTCGGTCAGCCGCTCGCGCCGATTGGCGCTGATACCGGCCATCGGGGCGAGTTCACGCCGTGCGAGCTGGTCCAGGAGGACCGGGTCGGAGAGGAGCCACAGGGTGATGAGGTGGTCCTCACAGAGGGTGACCGGTGCGTCGTCGATGACGCCTGCGTCGACGAGTTCCATCACGCGACGGGCCCAGCGGATCGAGTCCGAGGCGAGGGCGGTGGGAACGGTCAGGCCGATTACGGCGCGGGCACCCGGGAGCGCGTGATCGAGCATGCGTCTTCGCATCTCGTCGAACGGTCCCGGGATCAGTAAGTGCGGCTGTGGATCGGTGAAGTCGACGAGGACGTCGCGGTCGGCACCGAGCCGCCCGAGGTCCGCCGAGTGGCGTACCGCAACGAGAGTCACCTCGTCGGGCAGTACCCAGCCGGTCTGCTCGCAGAGTTCGGCGATGGCGGTACGGGGCACGGGCCGGCCGGCGAGAACCAGATGCAGCAGACGCCGCCGAAGGGTGTCCGTGTGGTCGCCGGAGGCCGCCCGGACCTCCAAGTAGCCCTGGCGGGACAGTGCTTCGAGCTCATCCACGTACGAGAAGAGGGCGTCGGCGAAGGTGAGCATCATCGTGGGGGAGAGGTTGTAGCGCCGGCCCACCTTCTTGGCCCGGCGCAGCGCGATCCGGGCGCCCAGTCGGTACGCGCCCTGCAACTGGTCCAGAGTGCGGCCCTCGTACGCCTCGAACCTGCCGAACCTGCGGCACATCTCGTCGCGCAGTGCGGAGGGAGCGGCCGGCTCGGCGACCTGGTCCACGAAGACGGAGATGCTCTGCTCCACGCCGACCCGGATGCCCTGGCCGTAGGGACCGTCGAGCAGTCGCGCATACTCGGGGTAGGCGCGCGTCACCTCCAGCCCGATCTCCTTGATCAGGCTGGGGAGTTCGGGCCGCACGATCGCGGCGAACTCCTGCGGCAGCGGTCCGAGTGGTTCTCCGAGGTCCGAGGGCTGTACAACTCCCGGCATGACTGCATCCCTTGCTCTCCGGCGCCCGATGGGGGTGGGCTGTGGGAGGAGCGCTCCCAAGCCGTCAGGTGCGTACCAACGTGGGCTGCTGAAGATAGTCCAAGCAGGGGCGCGTGGACACAGTTGTGACAGCATGAGATGCAAGGGGCACGTATTGCCGTGCCGGGTCCGGGCCGCACATGCCCCGGCGGCCGGAGTTCCGGCGGCCGGAGCCGGCCCGCAATCAGGTTCGGCGCGTGGTGACAAGGAATTCCCGGAGCGCCGGGGAATCCTCGTACGGCCGTCACCTGTAATGGGGAGCGAGTCGCGATCGTTATTCCCCTGGTAATTCGACTGTGCAGGCGCGGTGAAGTCAAGGGCCCGTGCAACGGGCAGTCGTGCAGCATGCCGGCAGGGACTGGCGGCCTCTCGCGGCAGGGGATCTGACGTGGGGAGTTGCCGGTGGGCACGCCGACGATCAGTCGATCCGATGGGCGTGCGACGCGCCGCCGTCGGGCCGGAACCACTCACTTCTGGATAAGAATCCAGGAGACCGTACTCGCGCCGGAACAAATAATTGACCGGGAAGAGCGCTTTCGGAGATTCTTCGTCCCGAGTGTTGCGGTGCAACATTACTCGCCCGTAGCGTCTCCGCCGAACGCAAGTGGTCGCGCAGTCGGTCAGGTCGGACTGCCACTTCTCTGTCCTGTGACCCCGCCCCGCGAGTTCCGCCGAATCCGGCCGGAGGCGAGCTCCGGCGCCGGGCCACGTACCCTGAAGGGATACAGATCCGTGAACACCCTTGCACGCAGAGCCGCAGTTGTAACCGCCGCCCTCGGTGCGGCCATCGGAATGACGGTGTCGACGGCCTCGGCCGGTACCACGACGACGTGGACGATCACGCCGTCGGGGGCCTACACCGCGCACGCCGACTTCCCCACGCTGGAAGTACCGTTGGCGTCACTGGAGTGTGCGTCCTCCGACGTGAAGGCCGGAGTCCTCCAGGCGTCCAGTGCCACCGGCAACGGTATTGCCAACATCAACAACATCACCTTCACCGACTGCACGGTCGGTGGCATTCCCTTCGATGTCACGATGAAGACGACGCCGTGGTTGATCAACGCCGTCAAGCCGAACGCCTCCAACTCGAACTGGGTGGATGGCAGCGTGAGTTCCATCTCGGCCCACATCTCCGGAATCGGCTGCAGTGCCGACTTCACGGGCAAGGTCTACGGGCGCTACCAGAACAACACCGGTGACCTCGTCATCGACGGCTCGGGCACCGACCTGGTCGCGTCCAACGCCAGTTGCCTCGGTCTCATCAACAACGGTGATGTGGCCAGCTTCAACGCCTCGTACCACGTGACCGTGACATCGACGGGCACGTCGCCGGTGATCACCACCCCGTAGCACCGGGAAGCGTACGGGTACGGGCCGACGGTGAGCGGATGCTGCCGCCGTCGGCCCGTCCTTCTCGTTTCCGGCGTCGTGGATGACGGCGCCGCAGCAGATCAGTTGCAGCACGCACGAGGTGGAGGACAGCGTCGGCATGAACACAAAGACACCCGTGAGGGGCGGCAGGCGGTCGATGCGGCTTGCCTCGATCGCGAGCGTCGCCCTCCTTGCCGGGCTGCTGTCCGGACCCGGATCCGTCGCGGACGAGGGCACGAAGCCGGTCACCCTCGCGTACGACTGCGGACCGAAGAGCGGGGCCGTGGCGGCCACGGTCGAGGTCTCGGTGGAAGTGCCGGCCACGGGTGAGGTCGGCCGGCCCATGCAGCCGGGGCCCGCGACGGTTGCCGTGGTGCTGTCGCGGACCGATCTCGACGGGCTGCTCCCGGCCGGTGCCGATGCGGTGGTGAGCACGGCGACGCTCACGGTGGAGGTGGCGCAGAACGATCAGTCGGTCCAGGCGCAGTGGGCGGACCTCGGCGCTCCGGGCACCCCGCTTCCGCCCGACGGTGCGGTGAGGCTGGTCCACTCGGGCGAAGTCCCGTCGGTGACGGTAGGTGCTCCGGGTGAGGTTCGGTTCACCGCACGGGAGTTGAGGATCGCCCTTCGCTCCGCGGCGGCACTGGGCCAGGAGAGCGAGTCGGCTCCGGAGCCGGTGACGTGCGAACCGGCTGAGGGGCAGGACGGACGCCTTGCGACCGTTTCGGTGCCGGGCGGACCGGATGCCGAAACGTCGGGGACACCCGACCCGGCGGAGCACGGCGACTCGGGCGAGAGGACCGATGACGGCATCATGGTCGAGCCGGAGGACACCCCGGCGGAGGACACCGATCCGTGCCCGGTCGAGCAGGCCACGGGGGAGATGGACCGGAGCGAGGCACCGCAGGCACCTCCGGGTGATCCCACCAGGGAGACCGACGTGCCCACGGGCGGAACCTTCGGTTGCGCCTACGCGGTCGGGATCGCCAATGTACGCAAGCTGAATGGGGCCATGATCGTGAACGACCCCACCCGCACCCCGGCATTGATCAGCGTCATGGCGATCAAGCACACGTCGAATCGTGCTCCCAGCGCCAAGGGCGGTGCCTACACACGTCTCGACTCGCTCGGAAATCTGAAGCTTCCGGATGCCGAATCGACCTTTCTGACATTCGGATTCCAGCCGGTGAGCGCGAAGGTGGAATTCGAGAACGGTCCGATGACCATCTCCACCGGAAACATTGGTTCCGGCACCCAGAGAATCGCCTTTTCCACCGCCTACTTCAAGCAGAGTCTGCGCCTCCACGACGTGAAGGTCAATGGAACCCCTCTGGATGTGGGCAGCAACTGCAGGACCGTCAGGCCCTACAAGGTGGTTCTCAACGGTGGGGCGAAGTACGTCAATGTCTACTCGGGAGGCCTGCTGGAGGGTGAGGTGGACATTCCGCCGTTCTCCGGCTGCGAAACGGGTGAGGAAGACCTCGACGCCTTGTTCACGGCATCCATCTCGGGCCCCGGAAACCTGATCAGCATGAACCAGGGAACGACATGTATTCCGAGTTCACCCAATAACCTCTGCCCGCCGACGATGCCGAAGATGCCCGGTACGGACTCGTGACCGGTTCATGTCGGGCAGGACGTACGTCCTGCCCGACATGAACGGCCGGCCCGGTCTTCGGGCTCTGCGCCGTCGGCACCCGCAGTGGCGTCTCAACGCCCCGGTGGGGCCACCTCCCAACAGGAGCGTGGCCCCACCGGGGCGTCGGGCAGGGCTCGGCCGACGGCTACTGGGCCGCCGAGTGCCAGTACTGCGACAGCAGCTTGCCCGCGTCGGGGGCGACGCTGCCGGGGTTGTTGATCGTCGCGACGTACGTCTGGGCGTTGTTGAGGACCACGTTGTTGTTGCCCGAGGCGGACGGCAGCCCGGTCTTCAGGTTCACCGCCCAGTTGAGCAGGCCCAGTCCGCAGCCGCCGGCCGCCGGGACCGCGTACGTCGTGTCGTTCTGGGTGGCACCCACGAGGCTGATACGGCCCATGGGGCCGGTCGCGTCGGTGGTGCCGTCGCCGGCGAACTTCTGGGTACTGACGGTCGGGCGGGTCAGGTTCTCCGGACGGAGCAGGATCGGGTCCGAGGCGGAGCCGATGTAGCACGAGTTGCCGAGGAACGGGTTCTCCAGGTGGATCCGTACCGGCAGCGTGATGATCGGCTTTCCGGTGGTGGTTCCCGCCAGGAGCTGAAAGCCGCTGGGGTTGTTGACGGACTCGATGGTGGCCGTCACCCGGTTCAGGCTGTTGTCGGTCAGCTGGTTGCAGATGCCGGTGATCACGGGAATGTCGCTCGGGCACATCAAACCGAGCAGACCGCCGGGGATCTGGGCGGAGTCGGCGATCAGAGCGCCGCCCTGGGGTGAGACCACGGTCGCCCCGCCACCCGGATGTGTGACGACCCCGATCTGCAGGTCGCTGGCGCCCACCGGGACCACGGTGTTGCCGAGCTTGATGGAGCCGCTCGCCGAGTGCGAGGAGACGCAGGTGGCGGTGTCGGTCGCGCCGTCCGCGGCCAGCATGGCCGGAGCGTCCACCGGACAGCGGTTGAAGGGCGCCCAGTTGCCGTTCAGGGTGGTGGCCGCGGTGGCCGACCCCATGGACGCGAAGGCGGCAAGTGCGGTGAACGAGGCCAGCAGCCCCACGCGCGCCCGGTTCGAACCAGATCTCATGTCTTCCCCTTTTTTTGAGGCAGCCGTCATCGAGGCGGCCCGGTGAGTCCGGAGTTGCTCGGTCTGCCTGCGGCACCCCGAAGCAGGCATGGTTCGGTCATGGCGTGAGGGGTGCGCAGACGATGGGTGTGCGGAATGCGGGTGCCGGGGTCCGGAGCGAGCAATGCCGGTTCGGACTCCCCATTCACCGAGCCGTGAGGTTACTGGCGAGAAACACCGGCGCACAATCCCGCCGATTGAGAATCTGCCCGCGAATGCGACTTCTCGTCCGCGGGTGAGTACGGCGCAAGGGCATCTTGTCAATCAGTGCGCATGGACCCACGGTGGAACTCGATGCCGTCGCGACTCGCGGCCTATGCGGAATTCGGTCTCCCGCTTGTGCGTTCACGCCGGTCCGGACGGTCGTCGGGCGGCCGGTCGTGATCGCTGAGCTCTTGCCGCCAGAGCCGAGGAACTTGTCACTTGCCGATAAATCCCCCGGGCCTCCTGCTCAGACAATGCGAAAAACTCGACGGCTCCACGCGGGCTCGCGAAAACTTGGAGAACTGGTATTGCGGGCCAGGTTACTCGGCCGTAACGTCGGCAACTCGGGCGGTGCGTCCGGAGATTGCTCACCCGTCGGGAAAGGAACTCTGTCGTGGCCCCCCACGCCGGGATTCCCTGCCCGGGGAGCCATCGGTCCCGTACCCCCGGGCGGGGCGGCGTTCTCGCCCCGGGGCCCGGGGCCCCGCGGCTCCGGCCCTCCGGGCCGTGCGGTCCCGGCCTGCACAGACTGTTGCGGGTGCGCAGCTCTTTACAAGGTTTGAGTGAAAGTTTGTCACTGGATGACAAGTGGGCCGGTCGTTCACGAATTGGCTGTTCAAAGGCTTGTCCTGGCGGTGCCCGTGAACTTAACGTGCGCCCCTTGGCGCACTTCTGTCACTTCGTGAGCGCATGCAGGAGGTGGGATGGGAATCGAAGTAGTTGTCGAAGGCCTTACCAAGTCTTTCGGCAAGCAGAACATCTGGCAGGATGTGTCGCTCACGCTCCCCGCCGGCGAGGTCAGTGTCATGCTCGGCCCGTCGGGCACGGGAAAGACCGTCTTCCTCAAATCCATCATCGGCCTGCTGAAGCCCGAACGCGGTCGCGTCCTCATCAACGGCGTCGACATGGTGAACAGTCCCGAACGCGACATCATGGAGACCCGCAAACTCTTCGGGCTCATGTTCCAGGACGGTGCCCTTTTCGGATCGATGTCGCTGTTCGACAACATTGCCTTCCCCTTGCGCGAGCACACACGGAAGAAGGAATCCGAGATTCGCCGCATCGTCATGGAGCGGATCGACATCGTCGGGCTCCTCGGTGCCGAGGGAAAGCTGCCCGGTGAGATCTCGGGCGGCATGCGCAAACGGGCCGGTCTCGCCCGTGCGCTCGTCCTGGACCCGCAGATCATCCTCTGCGACGAGCCGGACTCCGGACTCGACCCCGTCCGCACCGCCTACCTCTCGCAGCTCCTCATCGATCTGAACGCGCAGATCGATGCCACGATGCTGATCGTCACCCACAACCTCGACATCGCGGCGACCGTCCCCGACAACATGGGGATGCTGTTCTGCCGCAACCTCGTCACCTTCGGGCCGCGTGAGGTACTGCTCACCAGCGATGTGCCGGTCGTCTCCCAGTTCCTCTCCGGACGCCGCGAAGGCCCCATCGGCATGTCCGAGGAGAAGGACGCCGCAACTCTCGCCGCCGAGCAGCTGAATGACAGCGCCCACGACCACGGCTCAGGCCCGCGGACCGTCGTACCGCAACTGGAACCCTCGCCCGGGATGCCGGTCCGCCAGGCCGTCCGGCGTCGCCGGGAGCGGGTCCTCGGCATGATGGGCCAGCTCCCGGAGGCCGCCCGTACGGCCATCATGAACAGCTACGCCCCGGCCGCCGGCGGTGCACGCCCGTGACGGCCGAGATTCCGGTGCGGCCCCCCGAGCCACCCGCCACCGATGTGACGCCCTTGCAGCAGGCCCCGGTGCAGAAGCCGCCGACGAGGCTGCTCGCACCGCTGCGCGAGACCGGAAAGCTGTTCGCGCTCGCCCTGTCCGTGACCCGCGCGGTCTTCCGAAGACCTTTCCAGGTAAGGGAGTTCATCGAGCAGTTCTGGTTCATCGCCAGCGTCACCATCCTGCCCGCGGCCCTCGTCTCCATCCCGTTCGGCGCGGTCATCGCGCTCCAGGTCGGCTCGCTCACCGAGCAGCTCGGCGCCCAGTCCTTCACCGGCGGCGCCAGCGTCCTCGCCGTCATCCAGCAGGCCAGCCCACTCATCGTGGCGCTGCTCATCTCGGGAGCGGGCGGATCGGCGATCTGCGCCGACCTCGGGTCCCGGAAGATCCGCGAAGAGCTCGACGCGATGGAGGTCATGGGTGTCTCGCCCATCCAGCGCCTCGTCGTCCCGCGCGTCCTGGCCACCATGTTCGTGGCCGTCCTGCTCAACGGCCTGGTCTCCGTCGTCGGCACCCTGGGCGGCTACTTCTTCAACGTGATCATGCAGCACGGGACCCCCGGCGCGTACCTGGCGAGCTTCTCCGCCCTCGCCCAGCTGCCCGACCTCTACATCAGCGAGTTCAAAGCGCTGATCTTCGGGTTCATCGCGGGCATCGTCGCCGCCTACCGCGGGCTGAACCCGCGCGGCGGTCCCAAGGGCGTCGGCGACGCGGTCAACCAGTCCGTCGTCATCACCTTCATGCTGCTGTTCTTCGTGAACATGGTCCTCACGGCGATCTATCTCCAGATCGTCCCCGCGAAGGGGAGCTGAGAGAAGATGTCCATGCTCGGCTGGCTGGATCGCTCAGGCGATCAACTCACCTTCTATGTGCGCGCGCTGATCTGGATCCCCCGGACTCTGCGCCGCTACCTCAAAGAGGTGCAGCGCCTCCTCGCCGAAGTCGCGTTCGGCAGCGGCGGTCTCGGTGTCATCGGTGGCACCATCGGCGTGATGATCGCGATGACGCTCTTCACGGGGACGGTCGTCGGTCTCCAGGGGTACGCGGCTCTCAACCAGATCGGCACCTCCGCCTTCACCGGCTTCATCTCCGCCTACTTCAACACCCGTGAGATCGCCCCGCTCGTCGCCGGACTCGCTCTCTCCGCGACCGTCGGCGCCGGCTTCACCGCCCAGCTCGGCGCGATGCGGATCAACGAAGAGGTGGACGCACTCGAAGCGATGGGCGTGCGATCCATGCCCTACCTCGTCACCACCCGGGTCATCGCGGGAGTCGTCGCGATCATCCCGCTGTACGCGATCGGGCTGCTCTCGTCGTACGTCGCGTCCCGCTACGTCACCGTCCTGTTCAACGGGCAGTCGGAGGGCACGTACGACCACTACTTCAACCTCTTCCTCTCCCCGGACGACGTACTGCTGTCGGTACTCAAGGTGCTGATCTTCAGCGTGATGGTGATCCTCGCCCACTGCTACTACGGATTCCGGGCCGAGGGCGGGCCCGCCGGGGTCGGTATCGCCGTCGGGCGGTCGGTGCGCAACGCGATCGTGCTGATCAGCGTCACCGACTTCTTCCTCTCGCTCGCCATCTGGGGCGCCACGACGACCGTGAAGGTGGCCGGATGATGCACATGCAGACGGTACGCCGCCGGCTCGCCGGAGTCAGCTTTCTGCTCGTCCCCGCCGTGCTCGTATGGGTGTCGGTCGCGGTGTACAACAAGGACTTCACCCACGACGCCACCGTGACCGTACGGACCGGGACCGTCGGCAACGAGATGCACGACAACGCCGATGTGAAACTGCGCGGCGTCGTCGTCGGCCAGGTCCGCAACATCACGGCCGATGGGGACGGGGCCCGGCTCACCCTCGCCATCCAACCCGGCAAACTCGACCGGATCCCGGCCGACGTCACTGCCCAGATGCTGCCCACCACCCTCTTCGGGGAACGGTTCGTGGCACTCGTACCGCCGGAGATTCCCTCCGTGCAGTCGCTGAAGGCGGGCGCCGTCATCCCTCAGGACCGCTCCAGCAACGCCATCGAGCTGGAACAAGTCCTCGACAACGTCCTGCCGCTGCTCACCGCCGTACAGCCACAGAAGCTCTCCGCCACGCTCACCGCTGTCTCCCAGGCACTCGAAGGGCGGGGCGACAAGCTCGGCGAGACCCTCGTCACGCTCGACGCGCACCTGAAGAAGCTCAACCCCCAACTGCCCGAACTCAACGCCGACATCAAGGAACTCGTCAAGGTGAGCACCGTGTACGCGGATGCGGCACCGGATGTCCTCGACGCACTCACCGACTTCACCACCACCAGCGGCACGCTCGCCGAACAGCAGGCCGGTCTCGCCGACCTGTACGGGTCCACGACCGCCTCCGCCCAGGACGCCACCACCTTCCTGCGCAAGAACAAGGACAACCTCATCCGGCTCTCCGCAACAGGCAGACCGACGCTGGAGACCCTCGCGAAGTACTCGTCGGAGTTCCCCTGCACCCTGCGCACCATGGCCGGGTTCGTCCCGGCGATGGACAAGGCACTCGGCAAGGGCACCGATGAACCCGGTCTGCACGTCACGCTGAAGACCGTGCCCTCCAAGGGGAAGTACGTGGCCGGTAAGGACACCCCGGTCTACGACGCGACCGGCGGGCCGCACTGCTACTCCCTGCCCTACGTCGGCAACACCGTGCCGACGGCGGATGCCCGCGCAGGGGCCGGCCGGGACACCTGGTCGGACTCCACGCCCGGCGCCCCTGAAGAAGTGGCGGCAGCGGATGCGTCCCTCGGTATGCCCAACTCCCCGCAGGAGAGCCGGCTCGTCAACGAGCTGGTGGCTCCCTCACTGAAAGTCCAGCCGCAGGCCCTGCCCGAGTGGAGCAGCGTGCTCATCGGTCCGGCCTTCCGCGGTGCGGAGGTGAAGCTCAAGTGAAGCGCCGCTCCCTCGCCGGGCCACTCGCGAAATCGATCGTCTTCATCCTGGTCACGGTCCTGGCCACCACCGTCCTGGCCCTGTCCATCGCCAACACGGGCGTCGGCGGCACCGCTGCGTACAAAGCCCGGTTCACCGACGCGACCGGACTGATCGTCGGCGACAGCGTCCGGATCGCCGGGGTCAAGGTCGGGCAGGTCGAATCCATCGAGGTCGCCGACAGGCGGCTCGCCGAGGTCGGCTTCAGCGTCCAGAAGGGCCGGAAGCTCCCGGCGTCGGTGACCGCGTCCATCAAGTACCTCAACATGGTCGGCCAGCGGTACATCGACCTCGGCCAGGGGGCGGGCCCGGTCGGCGAGAGCTTCACCGCCGGCTCGACCATTCCGCTCTCGCGCACCACCCCGGCACTCGATCTCACCCAGCTCTTCAACGGTTTCCAGCCGCTCTTCGAAGGGCTCTCCCCGCCGGACGTCAACGAGCTCGCCGGCTCCATCGTCCAGGTGCTCCAGGGCGAGGGCGGCACCGTCGACAGCATCCTGCAGCACGTCGGCTCGCTGACCGGCACCGTCGCCGCCAAGGACAAGGTGATCGGCGAGGTGATCAAGAACCTCAACACGGTCCTGAAGACCGTCAACGACCGCGAGGCCGGCTTCAACGACCTCGTCGTCACCCTGCAGAAGCTCGTCACCGGCTTCTCCGGGGACCGCAAACCGCTCGGCCGGGCGGTCACCGCGATGGGAGCGCTCACCACCGTCACCGCGGACCTGCTCAACGACGGCCGGGGGCCGCTCAAGGACGACATCAAGCAACTCGGGCGCCTGTCCGACCGGTTGGCGGACAACTCGCCGCAGATCGAGAACTTCCTGGAGAAGACCCCGGCCAAGATGGCGGCGATCAGCCGCCTCGCCTCGTACGGCTCATGGCTCAACCTCTACCTCTGCGAGGCCAGGATCAGCGGTGTGACGACCAGCGACGGCAGCACACCGCCCACCGGCATCGAGATCACCCAGCCGAGGTGCCTGTCATGAGAATCAAGCCCGTACGGGAACGCAACCCCGTCGCCGTCGGCATCGTCGGCCTGCTCGTCCTGGCCCTCGTCGGACTCGCCGCCTACCGCGCCGACTCGCTGCCCTTCATCGGCGGCGGCACCACATACAGCGCCGACTTCACCGAATCGGCCGGACTCGCCGACGGCGACGAAGTACGGATCGCCGGAGTGAAGGTCGGTGAGGTCACCGGGATCTCCCTCGACGGCGCCAAGGTGAAGGTCGCCTTCCGGGTCAAGGACGCCTGGATCGGCAACTCCAGCACCGTCGGCATCGCCATCAAGACACTGCTCGGCGAGAAGTACCTCGCCGTCGACCCGCTCGGCAACGCCCCGCAGGACCCGCACGAACGCATCACGGCGAGCCGCACCACATCCCCCTACGACGTCACCCAGGCGTTCAACGGCCTCGGCGAGACCATCGGGGAGATCGACACCGCACAGCTCGCCAAGAGTTTCGAAACGATCTCCGCCACGTTCAAGGACTCCCCACCGGATGTGAAGAGCGCCGCGAACGGGCTGTCCGCACTCTCCAGGACCGTCTCCGAGCGCGACGCCCAGCTCGCCACCCTCCTCAAGGGCAGCAAACAGCTCACCAAGACCCTCGCCGACAAGAAGAGCAGCTTCGAAACCCTCCTGGAGGACGGCAATCTGCTCCTCGGCGAGATTCAGGCGCGCCGCGACTCCATCCATCTGCTGCTGACCGGCACCCGCGATCTGGGCACCCAGCTCACCGGGCTCGTCGCCGACAACAACAAGCAGCTGAAGCCGACGCTCACCGCGCTCGGCCGGGTCACCGCGGTCCTGCAGAAGAACCGCAAGAGCCTCGACAAGGTGCTGTCGCTCGCCGGGTCGTACAACAGGCTCGTCGGCAACACCCTCGGCAACGGCCGCTGGTTCGACAACTACGTCTGCGGTGTCGTCCCGAAGAACTATCTGCCCGCCGACACACCACCGGCGACCGGGTGTATGCCTCCCAAACAGGAAGGCGGCAGCTGACATGAGACTCACACGCATCGTCGGCATCGGCGCCGGACTCGCCGTCGTGGCCGTCGCGGCCACCGCCGGGGTCATGTCCCTGGACGAAGAAGGAACGACAACTGTCACCGCGTACTTCGACCAGGCCACCGGTGTCTACGCCGGATCGGACCTCCGGATCCTCGGTGTGAGGGTCGGCACCGTCGAATCGGTGAAACCGCGCGGCAAGGAGGTCGAGGTCGTCCTGCGCGTCGACAAGGGAATCAAGGTCCCCAAGGAGGCGCACGCCGTCGTCGTCGCGCCCAGCCTCGTCGCCGACCGGTACATCCAGCTCGCACCCGCCTACGACGGGGGAGCGGTCCTGGCAGACGGCGCCGAACTGCCCGCCGCGAACAACGCCACGCCCGTGGAGGTGGACCAGTTGTACGAGTCCATCACCGAACTCGCCGGCGCGCTCGGACCGGATGGGGCGAACGCGCAAGGAGCGTTCGCCGGGCTCCTCGACACCGGGGCGAAGAACCTCAAGGGCAACGGCAAGGACATCGGGGACTCCATCGAACAGTTCGGCAAGGCCACGAAGACCCTCGACAAGAGCAGTGGGGATCTCTTCGGCACACTGTCCTACCTGCAGACCTTCACCACGATGCTGAAGGAGAACGACGGCAATGTGCGCGCCGCCGAGCAGCAGCTGAACTCCGTGACCGGATTCCTGGCCGACGACAAGAAGAACCTAGGTGCCGCGCTCAAGGAGCTGGGCACCGCACTAGCCCAGGTCAAGACCTTCATCCAGGACAACCGCGGGGCACTCAAGAAGGACGTGGACGCCCTGGTGCCGCTCACCCAGACCCTCGTCGACCAGAGGGCCTCGCTCGCCGAGTCCCTCGACACACTGCCGCTCTCCGCGGGCAACCTCATCAACGCCTACGACCCGACGAACCGGACCCTCAACGGCCGGACCGACCTCAACGAGCTCAGCATGGGCGGGCCGCTCACCGAATCCACCGTGAGTCTCGACGGCCTCTCCCCGGTGAGCGCCGAACGGCAGAAGACCCTGCCCTCGCTGCCGCTCCCGGCCGTGGGCACCGTCTACGGCACGCCGGAGGACAGCCGGACGACGAAGAACAACGAGAACAAGGGGGCGAACCGATGAGCCGTACCCTCCGCAGACCCGGAGCCCTCGCGACCACCGGCGCCGCCACCCTGATCGCCTTCGGCCTCTGCTGCGTCCTCGTCGTCAGGGGCTGCGAGCCGCTGCGGTTCAGCGGCATCGAACAACTGCCGCTGCCCGGCGGCGCGGACCTCGGAGACCATCCGTACGAGATCACCGCCGATTTCGCGGACGTACTCAGCCTCGCCCCGCAGTCCTCGGTGAAGGTCAACGACGTCTCCGTCGGTCGCGTCACCAAGATCTCCCTCGCCCCGGACAGCTGGCAGGCCAGAGTGACCATGCGTGTCAACGGGAAGGTCAGGCTGCCCGCCAACGCGTACGCCCACCTGGAACAGTCCAGTCTTCTCGGCGAGAAGTACATCCAGCTCTCACCACCCGCGACCGGCACCGCCCGGGGCACACTCGCCGACGGTGCGAAGATCCCGCTCACCCGCACCAACCGGAACCCCGAGGTCGAAGAGGTCCTCGGCGCCCTGTCGATGCTCCTCAACGGCGGTGGCATCAACCAGCTCAAGACCATCACGACCGAACTCAACAAGGCGTTGGCCGGGCAGGAACCGCAGATCCGGTCCATGCTCAGCCGCGTCGACACCCTCGTCACCAACCTTGACGACCACAAGAAGGACATCACCGAGGCACTCGACGGTGTCAACCGTCTCTCCACCACCCTCGCCACCCGCAAACAGGACGTGGGCAAGGTCCTCACCGGGCTCAGCCCCGGAATGAAGGTCCTGGAGAAGCAGCGCGGCTCGCTCCTCACCATGCTGCGCGCACTCGACACCCTCTCCACCGTCGCCGTCGACACCGTCAACAAGAGCAAGGCGGACACGATCGCCGATCTGAAGGCCATCGCCCCCACCCTCAAGGCGCTCGCCGACTCGGGCAACGACCTGCCGGACTCCCTCCAGGTGCTGCTCACCTACCCGTTCACGGACGAGGTGCTGCGCGGTGTCAAGGGCGACTACCTCAATGTCTACCTGGACATGACGGCCGCCCCTGGCACGCAGATCATCCCGCCCTACGACCCGGACGCCGACACGGCGACCGGAACGCCGGCAACGGCCGGATCGGCCGGCTCGGGACTGCCACTGCCGCTTCCCTCGATCACCACTGAGGGAGCGACCACGACCACGCCTTCCGGAACGCCTTCCCGGAGGCCTTCGGACAAACGGTCGGACAAGTCTTCGGCCTCGGAGGGGAGCAACGGATGATCACCCTCGCCATCCGGCTGAAGAACATCTCGTTCCTGATCATCGCAGTGCTGGTGCTCGGCTATCTGGGTGTCCGCTACGCCGACCTCGGCCACTACATCGGCATGCGTGACTACTACACCGTCAAGGTCCAACTCACCCGGACCGGCGGACTGTTCACCCACTCCAACGTCACCTACCGGGGGGTGTCCGTGGGCCGCGTCGGCCCGATCGAACTCACCGACGACGGTGTGGAGGCCGAGCTGCGCATCGACAAGTCCGCACCTCCCATCCCCGACGACCTGAAGGCCGTCGTCGCCAACCTCTCCGCCGTCGGCGAGCAGTACGTCGATCTGCGGCCGACCCGCACCGACGGGCCCTACCTGGCGAACGGCTCGGTCATCGACCAGGCCGACACCACCGTCCCGGCACCGGTGACGAACGTCCTCACCAGTGTCAACGACGTCGCCGGTTCCGTCGACCTGGAGTCGCTGCGGACCGTGGTCGAGGAGTTCGGCACCGCGTTCGACGGGCGCGGCGACGACCTCCAGGTCCTCCTGGACACCGGCAGCGAATTCGTCCAGGCGGCCGACGACGCACTGCCCATCAATACCAAGCTGATGGCCGACGGCGAGATCGTGCTGCGCACCCAGGCCGAACAGGGCGAAGCGCTCAAGGGATTCGCCTCAGGGGCCAAGGAGCTGGCAGCTCAGCTCAAGGGCTCCGACACGGACCTCCGCAAGCTGATCGCCGCCGCGCCTGATGCGACCGAGCAGATCAGCGGACTGCTGCGCGATCTCGACCCCGGTTTCGGGATCGTCGTCGCGAACCTCCTCACCACGTCCGAGGTTGCCGTCACCCGGCAGCGCGGCATCGAGGAACTCCTCGTGAAACTGCCCGCGGTCGCCGCGGCCGGAGCGAGCGCCGTGGACGAGGACGGTGCCCGGTTCGGTATGTCGGTCACCTTCTTCGAACCGCTGCCCTGCACCGCCGGATACGGCGGCACGACGTATCGCAACGGTCTCGACACGACGACCGGTCCCGAGGCCGACACCAAGACGCGCTGCACCTCCTCACCCGGCACCGGCATCAACGTACGCGGCAGCGCCAACGCGCCGAAGGGCCCCGCCGTACCCGAACCCGCCAAACCGGGCTCGATGCTCCTGGGAGCCGACGCGGGAGGCACGCTCCCGGGTGCACTCGGGGCCACGGCGAACACATCACCCGCCACGAACGGCATGGCCGGGCTGCTGGGACTGGGGGCCGGCGAGTGAACTCCCGTACCAGGGCTCTCATGGGCTGGGCGGTCGTGCTCGCCGCCCTACTGATCTGCGCCTTCGGCGTCTCGTCGTACACGCAGGCGCGTGGCGACGACACCCTCGCGTACGCGAAGAGCCGCGACGCGGCCCTGGCGGCGGGCAAGCACCATCTCGCCCGGCTGAACAGTCTGAACGGCAAGGACGCCACGAGCGTGGACGCGGGGCTCCGGCAGTGGCTCGATGCCTCCACGGGGCCGCTGCACGACCAGCTGAAGCGGACCCGGAGCAAGGACGCGAACGACCTGAAGAAGAGCGGCAGCACGGCCCGCGGCACCGTCACCGACGCGGCACTCACCGCGCTCGACGAACGCGCCGGTACGGCCGAGCTGATCGCGACCGTCGACGTCCGGGTCACCCCGCGCACCGGCGCGGCCGGCACCGAGCGCAAACGGTTCGAGGCCACGCTCGCCCGCACTCCGGACGGCTGGAAGGTCAAAGCACTCACCGCGATTCCGGTGGGTGCCGCATGAGGCACGGGGGAGGACGGCGATGGTGAGCACCGGGGAGAAGGCCGAAGCCGAGGTGGACGAGCCGCAGAGCCCGGAGACCACCAGGGACGAGCCCGACGAGGCCGGGGAGTCCGGGTCCACCCGCCGCCCGCGGCGTACCGCGGTCGTGCTGCTGGTCGTCGCCCTGGTCGTGACGGGAGCCGGATTCTTCGTCCGTGCCCAGCAGGTGAGGGACACTCCCGCCACTGACAATCTGGCGCTCAGCGACACCGAGGCGACGACCCGCGTCGTGGGCGACGTGAGCAGTGCACTGGGCAAGGTGTTCTCGTACGGACCACAGGACACCGCAGGCGCCAAGAAGTCCGCGAAAGAGCTCCTCGGGGGAAAGGCGCTGCGGCAGTACGCGGCTCTGTTCGGCCAGGTCGAGAAGCAGTCCAGGGACCAGAAACTGACCCTCACCACGCATGTCGTACGCGCCGGGGTCAGCCGGCTCTCCGGCACCGGCGCCCATCTTCTCGTCTTCCTCGACCAGGTCTACGAGCGACGGGGCAAACCCGCCACCACGGCGGCCGCCCAGCTCTCCGTCACCGCCGAACTCCGGGACGGGCACTGGAGAATCACGGACATCACCTCCAGATAGCCAGGGCCGCGGCCACAGCCCATCGGACATCCACCGCTCAGCTCCACCGGCAAGGGAGAGACAGCAATGGCACGGGTACGGACGACGAAGAACCCGCTGGTGGTGGCGGCGATCGTGCTGACGGCCCTGGCGGCCGGCAGCGCGGCCTGGGGCGGTTGGTCCTGGTACGGGGCCGCGCACGACGACTCGGCCGGCTACGGGCAGACCCGCGACGACGCCCTGGCGGCGGGCGAGCAGGCCGTGCAGAACCTGAACACGCTCGACCATCAGAGGCTGGACCAGGGTCTGGACAGCTGGGAGGACTCCACCACTGGCGATCTGCACCAGCAACTCGTGGACGGACGAAACGGGTTCGAGAAGCAGATCCAGGAGGCGAAGACCGTGAGCACCGCCAAGGTGCTGTCCGGTGCGGTCACCGAACTCGACGACCGGACCGGCAAGGCATCGGTGATGGTGGCCTTGCGGATCACCGTGACGGCACCGAAAGGAAAGCCCGCGGTGAAGGAGAGCCGGATGCTCGGCCGGCTCACCCGCACGTCCGAGGGGTGGAAGCTCAGTGCCCTCGGTCAGGCGCCGGTCGGGAACACGGCCGGCTGAAACCACCCGGTCCCATCCGATCCATTCCATCACCGAGAGGAACCCCGGACATGTCGACGACCCGCCACCTCGTCAACCGTCAGCGCCGGTTG
The DNA here is from genome assembly GCF_900091955.1 of Streptomyces sp. Ncost-T10-10d. Classification (GTDB taxonomy): domain Bacteria; phylum Actinomycetota; class Actinomycetes; order Streptomycetales; family Streptomycetaceae; genus Streptomyces. The sequence continues at coordinate 106,426 of NZ_FMDF01000107.1, forward strand.
GCGACCGTGGCCGCCGCGGAGCGCACGACCGCACCACCGCGAAGGAAAGGGCGGACCGGCGAGGACGAGCAGCAGTCCGTGGTCACGCCGGACCTGGAGGAGTCATCGGATTCCCGCGCCGCAGAGCAGACGGTGGACGAGGCGGCGAACGAGGCGCGGGGTGAACGGCAGCGCACCATGCCCCGCCTCCGGATCCGGCTTCCTGCCGTGCTCTGCGCACTCACCGTCCTCCTCGGTGCCTTCACCGCCTGGTCGTTCACCGCGGCCGACGGGCTGCGTGGCGACGCGAGCCGCCGGAACACCGCACTCACCGACATCAGCCGTACCAGTGAGGTGAAGGGGCAGATCTCCGAGGCGGTCGGTGCGGTCTTCTCGTACAACTACGCCGCCACCGCCAAGTCCGATCAGGCGGCGCGGACTTACCTGGTGGGCAAGGCCGTTCAGCAGCACAAGGACATGCTCGCGGAGGTACGGGCGCAAGCGCCGAAGCAGAAGCTCGTCCTCACCACGACCGTCACCGAGAGCGGTGTGGAACTCCTCGACGGCGACCGGGCCCGGCTGCTGATCTTCGCCGACCAGAGCAACACCCGTACCGGCAAGTCGGACGAGACGACCTACGCGGCGGCCATGTTCGCCGTGGACGCTGTTCGCCGCGGCGAGACCTGGCGGATCTCCGCCATCGATACGTTCACCCAGTGACCCGGGGGAGAGGGGAGCACGCATGAGGTTCAACGGCACCATGCGCCGCGGAATCGGCGGCACGGCAGCCGCGGTCGCCGCGATGGCCGCGCTCACCGCGTCCCAGGCACCAGGACTCGTCCGCCATGAACAGACCGCGAAGGAGCGCCAGGAGGCCGACGACGTCAGGTGGTCGCACGTGCCCAACGACGACTCCTACCACACCGAACTGCCGCCGCTGCAGTCGCCGAAGCCGCCCAAGGCAGGGGTGGGGCAGAGCCCGGCCGTCGCCCGGTCCTGGGCCGAAGCGGGCATCCCTGCCACGGTGCTCGCCGCCTACCGCAAGGCGGAGAGCGCGCTCGGCCGCACCGACCCCGGATGCCGCCTGCCGTGGCAGTTGCTCGCGGCGATCGGCAAGGTCGAGTCCGGCCAGGCCGGCGGGGGCCGGGTCGACGCCCAGGGCACGACGCTGAGCCCGATCCTCGGGCCGGTGCTCAACGGCGCGGGCTTCGCCAACATCCCGGACACCGACGGCGGCGCGTACGACGGTGACAGGACGTACGACCGGGCCGTCGGCCCGATGCAGTTCATCCCCTCCACCTGGGCCCATTGGGGCAAGGACGGAAACGGCGACGGCCGCCGCGATCCGAGCAACGTCTACGACGCCGCCCTGGCCGCCGGGTACTACCTGTGTGCCGGGCCGCGCAATCTGTCGGTGAAGGCCGATCTGGACCGGGCCATTCTCAGCTACAACCACTCGGACACCTATCTGCGCACCGTGCTGGCCTGGCTGGATTTCTACCGCCAGGGCATCCATCCGGTGGCCGACGGCAAGGGACCCGTACCGAAAAGTCCCGGCGCGGGCGGACCGAACAAGCCGACGCACCCGGTGGGCGGCCCCGGTGCCCCCGGCGGCGGCATCATCGTGGGTCCGCAGCCCGGCGGTTCGCCCGGCCCCTCGTCATCGGCGTCCCCGAAGCCCACCGAATCGCCGACCGGTTCCCCGGACCCGACCGGTTCCCCGGACCCGACCGGTTCCCCGGACCCCACCGATCCGGGCGGCTCCCCCGATCCGACCGACAGCGGACCGGCCTCCCCGGACCCCGGTACGTCGAGCCCCGACCCCAGTACCCCGGCACCCGGCTGCCCGACGGACTCCGCATCCCCCGATCCGACCGACTCGGCCGGAGCCACCGAGTCCCCGTCGCCCGACCCGGGAGCGAGCGAGGACCCGTGCGCCACGCCGTCGGGCTCAGCGTCCGCCGGCTGACAGCACCTCGGCCAGGTCGTACCGCACCACCTCTTCGAGCTGCGCGTAGGTGCAGCTGTCCGGGGTGCGGTCCGGCCGAAACCGGCGGAACTGGGCGGTGTGCCGGAAACGGTCGCCCTCCATGTGGTCGTACGCCACCTCGCAGACCCGTTCCGGACGCAGCGCCACCCATGACTGGTCCTTCTTCCCGGACCAGCGGCTCGGCGCCCCGGGCAGCCGGGCGCGCTCATGGGCCTCGGCGTCCGCCCAGGCCGCCCACGGGTGGCCGGTGAATTCGATGCGCAGCGGCTCCAGCTCCGTGACCAGCTCCTCGCGCCGCTTCATCGAGAAGGCCGCACAGACTCCGACGTGCTGCAGTACGCCACCGGAGTCGTACAGGCCGAGCAACAGCGAGCCGACGACCGGGCCGCTCTTGTGGAAGCGGTACCCCGCCACCACACAGTCGGCGGTCCGCTCATGCTTGATCTTGTACATCACCCTGGTGTCGGGGCGATACGGCAGATCGAGCGGTTTGGCGACCACACCGTCGAGCCCCGCGCCCTCGTACCGTTCGAACCACTCCTGGGCGACCGCCGGGTCCGTGGTCGCCGGTGCGAGATGGACGGGGGCCGACGCACCGGACAGGGCCGCCTCCAGAACGGCGCGCCGGTCGGACTGCCTGATGGAGAGCAGCGAATCGTCACCGACGGCCAGGATGTCGAAGGCGACCAGGCTGGCCGGGGTCTGCTCGGAGAGCAGCCGCACCCGGGAATCGGCGGGGTGGATGCGCTCGCTGAGCCGGTCGAAATCCAGCCGGCCGTCGTACGCGATCACGATCTCGCCGTCGATCACACAGCGCGGCGGCAGATTGTCCCGGACGGCGGCGACCAGTTCGGGGAAGTAACGGGTGAGCGGCTTCCCGGTGCGGCTGCCGATCACCACCTCGTCGCCGTCGCGGTGCACGATCGCACGGAAGCCGTCCCACTTGGCCTCGTACTGCATACCGGGCGGGATCTTCGAGACGGACTTGGCGAGCATCGGCTTCACAGGCGGCATCACCGGCAGATCCATGGCCCCGATTCTTGCCCAAGGGTGGACATACGTCTCCCAATATGCGGCATATGTGAGCCAGGCCTACCGTGACCGTCATGGGTGCAGCGGGGAAAGCGGTGGAGCTGGAAGCCGGCGGCCGGGCCGTACGGCTGTCCAGTCCGGACAAGGTCTACTTCCCGGAGAAGGGCTACACGAAGAGGGACGTGGCCGAGTACTTCCTGGCCGTGGGCCCCGGCATCACGCGCGCCCTGCGCAATCGGCCGACCACCCTCCAGCGCTTCGTGGACGGTGTCGAAGGCGAGTTCTTCTACCAGAAGCGGGCCCCGAAGAACCTCCCCGACTGGATTCCCACCGCCAGGATCGCGTTCCCCAGCGGCCGTCCCGCCGACGAGATCTGCCCCACCGAGCTCGCGGCCGTCATCTGGGCGGCCAACCTCGGCACGCTCACCTTCCACCCCTGGCCGGTCCGGAGCACCGACACCGACCATCCGGACGAGCTGCGCATCGACCTCGACCCACAGCCCGGTACGGACTACGCCGACGCGGTGAGGGCTGCCCATGAGCTGCGGTCCGTGCTCGACGACCACGGTCTGCGCGGCTGGCCCAAGACCTCCGGCGGCCGGGGCATCCATGTCTTCGTCCCCACCGAGCCGCAGTGGACCTTCACCGAGGTCCGGCGCGCCGCCATCGCCGCCGGGCGCGAACTGGAACGCAGGATGCCGGACCGGGTGACCACCGCCTGGTGGAAGGAGGAGCGCGGAGAGCGGATCTTCGTCGACTTCAATCAGACCGCCCGCGACCGCACGATCGCCTCCGCCTACTCCGTACGCCCTCTTCCGCACGCCCCGGTCTCCGCCCCGCTGCGCTGGGAGGAGATCGACGACGCCGAACCGGGCGACTTCGACATCAGGACCATGCCGAAGCGCTACGCGGAGGTGGGCGACGTGCACGCGGACATGGACGAGCACGCCTTCCGGCTCGACGGGCTGCTGGAGCTGGCGGACCGCGACGAGCGGGAGCGCGGCCTCGGCGACATGCCGTACCCGCCGGAGTACCCGAAGATGCCGGGCGAACCGAAACGGGTCCAGCCGAGCAGGGCCCGGCGCGACGAGGACGGCGATGCATGAGCGCACCCGACCTGGAGCCCGTCACCCCGCGAGGGGAACATGCCCGGCCCCCGGCCCGCGGTGACCGTTGGGCGGCGTTCAAGGCGTCCCCGTATCTGCCGGCCCTCGTGCTCCTGTTCATCATCGCGGCCGCGGCCGGTCTCTTCGCGGGCTCCTACACGTACGCGATGGCCAATCCGACCCCGCGCAACATCCCGGCCGCCGTGGTCGGCCGCCTCGACACCCCGCGCGACAAGGTCTTCCTCGACCGGCTGGAGGGCGCGCTCGACACCTCGCTGGTGCTGCACGAGTACATCACCGAGGCCCAGGCCCGCACCGCCCTGGAGGAGCAGAAGGTCTTCGCCGTCCTGCGGTCCGAGAACGGCGGGGTCGGCCTGGACGTCGCGAGCGCGTCCGGAGCCTCGGTCGCCCAGCTGCTCGCCGAGTCCACGCTGAAGGTGGGGGAGGCGGCCCATGTGCCGGTGAAGGTCACGGACGTGAAGCCCTTGCAGCGGGGTGATCCGCGCGGCCTCGCTCTCTTCTACATCTCGCTCGCCGCGGTGATCGTCGGGTTCGTCGGTGCGATCCAGCTGAGTGTGCACGCCAAGGCGCTGGAGCCCCTGGAGCGGATCGGGTTCACCGTCGCCTACGCCCTGCTCGGCGGGTTCTCCATCGCCGCCGTGGTGGACTGGCTGCTCGGCTCCGTCGACCTGCCCTTCGTCCAGTCGTGGTTGATCCTCGCCTTCACCATGTTCACCACGGGCATGGTCTTCACCATGTTCAACACCCTGATCGGGCGCTGGGCCATGCTTCCCACCTGGGGACTGATGGTGATGCTCGGAAACCCGTCCTCCGGTGGTGCGGTGTCCTGGCCGCTGCTTCCCTCGGTGCTCGGCTTCATCGGCCGCTGGCTCCCCCCGGGCGCCTCGGTCAACGCCCAGCACGCCGCCGTCTACTACCAGGGGCACCAGCGGGTCTTCCCGTACCTGGTGCTCGCCGGATGGGCGCTGGTCTCCTGCACGGTGTTCTGGGTATGGCGCCGCCGGCACCCGGGAGGCCGTGACCACATGCCTCAGCATGCGGCCACGGCCACCTGATGCCGGTCCGGGCTACAGCTCCTTGATCCGGATGTCGCGGTACGAGACCACGTCCGTGGTGCTGTGGACCTGGAGTCCGATGTAACCGGAGGCGTACCGCCGGCCGTCGGTGCCCGGGTCGTCGCCCCGCGGCGGCTCGAAGACCTGGCCGCCGTTGTTGTCGAACTCGTTCAGCAGGACACCGTTGCGGTAGACCGAGTAGTGCTGGTCCACCACCCGGATCTCGTAGTCGTTCCAGGTGCCCTTGGGTGTGACCCCGGCGCCGGCCAGACCGATCCGGTCGAAGCCGTAGATCGAACCGGTCTTGTACATGTCGCCGTCCGGACGGTCGAGGATCTGCACCTCATGGCCGTACTTGATGGCGACCCACTCCGGACGTGACTCCTCCGGGTTGTCGTGGACGTTCGGGAAGCGGACGAACACACCGCTGTTGGCGTTGCCCGTGCCGGGGGCGTCGTCGCGCCACTGGAGTTTGAGCGAGAAGTCGCCGTACTGCCGGCCCGGGAACCAGAGCATGCCCATGCCGTCCACCGTGGTGGAGCTGGTGATCGTGCCGTCCGGATTGAGCCCGAACCTGCCGCCACCCACCTGCTGCCACTTGGCGAACGACTCCGCCGTGCCGTCGAAGAGCTTCTTGTAGCCCTCGTCCTGGCCCGGCTTGCCGATCCCCGACTGCTTGGCCGCCCGGTAGATCTTCCTGTGCTCGCGGGCGTCGATCACACCGGCGGCGAGCAGCTTGTCGAGGACGCTGTCGACATGCTTGAGGAACAGTGCGTGCGACGACCAGTCCTTCTCGTCCTCGATCAGCTCATTGATCGTGCAGCGGTTGCCGGTGATGCGGTTGGGCACCCCGGTGTCGACCGTGCCGACGATGACGGTGAGCCGCTCGTCGAACTCCGGGCAGTTCGGTGCCGGTACGCCGCCGCTCTCTGCGACGGTGAACGACACCTGCTTCGCCACGGAGGTGTTGCCGGCCTTGTCCGTCGCCCGGTGGGCGACGGTGTGATAGCCGACGCGGTCGACGATGACGGTGGTGGTGTACGCGAGGTACGGGCCGCCGTCGAGCGAGTATTCGATCCGGTCCACGCCCGATTCGGCGTCGGTCGCGGTGACCGTCACCTTGGCGCTGGTGATGTAGGCGTTGTCGGAGTTCTTGTCGCCCTCGACCTTGGCCGAGGTCTCCGGCGGCGTCTTGTCCTGCGTCGGCGGTGCGACGACGGTGAAGTCGACCGACTTCTCGGCCGCCGTGTTGCCCGCCCGGTCGGTGGCCCGGTAGCGGACCCGGTGTGTGCCGGTCTCGTGCACCATCACGGGCGCGGTGTACGGCTGCCAGGCGCCGTCCGCCCCGATCGCGTACTCGATGGTGTTGACGCCGGACCCGGTGTCGGAGGCGGTCACGGTGACCGTCGCCATCCCCAGGTACTGTCCCTGGTCGTCCTTCTCACCGGACACGGTCGCCGACGTCTCCGGCGGCGTCCTGTCGTCCGTCGGCGGCGCGGCGACCGCGAAGTCGACCGACTTCTCCGCTGCCGTGTTGCCGGCCTTGTCGGTGGCGCGGTACCGGATCGTGTGCGTCCCGACCTCGTTCACCACGATCGGTGTGGTGTACGGCTGCCAGGTGCCGTCGGCCCCGACCGCGTACTCGACGGTGCCGACACCGGAGCTGTCGTCGGTCGCCGAGAGAGTGACCGTCGCCTGACCGATGTACGCGCCGTCGGCGTTCTTGTCGCCGTCGACCTTCGCAGAGGTCTCGGGCGCGGTGGTGTCCGTACCGCCGCCGTCCGTCACGGTGAGAATGCCCTGCATCGCCTCGTGCCCCGGCATGGTGCAGTGGTAGAAGTACCGCCCGGGGGAGAGCGTGACCTCGGCGGTGTGCTTGCCGTCCTGGTCGTCGGCCGGGTTGGCCAGGATGTTCAGTGTGACGTCGTTGTTGAACTCCGGGTCCGAGATGCTGAAGGTGAGGGTGTGCGGCATCCCCGTGGTGTTGCCGGTCGCCGCGCTGTTCTCGAAGACGATGGTCGCCTTGCCGGCCACCGCGGTCTTCGGAGCGGACAGATAGTGGTCGATGGGGTTGCCAGCCGTCCAGGTGAGGACCTGGTCGGCCGCCGCAGCGGCGGGAGCCGCCGTACGGCCGTAGGCCGCCGTCGAGGTCAGCCCCAGCACCATCAGGAACGAACCCAGCAGGGCGAGCCACAACCGGGCGGGCCGGTACCGCTGTCGCGCGAAGATCGAACGGTGTCTCACTGCACTGCCGCCTTCCTGGCCAGATCCTCGGCGGCCGGGGTCGGGCCGCCGCCCTTGTACGTCACACGCCACAGCGCGGACTTGGAGTCGGAGGTGAAGAAGCCGCGCCCGTAGTCGAGGACGTACAGCGAACCGTCCGGGGCGAACTTCCAGTCCATCAGGTTGCGGATGCCGTCCGCACCGACCGGGATGATCTTCTTCAAGGACTCGGCGTGCGTGGGCAGACCGCCCTTGCCGACCGTCTTCGGGTCGGTGAGTACGGCGTGCCGCGGCTGGGTGTCGTCGTAGAAGTCACCGACGAACCACTTGCCGTCCCAGTAGGAGGGCCACTTGTCGGCGCTGGTGCTCGCCGCGTCGTACCGGTAGACCGGGCCGTTCATCGTGGCCTGACCCCCGCCCTTGAGCCACGGCAGCAGCTGCTTCTGCTCCTCCGCCTTGTAGCTCGGGATGCCGTTCGCGTTGCGCGGGTAGTCCACGCCACCGCCCTGCGGCGAGTACCAGATGGTGTTGGACGTGATCGGCGGCAGGTTCACCAGGCCGTCGTTGTTCGGAGACTCGTTCTTGGGGTGGTCGCAGTCGTACCAGCCGAGCGGCTTGCTCGGGTCGGGCAGATTGCGGTCCCGGTAGGGCTGCTTGTTGCCCATGCAGTACGGCCAGCCGTGGTTGCCCGCCTTGGTGATCGCGGCGAACGTGTCGTACTTGGCCGGACCCCAGGTGGTGCTCGGCGAGCCCGCGTCGGGGCCGACCCAGCCCGCGTACAGCGTGTCGGTGCTCTTGTCGACGGAGATCCGGGCCGGGTTGCGCACCCCCATCACATAGATCTCGCCGCGGGTCTTGCCGCCGCCTTCATCGGGCTCCTTGCCGGTGAAGAGATTGCCCTCGGGCAGTGTGTACGTGCCGTCGTCCTCGGGGTGGATCCGCAGGATCTTCCCGTTGAGGTTGTTCGTGTTGCCCGCGGTGCGCCGGGCATCGGCGAAGGAGACGCCCTTGTAGTTCGGCTGCGGGTTGTTTCCGGAGTAACCCTCGCTGAAACCGGAGGAGTTGTTGTCACCGGTCGCGATGTACAGATTGCCCTTGGAGTCCCAGGCCATCCCGCCGCCCGCATGGCAGCAGCTGTGGATCTGGACGGGCCAGTGCAACAGCACCTTCTCGGAGGACAGATCCAGCTTGTCGGTGGCCGGATCGAGGGTGAAGCGGGAGACCTGACGTACCGCCATCTGCTTGTCGCGGTCGATCTTCGAGTGGGGTGTGTAGTGCAGATACACCCAGCCGTTCTTCTCGAAGTCCGGGTCCAGCTCGATCCCGAGCAGCCCCTCCTCGACCTTGACCAGTTCGTCGCCGCCGCCCTTGTTGCCGAAGATCGTCAGCTCACCGGCGAGGGTGACCTTCTTGGTCTTCGGGTCGTAGACATGGATCTGCCCCAGACCCTTGCCGATGTCCGGGTTGTTCCAGTCGGTGACGACCGGCTTGCTGCTGTCGGCGCCACCGCGCCCGATGTACAGCACCCGTCCGTCGGGGGCGACAACCAGGCCGTGCGGCTCGCCGATCTGGTCGTTCCGGCCCGGCTGATTGGGCTGCGTGACGCGCTCCGCCTTGTAGTTGGAATTGATCGTCGCCTTGCAGTCGGCCTGCGAGATCCGCGTCGTCCAGTCGAGCGCGCCCCGCAGATGGTCGCGGAAGTCGGTCTCCGCGAAGCTGTCGACCGTACCGCCCATCGCCGTGTAGAAGGACCTGCCGCCGTCGTAGTCCCGGCACCAGGAGACCGGGTGGTCCCAGCCGTTGGCGCTCGCGCCCGGCTTGTACGTGATCTCCCGGACGCGCGCCACGGTGTGTACATCACCGGACGGATTCTTCGTCCAGTTGAGCCACTTGTCCGGGCGCTTCCATTCCAGCGGCAGATTCTTGGTCGCCGGATGCCGGCGGTCTCCGATCTCAACCGTCGCACGCTGTACGCCGGTTGGACTGCCGGCTGCCGGACGGGCTCCGATCAGACCGGTGAACCAGTCCGAGTACGGCTCGGTGCGCGCCGCGTCGTGGATGCCGAGGAATCCGCCGCCCGCCTCCATGTACGCCTCGAGACCGGCCTCCTGCTCCGGGTCGAGCACATCGCCGCCACCGGTCAGGAAGACGACGGCGTTGTACTTGCCGAGCTGCTTGCCGTTGGTGAAGACGGCCGGGTCGTCGGTGGCGACGGTCCTGAACCGACCGGCCTCCGGCCCGGTGAGCCCGATCTTCTCGATCGCCGCGATCCCGGCGTCGACGGTCGGGGACTCCTCGGTGGCGGAGGCATGGAACACCAGCACCTTGACGTTGGCGCCGCCCGGCGGCGACGGCAGGGATAACGTTGTCACGAGGCTTCGCGGCGGTTCCGGAAAAGGTCTGGCGCTGGCGGCGTTGCCGCCGAGCAGGGAAGCGGTCAGTGCGCCGGCCGTCAGGGCCACCGCAAGTCCGCGTCGCGATCTGGACCTGTGATGTGGTGTGCGCTGCATGTGGTCACCCACCCCTCTTTGGTCACTGCAACAGCGGATGAAGCTAGACCTCTTTTCGCGGCTCGCCAATAGCTATGGCAGCAATGGCACGAACTTTGTCCTGGGTGTGGATAAACGAAGATCCCCCGGCTACGGTGTGGGCCGTCCGGGCGGCACCTGTGCCCCGCCAACCTCTGCTACCTCTGAAGCCGCCGCAATCCCCGTAACCTCCGTAATCTCCGCGGTCTACGCAGTCTCCGCGTTCTGGGCAAGTTCGCAAAAACTCCGTAAATTCCTTAGTGCAGTGGGGAGTTCGACATGGACAGAAGGAGCTTCAACCGGCGGATTCTGGTCGGTGGTGGGGTGGCGGCCGCCACCGGCGTGACATCGTTGTCGGTCGGTACGATCGAGGCCAGCTCGGCGGAACCCCCGCCCAAGACCGCCCCGGCCGGAGGCGTCGTCCGCCATCTCAAGCTGTACGCGGAGAAGCTGGCGGACGGTCAGATGGGATACGGCCTGGAGAAGGGCAAGGCGTCGATCCCGGGACCGCTCATCGAGATCAACGAGGGCGACACCCTGCACATCGAGTTCGAGAACGCCATGGATGTGCCGGCCAGCCTTCATGCGCACGGCGTCGACTACGACATCGCGAGCGACGGCACCCGGATGAACAAGAGCATCGTCGAACCGGGCGGCACCCGCACGTACACCTGGCGCACTCATGCGCCGAGCCGGCGCAAGGACGGCACCTGGCAGCCGGGCAGTGCGGGTTACTGGCACTACCACGACCATGTCGTCGGTACGGATCACGGCACCGGCGGTATCCGAAAAGGCCTGTACGGTCCGGTGATCGTCCGGCGCAAGGGCGACATCCTGCCGGACAAGACGATCACGATCGTCTTCAACGACATGACGATCAACAACAAGGCCGCCCACGCAGCACCCGACTTCGAGGCCACGGTGGGGGACCGGCTCGAAGTGGTCATGATCACGCATGGTGACTACTACCACACGTTCCACGTCCACGGTCATCGCTGGGCGGACAACCGGACCGGTCTGCTCACCGGCCCCGACGACCCGAGCCGCGTCGTCGACACAAAGATCGTCGGCCCGGCGGACTCCTTCGGCTTCCAGGTCATCGCGGGCGAACACGTCGGCGCCGGTGCCTGGATGTACCACTGCCATGTGCAGAGCCACTCCGACATGGGCATGGCCGGACTGCTGCTGGTCGCCAAGGCGGACGGCACGGTGCCGGGGTACGACCCGCACGCCACGACGACCCACGACACGGCCGCGCCGGACAAGACCGCGCCGGACAAGACCGCGCCGGACAAGACCGCGCCGGACAAGACCGCGCCGGACAAGACCGCGCCGGACAAGACCGCGCCGGACAAGACCGCGCCGGACAAGACCGCGCCGGACAAGACCGCGCCGGACAAGACCGCGCCGGACAAGACCGCGCCGGACAAGACCGCTTCGGGTGACACCGCGCCCGGCAAGACGGGGAAGGAGCCGGCCGCCCATGACCCGGCGGCGCACGGGTCCTGAGCAGTCAGCTCTCCGACACCGCTCCGGCTGCTTCGGCCGTTCCGGTGGCGAGGCGCAGCTGTTCCTCCTCGACGATGCGTCGGGCCAGAGCCCCCTCCGACACATCCACGGCGTCCGGCGTCGTCTCGGCGACGTCGCTGCGCCGTGCGTAGAGGTCGAACAGCCGCTCCTTGCGGGCCAGGATGTTCAGCATCCGCTCGTCGACGCTGTCGGCCGCGAGGAGCCGGTGCACCTGGACGGTCCGTATCTGCCCCATCCGATGGGCGCGGGCCACCGCCTGGTGCTCCATCGTCGGCTTGATCTGCGGTTCGCAGATGATGACGACGGAGGCAGCCTGCATGTTCAGTCCGACACCGCCCGCCTGGATCTGGCTCAGCAGGACGGCATGGCCCTCGACGGCACCGAACCGGTCGATCATCTCCTGGCGCCGGGCAGCCGGGAGACTCCCCGAGAGTGGCCCGAACACACCTGTCCCCAGGACCTGTTCGACCGTGAGGAGCACTTCTCGGAAGTACGAGAACACGACGACCTTGAGGCCGTTGTCCGCGGCCTCCGCAACCAGCTCGCGCAGCCGGTTCAGTTTCGCGGATGTGGTGGGCCGGGCGTACGCCGCCCGGCGCATCCGCATGAACTGCCCGGCGCCCACCGCCTCGCGGTAGGCATCGAGATCGTCCTTGCTGAACTCCTCCCACTCGTCGACCTGCACCAGCGCAGGGAGTTCGGTCAGCACATCCTCCTGATTGCGCCGCAGATAAGCCGGGGCGACGGCCCTGCGGAACGCGTGCGAACCGGCGGCTCCATGGGTGGTGTGGATCGAGGGCGCCAGTTCGGGCTGAAGATGGCGGACCAGGCTGCGGAACTCCTCGACCCGGTTCTCCATCGGTGTACCGGTCAGGAACAGCACCCGTTCGGTGCGTTGCGTCCAGCCGGACACCGCCCGGGAGCGGCGGGTCTCGGGGTTCTTGACGTAGTGCGCCTCGTCGACCACCAGCATGCCGGGCCTCATGCCGCAGTCCCGGGGGGCCGGCAGGGTGTGCAGGGCATCGAACGTGGTGAGAGCGACCCCGCCGGTCTCGCGCCACTCGGCGAAGGCGCCGTGTCGCTCGGGGCCGTGCACCGGCAGCGCGCGCAGAGTGGAGCGGGAGCGGACCTCGCGCGCCCAGTTGATGAGCACGCTCGCCGGGCAGACCACCAGGAAGTGCGTCTCGCCCCGTGCCGAGAGGTGCGCGAGCGCGGCAATGGCCTGGACGGTCTTGCCGAGCCCCATCTCGTCGCCGAGGATCACCCGCTTCTGCGTGAGCGCGAACCGGGCGCCGAACGACTGGTAGCCGCGCAGGGAGACGCGCAGATGGGCGTCCTCCAACCGCAGATCGCGCACCCGGTGCGCGATCCCGGACGGGAGGAACCCTTCGGCCGCATCCCGGTCGGGGCTGGTGCCCGACATCTCGGCGAGCAGGCTGTAGTACTCGGCGGACCGTAGCTCGTAGTCGACCCACGCCGCGACGTCCGACTCCGCGTCCCTCAGCAGATCGACCGACACCTGCCCGAACAGCAGGGGAAGCCTGCGCGCAGCCGCTTCGGCGACGGCGGCCCGTACCGAGGCGACGGCCTCCAGCGCCTGAGCGCGGGCCTGCCGCCGGGTGAACAGCATGCGCAGCCGCCCCCGCGCAGGTCCAGCCGCGGCGAGCAGGGGCTCAAGACGCCCGATGAGCCGGCCCGCCGCATCGACGGCCCGGCGGACGTCCGGACCGGCCTCGACCAGCCGGTGCAGTGCGGTGACCAGCGCGGTCGTGGAATCGTCCGGGGTGTCCACATCTATCCGGACCGCGACGGTGTCCCGTACCGCGTGGGCGATCTGCCCGGCTGCGGCCAACGCCTGGTCGGCGGTCTGAGCGCCGACCCCGGGGATCTGGCGGAGCTCGTAACGGTTTGCCTCGTGGACCTGGCCGACGGTCGTGAAGCCGGCCTGCTCGACCGCGCCGAGCCGCAGTCTGCCCTCGGTGACGTCCTTGAGTCTGGACACCGGGATGGCCGACAGTTCGCGACGGATGAGGGAGTCGAGCAGCGGAGCCAGCGCCGTGTGCACCGCATCGACGGCGCGGGCGTGATCGGTCAGCACCGCGCGCGCCGTGTCCAGCAGCCGCTCGGCCTGTGCCAGCAGTTCCCGGGCGTCCCTTCCCGTGAGCGCCCCGGCCTCCGTCGGTCCGGCCTCTGTCATGTACGTTCCTCTGTCCGCGCAGCCCGGCTGCCGTCCTGCCCGGCACCTGCCCCGAGCGATTCATATCGTGCCACGAGGCACCGACAGTGCCTTCGGTTCAGGGCGTGGGCGGTCGGCGTTCCGCCGGGGACAGCAGCAGGACCTCCAGGGCCCGCGCACAGGAGCGGGCCTGCGACAGGAACCACTCGGTGCGTGCTTTCGTGATCACCGACGGCGTGGCCCGGACCGCGAGAGCGAAGCGCGCGTACCCGGCGCCGTCCAGCACCGGGACCGCCAGGGTGCGCACCCCGTACGCCGACTCGCCGTCGTTGAGCGCATAGGCGTCGGTCCGTACCTTCGCCAACTCGGCTTCCAACGCCGCCGGTTCGATGATCGTGCGGTCGGTGAACGCGGGGAGCGGAGGGAGCGAGGAGGGCCCGCCCTCGCCCGGCCGGGCCCATGCCAGCAGCACCTTGCCGAGCGCGGTGGAGTGCAGTGGCCTGCGCAGCCCCGTCCTCGGAGTGACCGAACCACCGGCGACGATCACGGCGTGGGGGCCGCTGCGCAGTGCCAGGTCGGTGGTGGCGCCGGTGCGCTCGGCGAGATCGGTCAGCTCCGGGGCGGCCAGATGCAGACCGCGCTGGTGGTACGAGAGCCGGCCCAGCTCGGTCACGGCGGGGCCGAGCCGGTAGCGGGACGTACGGACGTCCTGCTCGAGGAAGCCGGCGCCGAGCAGGGTGCGGGCCAGCCGGTGCGCGGTGGAGACCGAGAGTCCGAGGCGGCGGGCGAGGTCGGAGGCGCTGAGGTCGGGGCCGTTGTCGTGGAAGCAGTGCAGGACGTCCAGGGCGCGCTGTACCGCCTGCGCTCCGCCGGGAGCACGCACTGTCGCGGCCTCGGTCATATCAGGTCACTCTCCGCTCGTTAAAGGGGAAGGCGCGGCACGTGGTTGCCACATTACGGGAGTTGAGAAAGCGAATTCCGGGACTGTGAAACATTCTATTCACACTCAATCCCACATCACGGGAAGCGAGTTGTGAGCCGAAGCGAGTCCGTGGCAGGCTGCTGCACGTCACCACCGACGAGCAGAAGGGAGCAGTGCCATGGCCGGCCGCCGAACCGCGACCCCCGCCCACGCAGCTCCGGTCCTGCTCGCCCTGACGCTGCGCCGTCACATCGACCTGGCGCGGGTCTCCAGCGCCGCCTGTCGCTGATCCTCTTCCCTTCCCCCACTTTCCATTTCTTGCTCCCGCCGCGTTTCCGACGCGGCCCGGAGCTCTTTCGCCGTACGCGGTGCCCGCACCCCTGACGTACGTGCCACGCGCCACGACTCCATCTGCTTCGCCGACCCCTCGGGAAGACTCCATGACGCATGCCGTCCTGCCCCGGACGCTCTGGTTCACCCGCTGTCCCGTACCCACCGCGACCGGCATCGCCGCCGACCGGCAGTGGCTCGCCGAAGAGTTCGCGCCCGACGGCATCACGGTGCGTTCCCTCCAGGACGCCGCGCCCGATGCCGACCGTGCCGCCCACTTCACCCACGCCCTGCCGGGACTCTTCCGGGAAGGAGGCAACGTCCCCGCCCTGTGGGCCCGTTCCCGTGGTGAGCGGACGCGGCTGATCGGTCTCACCTGGATCGAGGAACGGCAGACCGTACTGGTCAGGCCCGGCTCCGGCATCCAGGGCGTAGACGCCCTGCGCGGGCTGCGGCTCGCCGTTCCGGTGCACGACATCGCCATCGACTTCTGGCGGGCCATGGCGCTGCGCGGCTTCGAGGGTGCGCTCGCCTGCGCCGGACTCGCACTGGACGACGCCACCGTCGTCGATGTACCCGCCTCGGAGTACGAAGGCCAGTGGGCCGCCGAACTGGCGGCGCTGCAGCGCGGTGACGTCGATGCCGTGTATGTGAAGGGCGCGCTGGCCGTCGAGGCCGCACGGCGGGCAGGCGCCGAGGTGGCCGTCGAACTCGACGAACTGGCCGACCGCCGGTTCCGGATCAACAACGGCACCCCGCGCCCCATCACCGTCCACCAGCGACTCCTCGACGACCACCCCGACCTCGTCGACCGCTTCCTCGCCGTCCTGCTCAGGGCCGCCGACTGGGCCACCGGACAGCCCGGCGAGGTCGCCCGCATCCTCGGCGCCGAAACCGGGGCGGGCGCCGACGGAGTCGCCGGAGCCTACCGGCCGGGCACCCACCTCAACCTTCATCCCGGCCTCTCCCCGGAACGCCTCGCCCTCCTCGCCGAGCAGGAGGCCGGGCTGCGCGCCCACGGCTTCCTGCCCGAACCCGTCGATGTCACGGCCTGGGCCGACCCCGAGCCGCTGCGCCGCGCCATCGCGCTCGCCGCCTCCCGTTCCGCCGCCTCCCCGCTTTCCGCCCCCTGAGCCATGAGGACCCCCGACACCATGATCCTTCCCCGTCCATCGCGTACGACCCTTGCCCCCGCACTCCTCACGGTGACCGCACTCCTCGCCCTCACCGCGTGCGGCACCTCCGAGGCCGACAGCGGCAGCGGAGGTTCCGGTGCCGAGGGCACGGTGGTCATCCGCATCCCCGACCCCGGCAACTCCGGTGTGCTCGCCCTCGGCAAGAAGGACGGCAGCCTCGACAAGGCGCTCGCGAAGGCCGGCGCCAGGGTGCGGTGGACCGGCAGCGCCGGGCCGTTCGCCCCGGCCGCCCAGGCGATGAACGCCGACCAGCTCGACATCGCCACCGGCTCCATCACCTCCGGCATCACCTCGCTCGCCCAGCGCCCCGGCTTCAAGTTCTTCACCGCGGTCGACCCGGACGCTGCGGGCGAAGGAATACTCGTCAAGAACGGCTCCGGCATCGAATCGGTCGCCGATCTGGTCGGCAGGAAGGTCGCCGTCAACCAGGGCGGCACCGGCGAATACCTGCTGCTGAAGGCCCTGGCCAAGGCCGGTATCCCCGCCGACAAGGTCAAGCGGGTCTATCTGCGGCCCGACCAGACAGCCGCCGTCTTCAACGCGGACAAGGTCGACGCCTGGGCCGTCTGGGCGACCTACGCCGTTGCCGAAATCGGCAGCGGCAAGGCGCACTTCGTCGCCGACGGCGCCGCGATCGGCTCCGACAACTACAGCCTCAACGCCGTACGCACGGGCTTCGCCGAGCAGCACCCGAAGGTCGTGAAGGCGCTCTACCGGTACCTCCGCGAAGCCGGCGCCAAGGAGAAGCAGAACCCGGCCGCGTACCTGAATGTTTTCACGGACGTCGGACCGACCGCCGTCACCGGCAAGGCCAAGGAGGTCCAGACCGAATTCACCCGCAAGGGCGGCACGGTCGGCCCCATCGGCCCCGAGGACATCAAGCGCTTCGAGGCCGTCGCCGCCTTCTACGCCGAGCAGAAGGTCACCCCGACCGAGGTCGACGTCGCCGCCCACCTCATCGACATCGAGAAGCTGAAATGAGTGACGCCACCCTGCATCCGGGCCTCGTCCGGCCACGCCCCCGGCGGCTGGGGGCCCGCAGCCGGACCTGCTCCGTGACCGTCCGGGCACTCGGCCCGCTCGCCCTCCTCGCTCTCTGGTGGGCGGCGTCCGCCACCGGGCTCCTCACCCCGGACGTACTCGCCTCGCCCGCCGAAGTGCTGCGTGCGGTAGATGAGTTGTGGAGCAACGGACAGCTGCCCGACGCGCTCACCACCTCCCTCACCCGCTCCGGACTCGGCCTCCTCATCGGGCTCGCCGCCGGGCTTGCCCTCGGCATCACGACCGGATTCACGCGCCTCGGCGACGAACTCCTCGACTCCTCCCTCCAGACCCTGCGCACCATCCCGTTCCTCTCCCTGGTACCCCTGTTCATGGTCTGGTTCGGGATCAACGAGACCGCGAAGATCCTGCTCATCGCCGTCGCCACCACCTTCCCGATGTATGTGTCGACATCGAGCGGGGTGCGCAACACCGACCCGAAGCTCATCGAGGCCATGCGCAGCTTCGGCATGGGCCGGCTCGCTCTCGTACGGGAAGTCGTCCTTCCCGGAGCCCTGCCGTCCCTGCTCGCCGGGCTGCGGCTGTCCATGACCCTCAGCGTCATCGCACTGATCGCCGCCGAGGAGATCAACGCGACCGCCGGCATCGGCTATCTGATGTCCCAGGCACAGAGCTATGCCCGCACCGACATCCTCGCCGTCTGCATCCTCGTCTACGGACTGCTCGGACTCACCGCCGACATCGTCGTACGGCTGCTGGAACGCGTACTGATGCCCTGGCGTACCCCACAGGGAGCCACCCGATGACCGATGGGACTTCTCAGGCCGCAGTACGGGTACGGGGACTGCGCCGCCTCTTCGGTGACCGTGCCGTGCTCGACGGACTTCGACTCGAGATCGCACGGGGCGAGTTCGTCGCCCTGCTCGGCGCGAGCGGGAGCGGCAAGACGACCCTGCTGCGCATCCTGGCCGCACTCGACGGCGCCGACGGGGGAGAGGTCCTCGTCCCTCAGGCCCGTACCGTCGTCTTCCAGGAGCCCCGCCTCGTACCGTCGAAGAAAGTCCTCGCCAATGTGACGGTGGCCCTGCCGCGCAACCGCTCCGAGCACGGGCTGCGTGCCCTGGCCGAAGTCGGCCTGGAACGGCACGCCGACGCCTGGCCCGCCACCCTCTCCGGCGGCGAGGCCCAGCGGGTCGCGCTCGCCCGCGCCCTGGTACGCGAACCCGAACTGCTGCTGCTGGACGAACCGTTCGCCGCACTCGACGCCCTGACCCGGCTGAGGATGCAGGACCTGGTGGGAGAGCTGTGCCGCAAGCACCGGCCCGCCGTCCTCCTCGTCACCCATGACGTCGACGAAGCGGTACGGCTCGCCGACCGGGTCGCCGTCCTGCGCGACGGCCGGCTCATCACCGACGATCCCGTCACCGTCGACCGGCCGCGCGACCCCGGCGACCCCGCGTTCGCAGCCCTGCGCCGACGACTCCTCGACGACCTCGGGGTCGAGACGACCCCGCAACCCGCAACAGCCCACGAACGTACCGAAGCCGGAGTGATCTGAATGACCGTCACCATTGGTGTGCACAGCAGCAACCCGTCTCTCTACCACCTGTACCACCTCTCCCGGCTCGGCCTCGCCCAGGAAGAACTGGCCCCGCTCGGCGAGAGCGTCGTCTTCCACCCGTACACCAACGGCGTCCGCACCGGCGAGCTCCTCAGCCAGGGCGTCATCGACTTCGGCGGCACCGGCTCCACCCCGCCGGTCACCGCCCAGGCCGCCGGGCACGACATCGTCTACACCGCCGTCTCCGCACCGCGCCCCGAACACGGCGCACTCCTCGTCCCCGAGGACAGCCCCGTCCGTACGGTCGCGGACCTCAAGGGCACCACCGTCCACCTCGCGATCGGCTCCTGGCAGACCCATCTGATCGCCAAGGCGCTCGACGACGCCGGGCTCTCCTACGCCGATGACATCACCGCCGTACGCAGCAACGACGACAGCGAGGAGCTGCTGCGCACCGGTGCCATCGCCGCCTGGGTCGCACAGGGCGCCCAGCTGGCCGCGGCCCGCCGCACCGGCGGGCTGCGCACCCTCGTCCGTACCGGCGACGTCATCACCGACCGTTCCGTCTTCTTCGCCCGCCGCGACCTGGCCGAGAGCCGCCCCGAGATCATCGAGGCGCTCACCCGTGCTCTGCAGCGCGCCGACGACTGGGCGGCCGCCCACCCTCGCCAGGCGGCCGAGATCGCCGCCGCCGACCTCGGCGGATCCGCCGACGACTGGGAGACCGCGCTGCGCACCCTGCCCTGGCAGATCGAGCCCGTCACGGACACTTTCCTCGCCGAGCAGCAGGAAGCGGCCGACATCTTCCACCGCACCGGCTTCATCGGCCGGCCGGTCACCGTCGCCCGTGCCCGGGCCGGTGCCGCCGCGGACGAGGCGGCGTGACGACATGGCGACGGAAGTCCTCTGGTACATCATCCCGCGCGAAGGCGCCTACCCCTGGGAGCCCGAAGGGCGGCGGCCGGTGGACCTCGGCTACCTCGCCCAGCTCGCCGGTTCGGTCGAACGCCTGGGCTACAGCGGTGCGTTGCTCGCCACCGACCTGTACGACGTCTGGCCGCTCGGCAGTGCGCTGGCCGCCTCCACCAGCACCCGGTTCAAGCCCTTGCTGGCCGTCCACCCCGGCCTGATCTCACCCACCCTGCTCGCCAAGATGGCGCTCAGTTTCGACACCCTCTTCGGCGGCCGGCTCCGCTTCAACGTCGTCAACGGCTCGACCACGTCGCTCCAGGAGTACGGACTCCACGTGGAGCACGACGAACGGTACGAACTGAGCGCCGAGTACTGGTCGATCGTGAAGCGGCTGACGGCCGGTGAGGTCTTCGACCACCAGGGCCGCTTCTACGACCTGAGGAACGCGGGCGCGTCCTTCAGGGAGCTGAAGCCGGTTCAGGAATCGCACATCCCGCTCTGGTTCGGCGGCTCCTCCGACCCCGGTATCGAGATGGCGGCCGAGCACGTCGACACCTACCTGACCTGGGGCGAACCGCCGCACCTGCTCAAGGAGAAACTGGAGAAGGTCAGGGCGCGCGCCGCCGCGTACGGGCGCACGCTCAGGATCGGACTGCGCCTGCACCTCATCGTCCGCGACACGCAGGACGAAGCCTGGGCGGCGGCCGACCGGCTGCTGGACGTCACGAGCGACGCGACGTACGCCCGTCGACTCGGCGACCGCGCAGGAGAGGACGGGGTGGGCTGGCAGCGCCAGTTCCGTCAGCACGGCGGCAGGGTTCCCGCGCGCGCACGGGAGCTGGAGGCGCACCCCAACATGTGGCCGGGTATGAGCCTCTTCCGCCCCGGCCCCGGCACCGCGGTCGTCGGCTCGACGGCCCAGGTGATCGAACGCCTCAAGGAGTTCGAGGACCTGGGCGTCGACACCTTCATCCTCTCCGGCAACCCGCTGCTGGAGGAGGCATACCGGGTGGCGGAGACGGTGCTTCCGGCTCTGGGGGTGAAGGGCTGACGCGCGGCGGCCGATGCTCCGTACGGTGGCCGGGGGGCACCGTACGGCATCGGCCCGGGTTCGTCAGCTCCTGGCGATGTCGAGCACCCACCAGTCCGTCCCCTTCCGCTCCCGGACGTGGATACGCGTGCCGCGACACACCGTGCCATTGTTCGCCAACGCGCTGCCGTCGGGCCGGACCAGCTGCGCGGGCCCCTGCTCCGGCTCGACGGTCGCCTCGGTGAGGCGGCCGTACGTCAGTGTGCTCACCCCGTGCAGGAACGCCACGCGCTCGCCATCGAGCGCGATGCCGCGCACGCCGCTCATCCGCGTCGTACGGACTCTCACGGTGCCGTCGGGGCGGACCTCGATCAGTGGGTAGTGCATGTACGGACAGGCCCAAGCCGTCGTGCCGTCCACATTGAGCGTGACGCAGTCCGACATGTCCATCAGTCCGGGCCCGGGGCTGAACGACCAGAGCGGTTCGCCCGCGCTGCTCCAGCGCCGCAGACCGGGGTGGCTGAGCGGATCGTTCCCGTACACCCCCGGACCGGTGGCGCGTTGGCCGAGGGCCGGAGGAAGGGGCGCCTACGCGGCATGAGCCTTTCTGATGGTCATGACGGAGATCATCCATGGGGCCGGTGCCCGTACGCAATGCGGCGGCGGATACCGGCCATCCGTGTGCCGCCCTTGTACGGCGTACGGCAGCGCGGCCCGCGCGCAGGCCGCAGGCTGCGGTTGTCAGTGCCCGGTGCAAGACTCGGAACGTCAGGAAGGATCCCTGCCACCGCAAGAACGGGCCTCATCGAAGGAGCTCGCCATGCTCACCACCCGTTTTGTCACCGGAGCGCCCAACTGGATCGATCTGGGCACGCCCGACCTCGACGGGGCCATCGCGTTCTACACCGGTCTCTTCGGCTGGGAGTATCGGGCCGGAGGCCCGGGGACCGGCGGCTACGGGATGTTCACGCTGGACGGGAAGACGGCCGGGGGCGCGATGACGGTCACCGAGGAGCAGGCGAAGCCGTCCTGGTCGGTGTACTTCCAGTCGCCGGACGCCGATGCCACGGCGAAGGCGGTCGAGCAGGCCGGCGGCAGTGTGCCGTTCGCCCCGATGGACGTCCTGGACTTCGGCAGGATGGCCGGTTTCAAGGACCGGGCGGGAGCGTTCTTCGGCATCTGGGAGCCGAAGGAGAATCCGGGCCTCGGCGTGGTGGGAGCACCGGGCTCCCTGTGCTGGGCCGAGTTGTACACCCCGGACGTCCCGGCGGCCGCCGCGTTCTACGACTCCGTATTCGGTTGGGAGACCGCGCAGACGCCGTTCCCGGGAGGCGGTGGGTCCTATACCGTGATCCGGACCAGGGGCGGTGGCGAGGACGCGAGCTTCGGCGGTCTGGTGCCGCTCAACGCTGTTGCCGCACAAGCGGTCGCCGGGCCGCACTGGCTGCCCTACTTCGAGGTCGACGACTGCGACGCCGCCGTCGCGGACGTCGAGCGGCTGGGCGGCAAACTGACGCTGGAACCGATGGAGATGGAAGGCGTGGGCAAGTTCGCCAACGCCGCCGATCCGGACGGGGCGGAATTCGCTCTGATCAAGAGCGCGCAGACGCCGGAAGGCTGACCGGAAGTTGTCGGCGCGCCGCATTGATGAGGCGTTGATCAGTCGTTTATCGCGACCGGGCACTGTGACTTCCATGCTGATCAACACCGCGGTCGACCCCGCGCTCGCCTGGCAGGAGACGGCGCTGTGCGCGCAGGCGGGGCCCGAGTTCTTCTTTCCTGCTCCCGGCAGCTCCACCCGTGAGGCCAAGCAGCTCTGCAACGCCTGCGAAGGGCGCGAGGCCTGCCTGGAGTACGCCCTCGCCAACGACGAGCGCTTCGGCGTATGGGGCGGACTCTCCGAGAAGGAGCGGGACCGGTTGCGCAGAACCGGTCGCGAACGGGCCTGAAGTCACCCTGCCCGCGCAATGATCCGGGCCGCTCGGGGCACCGGCCGCACCGCACCTCCAGGAGACGGGGCTCCCCGGCCGGACGGGCACTGCCGGACGCCTGGGACGATGTCCGCATGAATGATCACGACAGGGACACTCTGCTCGCAGCGGCGGTGCGGCTGCGCACCGACGGACGGCCCGAGGAAGCCCGACAGCAGCTGCTGTCCCTCTCCGCCGCCTTCCCCGCCGATGCCGAAGTGGCCTACCAGACCGCCTGGGTCCACGATGTGCTCGGTCTGGAAGCCGAGGCCGTGCCGTTCTATGAACGCTGCCTGGACGGGACGGGGCTGTCGGAGGAGGACCGCCGGGGTGCGCTGCTCGGCCTCGGAAGCACCCATCGGGTGCTCGGACAGTACGAGAGAGCCGTCGAGGTGCTGCGCAGCGGTGTCGAGCGGTTCCCCGACGACGGGGCACTGCGGACGTTCCTCGCCATGGCGCTCTTCAACACCGGTGAGCACCGTGAATCCATGCAGCTGCTGCTGAAACTGCTCGCCGCCACCAGCGAGGACCCGCACGTGCGGCAGTACCGACGGGCGATCGAGCACTACGCTCAGGACTTGCACGAGACGATGTGAGCCCGGCGCGAGGCGCTGTGCCCCACGGCCCGTCCGGCGGATCAGGGTCGGACAGGCCGTCGGCCGCCGGACAGGACTGCGCAACGGTGGCCCGGCCGGCGGCCGATGCCGGGCGGGCCGTCAGGCCAGGGCGCGCGCTGCCAGTCGCGCCTTGCGGGCCGCCAGCTTCTCGTCGAACTTGGCCGCCTCGCTGTCCAGGCCGCCCATGTACAGGCCCAGCTCCTCCTGCGCCTTCAGGCCGTCGGGACCCAGGCCGTCGATGTCGAGGACCTTCAGGTAGCGCAGCACGGGCTGGATCACGTCGTCGTGGTGGATGCGCATGTTGTAGATCTCGCCGATCGCCATCTGCGCGGCGGCCCGCTCGAAGCCCGGCATGCCGTGACCGGGCATCCGGAAGTTGACGACGACATCGCGCACGGCCTGCATCGTCAGGTCCGGAGCGAGCTCGAAGGCCGCACCGAGGAGGTTGCGGTAGAAGACCATGTGCAGGTTCTCGTCGGTGGCGATCCGGGCCAGCATGCGGTCGCAGACCGGGTCGCCCGACTGGTGGCCGGTGTTGCGGTGCGAGACACGGGTGGCCAGCTCCTGGAAGGCGACGTACGCCACGGAGTGCAGCATCGAGTGACGGTTGTCGGACTCGAAGCCCTCCGCCATGTGCGCCATCCGGAACTGCTCCAGCTTGTCCGGGTCGACGGCGCGCGAGGTGAGCAGGTAATCACGCATCACGATGCCGTGCCGCCCCTCCTCCGCGGTCCAGCGGTGCACCCAGGTGCCCCACGCGCCGTCGCGGCCGAAGAGGGACGCGATCTCGTGGTGGTAGCTGGGGAGGTTGTCCTCGGTCAGGAGATTCACGACCAGCGCGACCTTGCCGATGTCGGTGACCTTGGACTGATCGGCCTGCCAGGCCTCACCGTCCTCGAAGACGCCGGGGAAGTTCCGCCCGTCGGAGAAGGGCACGTACTCGTGGGGCATCCAGTCCTTGGCGACCTTGAGATGGCGGTTGAGCTCCTTCTCCACCACCTCTTCCAGGGCGTACAGCAGTTGGGCGTCGGTCCACGCCTTCGGGCTGCCGAGGTGGGGAGCGGTGATCGTCACGGGGACTCCTGGGGACGGGAGAATTACCTACGGACACGTAGGTTACGAGACCGTAGGTTAAAGCGGCAGTAAGGCCATCGCCAAGCCCGCCCCCGCGATGCCCAATTACGTAACGTTATGTACGCAGGTCGCGAGGGGTGTGGTGCCTGACAGTGCGCTCGACTGTCGGGTGCGCTGAACTCCCTCATATCCATCAATAGCGGGACGTGTCGGGCTCTGTGGGCTCGGAGAAGTGCTCTCACGTCCCGGCGCCAGGACGCTCCAGCCCCAGATCCCGGCGCAGATACTCGGCCGTGAACGATGTGCGATGGCCGAGCAGCGCCGCCGGGGTCCCCTCGAAGACCAGCTCGCCGCCGTTTCTGCCACCCTCGGGGCCGAGGTCGACCACCCAGTCCGCGCGCTTGAGCACCTCGAGGTTGTGCTCCACGCAGATCACACTGTTGCCCGCGTCGACCAGCCGGTCCAGCAGATCGACGAGCGTGCCGGTGTCCGCCATGTGCAGTCCGGTGGTCGGCTCGTCCAGAACGTACACGCTGCCTGTCCGGTGCAGCCGGGTGGCGAGCTTGATGCGCTGACGCTCACCACCGGAGAGCGTGCTGAGCGGTTGCCCCAGTGTCAGATAGGTCAGGCCGACGTCGTCGAGCGTGCGCAGCTTCCGCAGCAGTGTCCGGTCGTCGAAGAGCTCGGCCGCCCGGGCGGCCGTCATCTCCAGTACGTCGACGATCGACGCGCCGCCCACCCGGTGCTTCAGCACGTCGTCGTGGAAGCGCCGCCCCTCGCACACCTGGCAGGTGGTGGTCACCGGGTCCATGAATGCGAGATCGGTGAAAATGATGCCGCGGCCGGAGCAATGCCCGCACGCCCCGGAGGAGTTGAAACTGAACAGGCCGGGATCGACTCCGTTCTCCCTGGCGAAGACCTTGCGGATGGAGTCCAGTGCTCCGAGGTACGAGGCCGGCGTGGAGCGGGACGACGCGGTGATCGCCCCCTGGTCGATGACCACCGCGTCCGGGTACGCCGCCGTGAACACCCGGGAGACCAGCGTCGACTTGCCGGATCCGGCCACCCCGGTCACGACCGTCAGCACACCTTCGGGGAACGCCACGTCCACGCCCTTGAGGTTGTGCAGCGCGGCGCCCGTCACCGGCAGCCGTCCGGTGGGGGAGCGGAAGGTTTCCTTGAGCGGTGTCCGGTGGCGCAGGCAGCGGCCGGTGAGGGTGTCCGCCTCGCGCAACCGGTCCACCGGGCCTTCGAACACGACATGTCCGCCGTCGGTGCCCGCTCTCGGGCCCATGTCGACGATGTGGTCCGCGACGGCCATCACATCCGGGTCGTGCTCGACGACGATGACGGTGTTGCCCCGGTCGCGCAGCCGTACCAGGAGATCGTTCAGCCTGCTGACATCACGCGGATGCAGGCCCACGCTCGGCTCGTCGAAGATGAACGTCAGCCCGGTCAGTGAACTGCCCAGATGCCGGACCATCTTGAGTCGCTGCCCCTCGCCGCCCGACAGCGTGGTGGTCTCCCGGTCCAGGCTGAGATAGCCGAGCCCGATGCCCACCAGACGTTCCAGCCGTTCGCGGGCGGCCGAGGCGATCGGACCGGCCACCGGATCGTCGATCCCGGCCAGGACGCCCACCAGATCGGCCACCTCCATCCGCCCGTAGTCGGCCACGGAGAGCCCGTCGATACGGGTGGCCAGCGCGGCCGCGTTCAGCCGGGCGCCGCCGCAGGACGCGCACACGGCTTCGGTCGTGAAGCGCCGGGCGGCCTCGCGCCGCCGCTCGGAGAGCGACTCGGTGTCCCGCTTCAGGAAGAGCCGGGTGAACCGATCGGCGATCCCCTCGAACCGCATGTCCGCGGAGGCCGACTTCAGCTCCAGCCGGACGGTGAACCCACCTCCGTACAGGAGGAGTTGAAGTTCTCCTTCGGTGAACTCCGCGAGCGGCTTGTCGTTGTCGAAGCGTCCCGAACCGGCATACAGCTGCCACTCCCAGCTGCCCACAGAGAGCCCCGGCAGCAGCAGGGCACCCTCGTTGAGCGACTTCGTGACGTCGATCGCCCGGTCGATGTCGAGGCGGACCGTGCGCCCCACACCGTCGCACTCCGGGCACATCCCGCCGGGGTCGTTGAAGGAGTAGGAGGTCGCCGGGCCCGCACTCGGCGTCCCGTGGCGCGAGAACAACACCCGGATCACGGACCAGATGTCGGTCATCGTGCCGACGGTGGAGCGGGCATTGCCGCCCAGCGGCTTCTGGTCGACGACGATTGCCACAGAGAGGTCGTCGATGACGTCGGCATGGGGCCGTTCGTATTTCGGCAGCCTGTTCCGGATGAACCAGGTGAAGGTCTCATTCAGCTGCCGCTGCGATTCCACGGCGATGGTGTCGAAGACGATCGACGACTTGCCCGACCCGGAGACTCCGGTGAAGACGGTGATCCTCCCCTTGGGGACGGTGAGGGAGACATCGCGCAGATTGTTCGCGCGTGCCCCGGTGATGACGATGCTCCGGTCCGTGTTCCGATCCATGTCGCCGAAGCTAACCGCGATACCGGACAGCTTCTGTCTGGATTTTGCGGGCGATCGGGATCTTCTGCGAGGCCGGGCCGGCCCCCGTCGGCAGAGCGCTCAGAGCTGTCGGCGCGGTGTCAGCAGGCCCCGCCGAGCAGATCGGTCAGGCTCCGGTCGAGATCCAGGAACCGGTGCTCGTCGCCGACCGGCACCAGTTCCTGCGCCCGCTCGAGGAAACGGCGCAGCTCCGCAGTGCGGACGTGCACCATCGCGATTCCCTCGGTGGCATGGAACTCCAGGACCGTGCGGTCATATCCGAACGGCCTGATGCGCACGTCCCCGACACCGGCGGCCGCGTCCACTCCCGCCGCGAGCAACTCGCGGGAGAACTCCCAGGAGACATCGGTGCCCTCCAGGGTCGCCGTCGCGGGGAACGCCATGCGTACGGCGAACGGGTCCCTCCGGTCGTACTGCAGGGTGGCGGGAAGGGTCTCCATCCGCGGTGCGGATGCGACCATGCGGGCCTGCACGGACTGCTCGATAACGGTGGACAAGACCTGCTCCCTTTCTCGGCCAGATGAACGGTTCCCGGCACTGATGTAGACGACGGAACTCCCTCATCCGTGCATCGGAAGGTGGCGTGAGCTGTATCACCGCACGCCGCCGCACCGATCGAGTGCCCACTTGCCGCCGGTGTGCCCTGGACGGAGCACGGTTCGTGGGCTAGCTTCCAGCGCCATGAGGGCCAAGGGGAAGACGAGACGACTGATGTCATGGGGGCTCTGTGCGGCGGCGCTGACCGCGACACTGGCCACACCGGCAGCCGCGGCTGCGCCGGGGGAGCGGCACCGGCCCGGCGAACGGCCGGTCTGGACGCTCACCGGGACGGGGACCGACGCCCGCTTCCGCGGCCTCGCCGCCGTCAGCCGTCGCACCGCCTGGGTCGCGGGTTCGAAGGGCACGGTGCTGCGCACCTCGGACGGCGGCCGCCACTGGCGCGATGTGTCACCGCCCGGTGCGGCTCAGGAGGCGCTGGAGTTCCGTGACATCGAGGCATTCGACGCCCGGCGCGCGGTGGCACTGGCCATCGGGGAGGGCGAGGCCTCCAGGGTGTTCCGTACGGACGACGGGGGAGCGACCTGGACGGAGTCGTTCCGTAACACCGATGCCCGCGCCTTCTACGACTGCCTCACCTTCTTCGACAGTCGGCACGGACTCGCGGTGAGCGATCCCGTCGACGGGAAGTACCGCATCCTGTCGACCGCTGACGGCGGTCGGAGCTGGCGGGTGCTGCCCAGTGCGGGCATGCCGGATGCCCTGGCCGGTGAGTCGGGGTTCGCCGCCAGCGGTCAGTGCCTGGTCGCATCGGGTACCGAGGACGTCTGGCTGGCGACCGGGGGCGCCGCCACCGCACGGGTGCTGCACTCCGCCGACCGAGGGCTGACCTGGACCGCGACCGAATCCACGATCCCGGCCGGCGACCCGGCACGCGGCGTCTTCGGTCTGGCCTTCCGCGACCGCCACCACGGCATCGCGGTCGGCGGCGACTACCGGGCCGGCCTGCCGTCGCCGAACGCCGCGGCGGTGACGGGCGATGCCGGCCGCAGCTGGCAGCAGTCCGCCACCCCGCCGGCCGCCTACCGCTCGGGGGTCGCCTGGCTCCCGCACAGCAGGTCGGGTGCGCTGGCGGTCGGCCCGACCGGCACGGACCTCACCGTGGACGGCGGCCGAACCTGGCGCACGGTCGACACCGGGTCGTACGACACGGTCGACTGCACACCGGACGGCGGCTGCTGGGCCGCGGGCGAGAGGGGACGAGTGGCGCGCGGGGGGTAGCGTTCGGTGCGTGCAGCTGCAAGGCGCCGGAGCGTCCTCGAATGAGGTCTCCCCTGCTCGAACGAAGCTGAGAGCTCGGGGAAGGAGCTGTCAGGGCGTTCCGGCAACGCCGCAGATGCGCCTGCCGGGTGTGGCGAGCCCGGCCGAGATCTTCAGCACCCTCCTGGGGGCCCCGGCCCGCTGCCGCGCCGCCCGCCGTGCCCGTTGCCTAAACTCGACAGCACTATGACAACGCTTCCGATGCCCGCCGACGAGACCGAAGCCCGAGCACTCCAGGACGCCCTGCGCCCCCGGGTGGTGCTCGACGAACCCGGCCCGCCGCCCGGCACCGGCCGGGTCACGGGGGTCGACGTCGCCTATGACGACGAGCACGATGTCGTCGTGGCGGCAGCGGTCGTCCTCGACGAGGCGACGCTCGACGTGGTCGCCGAGGCCACTGCCGTCGGCCGGGTCACCTTTCCGTACATCCCCGGGCTGCTCGCCTTCCGGGAGATCCCGACCGTGCTGGCGGCACTGGAGTCGCTGCCGACCGACCCCGGACTCGTGGTCTGTGACGGCTACGGCCTGGCTCACCCGCGCCGCTTCGGACTCGCCAGTCACCTCGGGGTACTCACCGGGCTGCCGGTGATCGGTGTCGCCAAGAACCCGTTCACCTTCTCGTACGAGCAACCGGGCCCCCGCCGGGGCGACTGGTCGCCGCTGCTCGACGGCGAGGAGGAGGTGGGCCGGGCGTTGCGCACCCAGGACGGCATCAAGCCGGTCTTCGTCTCCGTCGGACACCGGACCGGTCTGGACAACGCCTGCGGCCATACCCTGCTGCTGGCCCGCGACTTCCGTCAGCCGGAGACCACCCGCAGGGCCGACGCGCTCTGCCGTCAGGCCCTGCGGGAAGCGACCGCCTGAGTATGTGTACGGATAACGCCCGCCGGTCATGACGGGCAGACTGGTACGTATGACCGAACATCGAACGTCTTCACGACCAGGAACCGTCTATCTCGCTCAGCGCCGGGTCGCGGTGGGGATGACTCTCGGCATGCTCGCGGGAGCGGTCTGGGCCGTCTCGATGGTCTGCACGCTGGTGTCCTGGGCACTCTGACCGAGAGGGTCGCCGCCCCGCCGCCGGTGGTGCCGGTCGGAACCCCCGCGTCGTGAAGCAGGTACTGCACCGCCTCGACGGCCTCGGACTTCGTCGTGCGCGAGTCGATCGTCGTCATCGGCAACGGCCAGGTGTTCTTCCCGGCCTTGCCGTCGGCCGTCAGGTCGTGAGTGGCCCGGAACTTCTTCACCGCCTCCGCCGTGGCCGGTCCGTGGTCGGCGTCGATCTTCACGTCCGGGCCGTTCGCCCGGAGCAGATGCTGCACGGTCCGGGCCTTCCGGAGCACATGGCCCTTGCGTACCAACGGCCGGTCCGTTCCCTCCGACGGACGGTCCGACACCTTCGCGGTGGCCTCGGTATCACTCTGCCCCGTGGTCGGGACCACCCACCGCACGAGGCGCCCGAGGACGGACACCGGCCTGCCGACCGCACCACCCGACCGGGCGCCGGTCCGCTCAGCGAGCCGCCGCGATCCGGAAACGCAGCCCGGCCGCGCGCAGCCGCTCCAGCAGCGCGTCACCCATCGCGACGGCTGTGGTGACCTGCCCCGATGTCGGCGGAAGCTCATCCAGGGCGAGGCAGAGCGCGGACTCGGCGAGCATCTTCGCCGTTTCGTCGTAGCCGGGGTCGCCGCCCGACACCTCGGTGAAGACCCGGTGCCCGCCGCCCCTGCCGACGAAGCGCACGGTGAACCAGCTGCGCCGCCTGCGCTCCGCGTCCGGGCCCACGCCCGGCTCGTAACGGTCCATCAGCCAGGACCGCGCCGCCGGTACCTGCGCGGCTCCCAGGAGTGCGCCGATCGCGGCCGTGCCGCCCAGCGCCACGGGCAGATGCTTCACGGAGGCGAAGTGGCGGTAGCGGAAGTCGGGGCCGTACCGGGCGAGCATCCGCGCCGAACGCTCGACGACCTGCGGGTCCAGCGTCGGCAGCGGCAGCGCCCAGGTGCCGGTCTCCGTACTGAAGTGCGGGGCGCCCAACCGGGCGCGGGCACGGCGGGCCACCAGACGGGGTTCATGGAGCCGGCGTTCCTGCGCGGCGCGCAGCATGTGAGGGCCGCGGCCCATCGCGGTGAGCGCGGAGGCGAACGTACCGCCGGAGAAGACGGCGTTGCTGCGGACGAACCCGTCGATCGTCAGCGGCACGTCCCGCGGCAGCTGCTGGACGGTGAAGTACGCCCCGAGGTCGTGCGGCACCGAGTCGAAACCGCAGGCGTGCACGAGCCGGGCCCCCGTCTCGCGGGCCCGCGCGTCGTGCTCCAGATACATCCGGTCCACGAACTCCGTCTCGCCGGTGAGGTCCGCATAGTCCGTCCCGGCCTCGGCGCAGGCCGCGACCAGTTGCTCGCCGTACCAGACGTAGGGGCCGACCGTCGTGGCCACCACATGGGTGGATTCGGTGAGTTCGCGCAGCGAGTGCACGTCGTCGGCGTCGGCGTGCAGCAACGGGAGATCTGCGCAGCGCGGGTCGATCGCGGCGAGATGTTCGCGCAGTTGCTCCATTTTGGCCCGATTGCGCCCGGCCATGGCCCAGCGGCAGCCGGCGGGTGCGTGGGCGGCGAGATATTCCGCGGTGAGGGTGCCCACGAAGCCGGTGGCGCCGAAGAGGACTACGTCATAGGGGCGTTGTGCCCCGTTCTGCCTGTTCACGAGTGCCTCCGCAGGGGCCGCCGCCGATGTAGCAGGCAGAGGCTAGCGGAGGGGTTCGTGGCGCTGTGCAGTCGGGCGGCGATCGTGGGGGAGGATCCAGGGGAAAGAACTAAGACCGACCGGCAAATGGGGGGCGGCGTCGCGGGGCTGGGCACGCGCATCTGCCGCGTTGTCGTCAGTCGCCATGGCTCCTTCCCCAAGCTCTCGGCTGCGCTCGAGCAGGGGAGACCCCATCTGTCTCAATCCTCCGCCTTGCAGCTGCACGCACCCAGCCCCGCTCCTTCTCCCACCCCCCATTTGCCGGTCGGTCTAAGCGCTTGCTCGGCCCAAAGGGTTGTGCGGAGCGTGATGCGTTCTTAGCATCATCGCTGTTACATCAGTTGTGTCACACCGCTGGGGGTTTGATGGCAACGACAGAGCACGGCCCGCTGGCAGGCGTGCGCGTGGTCGAGCTGGCAGGCATCGGCCCCGGCCCGTTCGCCGCGATGCTCCTGGCCGACCTCGGCGCCGATGTCGTCAGGGTCGACCGGCCCGGCGGCCCGGGGCTCGGCATCGACCCCGCGTACGACCTCACCAACCGCAACAAACGCTCCGTGCTCGTCGACCTCAAGGCCGAGGACGGGGCCGCCAAGGTGCTCGATCTGGTCGAGCGCGCCGACATCCTGATCGAGGGCTACCGGCCGGGCGTCGCCGAACGCCTCGGTGTCGGACCGGCCGCCGCGCTGGCCCGTAATCCGCGACTCGTCTACGGACGGATGACCGGCTGGGGCCAGGACGGACCGCTCGCCGAACGAGCCGGGCACGACATCGCCTACATCGCCCTCACCGGCACCCTCTCCATGATCGGCAAGCCCGGTGAGCCGCCCACCGTTCCGGCCAATCTGGTCGGCGACTACGCGGGCGGCTCGCTCTATCTCGTCGTCGGCGTCCTCGCCGCCCTCCAGCACGCCCGCACCCCGGGCGGCCGGGGCCAGGTCGTGGACGCGGCGATCGTCGACGGCGCCGCCCATCTCGCCACGATGATCCACGGCATGCTGGCGGCCGGCGGCTGGCAGGACCGGCGCGGCTCCAACCTCCTGGACGGCGGCTGCCCGTTCTACGGTTCGTACGAGACAGCCGACGGCCAGTACATGGCAGTGGGCCCGCTGGAGCAGCGGTTCTACGACGAGTTCAGCAAGCTCCTCGGTATCGAGGACGAGGCTCCGGACCGGGCGGACATCGCCCGCTGGGAGGAGCTGCGCACGCTCATTGCCGACCGGTTCAGGACCCGTACGCGCGCGGAGTGGACCGAGGTGTTCGAGGGCACGGACGCCTGCGTCGCCCCCGTCCTCTCGCTCCGTGAGGCCCCCCGCCATCCGCACATCGCCGCGCGCTCGACCTTCGTCGAGCACGGCGGACTCACCCAGCCCGCCCCCGCACCCCGCTTCTCCGCCACCCCCGCATCCGTGCGCAGCGGGCCCGCGCGGCCCGGCACGGACGCCGAGGCCGTCGCCGCCGACTGGGATGTACCCAGCATCACGAGGACCCGGAAGGACACCACCGACTGATGGAACTCTCCCTGCCGCTGAACTACGCGGGCGACCCGCGCGAGGCCTGTGACCAGGTTGCCGCCCTGGAGCCCGCCGGACTCGACGCCGTCTGGGTCGCGGAGGCGTACGGCTTCGACTCGCCCACGATCATGGGCTATCTGGCCGCCCGGACCGAACGCATGAAGATCGGTGCGGCCATCCTCAACGTCTACTCCCGCACCCCCGCCCTCATCGCCCAGACCGGTGCGGGACTCGACGCGATCTCAGGCGGCCGGGCGCTGCTCGGGCTCGGCGCCTCCGGGCCGCAGGTCGTCGAGGGCTGGCACGGCAAGGCGTACGACAAGCCGCTCGGCCGGACCCGCGAGACCGTCGAACTCTGCCGCCGGATCTGGCGCCGCGAGATCATCGATCACCACGGCATCACCGACATGCCGCTCCCGAAGGAGAAGGGCGGCCGGCTCGGCAAGCCGCTGAAGATCCTCACCCGGCCGGTGCGCGAGGAGATCCCGCTCTACATCGCATCCCTGGGCCCCGCCAATGTCCGGCTGACCGCCGAGATCGCCGACGGCTGGCTGCCGACGCTCTACATCCCGGAGAAGGCCCGGCAGGTGTGGGGCACGGCTCTCGCCGAAGGCGCGGCGAAGCGCGACCCGGCACGAGGCCCCCTCCGGACCGTCGCGGGCGGACTCCTCGCCATCGGTGACGACGCCGCCGCGCTCCGGGATCTGGCACGCCCGCAGATCGCGCTGTACGTCGGCGGCATGGGTGCCAGGGGCAAGAACTTCTACAACGACCTGGCCGTCGCCTACGGATACGAGAAGGAAGCAGCACTCATCCAGGAGCTCTACCTCTCCGGGAAGAAGAAGGAGGCAGAGGCCGCCGTCCCGGACGAATTCTGCGAGCTCATGTCGCTCTGCGGCCCCGAGGGTTACGTACGCGACCGCATCGAGGCCTTCCGTGAGGCGGGCGTGACGATGCTCAACGTCACCCCCGTCGGCCCCGACCCGGCCCGGCTGATCTCGACCGTCAAGAACTGGCTGTAGGAGGCTCGCAGTGCAGCGGCAGATCTTCACCCAGGGGCACGACGCGTTCCGCGAGACCGTCCGTACCTTCCTCACCAAGGAGGTCCTCCCACACTACGAACAGTGGGAGAAGGACGGCATCGTCTCGCGAGAGGCCTGGCTCGCGGCCGGCCGGCAGGGACTGCTCGGCCTCGCCGTGCCCGAGGAGTACGGGGGCGGCGGCAACACCGACTACCGCTACAGCGCCGTCCTCGCCGAGGAGTTCACCCGCGCCGGTGCCCCCGGACTCGCACTCGGGCTGCACAACGACATCATCGGCCCCTACCTCACCGGCCTCGGCACCGACGAGCAGAAGCGACGCTGGCTGCCCGGCTTCTGCAGCGGCGAGATCATCACCGCCATCGCCATGACCGAACCCGGAGCGGGCTCCGACCTCCAGGGGATCCGCACCACCGCCGAGGACAAGGGCGACCACTGGCTGCTCAACGGTTCCAAGACGTTCATCTCCAACGGCATCCTCGCCGACCTGGTGGTCGTCGTGGCGAAGACAACTCCGCAGGGCGGTGCGAAGGGGCTCTCGCTGATCGTCGTCGAACGTGGCGCGGAGGGCTTCGAGCGAGGCCGCAACCTCGACAAGATCGGTCAGAAGTCCCAGGACACCGCCGAGTTGTTCTTCAACGCCGTCCGTGTCCCCAAGGAGAATCTGCTCGGCGAACGGGACGGCGCCTTCATCCATCTGATGACCAACCTGGCACAGGAGCGCATCGGTATAGCCGTCGCCGGAATCGCCGCCGCCGAACATCTGCTGGAGATCACCACACAGTACGTCAAGGAGCGCGAGGCCTTCGGACGGCCGCTCTCCGAGCTCCAGCACATCCGGTTCGAGATCGCCGAGATGGCCACCGAGTGCACCGTCACCCGCACCTTCATCGACCGGTGCATCGTCGAACACTCCGACGGTGGGCTCGACGCCGTTCACGCCTCGATGGCCAAGTGGTGGGCCACCGAACTGCAGAAGCGCGTCGCCGACCGGTGCCTGCAACTCCACGGCGGTTACGGCTACATGACGGAATACCCGGTCGCGAAGGCGTTCACCGACGGCCGCATCCAGACCATCTACGGCGGCACGACCGAGATCATGAAGGAGATCATCGGCCGCTCGCTGCTCGCCTGACCCCCGACGCACAACCACCCTCGAAAGGCTGCTGTCTTGAGTACCGAAGCGTTTGTCTACGACGCGATCCGCACCCCGCGCGGCCGCGGCAAGGCCAATGGCGCCCTGCACGGCACCAAGCCGATCGACCTCGTCGTCGGCCTCATCCACGAAATCCGCAGCCGCTTCCCCGGCCTGGACCCGGCGGCCATCGACGACATCGTCCTCGGCGTGGTCAGCCCGCTCGGCGACCAGGGTTCCGACATCGCGCGGATCGCGGCCATCGCGGCCGGCCTCCCGGACTCCGTCGCGGGCGTCCAGGAGAACCGCTTCTGCGCTTCGGGTCTGGAAGCGGTCAACCTGGCCGCCGCCAAGGTCCGTTCGGGCTGGGAGGACCTGATCCTCGCGGGCGGCGTCGAATCGATGTCCCGCGTCCCGATGGGATCCGACGGCGGTGCCTGGGCGATGGACCCGATGACCAACTTCGACACCGGCTTCGCCCCGCAGGGCGTCGGCGCCGACCTCATCGCCACCATCGAGGGCTTCTCCCGCCGCGACGTCGACGAGTTCGCCGCGCTCTCCCAGGAGCGCGCCGCCGAGGCGTGGAAGGACGGCCGCTTCGCGCGCTCCGTCGTCCCCGTCAAGGACCGCAACGGCCTCGTCGTCCTCGACCACGACGAGCACATGCGGCCGGGCACCACCGCCGACTCGCTCGCCGCGCTCAAGCCGTCCTTCGCCGCGATCGGTGAGATGGGCGGCTTCGACGCGGTCGCGCTGCAGAAGTACCACTGGGTCGAGAAGATCGACCACGTCCACCACGCGGGCAACTCCTCCGGCATCGTCGACGGCGCCGCGCTCGTCGCGATCGGCAACAAGGAGACCGGTGAGCGGTACGGACTCACGCCGCGTGCCCGGATCGTCTCCGCCGCCGTCTCCGGCTCCGAGCCCACCATCATGCTGACCGGCCCCGCGCCCGCCACTCGCAAGGCCCTCGCCAAGGCCGGGCTGACCATCGACGACATCGACCTCGTCGAGATCAACGAGGCATTCGCGGGCGTCGTGCTGCGCTTCGCCAGGGACATGGGGCTCTCCCTCGACAAGATCAACGTCAACGGCGGCGCGATCGCGCTCGGCCACCCGCTCGGCGCCACCGGCGCGATGATCCTCGGCACCCTCATCGACGAACTGGAACGGCGCGAGAAGCGATACGGCCTCGTCACCCTCTGCGTCGGCGGCGGCATGGGCATCGCCACCGTCATCGAGCGTCTCTGACCGTCCCCCGGCCACCCCTGCTTACGGAGAAGAAAAGCAATGACCGAGAGCACGACCATCCGCTGGGAACAGGACGAGACCGGCGTCGTCACCCTCGTACTCGACGACCCGAACCAGTCCGCCAACACGATGAACCAGGCCTTCAAGGACTCCATCGCGGCCATCGCCGACCGCGCCGAGTCCGAGAAGGACTCCATCCGCGGCATCATCTACACCTCCGCCAAGAAGACCTTCTTCGCGGGCGGCGACCTCAAGGACATGATCAAGGTCGGTCCCGAGAACGCCCAGCAGGCCTTCGACACCGGCACCGCCATCAAGAACTCGCTGCGCCGCATCGAGACTCTCGGCATTCCCGTCGTCGCCGCCATCAACGGCGCGGCGCTCGGCGGCGGTTACGAGATCGCGCTCGCCTCGCACCACCGCGTCGCCCTCGACGCACCCGGCTCCCGGATCGGTCTGCCCGAGGTCACCCTCGGCCTGCTGCCCGCGGGCGGCGGTGTCACCCGCACCGTACGCCTCATGGGTATCGCCGACGCACTGCTGAAGGTCCTCCTCCAGGGCACCCAGTACACCCCGCAGCGCGCCCTGGACAACGGCCTGGTCCACGAGGTCGCCGCCACCCGTGAGGAGATGCTCGACAAGGCCCGCGCCTTCATCGACGCCCACCCCGAATCCCAGCAGCCCTGGGACGTCAAGGGCTACAAGATCCCCGGCGGCACCCCGTCCCACCCGAAGTTCGCCGCGAATCTGCCCGCCTTCCCGGCCAACCTGAAGAAGCAGATCGCGGGCGCCCCGATGCCCGCACCCCGCAACATCCTGGCCGCTGCCGTCGAGGGCTCGCAGGTCGACTTCGAGACCGCGCTGACCATCGAGGCCCGCTACTTCACCGAGCTGGTCACCGGCCAGGTCTCGAAGAACATGATCCAGGCGTTCTTCTTCGACCTCCAGGCCGTCAACTCCGGTGCCAGCCGTCCCAAGGGCATCGAGGAGCGCCAGGTCCGCAAGGTGGCCGTTCTCGGCGCCGGGATGATGGGCGCGGGCATCGCGTACTCCTGCGCCCGCGCGGGCATCGACGTCGTCCTCAAGGACATCTCCGTGGAGGCCGCGGCCAAGGGCAAGGCGTACAGCGAGAAGCTCCTCGACAAGGCGCTCTCCCGGGGCCGTACCACCGAGGCCGGGCGCGACGAGCTGCTGGCCCGCATCACCCCGACCGGCGACCCGGCCGATCTGGCGGGCTGCGACGCCGTCATCGAGGCGGTCTTCGAGGACACCGCGCTCAAGCACAAGGTGTTCCAGGAGATCCAGGACATCATCGAGCCGGACGCCCTGCTCTGCTCCAACACCTCGACCCTGCCCATCACCGTCCTCGCCGAGGGTGTCTCGCGCCCCGCCGACTTCATCGGGCTGCACTTCTTCTCGCCCGTGGACAAGATGCCGCTGGTCGAGATCATCAAGGGCGAGCAGACCGGCGACGAGGCCCTGGCCCGCGCCTTCGACCTGGTCCGCCGGATCAAGAAGACGCCGATCGTCGTCAACGACTCACGCGGCTTCTTCACCTCGCGCGTCATCGGCCAGTTCATCAACGAGGGCGTCGCCATGGTCGGCGAGGGCGTCGAGCCCGCGTCGGTCGAACAGGCCGCGGCGCAGTCCGGCTACCCGGCCAAGGTGCTGTCCCTGATGGATGAGCTGACTCTCACCCTGCCCCGCAAGATCCGCAACGAGACCAGGCGGGCCGTCGAGGAGGCCGGTGGCACCTGGGCCGGACACCCGGCGGACGCGGTCATCGACCGCATGGTCGACGAGTTCGACCGCCCGGGACGCAGCGGCGGCGCGGGCTTCTACGAGTACGACGAGGCCGGCAAGCGCACCCGCCTGTGGCCCGGGCTGCGTGAGCACTTCACGAGGCCCGACACCGGCATCCCCTTCATCGACATGAAGGAGCGGATGCTGTTCTCCGAGGCACTGGACAGCGTCCGCTGCCTGGAGGAGAACGTCCTCATCTCCGTCGCCGACGCCAACATCGGCTCCATCATGGGCATCGGCTTCCCGCCGTGGACCGGCGGCGTGCTCCAGTACATCAACGGCTACGAGGGCGGCCTGCCCGGCTTCGTGGCACGCGCCCGGGAGCTCGCCGAGAAGTACGGCGACCGCTTCCTGCCGCCCGCGCTGCTCCTGGAGAAGGCCGAGAAGGGCGAGACCTTCCACGACTGACAGCAGCACCCCGGGCCGCGTTCACTCCGCAGTGAACGCGGCCCGCAGCTCTTCCTTCAGCGACCGCTGGAACGCGGTCACCAGTGCCTGCAGCACCATCGGCTGCATGTCGGCCGACAGCGACTTCATCGCCGCCACATGCTCCGGGTCCGACTCCCGCTCCCGGTACGGATTCCACACCTCGTCCCGGAACAGCCGGGTCAGCTCCTGTGCGGCGGACCGGGAGTGCTCCAGCAGGACTGTGCGCGCGGCCAGAATCGTCTCGTGCGCGATCGGTACCCCGAGCAGCTCGACCCCGAGCCGCAGCAGTCCCGGGTCCACCCGGTAGCTGCCATCGGCCGGCTCCGCACGCTCCAGCACCCCCATGGCTGCCAACCGCGCCATGTCCTGTTCGGTCAGCGCCCGCCCCGCACGCCGCTCCAGTTCCGCCCGCGTCGCATCCTCCGCCGAATCCGGTGCCCAGGACGCCACCAGCGCCCGGTGGATCGCCAGATCGTGCGCGCTCAGATCCGGCGGCAGCTGCTCCAGATAGCGTTCGATCGCGGCCAGCGTCATGCCCTGGTGCTGGAGCTCCTCGATGAGCGCGAGCCGGGACAGATGCTCAGGCCCGTAATGCCCGACGCGACGCGGCCCGATCACCGGAGGCGGCAGCAGACCCCGGGTGCTGTAGAAGCGCACGGTGCGTACGGTGACACCGGCGCGCGCCGCCAGCTCGTCGACGGTGAGCGTCGGGTCCTCGGTCCCGGTCGCCATGTCTGCTCCTCGCGTTCCGACCCAGCGGCGAACTGCTGCGTCTGCACCAATCAGGTTCAACAGTATTGCTGTCTCACCACTGTTGTGAAAGTGTCCGGCAGTATCCGAGCGCAGTCCCACTCCGTACGGACCGCACGGTCCGGCCGATGGTGACAGGAGGCGGCCGTGACCACGATCCTGCGACTCCCCGCGGAACCCGGGCGACTCACCCTGCCCGCTCTGCTCCTGCGCAACGCCGAGGACCACGGCGACCGCCCGGCGCTCTCCTGGCGTGCCGGCGGCGACGGAACGGACTGGACGACCCTCACCTGGCAGGAGGTGCGGCGCAGAACTGCCGTACTCGCCACCGGATACAGCGCACTCGGTGTGGAGCGCGGCGAACAGGTCCTCATGATGATGGGCAACCGGCCCGAACACTGGCTGTCCGACCTGGCCCTCACCCACCTGGGGGCAGTCCCCGTCAGTGTGTACGGCACCGCGGCCCCCGAACAGATCGCACACATCGCCCGGCACAGCCGCGCCCGGTTCGCGATCGTCGAGGGCAGCCGTGAACGGGAACGCTGGGAGCCGCTGCTCGCGGAGGACACCGTACGGCTGGAGAAGCTGGTCGTCGTCGACGCGGCCGAGGCCGGACCCCACCGTACGTACGGATCACTGCCGGCCATGGGCGCCCGCCTGCACCGGCCCGATGTGTTCGAGAAGGCCTGGCGGGAGTCCCGCGCCGACGACCTGCTCACCGTCGTCTACACGTCCGGCACGACCGGCGATCCCAAGGCCGTCCCGGTCACCCACCGCAGCGTGGTCCTCAATGCCCTCGCACTGGACCGGGTCGTCGAGCTCCCCGACCACGTCGAGCACATCTGCTACCTGCCCTTCGCCCATATCGCGGAGCGGATGCTCGGCATCTATCTGCCGGTCTTCCGCGCCTCGCACGTCCATCTCTGCTCCGACCCGGCAGCCGTCGCGGCCACGGCACGAGCCCTGCATCCGGCCCAGTTCTTCGGCGTACCGAGAGTCTGGGAGAAGCTCGCAGCCTCCCTGCAGGCCGCCCTCGCCACCCTGCCGGAGGGGCAGCGTGCGGCGGTCGACGCCGCGGGCGGGACGGCCCGGCAGCATGTTGCGTACCGGGAGCGCGGTGAACAGCCACCGGCGGCGCTCGAAGCCGCGTATCAGCGGGCCAAGTCCACGATCCTGGACCCGCTGCTGGCGCCGGCCGGATTGGACCGGCTGGAGTGGGCGGCGAGCGCATCCGCACCGATGCCACTCGACGTGGTCCGCTTCTGGGCCGGCTTCGGCATCGTGATCATGGACGCGTGGGGGCTGACCGAGACGGTCGGGGTCTGCACCTGCAACAGCCCGTCCGCCTTCCGGCTCGGTTCGGTGGGGCGGCCCCTGGACGGCCTGGAACTGAAGATCGCGCAGGACGGCGAGATCCTGGTGCGCGGGCAGACGGTCTTCACCGGCTATCTGCGCGCCGATGGGACGGTGGACGACGCCCGCGACAAGGACGGCTGGTTCGCGACCGGGGACATCGGCCGGATAGACGAGGACGGCTACCTCTGGCTCAAGGACCGCAAGAAGGAAATGATCGTCACCTCGACGGGCAAGAACGTCTCGCCGGCCCTGGTCGAGAACACCCTCAAGGAACATCCCCTGATCGGCCAGGCCCTCGTCCACGGCGACGACCGCTCCTACCTGGTCGCGCTGCTGGTCCTGGACTCCGAGACGGCGCCTGCCTGGGCGGCGGCCCACGGCATCGACGCCGACCCGTCCGCACTGGCCGGCCATCCAGCCGTACGGGAGGAGATCGCCCGAGCGGTCGAGGCGGCCAATGCCCGGCTCAACAGCACGGAACAGATCAAGCGCTACCGGCTGCTCCCGGAGGAATGGGGCCCCGGGACAGGCGAGCTGACCCCCTCGCTGAAACTGCGCCGACGGGTGATCCGCGACAAGTACGGCGAGTTGATCGACGCGTTGTACGGGGAGGGCGGCCGGGACTGACCGGGCTCGGGTCACTTGTCAGTGGCGGCTCCTACGCTGGTGTCATGCCGGAGATCACGTATGCACGGGGGGACGCCACCGCCCCACAGGGCAAGGGTGTCAAGCTGATCGCCCATGTCTGCAACGACCTGGGCGGCTGGGGCAAGGGCTTCGTCCTGGCCGTCTCGCGCCGCTGGCCCGAACCGGAGACGGCCTACCGCCACTGGCACCGGGAGCGCGCGGGCAACGACTTCGCCCTGGGCGCGACGCAGTTCGTCCGGGTGAGTCCGTACCTCTGGGTGGCGAACATGGTCGGCCAGCGAGGGATGCGCACGGGCAGCAAGGGCGTACCCGTGCGCTACGAGGCGATCGACACGGCATTGGGGGCCGTGGCCGACCGGGCCGTCGAGCTGGGGGCCTCGGTCCATATGCCGCGGATCGGCTGCGGGTTGGCGGGCGGCACGTGGTCCCGGATCGAGCCGCTGATAGAGGAGCGGCTGCTGAGCCGGGGAATAGCGGTGACGGTGTACGACTTCGACTAGTGCCCCTGCAGCTGTTGCACTGCCCCCGGCGTGCAGCCGGTGTCCGCGTGTCTCCGTTCGCGCCGGGCGCCCCCTGCCGAGCGCAGCCCCCGGTGGCAAAGCCTGGGCAGCTTTCAGAGGGAAGAACCCTGGAGCGGGGGAGAGTTACAGAGAAACGGCGCAGGTCACTGTGGACCGGCTTCTATGGTGGGGTGGAAGCGGCGGAACGGGGAGGGCTCATGGCAGCACGGAGAACGAGCGAGACGCTGCTGGCCCGGGCGCTCAGCGAGACACCGCCGTCCGACGCGCTGAGCGAGCAGATCCTCGACGCCGCGCGTGAGCAGTTCATGACCTTCGGGCTGCGCCGCTCGACCGTCGACGACGTCGCCAAACGCGCCAGGGTCTCGCGGGTCACCGTATACCGGCGGATCGGCAACAAGGACAGCCTGGTCTCGGCCTGTCTGCTGCGCGAGTACCGGCGCTTCGTCGTGGAAGTGGACGACGCGGTTGCCGCACTGCCCACGACGGAGGACCGGCTCGTCGAGGGTTTCACCGCCGTCCTCGGGCACATTCGTGAACATCCGCTCATCGGTGGTTTGTTGAGGCTGGAGCCCGAGACCATGCTTCCCTTTCTGACCCTGGAGAGCGGGCCGGCCTTCCTCGCCATCCGTGAGTACCTGGCCGACCGGCTGCGCCATGCCCGGCGTGCGGAAGGCCGGCCGGTGAGCGATCCGACACCGGTTGCCGAGCTGATGGTGCGGATCACGGTCTCCTTCCTCCTCAACCCCGTCAGCTGTTTCGAGCTCGACGACGACGCGCAGGTGCGGGCGTTCGCGCGCCGTTATCTGGTGCCGCTGCTTGCCGCGGGCTAGGCCGCCCCGTCCGGACCACAGCCGGAACCGGCTGATCACACGGCGCTCTGTCCACGCGTATCCCGCGGTCCCGGCGCGCAGTACCGGCGCCGCTTCCGGGTCGACCGCCGAGTGGGTCTCGGCGGCTTCACGCGTCCGTCGTCGGGCGGGCCCTCGGATGATCCGAAAGAATCGTCCCGGAGCCGTCGGTGGTGGGGAAGGGACCCGCCTCGTCGGGCAGGGGCTTCAGAGGACGGCTGCGCGCCCAGTGCGGACCGAGGTCGTCGAGCCGCCAGCCGAAGGGGTACGAACGAGGCTGCGGGCGCGAGGGCAGCCAGTGCGGCCGGGCCGGCAGCCACCGTACGCAACGCGCACGCAGCCGCAGAGCTCCCGCGGCCGACGACCGCACCCAGTGAGG
Source organism: Streptomyces sp. Ncost-T10-10d (assembly GCF_900091955.1). Taxonomy (GTDB): domain Bacteria; phylum Actinomycetota; class Actinomycetes; order Streptomycetales; family Streptomycetaceae; genus Streptomyces. The sequence goes on from NZ_FMDF01000107.1 coordinate 149,480, forward strand.
TTGCGGACGGAAGCCCAGCGCCGCGAGCAGCCGCTCGTCCAGCACCGCGAGTGAGAACCGCGCCACCAGGGGGCGCAACGGCCGCGGATACCAGTCGGCCATGATCCGGAACGTGGCGTTCGCAACCCTTCGGTTGGCCGGGTCGTACGCGAACATCCGCTCCTCGTACGAGTCGAGGAGCCGCTCGAATCCCTCGTACGACTCGGGAGCCCCCTCGATGCCCATCATCGCCGCCATCTTCCCTCCGACCTCCGCCAGCGCCTGGACCTCCTGCGTGCAGAGCGGGCGCCAGCCGAACCGGTCGATCCAGCGTTTCGGGCCCACGACCGTCGTCGCGAGGACATAGAGGAAGTCCTCGTTCGGGATGTGGTACTTGCCATGGATCCGATTGAGATGACGCGCCGCTGCCCGGCCACGCTCCGAGTCGAAGCCGTCCGCGGCCATCTCGTACCCGAACAGCACCGTGTCGTCGTACCGCTTCTGCCCGGACCGCTCGAACTCCTGAGTGCGGTCCAGGAGCACGGAGATCCGGGGCACTCCGTAGTCGCGGAGGAACGCGACGCTCACGCCCTGCCGGTAGTCCCAGGGAAACTCGTACTGCGAGATCAGCCGGAGGATCTCGGCGTAATCGCGCGCGGGATCCATCCGGCGGATCTTGCGCAGACGGCTGTAACGGCCCATGGTGCGCCCTCCTGTCCGTGTGCCGATTTTGTGCGAGCCCTGCCTCTTTCATCTCCTCTTTTGATCAACTCCACTTGTTTGCAACGAATCTGACGGTCCATCGCGTGAAAGGAGTCAAAGATACAAATACTATCGACTTGTTTCATCGGTTGCGTCAACACCGTCGACGCGCAAGCGCCGAAGAAGGCATCCCGGGGGCCCGTGCGCACCGGCTCGGGAGCAATCGCATACTGGATCACACAAGGGTCGGGCGCCGACCCGCACGCCCCGCCGACCGCCGGGAGCACCGCATGAACACCGAAGCAGTCAGAGGTGACGCACCCGTCCCGCCGCCGCCCGGCGGTGTGCTCTGGAGCCTCTCCGGCGACATCCGCGCCCTCCTGATGCTGCCCGCCGCCCTCACTCTCCAGGTCGCCCACCCGGCGGTCGGTGCGGGCGTCGACGAACACTCCGTCTTCCGTACGGACCCGTGGGGGCGCGGCGAGAGGTCCCTGCGATCGCTCCAGCTATGGGTGTACGGGGGCGAGGCGGCCGCCGAGGAGGGCCGCAGGCTCCGCAAGCTGCACCGCACCATCCAGGGCACCGACACCCGGGGGCGCCGTTACCATGCGTTGTCCCCGGAGAACTATGCGTGGGTGCACGCCACGGGCTTCCCCGTCTACCAGCACGCCGCGCGGTATCTCGTCCGGCCGCTCACCGACGCCCAGGAACGGGCCCTGTACCGGGAGTGGCTCCAGGTGGGCAGGATTCTCGGCATTCACGACCGGGACATGCCGCAGACGATCGAGGAGTTCTGGCCGTACTTCCGAAAGGTGCTCGCCGACGAGATCGAGCTGACCGTCGTCGTCGAGGACCTGATCGCCACCGACCGCCCCGTACCGCCACCGGACCGGGGGCCGCTGCCCGTCCGGCTGCTGCTGAAGGCGCTGTGGCCGGTGCTGCTCCCGCCGCTGGCCCGGTTCCGCCGCTTCGTCACCATCGGGCTGATGCCGCCGGACGCGCGGGCGGCGATCGGGCTGGATTGGACGGATGCGCAGGAGCGGCAGCTGCGGCGGTTCTGCGGAGTGGTGCGGCGCGTCGTGCCCGTGCTGCCCGAGCGGCTGCGCTATCTGCCGTACGCGCGCAGGGCACGGGCGGCGCATCGCGAGGCCGTCCGGGGCGACGGGAGGCTCAGGCAGAAGCCCGGTGCACCAGCTGGGTCGGCGTGATCACCGATTCGAGCTCGTCACCCTCGCCCTCGCCGTTCAGTCGCCGCATCAGCATCCGCACCATCAACCTTCCCATTCCCTCGATGTCCTGACGGACCGTCGTCAGTGGGGGCTCGGTGGTCCCCGCTATCGACGCCATGTCGTCGAAGCCGACCAGGGCCACCTCCTCCGGCACCCTGCGGCCGCGCTCGCGCAGCACCCGCAGGGCACCCGAGGCCATCAGGTCGTTGGCTGCGAAGACCGCGTCCAGATCGGGGTGGTGCCCAAGGAGTTGCGTCATCGCGCGTGCGCCGCCCTCGACGGTGAAGTCGCCTTCCGCGAGCAGTGCCGGATCGCTTTCGGGCAGCACATCGCGGTAGCCGTCGATCCGGTCGAGTGCCGATGTCTGGTCGCGCGGTCCGGCGATGTGCGCGATCCGCCGACGGCCGAGGGAGACGAGATGGCGTACGGCTTCGGCTGCGCCGCCCCGATTGTCGCAGTCGACGTAGGGAACGGCCAGTTCGGACGCGGCACCCGGGCGGCCGGGGCGGCCGCCGTAGACCGTGGGCACCCGGAACCGGCGGATGATGGAAGGGAGCTCGTCGTCCATGTGCAGCGAGAACGCCAGCGCGCCGTCCACATGGCCGCCGGCCAGATAGCGGGCGACCCGGCCGAAGTCCCCGCTGCCCTCCACCAGGAGCAGTACCAACTGTGCGTCGTACACGTTCAGTTCACGGCTGATGCCGCGGATCTGCTGGGAGAAGAACGGGTCGGAGAAGATCCGGAACTCCGGCTCGTCGATGATCACGGCGACCGCGCCGTTGCGCCGGGTGACCAGGGTCCGCGCGGCGTGGTTCGGAACGTAGCCGAGCTCGTCGACCGCCTTGCGCACCTGTTCCACGAGCGGCTTCCGCACCCCCGCCCCGCCGTTCACCACCCGGGAGGCCGTCGCCCGTGAGACCCCGGCGAGGGCCGCCACGGCTTCCAGTGTGGGGCGGACATCGCGAGGGGAATCGGGGGTCGGACCGGGCAAGGGACGCTCCTCGTACGCGCGGGATCGGGCCGGATACGGCCTGGGCCGGCCGGACAGCACCGGCGCCATCAGCCTAACCGTCCGCCCCGGCCGTCCGCCGGACAGCGTCGCCCCGCCGAGGAGAGCGGGGCGACGGTGCCCGGAGCCGGTCCGCGGACCGTCAGCGGTGGTCGTGAATCGTGTTCGTGGCCGCGATCTGCTTCCATGAAGCGGGCTGAGCGGGCTGAGCGGGCTGTGTGGTCGCGTGCAGGGGGCGCGCCGCGGCCGCCGCCGGCGCCTGAGGACGCGTCGGCTGGTACAGCCAGGTGTCGAAGAAGTCGGCGAGCGGCCGGCCCGAGACCCGTTCCGCGTATGTCACGAAGTCCCCCACGCTCGCGTTCCCGTAGGCATGCTCGGCCGGCCAGCCCTTCAACAGCTCGAAGAACGTCTCGTCGCCCACCTTGTTGCGCAGCGCCTGGATCGCCAGCGCGCCCCGGTCGTAGACGGCCGCGTCGAACTGGTTGTCGGGGCCCGGGTCGCCCGGCTTCACCGTCCAGAAGGCGTCGTCCGCCGGATGCTGGGCGTAGGTGTAGTCCGCCAGCTCCTGCGCGGTGCCCTCGCCCTCCTTCTCCGACCACAGCCACTGGCTGTAGCGGGCAAAGCCCTCGTTGATCCAGATGTCCTTCCAGCCCTTGACGGACACGCTGTCGCCGTACCACTGGTGCGCCAGCTCATGGACGACGACCGAGACGTTCGCACCGTTCGCGAACTGCTTCGGGCTGTAGAAGGGCCTGGTCTGTGTCTCCAGTGCGAACCCGCTCTTCACATTGGGGGAGTAACCGCCGAGCGCGTCGAAGGGATACGGTCCGAAGACCTCCGACAGCCACTCGGCGACCTCGGTGGTCCGTTCGATGCTGGCGCGTGCCGCACCGGCGTTGGCGCCGAGGTCCTTGCTGTACGCGTTGACGACCGGCAGTCCGTCCGACGTGGTGTCCGTGGTGATGTCGAACCTGCCGATCGCCAGCGTCGTCAGATACGTCGCCTGCGGCTTGCTGGAACGCCAGTTGAAGCGGGTCCAGCCGAGCTTCGAACTCTGCGACTGGAGCACGCCGTTGCTGATCGCCTGGGTGCCGTCGGGCACGGACACCGAGATGTCGTACGTGGCCTTGTCCAGCGGGTGGTCATTGCTGGGGAACCACCATACGGCCGAGTCCGGCTCCTGCGCGGCCACCGCGCCGTCCGGGGTACGGGCCCAGGAGGTCCAGCCGTTGATCTGCAGCTCCGACGGCTTCCCGGCGTATCGCACGACCACCGAGACGGCCTTGCCCCTCGCCAGGGCTGTAGCCGGGGTGATCTCCAGTTCCTGATCGCCGCTCCTGGCGTAACCGGCCTTCTTGCCGTTCACCCGCACCTCGGAGACGTCCAGCCCGAAGTCGAGGTCGAAGCGGGAGAGTTCCTGGGTGGTCGTGGCGAGGATCGTCGCCGTGCCCTCCAACAGGTCCGTCGCGGGCTGGTACTTCAGCCGCAGGTCGTAGTGGGAAACGTCGTAGCCGCCATTGCCACTGGCCGGGTAATAGGGGTCGCCGATGCCCGGGGCGCCCACGGTGCCTTCGGCGGCCGAGGCCGGGATCGCCAGCAGCAGGGAGGCCGCGAGCGCGCTCGGGACGATGAATCTGCGGTGCACGAATGCTCCAAGTCGTCGAGGCGAATGATCTTTCGAACCGTCACGTCGACACTATTCAGCGACTGTCGCATCAGTCCTGTCCATGGCCACAGCTGTCACACGATCGCCATTCGGCCGACATGGCACACGGTGAGCGATACGTCATGGGCACGTAATGTTCACCGTTGATCGCCCTCTGTTGCTCAGGAGTTGACCGGGGTACCTTCCGCCCATGCCGATACGTGCGCGGGGCACCCGCTTGACGTACAGATCGCTGGTGGTGACGGCCGTCGCCGCCCTGGTGACCGTCCTGCTCTCACCGGCAGGTGCACAGGGCGCCGCACGGCCCCCGGAGAACAGCGCCCAGCAATCCGGACCCCTGGAGAGCAGGCCCGTCCACTCGTACGAGAACGCCGTCCGCGAATCCGTCTGGGTCGATACCGGGCTGGACGGCGACGGAAACGGGAAGAGCGACCGCGTCGCCGTCGACATCGTCCGGCCGCGTGAACCCGCCCGACAGGGCCGGAAGATCCCCGTGATCATGGATGCCAGCCCGTACTACTCCTGCTGCGGCCGCGGCAACGAGAGTCAGCTCAAGACGTACGACACCGACGGCCGGCCCGTGCGGTTCCCCCTCTACTACGACAACTACTTCGTGCCGCGCGGCTACGCGTTCGTCGCCGTCGATCTGGCCGGTACCAATCGCTCCGACGGCTGTATCGACGTCGGCGGCCGCTCCGATGTGCAGTCCGCCAAGGCCGTCATCGACTGGCTGAACGGTCGCGCCCGCGGTTACACCACGCGTACCGGCGGCGACCGCGCCACGGCCGGCTGGTCCAACGGCCGCACCGGAATGATCGGCAAGAGCTATGACGGCACCATCGCCAACGGTGTCGCGGCGACCGGAGTGGACGGGCTGCGGACCATCGTGCCGATCAGCGCCATCTCCTCCTGGTACGACTACTACTTCGCCCGGGGCGCCCCTCTCTACAACAGCGGTCCCGACCGGCTCGCCGGCTATGTCGAGAGTCCCGAGGCGCGCGGGCGCTGCGCCGCCGTCCAGCAGCAGCTCGTCGACCAGGCGCCGCGCACCGGCGATCTGACGAAGCTGTGGAGCGACCGCGACTACGTGAAGGACGCCCGCAACGTGCGGGCCAGCGTCTTCGCCGTACACGGCATGCAGGACCTCAACGTCCGCACCAAACACCTCGGCCAGTGGTGGGACGCGCTCGCGGACCAGGGCGTGGAGCGCAAGATCTGGCTCTCGCAGACCGGACACGTCGACCCGTTCGACTACCGGCGCGCCGAGTGGGTCGACACCCTGCACCGCTGGTTCGACCACTACCTCCTCGGATACCACAACGGCATCGACCGTGAACCGATGGCCGACATCGAACGCCATCCCGACCAGTGGTCCACCGACAAGGTCTGGCCGCCCCGCACCACGCACACCACCACCGTGCGCCCCGGCTCCGGCAGTGCGCCCGGCGTCGGCACCCTCGCCCTGAAGCCCGCCCGCCCCGGAGCCACCGAGACGTTCACCGACGATCCGGCGCAGAGCGAGACGGAATGGGCCGCCGACCTGGACCGGACCACGGGCGCCAAGGCCGGATTCCGTACCGCGCCGCTCACCCGGGACCTTCGGCTCTCCGGATCGTCCACGGTGACCGTCACCGCCACCCCGACCACACCGACCGCCCATCTCTCCGCGGTCCTCGTGGACATCGGCCCCGACACCGTCCGCGACTACGGATCGTCCGGCGAAGGCATCACCACCCTCGACGACCGCACCTGCTGGGGCGCGAGCACGACCGGGGACAGCTCCTGCTTCAAGGACACCCGGGCCGACACGGTCACGGTCGACCGGACCGTCATCAGCCGCGGCTGGGCAGACCTCGGCACCTACGCCTCCGCCGGACACGGCCGCCCGCTCACCCCGGGCAGGGCCTACACGATCACCATCGATCTGGCGGCCACCGACCATGTCGTCCCGGCCGGACACCGGCTCGCCCTGATCGTCGCCGGCACCGACCGGGACCTCATCGACCCGCCGGACTCCGAGCCCACGCTCACCCTCGACCTGGCCCGTACGTCCGCGAAGCTGCCGTTCGTCGGCGGCGCCGGAGCCTTCGTACGTGCCACCGCGGGTTCCGCACCCGCGACAGCCACCCCCCGCGCAATCCACTCCGAGGGCGTGGCGCCGCCGCGTCCCGCCCATCGCATCCCGGGAGGCAGCCGCACATGACACCCCGTATCCCGACCGCCCATCGGCCCGTCCGCCGCAACCTGATCCTGGCGGTCGCGGCCGCCGTTCTGGCCGTACCCCTGGTCACCGTGCCCGCCGAGGCCGCGCCCGCCCAGCCCCGTACCGGCTTCGAGATCAGCAACGGGGCTCGCTGGACCAGCCAGCCGGAGGAACAGTCCTTCCTGGCAACCGTCGACCGGGGCAGCGACCGGGTCTCCGTCGACCGGATCGGCACGACGAAGCAGGGCCGCCCGCTCCAGCTCGTCCGCATCGGCAACCACCGACCCAGCGCCGACACGATGCTGCTGATCTGCAGCCAGCACGGCAACGAACCGTCCGGCCGCGAAGCGTGTCTGACGACCATTCGTGATCTGGCCTACGCCCAGGACCGGTCGACCCGCGCCTTCCTCTCCCGTACCAATGTCCTCGTCGTGCCCACCGCCAACCCCGATGGGCGCGCCGCGAACACCCGCGGCAACTCCGACGGCGTCGACATCAATCGCGACCACATCGCGCTGCAGACCGCCGAGGCCCGTGCCATGGCGGCGGTCATCCGCGACCGGAAGCCCGACGTGATCTACGACCTGCACGAGTACGGAGCCACCCCGCCGTACTACGACAAGGACCTCTTCGTCCTGTGGCCGCGGAACCTCAACGCCTCGGACCGGGTGCACGGTGAATCGCAGACCCTCGCCGAAGGGTATGTACGCCCCACCGCCAAGGAGGCCGGCTACAGCAGCGGCCTCTACGGCATCTGGACCGACCCGGTCACCGGCGACCCGATCAAACAGACCGCGGGCGACGGACAGGAGCGCATCCTGCGCAACACCTCAGGTATCAAGCACGCCGTCGGCCTGCTCATAGAATCCCGTGTCGACGCGCTCACCGACGCCGAGAAGGCCGACCCGGCACTCAACAGCCGACGCCGCGTGAACTCGCAACTTGCCGCACTGGAAGGCCTGTTCACCTTCACCGATGAACGGCGCGGCCGGATCGAGGCCGCCACCGCCGCATCCCGCGCCGCGGGGTTCAAGGACCGCGGTCCCATCTATCTCGGCGGCGCCGACAACGAGTCACCCCAAGCCGGCCAGGTCCTTCAGGACCCGCCGTGCGGATACCGGCTCACCAAGGCCCAGTTCGACGACATCAAGGACGAACTCGCCCTGCACGGCGTCACCTCCCGGCCCGACGGTGGCGGAGCGTACGTACCGCTGCGGCAGTCGGCCCGGAATCTGATCCCCCTCCTCCTGGACGAGCGGGCGACATATCACCTCACAAACGGTCAGGCCGATACCACTTGTTGATCCCATGAGATGAGCGGCGCGTGTCATTCTGGCTACGGAGAGCGAAGTCACAGCTTCCGTGAAAGGTGCCATTCGTGCCGCAGGACGAACAGAGAACGGGTGGCCGGGGGGATCTGCCGGTGACGGCGGACCTCCCCGGTCCGGTCTCTCCCCGCCCACCATCCGCGCCCGCACCCGTACCGGCACCTGTACCTGCTCTGCGAACCGTGACCGGCCGGGCTGCTTCGCCCTTCCCGGCAGCCGATTAGGATCGGCACCCTGATGACTGCCACTCTCGTCGCCAAAGACCTCGCCGCCGGACACGGCGACCGCGCACTCTTCGCCGGACTCGACCTCGTCGTCGCGCCCGGTGATGTGATCGGTCTCGTCGGTGTCAACGGCGCCGGTAAATCGTCCCTGCTCCGGCTGCTCGCCGGACTCGACCGGCCGGAGGAGGGTGAGCTGCGGCTCTCCCCGCCCACCGCCACCGTCGGCCACCTCCCGCAGGAGCCGGAGCGGCGTCCGCAGGAGACCGTGCGGGAGTTCCTGGCCCGTCGCACCGGCGTCACCGACGCCCAGACCGCGATGGACGAGGCGACGCAGGCCCTCGTCGACGGGGCGCCGGGCGCGGACGACGCGTACTCCGAGACGCTGGAACGCTGGCTGGCTCTCGGCGGCGCGGACCTGGACGAGCGCGCCGAGGAGGTCGCTGCCGACCTCGGACTGACCGTCGGCCTCGACCTGCCGATGACCGCACTCTCCGGAGGCCAGGCTGCCCGTGCGGGCCTGGCTTCCCTCCTGCTCTCCCGCTACGACATCTTCCTGCTCGACGAGCCCACCAACGACCTCGACCTGGACGGCCTGGAGCGGCTGGAGCGCTACGTCTCCGGGCTGCGCGCAGGCACGGTCGTCATCAGCCACGACCGCGAATTCCTGATGCGTACGGTCACCAAGGTCCTCGAACTGGACCTGGCCCAGCAGCAGATCAACCTGTACGGCGGCGGATACGCGGCCTATCTGGAGGAGCGCGAGCGGGCTCGCCGGCATGCCCGTGAGGAGTTCGAGGAGTACGCCGACAAGCGCTCCGCCCTCGAAGGCCGCGCGCAGATGCAGCGCGGCTGGATGGACAAGGGCGTCAAGAACGCCCGCCGCAAGGCCACCGACAACGACAAGACCGGCCGCAAGTTCCGCAGCGAATCGAGCGAGAAGCAGGCCGCGAAGGCCAGGCAGACCCAGCGCATGATCGAGCGGCTCGATGTCGTCGACGAGCCGCGCAAGGAGTGGGAACTGCGGATGGAGATCGCCGCCGCACCCCGCTCCGGCTCGGTCGTGGCAACTCTCCGCGAAGCGCAGGTCGTACGCGGCGACTTCAGCTTCGGCCCGGCATCGCTGCAGATCGACTGGGCGGACCGGGTCGCCATCACCGGTGCCAACGGAGCGGGCAAGTCCACCCTCCTCGCCGCACTTCTGGGCCGCCTGCCGCTGGATGCCGGGCATGCGACGCTCGGCTCGGGAGTGGTGGTCGGAGAGGTCGACCAGGCGCGCAAGCTGTTCCACGGCTCGGAGTCGCTCCTGGAGGCGTTCTGCGCCGCCGTCCCCGACACCGAACCGGCTGAAGTCCGAACGCTGCTCGCCAAGTTCGGCCTGCGCGCGGACCACGTGATGCGTCCCGCGACGACACTCTCACCGGGTGAACGCACGAGGGCGGCGCTCGCCCTGCTCCAGGGCAGGGGCGTCAATCTCCTCGTCCTCGACGAGCCGACGAACCACCTCGATCTGCCCGCGATCGAACAGCTGGAATCGGCGCTGGAGTCGTACACGGGGACGCTGCTGCTGGTCACGCACGACCGCCGCATGCTGGAAGCGGTACGGACGACGCGGCGTGTCGAGGTGGTGGACGGCAAGGTGAAGGAGCTGTGAGCGGCTCCTCAGACATTTTCGGCCCGTCCGGCGTTCAAGGATATTTGTTGATCCCCTCCGGCGCTTGAGGGGCTGGATCCGGGGCAGAGCCACGGCTTCGGGAAGGGGGCGGGTGGGGGAGGGACGGGCCCCGCACAGCGGACCGCACCTCACCCCCACCCGCCCTCGACGTCAGCCCCTCTTGCCGCCCTGCTTCGGATCCGCCAGCCCGGCCCGCCGCAACGCATCCGCCATCGCGCTGTTCACCGGCGCCGGACGGGCAGAGCCGCCGCCACCGCCACCGCGCCGGTCACGGTCCTGACCGCCCTGCCCCTGCCGCTGCCGCGGCGGCCGGCCACCCTGGCCACCACCCTGGCCGCCTCGCTCGCCCCGCTCCCGCCTGGGCCCGCCGCCCTGGGACGCGCCCCCCGCCGACGCTTCGTCGTCCAGCCGCAGCGTCAGCGAGATCCGCTTCCGCGGAATGTCGACATCCATGACCTTGACCTTCACGATGTCGCCCGGCTTCACGACATCCCGCGGGTCCTTCACGAAGGTGTGCGACATCGCCGACACATGCACCAGGCCGTCCTGATGCACACCGATGTCCACGAACGCACCGAACGCCGCGACATTGGTCACGACGCCCTCCAGCACCATCCCGGACGCCAGATCGCCGATCTTCTCGACGCCTTCCTTGAAGGTGGCCGTCTTGAACGCGGGACGCGGGTCACGCCCCGGCTTCTCCAGCTCCTTCAGGATGTCGGTGACGGTCGGCAGACCGAACTTCTCGTCCACGAAGTCGTCGGCCCGCAATGACCGCAGCACGCTCGTGTTGCCGATCAGCGAGGCGACGTCACTGCCTGTCCGCTTCACCATCGCCCGTACCACCGGGTACGCCTCGGGGTGCACGCTCGACGCGTCCAGCGGATCGTCGCCCCGGATGCGCAGGAAGCCCGCGCACTGCTCGTACGCCTTCGGGCCCAGCCGCGCCACGTCCTTGAGCGCCTTGCGGGACCGGAACGGCCCGTTCGCATCGCGGTGCGCGACGATGTTCTCGGCGAGCCCCGAGCCGATCCCCGAGACCCGTGAGAGCAGCGGCGCCGATGCGGTGTTGACGTCGACACCGACACCGTTCACACAGTCCTCGACGACCGCGTCCAGCGAGCGCGACAGCTTCACCTCGGACAGGTCGTGCTGGTACTGGCCGACACCGATCGACTTCGGGTCGATCTTCACCAGCTCTGCGAGGGGGTCCTGCAGCCGCCGCGCGATCGAGACGGCGCCGCGCAACGACACGTCCATGTCGGGGAGCTCCTGGGAGGCGAAGGCCGAGGCCGAGTACACCGACGCGCCCGCCTCCGACACCATCACCTTGGTGAGCTTCAACTCGGCGTGCTTGTCGATGAGTTCACCGGCGAGTTTGTCGGTCTCGCGGGACGCCGTACCGTTGCCGATCGCGATCAGGTCGACGGCGTGGGCCTTCGCCAGCTGCTCCAGCCTGGCCAGCGACTGGTCCCACTTGTTCGCCGGGACGTGCGGGTGGATGACATCCGTCGCGACGACCTTGCCGGTCGCGTCGACGACGGCGACCTTCACGCCCGTGCGGAAACCGGGGTCGAGCCCCAGCGTGGCCCGAGTCCCGGCCGGCGCGGCAAGCAGCAGATCGCGCAGGTTCGACGCGAAGACGCGTACCGCCTCGTCCTCCGCCGCCGTGCGCAGCCGCAGCCGCAGATCGATACCGAGGTGCACCAGGATCCGGGTCCGCCAGGCCCAGCGCACGGTGTCTCCGAGCCACTTGTCGCCGGGGCGGCCGCGGTCGCCGATCCCGAAGCGCCGGGCGACCATGTTCTCGTACGTCGAAGGGCCGGGCGTCTCCGAGGGCTCCTCCGGCTCCATGACCAGGTCGAGCACGTCCTCCTTCTCGCCCCGCAGCATCGCGAGCACCCGGTGCGAGGGCAGCGCGGTGAACGGCTCAGCGAAGTCGAAGTAGTCGGCGAACTTCGCCCCCGCCTCCTCCTTGCCGTCCCGCACCTTGGCGGCCAGCCGCCCGCGCGACCACATGCGCTCCCGCAGCTCACCGATCAGATCGGCGTCCTCCGAGAACCGCTCGGTGAGGATGGCGCGGGCCCCCTCCAGCGCGGCCGCACCGTCCGCGACGCCCTTGTCGGCGTCGACGAAGGCGGCTGCGGCGGCGAGCGGTTCCACCGACGGGTCGCCGAGCAGGCTGTCGGCGAGCGGTTCGAGCCCCGCCTCCCTGGCGATCTGCGCCTTCGTGCGCCGCTTGGGCTTGAACGGCAGATAGATGTCCTCGAGGCGCGCCTTGGTGTCGGCGGCCCGGATCTGCGCCTCCAGCGCCTCGTCCAGCTTGCCCTGTTCGCGTACCGATTCGAGGATCGCCGTACGACGGTCCTCCAGCTCCCGCAGATACCGCAGCCGCTCCTCGAGCGTGCGCAGCTGCGCATCGTCGAGCATCTCGGTCGCTTCCTTGCGGTAGCGCGCGATGAACGGCACGGTCGACCCGCCGTCGAGCAGCTCGACGGCCGCCTTCACCTGCCGCTCGCGTACGCCGAGCTCCTCGGCGATCCTGCCTTCGATGGACGTCGTCACGGTTCTACCGACTCGCCTTCTCGTACTGGCTGTGCTTACCGGGGCGGGGCCCCTTCGCCTGCATTGTGCCGGGTGGTCGGGCGCGGTGTCGCCCGACCACCCCACTTGTCCGTCGGTCGGCGGCTCAGCCCCTGCCGATCAGATCGGCCGGGAAGGCACCCGCCGAGGCCGCCGTGAACAGGAATCCGCGCGCCAGCTCGGTCAGCCGCGCCACACCCTCCTCGCCCAGATGCTCGTACGGGGCCTGGTCCGTCCGGTCCGTGGCGTCCTCCAGATCTGCCCGAAGCGCGATACCTGCCTCCGTCAACTCGCCCTCGCCGTCCAGGAGTCCACGCCCGCGCAGCCGTTCGGACGCCTCCTCCCAGTCGCTGCGGCGCCAGCCGCGGGTGGCGAGGACCCAGCGCGGGGACATTCCCTTGCCGGTCGCCGTGTGGCTGACCAGAGCCTCCACCGGGTCGAGACCGGCAGCGAGGAGAGCCGCGACATGACCGTCACCGCGGTGTTCGCGCAACAGCGTGCCCGCGTGCCAGTACGCCAGGTGCGGCTGCTCGGGCACCGGAAGATCGGCGTGGGCGGCGTAGAGCGGCCGGGCGTGTCGGGTGCACGCCTCGGCGGCGTGGAGCGCCAGTCCGGCCGCCTCGGCCAGTTCGGGGGAGGCGATGATCTCCTCACCCAGCAGTCGGCGCAGCGTGGAGTCGGCGGCGCGCAGCCGGGCGTCCAGGACCGCCTGCGGCGAGGCGACGGACCACACGGCGGGCAGGTGCCGGGCGACGAGGTCGTGGTTGAAGTTGTAGAAGGCCGCGGTGACCGTGCCGGGGCCGACGGCGCCCAGCGCCGCCCCGCGCGCTGCGAAGTAGGCGGCGTTCGAGTCGTCGATGCCGAGCTCTCCGAGCTCCTTGCCGAGGTCGGGGGAGAAGTAGACCGTCGAGTGCAACGGGTTGATGGCGTTGTGGCAGCGGCGTCCGGCGCGCGGCGGCAGAGTACTCATACAAGCACGTTACCGACTGGTCGGTACGTCCCGTAACCCCGGGGCGACGCCCAATCCGCGCGAGCCCCGACATGGCAGAAAAGGTGGGCTTTTCGTCATTGCGGCCATGCTCCAGGTTGCCCAGGATGGCAGTCATGACGCAGCGATCCGTACTCGTGGTCCTCTTCGACGGCGTCCAGAGCCTCGATGTGACCGGCCCGGTGGAGGTCTTCGCCGGGGCCTCCCACTTCCCCGGGGCCGGGTACGAACTGCGCACCGCCTCCCTCGACGGCGCCCCGGTCCGTACCAGCAGTGGCCTGAACCTCGTCCCGGACGGCGGCCTTGCCGACGCCGAACCGCCGCACACCCTCCTCGTCCCGGGCGGCGAGGGCACCCGAACCCCCGATCCGGCGCTCGTCGGCTGGCTGCGGGACCACGCCGCGCACGCCGAACGGCTCGTCTCCGTCTGCACCGGTGCGCTGCTGCTCGCCGCGGCCGGGCTGCTGGACGGGCACCGGGTGACCACGCACTGGACGGTCTGCGAGCACCTCGCCCGCAGCTACCCGGCGGTCGAGGTCGACCCGGACCCGATCTTCGTACGCGACGGCAGGCTGGCCACCTCCGCCGGAGTCACCGCCGGTATCGACCTCGCCCTCGCACTCGTCGAGGAGGACCACGGCCGGGACATCGCGCTCACCGTCGCCCGCCACCTGGTGGTCTTTCTGCGCAGACCCGGGAACCAGGCCCAGTTCAGCGCCCAGCTCACCGCCCAGACCGCCCGGCGCGAACCGCTGCGCGAGGTCCAGCACTGGATCACCGAGCACCCCGGCGACGATCTCTCCGTCGAGGCGCTCGCCGCCCGAGCCCGCCTCTCGCCCCGCCACTTCGCCCGAGCCTTCCAGGCGGAGACGGGCCTCACACCGGGCCGTTACGTCGACCGGGTACGCCTCGAACACGCCCGTCGGCTGCTGGAGGACACCACCGACGGCGTGACCGGCATCGCACGCGCCTGTGGCTACGGCACCCCGGAGGCCATGCGCCGCGCGTTCACCAAGGCCCTCGGCACAGCACCCGCCGAATACCGCCGGCGCTTCCGCACCCAGCCCGCCCTCGACTGACCGAACGAAAGGAACCCCATGCAGATCGCCATCGTCCTCTTCGACCGCTTCACCTCGCTCGACGCCGTGGGCCCCTACGAAATGCTGGCCCGCACCCCCGGCGCCGAGACGGTGTTCGTCGCCGAACGGACCGGCCCCGTGCGCAACGACAACGGGAGCCTAGCGCTCGTCGCCGACAAGACCTTCGCCGACGTACCGGCACCGGATGTGATCGTCGTCCCCGGCGGCCCCGGCCAGAGCGACCAGATGGAGAACGAGACACTGCTCGGCTGGCTGCGCACGGCCGACGCCACCAGCACCTGGACCACCTCCGTCTGCACCGGTTCGCTGCTGCTCGCCGCGGCCGGACTGCTGAAGGGCCGCCGAGCCACATCGCACTGGCTCGCGCTGGACATCCTGAAGGGCCTCGGCACGGACGCGACCGGCGAACGCGTCGTCATCGACGGCAAGTACGTCACGGCAGCGGGCGTCTCCTCCGGCATCGACATGGGGCTCACCCTGCTCGGCCGGATCGCGGACGACGAGCACGCCATGGCGGTACAGCTGCTGACCGAGTACGACCCGCAGCCGCCTTACGACGCGGGCTCACCGGCGAAGGCCCCGGCGGCACTGGTCGAGGAGTTCCGCGTCAAGAGCCGCTTCATCCTCGAGCAGTAGCCGCGGCGGCGTCACGACCCCGTCGTCCAGGTGAAGCGCGGCGCACGCCGCTCCAGGAACGCGGCGACACCCTCCGCGGTGTCGCCGCTGCGCCGCGCCTGCTCCGCCCAGTACGCGTCGCGGTCCTCGCGCCCGGTGGCGAACTCCTTCGCCGCTGCCTGCGTCAGCCGCGAGCGCGCTACCAGGGTGCGTACGTACGAGTCGACCCGCTTGTCCAGCTCACCGGCCGGCAGCACCTCGTCCACCAGACCGGTCCGCAGCGCCCGTGCGGTGTCGATCAGCTCGCCGGAGAACAGCAGATGCTTCGCGGCGGCCGGGCCGATCAGCGCCACCAGCCGCCGCGTGGACGACGCGGCGTACACGACCCCGAGCTTGGCCGGTGTCACGCCGAACGACGCACCCTCCTCGGCGAACCGCAGATCGCAGGCGGCCGCGAGCTGGCTGCCGCCGCCCACGCAGTAGCCGCGGACCGCCGCCAGTGTCGGCCCGGGGAACGCGGCCAGCGCTTCTTCGGCCGCCACGGCGAGCGCCTGCGGATCGCCCGCCGGATCCCGGAGCGAGGAGATGTCCGCACCGGCACAGAAGGTGTCCCCGGCGCCCGTCAGCACCAGAACGCAGACCGCGGGGTCGGCGGCCAGCTGCTTCAGCAGACCGGGCAACGTGCTCCACATCGCGGCCGTCATCGCATTGCGTTTGGCGGGGTTGCTGATGACGACAGTGGCGACACCGCCCGCGACGGTGTGCTCCAGCCGGGGTTCCGTACGGTCCATGCGCCGGATGCTATCCGTACGGTGCGAACCTATGATCAAGAAGGGGTCGCCGGACAGGCACGCACCGTGAGGAGCTTCCCATGGCCGATCCCGTAGTCGAGGGCAAGAAGCTGAGCCGCAGTTTCGGCCGGCTGGCGCTGCTCGGCACCCTTCTCGTCGTGGCCGGTCTGGTCGGCCTCGTCTACACCGGCGTCGCGACGCTCACCTCGATGCTCCTCTTCGGCTGGCTTCTGCTGATCGGCGGCCTCGTCGGGCTGCTCCACGCCATCGAGTCCCGCGGCAGCAACTACTTCTGGCTGGGCGTCGTGGTGGCCGCACTGAACATCGCCGCCGGAGTCGTCGTCCTGCGCCATCCGCACGGCACGGCGGAGGCGCTGACCATGTTCGCCGCGCTGCTCTTCCTGACCGGTGGAGTGTTCCGGCTGGTGGGCAGCGTCGTGGTGCGTGGTCCGCAGTTCGGCTGGACTCTGCTGCAAGGGGCCTTCGGCCTGCTGCTGGGGCTGCTGGTGCTCTTCGACTGGCCGCACAGCAGCCTCTACGTGCTCGGCCTCTTCTTCTCGCTGGCGTTGCTCTTCGACGGGCTCGGCCTCATCGCGATCGGGGTCGGCGGCCGCCGTATCGTCTCCATGGTCTCGGATCAACAGGCGGCCGGAGAGCTGCCGGACACCCCCACCGGAGAGGATCAGAACCGGTCCAGGAGCTGATGGTTTCGAGCTTGTCCGGTCAAAACCTGCCGATAGAAGTCGACTTTTGTTCAGCAGCACGGTCCGGACCAACCGTGCCCCGCACTCTGTACTCGATGTGCAGTCCCCATCGAGTCGAGAGCGGGTACCGGACTATGGAGAGCCGCGGGAGTGTCCCCGCCCGGCCCGTGTCGTACGAGGGAGTCTGGCGGTTCACCGCCCCGGCCGTGGACGTCTCCGTACCGCAGGCCAGGCACGCCGTACGCGATCTGCTGAACCGTCAGGGCGTGCCGCTGGACGACGACATCGCCGAAGGTCTGCTGCTCATCGTCTCCGAGCTGGTTACCAATGCCGTGAAGCATGCCGCGCTGCTCTCGCCGGAGCTCGCCGTCGAGGTGGCCGTCGGCGCGGAGTGGGTCAGAGTGTCCGTCGAGGACAACCATCCCTACCGTCCGACGGCCCTGGAGACGGACTACGCGCAGACCGGCGGGCGCGGCCTGCTCCTGGTCCGGGAGATCACCCGGGAAGCGGGCGGCGCCTGCGATGTGGAACACACCGCAGGCGGCGGAAAGATCATCTGGGCGGCACTGCCGCTGCGCCCGCAGCTCTGACCACCCGCATTCGCTGCGGCACCCGGTGCCCCTTCGCCCCTTACCAGCCGGCGGACGGTCCGGTCAGCTCCCTGATCGCCGGCCGTGCGGCATCCAGCACCGTCATGAACCAGGCCGAGAACGGCGCCCGGGCATGCCGCTCGGTCAGCTCATCGGCTGTCACGAACGCGGTCTCGCCGACTTCCTCCGGGTCCGGGTGCAACCGGTCCTGCGCCATTCCCACGAAGAGATGGTTGAACTCCTGCTCCACCAGGCCGGAGGCCGGGTCGGGGTGGTTGTAGCGGACCGTGCCCGCCTCCGCCAGCAGGGACGGCGAGACCCCCAGCTCCTCGTACGTACGCCGGGCGGCGGCGGCGAAGGGCGCCTCCCCCGGGTAGGGGTGGCCGCAGCAGGTGTTCGACCAGACACCGGGGGAGTGATACTTGCCGAGCGCGCGGCGCTGCAGCAGCAGCCTGCCCTGCTCGTCGAAGAGGAACACCGAGAAGGCCCGGTGCAGTCGACCGGGCGGCTGATGGGCGGCGAGCTTCTCCGCCGTACCGATGGTGGTGCCGTTCTCGTCGACCAGTTCGAGCATGATCGCTTCTGCTGTGCCGTTCGACGAGCTGTTCGCCGCGGTGGCTGGTGTGGTCGGCATACCCATCCTTCGCTATGGTCCCGGCCTCGTGCGCCGGTCCCGTCGAGTCCGCTCAAGTCTGCCGTACAAAAGCCGCTTGTCCGCACTTCGGGTCCTGGCATGTCCGGCCCCGCCGCACCACGGGGCACGGCGGGGCCGGACGGCACATCAGACGCCGAAAGCCGCCGGGTAACGGATCGTGCCCTGCGGCACCGGCACGGAGTCGTCGAGCACCAGGGCCATCATCGCTTCGTCCGGGACGTCGAAGCCCGGTCGGATCCCGTACCGGGACGCCGGTACGAAACCGAACTTCGGGTAGTACTCGGGATGACCGAGTACCAGGACGAGCGGCTCGCCCCGCAGCCGGGCCGCGTCGAGCGCGGCCCGCACCACGGCCTGTCCGGCACCCTGCCGCTGACGGTCCGGGGCCGCCGCCACCGGGGCCAGCGCGAGCGCCGGCGCGTCCCCGACCCGGCACCGGGTCAGCAGCGCGTACGCCGCGATGTCGCCGTCCGGGCCGTCCAGCGCGACATACCCGAGGCCGGGCAGCCAGGCCGCCGGATCGGAGCGCAGCGCGTCGACGAGAGCGGCTTCGTCCGGCGTCGGGAACGCTGCGGCGTTGACCGCGTGCACGGCCTCGATGTCCGCCGCCGTCTCCGGCCGGGTCGTCCAGCGCGGGTCGGCGGGGCGCAGTACGTAGCAGGCGTAGCCATACTCCGTACCGTGGTCGCGCCGCATGGCCAGCTCCGCGCGGCTCGCCGCGAGCGCCCACTCCATACCGGGAGCCGATGCATCGGCGGCCTCGACACGCTCGGCGAGCGGGACGTAGTACTCGTCCCAGTCGCTGTCGGGCTGCACCCGCACCCCGAGGACGTGGTAGCCGGCCGCCACGGCTGCCGCGGTGTTGGCCGACACGGGGCGCAGCGAGGCTTCCTGCTCCCAGAAGGCGCGGGCTTCGCCCGTCGGCGCGTCCGTCGTCCAGACGCACTCGCTGACGACGAGGGAGCCGCCCGGGGCGAGCAGCCGCTTCCAGTCACGCAGAGCGGTGTCGAAACCGATGATGTACGCGGACCCCTCGGCCCAGACGAGATCGAACGATCCATCCGGAAAGTCGGGACCGGAAAGCTCGGCCATGTCGGCCCGGACCGTATTGATGCGGTCGCCGAGCCCACGGGCTTCGGCCGCCTCGCGCAATTCGTCGAGGAACGGCTCGTGGAGATCGACGGCGGTCACCTCGGCGCCCGCCTCGGCGGCGAGCAGCAGTGCGGCGCGGCCGGGCCCGCAGCCCAGATCCAGGACGCGCGGGCGGCGCGGCAACGGGCCGCTGAGCCCCAGCATCCGTCGGGTGGTGGCATCGGAGCCGGGGCTCTGCCGGGGAAGGTTGTGGTGCAGGGAGAAGAACGCCTCGGAACGGACGGCGTGATCGTTGTCGGTCAACGCGGCAAACCCTTGTGTGCGAGGGCTCCGGCCGACCTGTCGACCCGGTGCGAGTCGAGCGCTAGCCGAGAACCCGGGAGATGAAGAGGGACCGGATGCTGCGCCGGGCAGGCGCCGTCGCGACGGTCATCAACCTCAGCTCCTCTCTCGGACACGGGGCCCACATGCCCCGCCGAACACCCTACACGGCGCTGTTGGGCGGCAGTTCAGTGGCAGAGCCTGGCCTCGTGCTCCGCATGGCCGCTCGGCTCCAGTTGGAATGTGCAGTGCTCCACGTCGAAGTGGACACCGAGGCAGCCCTGCAATTCATGGAGGAGCTTCTCGTGACCGATCGAATCGAGCATGTCCTGGCGCACCACCACATGGGCGGAGAGCACCGGCATCCCCGACGTGATCGTCCAGGCATGCAGGTCATGGACGTCCAGCACTCCGGGCAGGGCGGTGATGTGGGCCCGCACCTCAGCCATGTCGACCCCCTTGGGCGCCGCCTCCAGCAGCACATTGAGCGTCTCTCTGAGCAGCTTCACCGTACGGGGGACGATCATCAGGCCGATCACCAGCGAGGCGATCGGGTCGGCGGCCTGCCAGCCTGTGGTCAGGATGATTCCTGCCGAGATCAGCACGGCGAACGAGCCGAGCGTGTCCGCGAGCACCTCCAGATAGGCGCCGCGCACATTGATGCTGTCCTTCTGGCCGCGGAGCAGCAGCGACAGGGAGACCATGTTGGCGACCATGCCGACCAGGGCGAAGACGATCGTCAGTCCGCCCCTGGTCTCGGCCGGCGTGATGAAGCGCTGGATCGCCTCGAGGAGCAGAAAGCCGCCCACACCGAGCAGCAGCAGACAGTTGGCCAGGGCGGCGAGGATCTCGGCGCGGGCGAAGCCGAAGGTTCGGTTGAGCCCGGCCGGCCGGTTGGCGAAGTGGATCGCCAGCAGCGCCATGCCCAGACCCAGGGCGTCGGTCGCCATATGGGCCGCGTCGGCGATCAGGGCGAGCGAGTCGGAGAGCAGCCCCCCGACGATCTCCGTGACCATCACGGTGAGCGTGATGCACAGCGCGATCCGCAGCCGTCCCTTGTACGCGGCAGCTGCCGTGCCGGTGGGCGGCGGCCCGCCGTGTGTGTGCCCGTGGTCGTGCCCTGCCCCCATGGGGACGCCTCCCGGTCGTCTCGCGGACTCGGACGCGATCTGCCCGAGCACTGCCAGTGAACTACGGGTGGGGGGTATCGGGCAACACGGCACTGAACACCGTTGTCATATGCCCTGACCTGCGGAAATGGCTGCAGGTCAGGGCTGTGGGGTGATCGTCGGCGGCTCAGTTGCCGTGTGCCTCGGGGTGATGCAGGCACCAGCCCTGCCAGGCCGACTCGACCATCTCGCGTACCCCGCGCCGGGCCGTCCAGCCGAGCTCCTCGGACATCCGTACGGCGGACGCGACGGCCTTTGCCGCATCGCCGGGGCGGCGTGCCTCGATCTCCGGCTTCTCCGGCCGGCCGCTGACCTCGCCCACCAGTTCGGCGAGCTCACGCACCGAGACGCCCTCGCCGCGGCCGATGTTCACGGTCAGGTCCCCGGCGCCCTGCTCGGCCAGCCTCCGGGCGACGGCGAGATGCGCGTCGGCGAGGTCCGCGACATGGATGTAGTCGCGGATGCAGGTGCCGTCGGGTGTCGCATAGTCGTCACCGAAGATCCGGGGGGCCTCGCCACGGGTCAGCCGGTCGAAGAACATCGGAATCACATTGAAGACACCGGTGTCCGACAGTTCCGGAGTGGCGGCTCCGGCCACGTTGAAGTAGCGCAGACAGCCGGTGGACAGGGAGTGTGCCCTGCCGGTAGCCCGGACCAGCCACTCCCCGGCGAGCTTCGTCTCACCGTACGGATTGATCGGAACACAAGGAGTGTCCTCGGTGATGAGTTCCACATCCGGTACGCCGTACACCGCGGCCGAGGACGAGAAGAGGAAGCGCCGCACACCGGCGGCGACGACGGCCTCGAGGAGGACGGTCAGCCCGGCCACGTTCTCCCGGTAGTACAGCAGCGGCTTCTCGACGGACTCACCGACCTGCTTCTTCGCTGCGAGATGCACCACACCGCTCACGTCGTACTGAGCGAGCACCCGGTCGAGCAGCGGGCGGTCGGCGGCCGAGCCCCGGATCAGCGGAACATCTGCCGGGAGCCGCTCGACGACACCGGTCGAAAGGTCGTCGAGGACGACCACCCGCTCTCCGGCACCCACCATGGACCGCACTACATGTGCGCCGATATATCCCGCTCCGCCTGTGATCAGCCATGTCATGCGGGTCAGCCTAGGTGTATGCCATCGCGTTTTGTCAGCCGAGGCGGGGATCGACGATGATGATCGCGGACGGCGCCGCATGATGCCGGTCCACCCCGAACGGAGCACAAACGGGCAGTGAACTCCCGCTTCCGTTCATCCGATAGCCTCTGCCGACGTGCCGCCGGCCCGCTTCCGGGCCGCATTGTCGCGCGCCGACCCCGTCAGCACCAAGGAGTGAGTTCGTCTGTCGACCGCCATCCTCACCGGTGCACCGGTACCCGGATCGTCGCTCGTGGACGACCTGCGGTCACTGGGCTTCGACGTACAGATCGCCGCCGATGTGACCGAGGCCGCACGGCTGCTCTCGGCCGTCCCCGCCGACCGCCGCGTCGCACTGGTCGACCCCCGTTTCGTCGGCCATGTCCATGCTCTCCGGCTCGGACTGACCGACCCGCGCTTCCCCGCCGCCACCGTGCCCGGTGCGCTCACCGCGCAGCCGGAGGCGCGCCCCGCGCTCGTCCGCGCTCTGAGCACCACCGCCGCGGCCGTCGGCGCGGGCGTCCCGGCCGGCCCGGGCACGACCACGACGACGGTCACCGACCGCACCGTGCCGGGCCGCCTCGCCGTCACCATGGACGCCGAGGGCACCGCTGTGCAGCGCCCCGAGCTCGGCTCGCTGGTCGCCGCCGTCCCGGTCGACGAGCCGGCGCGCACCACCGCGCAGAGCGCCGCCGCCGCCGTCGACGACGAGGCGGTACGGCTGCGCAGCGCCGTGAAGGCCCACGACGGCTTCTTCACCACGTTCTTCATCAGCCCGTACTCCCGCTACATCGCCCGCTGGTGCGCCCGCCGCGGTCTCACTCCGAACCAGGTCACCACCGCATCCCTGCTCACCGCGCTGATCGCGGCGGGCAGCGCGGCGACCGGCACCCGCGGCGGCTACATCGCCGCCGGACTGCTGCTGCTCTTCTCCTTCGTCCTGGACTGCACCGACGGGCAGCTCGCCCGCTACTCGCTGCAGTACTCGACGATGGGTGCCTGGCTGGACGCCACCTTCGACCGGGCCAAGGAGTACGCGTACTACGCGGGCCTCGCCCTCGGCGCCGCCCGCGGCGGTGACGACGTATGGGCACTGGCCCTCGGCGCGATGGTGCTCCAGGCCTGCCGCCATGTCATCGACTTCTCGTTCAACGAGGCGAACCATGACGCGGTGGCCAATTCGAGCCCCACGGCTGCCCTCTCCGACAGGCTCGACAGCGTCGGCTGGACGGTCTGGCTGCGCCGGATGATAGTGCTGCCGATCGGCGAGCGCTGGGCGATGATCGCGGTACTGACCGCGGTGACCACACCCCGGATCGTCTTCTACGCCCTGCTCATCGGCTGCGCCTTTGCGGCCTGCTACACCACCGCGGGCCGCCTGCTGCGCTCGCTGACCCGCAAGGCGGAGCGCACCGACCGCGCCGCCCGGGCACTCGCCGACCTGGCCGACTCCGGTCCCCTTGCCCAGGTCGTGGCGGTACGGGGCCCCCGGATCGGGGGCGCCTGGAGCGCACCTGTGATCGCGCTCGTCGGCGCGGGGGCATTGATCGCCGCCGCTCTGCAGCAGCCGTTCGGCAGCAAGCAGATGATCTTCGCCGCGGTGTTCTACGCGATCTGCTCGGGTATTGCCGTGGCCCGCCCCCTCAAGGGCGCCCTCGACTGGCTCGTACCTCCGATATTCAGGGCGGCGGAGTACTGCACCATCCTCGTTCTCGCCGCCCGCAGCGATGTCCCGGGAGCCCTTCCGGCAGCCTTCGGGCTGGTCTCGGCCGTCGCCTACCATCACTACGACACGGTGTACCGCATTCGCGGCGGCACCGGCGCGCCGCCCCAGTGGCTGGTACGCACGATCGGTGGGCACGAGGGCCGCACTCTGGTGGTGGCCGTACTCGCCGCCGTACTCACTCAGCATTCAGCGTTCACCGTGGCACTCACCGTTCTCGCGGTGGCTGTGGCGCTGGTGGTGCTCGTGGAGTCCATCCGCTTCTGGGTGTCCTCCGGAGCACCCGCCGTACACGACGAAGGAGAACCCGCATGATCGGCCTCGTACTGGCAGCCGGTGCAGGACGGCGTCTGCGCCCCTACACCGACACGCTCCCGAAGGCTCTCGTGCCTGTGGGTCCTGAACAGGACGGCGCTGCGAAGACGGTCCTGGACATGACGCTGGCGAACTTCGCGGAGATCGGCCTGACCGAGGTCGCCGTCGTCGTCGGCTACCGCAAGGAAGCCGTGTACGACCGGAAGGCCGAGCTCGAGGCGAAGTACGGCGTGACCCTCACCCTGATCGACAACGACAAGGCCGAGGAGTGGAACAACGCCTACTCCCTGTGGTGCGCCCGGGACGTTCTGACGCGCGGCGTCATCCTGGCCAACGGCGACACCGTCCACCCGGTCTCCGTCGAGAAGACCCTGCTCGCCGCCCGGGGCAATGGCCAGAAGATCATCCTCGCCCTCGACACCGTGAAGCACCTCGCCGACGAGGAGATGAAGGTCGTCACCGAGGGCGACAAGGGTGTGCGACGCATCACCAAGCTGATGGACCCGGCCACCGCGACCGGTGAGTACATCGGCGTCACCCTCATCGAGCCGGAGGCCGCAGCGGAGCTCGCCGACGCGCTGAAGGCGACGTTCGAGCGCGACCCCGACCTCTACTACGAGGACGGCTACCAGGAGCTCGTGAACCGCGGCTTCACCGTCGACGTGGCCCCCATCGGCGAAGTGGCGTGGGTCGAGATCGACAACCACGACGACCTCGCGAAGGGCCGTGAGATCGCGTGCCTGTACTGACCCGGCTCATCCCGTCCCCGGTCGTCGTCGACATCCGCCGCGGCGCCCTGGACGATCTGGCCGGTCTCCTCGCCGACCAGCGGATCTCCGCCTCCGGCAAGCTCGCCGTCGCGATCAGCGACGGTTCGGGGCGCGCCCTGCGCGAGCGGCTGGCCCCCGCGCTGCCCGGCGCCCACTGGTATCCGGTCGCCGACGGCACCCTCGACTCGGCCGTCAAGCTCGCCGACGACATCAAGGGCAACCGGTACGACGCCGTGGTCGGCCTCGGCGGCGGCAAGATCGTCGACGTGGCGAAGTACGCTGCGGCGCGCGTCGGCCTGCCCCTGGTCGCGGTGGCGACGAACCTCGCCCACGACGGCCTCTGCTCGCCGGTCGCGACACTGGACAACGACAACGGCCGGGGCTCCTACGGAGTACCCACCCCGATCGCCGTCGTCATCGATCTCGACATCGTCCGTGAGGCACCGGCCCGCTTCGTACGCTCCGGCATCGGCGATGCGGTCTCCAACATCTCCTGCGTGGCCGACTGGGAACTCGCCCATGAGGTCAACGGCGAGGAGATCGACGGACTCGCCGCGGCCATGGCCCGGCAGGCCGGCGAGGCGGTGCTCCGTCATCCCGGCGGGATCGGTGACGACGCCTTCCTCAAGGTGCTGGCCGAGGGCCTCGTGCTGACGGGCATCTCGATGTCGGTCGCCGGGGACTCCCGGCCGGCCTCGGGCGCCTGCCACGAGATCAACCACGCCTTCGATCTGCTGTACCCCAAGCGTGCGGCGAGCCACGGCGAGCAGGTCGGCCTCGGCGCCTGCTTCGCCATGCATCTGCGCGGTGCGCGCGAGGACTCGCTGCTCATGGCGGTCACCCTGCGCCGCCATGGCCTGCCTGTCCTGCCCGAAGACATCGGTTTCACCGCCGACGAGTTCGTCAGGGCCGTCGACTACGCCCCGCAGACCCGCCCGGGACGTTTCACGATCCTGGAACACCTCAACCTGTCCACCGACCAGATCAGGGACGCGTACGCCGACTATGCCAAGACCATCAGTAGCTGAACTCCGTCCGGTCGTCCACCCGGACGGAGTGAAGGACCGGCGCAGCGGTGAGCACTGGGCCGGGCGCATGTACATGCGGGAGATCTCGCTGCACCTGGACCCGTACCTGGTGAACACGAAGATCACGCCGAACCAGCTCACCTACCTCATGGTGGTCGTGGGCGTCATAGGCGGCGCCGCCCTGCTGATCCCGGGGCTGACCGGCGCGATCCTCGCCGTCGTGCTGTTCCAGATCTATCTTCTGCTCGACTGCGTCGACGGAGAGGTCGCCCGCTGGCGCAAGCAGACCTCGATCACCGGTGTCTACCTCGACCGGATCGGCCACTACCTCTGCGAGGCGGCCCTTCTGGTCGGCTTCGGCATCCGGGGTGCGGACGTGTTCCACCAGAACGGCAGCTCGGCCAACTGGCTGTGGGCGTTCCTCGGGACGCTCGCCGCGCTCGGCGCGATCCTGATCAAGGCCGAGACCGACCTGGTCGACGTCGCCCGCCAGCGCAGCGGACTGCCCGCTGTCAAGGACGAGGCGTCCGTGCCGCGTTCCTCCGGTCTGGCGCTCGCCCGCCGCGCCGCTGCCGCGCTGAAGTTCCACCGCCTCGTCGGCGGCATCGAGGCCAGCCTTTTCATTCTGGTGGCCGCGATCCTCGATGTGGTCCACGGCGACCTGTTCTTCAGCCGCCTCGGCATCGCGATCCTGGCCGGCATCGCCATCGTCCAGACCCTCCTGCACCTCGTGTCGATCCTGGCGTCGAGCAGGCTGAAGTGAGCACCCCCATGAAGCTCGGCGCGGTCGTCATCACGATGGGCAACCGGCCCGAGGAGTTGCGCGCCCTCCTCGATTCGGTCGCCAAGCAGGAAGGCGACCGGATCGAAGTGGTGGTCGTCGGCAACGGCGCCCCCGTACCGGACGTTCCCGCGGGTGTACGCACCGTCGAGCTGCCCGAGAACCTCGGCATCCCGGGCGGGCGCAACGTCGGGATCGAGGCATTCGGCCCGTCCGGAGCCGATGTGGACGCTCTGCTCTTCCTCGACGACGACGGCCTGCTGCCGCTCACCGACACCGCCGAGCTGTGCCGGCAGGCGTTCGAGGCCGATCCCGAGCTGGGCATCATCAGCTTCCGTATCGCCGACCCCGACACCGGCGTCACCCAGCGCCGCCACGTACCGCGGCTGCGTGCCGCCGATCCGATGCGCTCCTCGCGCGTGACGACCTTCCTCGGTGGCGCCAACGCCGTACGCAGCAAGGTCATCGCCGAGGTCGGGCCACTGCCCGGTCAGTTCTTCTACGCGCACGAGGAGACCGATCTCGCCTGGCGGGCACTGGACGCCGGCTGGATGATCGACTACCGCGCGGACATGGTCCTCAACCACCCGACGACCGCCCCGTCGCGGCACGCGGTGTACCACCGCATGGTGGCCCGCAACCGGGTCTGGCTGGCCCGGCGCAATCTGCCCGCGCCGCTGGTCCCCGCCTACCTCGGCGTCTGGCTGCTGCTGACCCTGCTGCGCAAGCCCTCCGGCCCGGCCCTCAAGGCATGGTTCGGCGGCTTCCGGGAAGGCTGGTCCACGCCGTGCGGAACCCGCCGTCCGATGAGCTGGCGCACGGTATGGCGGCTGACCAGACTCGGTCGCCCTCCCGTGATCTGAGAGTCTTTCCTCTGAGAGCATGAGTCGTACGTTTTCTCCACGGGACCTGTCCGCTCCGAGCCGCACCCGCGACTGGCTGCGCATCCTGAATACGAGAGTTTCATCTGGTGAGTGACACAACCCATGATGGTGCGGTCGCGCTGAGCACCCCACCATCCACGGACGACGGCCTGAACGCGGCCGAGACGGCCACCAAGTACGGCCTGACGGTGAGCGGCGCCCGGCCAGGGCTCTTCGAGTACGTCCGGCAGCTCTGGGGCCGCCGCCACTTCATCATGGCGTTCTCCAGGGCGAAGCTGACCGCCCAGTACAGCCAGGCGAAGCTCGGCCAGCTGTGGCAGGTGGCCACACCACTGCTCAACGCTCTGGTCTATTACCTGATCTTCGGGCTGATCCTGGGTACCAGGAAGGGAATGACCCAGGAGGTCTTCATCCCGTTCCTGGTGACCGGTGTCTTTGTCTTCACCTTCACCCAGAGCTCGGTGATGGCGGGTGTACGGGCCATCTCCGGCAACCTCGGACTGGTCCGGGCGCTGCACTTCCCGCGCGCCTCGCTGCCCATCTCGTTCTCGCTGCAGCAGCTCCAGCAACTGCTGTTCTCGATGATCGTGCTCGCGGTCGTGGCCGTCGCCTTCGGCAGCTATCCGGGTCTCTCCTGGCTGCTGATCATCCCGGCGCTGGTGATGCAGTTCCTCTTCAACACCGGCCTGGCGATGATCATGGCCAGGCTCGGCAGCAAGACCCCCGACCTCGCCCAGCTGATGCCGTTCGTCATGCGGACCTGGATGTACGCGTCGGGCGTCATGTTCTCCATCCCGGTGATGCTCAAGGACAAGCCGGACTGGATCGCCAACGTGCTCCAGTACAACCCGGCGGCCATCTACATGGACCTGATCCGCTTCGCGCTGATCGACGGCTACGGCTCGGAGAACCTGCCGTCGCACATCTGGGTCGTGGCACTCGCCTGGGCGGTCCTCGTCGGCGTCGTGGGCTTTGTGTACTTCTGGAAGGCAGAGGAACGGTACGGCCGTGGCTGACGACAACACTTCGGGGCGCGTCCCCACCGTCATCGCCGACGATGTGCACATCGTGTACCGAGTCAATGGCGCCGGCGGAGGCAAGGGCAGCGCCACTGCGGCGCTGAGCCGGATATTGCGCCGCGGCAAGGGCGAGCCGCGCGGTGTGCGGAAGGTGCACGCCGTCCGCGGAGTCTCCTTCACCGCCTACCGCGGCGAGGCCATCGGCCTCATCGGAACCAATGGCTCCGGCAAGTCCACCCTGCTGCGGGCCATCGCCGGTCTGCTGCCGACCGAGCACGGCAAGGTGTACACGGACGGCCAGCCGTCGCTGCTCGGGGTGAACGCGGCGCTGATGAGCGACCTGACCGGTGAGCGCAACGTGGTGCTCGGCGGTCTCGCGATGGGTATGTCGCGCGAGGAGATCCGCGAGCGCTACCAGGGCATCGTCGACTTCTCCGGCATCAACGAGAAGGGCGACTTCATCACCCTTCCGATGCGGACGTACTCCTCCGGTATGGCCGCCCGGCTGCGTTTCTCCATCGCCGCCGCGAAGAACCACGACGTCCTCATGATCGACGAGGCGCTGGCGACCGGTGACCGCAAGTTCCAGATCCGTTCCGAGAAGCGCATCAGGGAGCTCCGCAAGGAAGCGGGCACCGTCTTCCTGGTCAGTCACAGCAACAAGTCCATCAGGGACACCTGCGACCGGGTGCTGTGGCTGGAAAAGGGCGAGCTGCTGATGGACGGACCGACGGACGAGGTCCTCAAGGCCTATGAGCGCGAGACCGGGAAATAACTGCTCCCGGGTCCCGCGACACCGAGGCGGCCTCCGCCGGAACTCTCCGGCGGAGGCCGCCTCGGTGTCCGGAGCATGGACTCCCGGCGGCGCCCACCACCCCCGGCGGTACGCCCTGCACAAGATCTCCTCCCGTCGGATGACGTCAATTTCCTTGCGCACAGGGAAGGTTGGCGGGGCAGGACGCGTTGTTCCTCTGCGCGTAACACCCCGACGTATCGATGAGCGTTGTACAACGTAAGCTGTAGCGGTGCTGATTCGTTGCAAGTGGGGCGATAGTGCCTGGCCATACGGCCTGGCGGCGTGCTCCGCACTCGGTAGAGCGGGCGGCGTGTCCGGAATGGGATGTTTTAGGTCAGCAGTGTAGAACGGGAGATGTGACGGCTATGACGGAAAATCTCCAGCTCCGAGGTGCTCACGCCGTCCCAGCGCCGGGCGGTCGGTGGTGACCCGTACCCAGCAGGCGCACCCCGATGCCGCCGTGCCCAGCACCCTCGACAAGGCTGCGGACGAGAATTTCCCCGTAGCCCCCTTCTTTCTGCCGCGCGCCTGGCGCGACGACCTGATGGCCGTCTACGGCTACGCCCGTCTCGTCGACGACATCGGCGACGGCGATCTCGCCCCCGGCGGTGCGGACGCCCGCCATCTCGGGCTCGACCCGGCGCAGACCGAGGACCGGCTCGCCATGCTCGATGCCTTCGAGGCCGATCTGCACCGGGTCTTCGACACCGCGGGCGGCCCGCGCCACCCCCTGCTGCGTGCCCTGCGCCCCACTGTGCGGCGCTGCGCGCTCACACCCGATCCCTTCCTCGGCCTCATCGAGGCGAACCGGCAGGACCAGAAGGTCCGCCGGTACGGCACGTACGAGGACCTCGTCTCCTACTGCGAGCTCTCCGCCAACCCCGTGGGCCGACTTGTCCTGCAGATCACCGGCACCGCCACCCCCGAACGCATCCGGCGCTCCGACGCCGTCTGCACGGCCCTGCAGATCGTGGAGCACCTCCAGGACGTCACCGAGGACCTCGGCCGCGACCGGATCTATCTGCCCGCGGACGACATGGCCCGGTTCCATGTCCGCGAATCCGATCTGGCGACCCCGTCGGGGGGCGCATCGGTGCGTTCACTGGTTGCGTACGAAGCAGAACGCGCTCGGGAACTGCTGAATGAAGGCACCCCCTTGGTGGGTAGCGTCCACGGCAGGCTCAAGCTGCTTCTCGCCGGATTCGTGGGAGGGGGGCGTGCCGCCCTCACCGCGATCGCGGCCGCCGGGTTCGACGTACTGCCCGGACCGCCCAAGCCCACCAAGCCCAGCCTGCTGCGCGAAGTGGGAGTTGTCTTGCGAAGAGCGCGTAGAGAGGGGTGAGCCGGACCGTGGAGGGACAGACGACGTATATGTCGGCACCGGTACAGGCCGCATACAGTTACTGCGAGGCGGTCACCGGACAGCAGGCGCGTAACTTCGCGTACGGCATCAGGCTGCTGCCGGCCGAGAAGCGACAGGCCATGTCGGCGCTGTACGCCTTCTCCCGTCGTGTCGACGACATCGGTGACGGCGAGCTGGAGCCGGAGACCAAGCGGACCCGCCTGGAGAGCACCCGCACACTGCTGGACCGGATCCGGGGCGGCGTGATCGACGAGGACGACACCGACCCGGTGGCCGTCGCGCTCGCCGACGCCGCGCGCAGATTCCCGCTCCCGCTCGGCGGCCTCGACGAACTCATCGACGGCGTGCTGATGGACGTGCGCGGTGCGACGTACGAGACCTGGGACGATCTCAAGGTCTACTGCCGCTGTGTCGCGGGCGCCATCGGCCGCCTCAGCCTGGGCGTCTTCGGCACGGAACCGGGCGCTCCCGGCTCCGACCGGGCCGCGGAGTACGCCGACACGCTCGGTCTCGCGCTCCAGCTGACCAACATCCTGCGCGACGTACGTGAGGACGCGGGCAACGGGCGTACGTATCTGCCTGCCGACGACCTCGCCAAGTTCGGCTGCTCGGCCGGCTTCCACCGGGCCACCCCGCCGTCCGGCGCCGACTTCGCGGGCCTGGTCCACTTCGAGGTACGGCGCGCCCGCGCCCTGTTCGCCGAGGGATACCGGCTGCTGCCGATGCTGGACCGGCGCAGCGGTGCCTGTGTCGCGGCCATGGCGGGCATCTACCGGCGGCTGCTCGACCGGATCGAGCGCGACCCCGAGGCGGTGCTGCGTGGCCGGGTCTCGCTGCCCGGCCACGAGAAGGCGTATGTCGCGGTGCGTGGACTGTCGGGCCTCGATGCGCGGTACATCTCCCGCCGCACGGCCAGGGGGCGTGTCTGATGCGCCGTACGGACATCTCGCGCAACATGTGCATCACGGTGAGTCGCGTCGGTCAGTGGTCAACCCTCTGGTGTACTGGCGCGTCCCTGACTGAAGTGACCTGGCGAAAGGAGGACGTATGACGGACGACGCCCCGCGTTCCTCCCGCGCGGTCGTGATCGGCGGCGGACTCGCCGGCATCACCGCTGCCCTGCGTCTCGCCGACGCCGGGCTTGACGTGACCCTGCTCGAAGGGCGGCCGAGGCTCGGCGGACTCGCTTTCTCCTTCCGGCGCGGCGAACTGACCGTCGACAACGGACAGCATGTCTATCTGCGCTGCTGCACCGCTTACCGCTGGTTCCTCGACCGTGTCGACGGGACGCGGCTGGCACCCCTGCAAAACCGTTTGGACGTGCCTGTTCTCGATGTCGGGCGCCCCGCCGGCCCCCGGCTGGGACGGCTGCGCCGCAACGCACTGCCGGTGCCGTTCCACCTCGCCGCCGGACTCGCCGGCTATCCGCATCTCTCGCTCTCCGAGCGGGCGGGCGTCGGACGCGCCGCACTGGCGCTGGGCCGGCTGGACCCGGACGACCCCGCGCTCGACGCCGTCGACTTCGGCAGCTGGCTCGCCCGTCACGGGCAGTCGCCGCGCACCATCGAGGCCCTCTGGGACCTGGTGGGCGTCGCCACGCTCAACGCCACCGCGCCGAATGCCTCGCTGGCCCTTGCCGCGAAGGTCTTCAAGACCGGACTCCTCTCCGAACCCGGCGCCGCAGACATCGGATGGGCGAGCGTGCCGCTCGGCGAGGTGCACGACACACTGGCCCGCAAGGCCCTTGACTCCGCCGGGGTACGCACCGAACTGCGTACGAAGGCGTCCTCCATCACCCGTGCGGAGGACGGCTGCTGGATCGTCGACACCGGCGGTGAACGGATCGAGGCGGACACCGTCGTCCTCGCCGTCCCGCAGCGCGAGACCCACGACCTGCTGCCGGAGGGCGCACTCGACGAGCCGGAGCGGCTGCTCGACATCGGCACCTCGCCGATCCTCAATGTGCACGTGGTCTACGACCGCAAGGTGCTGCGCCGCCCGTTCTTCGCCGCGCTCGGCTCCCCGGTCCAGTGGGTCTTCGACCGCACGGACGCCTCGGGTCTCACCGGACCCGGGCAGTACCTCGCGTTGTCCCAGTCCGCCGCCGACGAGGAGATCGACCTCCCCGTCGCCGAGCTGCGAAAGCGCTACCTGCCCGAGCTGGAGCGGCTCCTTCCGGCCGCCCGCGGGGCCGGGATCAGGGATTTCTTCGTCACCCGGGAGCGCACGGCGACGTTCGCCCCCGCCCCCGGCGTCGGCCGACTGCGGCCCGGAGCCCGCACCCGTACCCCAGGCCTCAGTCTGGCCGGAGCGTGGACGGCCACCGGCTGGCCCGCGACGTTGGAGGGTGCCGTCCGCAGCGGGTTCAGCGCAGCGGACGCCGCGCTCCGGACGCTCGGCGGCACCCATGAACATCCGCTGCAGGAGGCGGCATGAGCAGTACCACCGGAACAAGAGGAGAGTCAGTGACCCCGGCGAATCCGGCTTTCGACACCGTGGCCGACACCACGGACGTCACCGCGCTTCTGGAGCGCGGACGGGCCCTTTCCGCGCCGGTGCTCCGGGCCGCCGTTGACCGGCTCGCACCACCCATGGACACCGTCGCCGCCTACCACTTCGGCTGGATCGACGCCCAGGGACGGCCCTCCGACGGCGACGGCGGCAAGGCCGTGCGCCCGGCGCTCGCCCTGCTGTCCGCGGAGGCGGCCGGCGCCGCCGCCGAGGCGGGCGTCCCCGGCGCCGTGGCCGTCGAACTCGTGCACAACTTCTCGCTGCTGCACGACGACCTGATGGACGGCGACGAACAGCGCCGCCACCGCGACACCGTCTGGAAGGTGCACGGCCCCGCCCAGGCGATCCTGGTCGGCGACGCGCTCTTCGCGCTCGCCAACGAGATCCTGCTGGAGCTCGGCACCGTCGAGGCGGGCCGCGCGGCCCGTCGGCTGACCGTCGCCACCCGCAAGCTCATCGACGGGCAGGCCCAGGACATCTCCTACGAGCACCGCGAGCGGGTCACCGTCGAGGAGTGCCTGGAGATGGAGGGCAACAAGACCGGCGCCCTGCTCGCCTGCGCCTGCTCCATCGGCGCGGTTCTCGGCGGCGCCGACGACCGGACCGCCGACACCCTGGAGGCATACGGCTACCACCTCGGCCTCGCCTTCCAGGCCGTCGACGATCTGCTCGGCATCTGGGGCGACCCCGAGTCCACGGGCAAGCAGACCTGGAGCGATCTGCGCCAGCGCAAGAAGTCCCTGCCGGTCGTCGCCGCGCTCGCAGCGGGCGGCCCGGCCTCGGAGCGCCTCGGCGAACTGCTCGCCGCCGACGCCAAGAGCAGTGATTTCGACAGCTTCTCCGAAGAGGAGTTCGCCGCCCGCGCGGCGCTCATCGAGGAGGCGGGCGGCCGCGAATGGACCGCCCAGGAGGCCCGTCGCCAGCATGCGGTCGCCATCGAGGCACTGCACCGGGTCGACATGCCGCCAACCGTGCGGGCGCAGCTCACAGCGCTCGCGGACTTCGTCGTCGTACGAAAGAGATGATCACCATCTGCTCCATATGACTCGCAGTCGCCGGCCGGTGCCCGTCCCGGGCGCCGGCCGACGGAGACCCCAGCACAGCAGAGGAACAACTGCACGAAGGGGAAGCCATGACAGCGACGACCGACGGAAGCACCGGAGCTGTGAGCTCCCGCGCAGCCTCGGCCAGTAATCCGACCGATACAATCATCGCCGCGGACGACGTACTCGCCGCCGCGCGGCGGGCCGCGGAACGCTCGGTGGAGCATCTCCTCGGCAGGCAGGACGAGCAGGGCTGGTGGAAGGGCGACCTCGCCACCAACGTCACCATGGACGCCGAGGATCTGCTGCTCCGTCAATTCCTCGGCATTCAGGACCAGGCCACCGTATCGGCGGCCGGCCGTTTCATCCGCGGCGAACAGCGCGGAGACGGCACCTGGGCCACCTTCCACGGCGGCCCCGGCGAACTCTCCACCACCATTGAGGCGTACGTGGCGCTGCGGCTGGCCGGAGACCGGCCGGACGAACCGCACATGGCCCGGGCCTCGGGATGGATCAGGGAACGGGGCGGAATCGCGGCGAGCCGCGTCTTCACCCGGATCTGGCTCGCCCTCTTCGGCTGGTGGAAATGGGACGACCTGCCGGAACTCCCGCCCGAGCTGATGTTCTTTCCCAAATGGGTTCCGCTCAACATCTATGACTTCGGCTGCTGGGCCCGCCAGACCATCGTGCCGCTCACCATCGTCTCGGCCAAGCGGCCGGTACGACCGGCCCCCTTCGCCCTCGACGAGCTGCACACCGACCCACGCCACCCGAACCCACCCAGGCCCGCCGCTCCGGCGGCGAGCTGGGACGGAGTCTTCCAGCGCCTGGACAAGGCGCTGCACGCGTACCACCGGATCGCACCTCGCAAGCTGCGCCGGACCGCCATGAACGCGGCGGCCCGCTGGATCATCGAACGCCAGGAGAACGACGGCTGCTGGGGAGGCATCCAGCCGCCCGCCGTGTACTCCGTCATCGCCCTGCACCTGCTCGGCTACGACCTGGACCACCCGGTGATGCGGGCCGGACTCGCCTCGCTCGACCGCTTCGCCGTCTGGCGCGAGGACGGCGCCCGGATGATCGAGGCCTGCCAGTCCCCGGTCTGGGACACCTGCCTCGCCACCATCGCCCTCGCCGACGCCGGGGTCAGCCCCGACCACCCGGCGCTCGTGAAGGCCGCGGACTGGATGCTCGGCGAGGAGATCGTGCGACCCGGCGACTGGTCCGTGCGCCGTCCCCGGCTCAATCCGGGCGGCTGGGCGTTCGAGTTCCACAACGACAACTACCCGGACATCGACGACACCGCGGAGGTGGTCCTCGCGCTGCGCCGGGTCCGCCACCCCGACAAGGCACGCATCGAGGCCGCCATCAGGCGCGGAGTGCGCTGGAACCTCGGCATGCAGTCCCGCAACGGGGCCTGGGGCGCGTTCGACGCGGACAACACCAGCACGTTCCCCAACCGGCTGCCCTTCTGCGACTTCGGTGAGGTCATCGACCCGCCGTCCGCCGATGTCACCGGGCACGTGGTCGAGATGCTCGCCGTCGAGGGGCGGTCCGGGCACCCGGCCACCCGGCGCGGTATCGAGTGGCTGCTCGCCGAACAGGACGCGAGCGGCGGATGGTTCGGCCGCTGGGGCGTCAACTACGTATACGGCACAGGGTCGGTGGTGCCCGCACTGGTGGCCGCCGGACTGCCCGTCACGCATCCGGCGATCCGCCGCGCGGTCGGCTGGCTGGAGTCCGTACAGAACGACGACGGCGGCTGGGGCGAGGACCTGCGCTCGTACCAGGAGGACAAGTGGATCGGGCACGGCGCCTCGACCGCCTCCCAGACCGCGTGGGCACTGCTCGCACTGCTCGCTGCGGGACGGCGCGACAGCAAGGCCGTGCAGCGGGGAGTGTCCTGGCTCAGCGAGACGCAGCAGGCCGACGGGTCGTGGGACGAGCCGTACTTCACCGGAACCGGCTTCCCCTGGGACTTCTCCATCAACTACCACCTCTACCGGCAGGTCTTCCCGCTCACCGCACTCGGACGGT
Source organism: Streptomyces sp. Ncost-T10-10d (assembly GCF_900091955.1). Lineage (GTDB taxonomy): Bacteria > Actinomycetota > Actinomycetes > Streptomycetales > Streptomycetaceae > Streptomyces. The sequence continues at coordinate 185,499 of NZ_FMDF01000107.1, forward strand.
ACGTGTACGGCGAACCGTTCGCCGACCGCACGGCCACCCGCAGGGGGGCCTGATGGGCGATGGTCCGGGGACGGCCGGCCCCGCAGCGCCGCTGTTGATCGCCTGTGCGCTCGGCATCGAGCAATTCGCCCTGCGCAGTGGCAGAGGCAGGGCCGGTGACGCTCCGGGCCCGGTGACCGTACTCCGTACGGGCATGGGCCCCAAGGCCGCCGAGGCGGCCGTGTCACGGGCGCTCGGTCAGGACCGGGCGCCCGGCACGGCGGTGCTCGCCTCCGGATTCTGCGCCGGGCTGTCACCCGGCATGCACCCCGGGGACCTGGTGGTCGCCGCCGAGACCAGGGAATCCGGGGACTCGACGGTCTGTACCGGCACGGGCCTGCTCGCAGAGGCCCTCGCAAGTGCGGTGCCCGGCCGCACCGTCCACACCGGTCCGCTGACCGGTTCCGCCCATGTCGTACGCGGACATGAGCGGGCCGAGTTGCGGGCCACCGGAGCGATCGCGGTGGACATGGAGTCCGCCGCCACTCTCCGCGCCGCTCTGCGGTCCGGGCCACGCCCGGTTGCCGCCGTACGGGTGGTCGTGGACGCTCCGGAGCATGAGCTCGTCCGCATCGGCACGATACGCGGTGGAATATCGGCTTTCCGTGTTCTCCGTGCCGTCCTACCGGCTTTCTACGAATGGCACCGATCTCTGCTGCTCCCCAGGAGGTGAGCTAGATGGCCATGCCGCTCCGCCAGACCATCAAGGTTGCGACGTACCTCATTGAACAGAAGCTCCGCAAGCGGGACAAGTTCCCGCTCATTGTCGAGCTGGAGCCTTTGTTCGCCTGCAATCTGGCGTGCGAGGGATGTGGGAAGATCCAGCATCCGGCCGGAGTTCTGAAGCAGCGCATGCCGGTGGCCCAGGCCGTCGGCGCGGTACTGGAATCGGGAGCCCCGATGGTTTCCATCGCGGGCGGCGAACCCCTGATGCACCCGCAGATCGACGAAATCGTGCGGCAACTGGTGAAAAAGAAGAAGTACGTCTTCCTCTGCACCAATGCGATGCTGCTGCGTAAAAAGATCGAGAAATTCACCCCGTCGCCGTTCTTCGCCTTCGCCGTGCACATCGACGGGCTGCGCGAACGGCACGATGAATCGGTCGCCAAGGAAGGCGTGTTCGACGAGGCGGTGGCGGCGATCAAGGAGGCCAAGCGCCGCGGCTTCCGGGTCACCACGAACTCCACCTTCTTCAACACCGACACCCCGCAGACCGTCATCGAGGTCCTGAACTATCTCAATGACGATCTGAAGGTCGACGAGATGATGATCTCGCCCGCCTATGCGTACGAGAAGGCACCCGACCAGGAGCACTTCCTCGGCGTCGAGCAGACCCGGGAACTGTTCAAGAAGTCGTTCGCGGGCGGCAACCGGTCACGCTGGCGACTGAACCACTCGCCGCTGTTCCTGGACTTCCTGGAGGGCAAGGCGGACTTCCCGTGCACCGCGTGGGCGATCCCGAACTACTCGCTCTTCGGCTGGCAGCGGCCCTGCTATCTGATGAGTGACGGGTACGTCCCAACGTACCGCGAGCTCATCGAGGAGACCGACTGGGACAAGTACGGCCGGGGCAAGGACCCGCGCTGCGCCAACTGCATGGCGCACTGCGGTTACGAGCCCACCGCCGTCCTCGCCACCATGGGATCGCTGAAGGAATCCCTGCGCGCCATGCGCGAGACCGTCTCCGGGAACGGGTGACGTCATGACCGCTGGAGAACCGGTAGCACTGGGTCTCCCCGAGCTGCTGGCCCGGCCGCTCGCGATGCGCCGCCACTCGCGGCGC